>QFNI01000007.1 GCA_003240775.1 Mesorhizobium amorphae | reverse complement strand
AAGGGCTATCACGGCATCACGATCGCCTCGGGCAGCCTGACCGGCCTGCCCGGCAACCACCGCGATTTCGACCTTCCCGCAATCCCCGTGCGCCACCTGTCCTGCCCGCATTTCTGGCGCTTCGGCGAGGCCGGCGAGACCGAGGAAGCCTTCACCGCGCGCCTGCTGGCCGAGTTGGAGACGGCGATCGCCGAAGAAGGTGCGGACACGATCGCAGCCTTCATCGGCGAGCCCCTGATGGCGGCCGGCGGCGTGATGCCGCCGCCCGCGGGCTACTGGGAAGGGGTGGAGCGCATCTGCCGCGCGAACGACATCCTGATCGTCGCCGACGAGGTGATCTGCGGCTTTGGCCGGCTCGGCACGCCCTTCGGCTGCGAGACCTACAATTTCACGCCCGACATCATGACGCTGTCCAAGCAGATCACCTCGTCCTACATGCCGCTCGCGGCCATCGTCTTCTCCGACAAGATCTACCAGGCCATCGCCGACAACACGGCCAAGATCGGCACCTTCGGCCACGGCTTCACGGCGTCCGGCCACCCCGTGGCCTGCGCGGTGGCGTTGGAAAACATCGCCGTGATCGAGGAAGGCGACCTGATGGGCAACGCGGCCCGCTTGGGGCCCAAGCTCCAAGAAGGTCTGCGCGGTTTCGCCGATCACCCTCTCGTCGGCGAGGCGCGCGGCACCGGCCTGATCGGCGCGGTCGAGCTCGTGGCCGACAAGGCGACCAAGCGGCCCTTTGAGCACATCGGCCGCGCCGGCATGCTGGCGGCCAAGCTCGGCCACGAGGAAGGGCTGATCTTCCGCGCCATCGGCGACCAGCTCGCGCTCTGCCCTCCGATGATCGTGACCGAGGACGACGTGAGCGAGATCATCGCCCGCATGGGCCGGACGCTCGACCGCCTGCCCGCAGCCATCGCGGAAGCGGGCATCCGCTGAAGCATTCCCGGCAAAAGTGTGAAGCGGTTTTGCGACGGGAAACGCCCTAGGCGCCGGCTGCTTCGAGCCTCAGCCGAAGCGGCGCCGGGCGTCGATGCCGAGGCCGAGGCCCACCGAGCCGAAGGCGTCGGAGCGGGCGATCTCGGCGCCGGGAAAACGCCCCGTCGCCGCCTGGAAGACAGCCGGCACCTGGGCGCCGCCGCCGGTCAGGATCACGGTCTCGATGGCGTCGGCCCCGACGCCTGCCTGGCGCAGCGCCTCGTCGATGGCGCTGCCGATGCGCCGCACGAGGTCGGCGGTCGCCGCCTCGAAGCCTTCGCGCGTGGCCGGCACGGAAAGCGACAGGCCGGGCTCCTGAAGCGTGATCAGCGTTTCGCTCTCGTCGGTCAGCCGGATCTTGGCGGCTTCCGCGGCACCCGCGATGCGGTGGCCCGAGCGGTGCTTGAGGACGTGTTCGAGACGGTCGAGCTTTTCGGGCTCTGCCGCCTCGCGGCGCAGGCCCGACACGTCGCGCAACACCTTGGGCGTATAGAGCAGGTTCACCCGGTGCCAGGTGGCGAGGTCGTTGAACAGCCAGACCGGCATGCGCCGCTTGCCGTCGGCGGTTTCCGAGCCGAGCCCCAGAAGCGGCTGCACCGAAGCCAAATTGAAGAGGCGGTCGAAATCCGTGCCGCCCACATGCACGCCGCTCGACGACAGGATGTCGTCGCGCCGGTCGGGGTTGCCCGAACGCTCCGGCCCGAGGCGCACCACCGTGAAGTCCGAGGTGCCGCCGCCGATGTCGACCACGAGCGCGAGCTTCTCCTCGCGCAGCGTGGTTTCGTGGAAGAGGGCCGCCGCCACCGGCTCGAACTGGAACTCCACATGGCGGAAGCCTTCCGCCCGCGCGGCCTCGCGCAGCTGGTCCTCGGCCGTGCGGTCGGCCACCTCGTCCTCGTCCACGAAGCGCACGGGGCGGCCGAACACGGCCTGCTCCACGCTCGCGCCGTCTTCCTCCAACCCCGCGCGCAGGTTGCGCAGGAAGCGGCCGATCACCTCGCCGAAACCCATGCGCTCGCGGAAGACCTGGGTCTTCTCCTTCATGAGCGAGGTGCCGAGGATGGATTTGAGCGCGCGCATGAAGCGGCCCTCCGCCCCATCCACATATTCGGCCACGGCCGCGCGCCCGAAATAGGTGCGCCCGTCCTCGAGCGAGAAGAAGAGCGCCGAAGGGATGGTCTGGTGCTCGCCTTCCACGCCCAGCAGGCGCGGCGTCCCGTCCGGCCCGCACAGGCCGATCGTGGAATTGGTGGTGCCGAAATCGATGCCGGGATGCTGTGCGGCCACGCGTCTGCCTTCACGAAAAAACCAAAGCGCGGCATCCGGGGGGAGTGCCGCGCTCGGGGTGTGGGTAAGAGGGTGGCCGCTATAGCCAAGCGGGGGCTGCGGCGGAAGAGGCTATCTGCCGCGCCCCGGTGATGCGCGAGCCCAAAAAAATGCTCCGGCGAACGGGGTCCGCCGGAGCATGTTCGTGTTCGATGGCGCGTCGGCTCAGATCACGAAGAACCAGTTCGCCAGAAGCACCACGGCGACGCCGCCGAGAAGCGCGAGATAGGGCAGCACGCCCGCCTTGCGCACGGAAAGGTCGGCCGACTGCAGCCCCAGATCCTGGAACATGTGGTCGGGGAACTTGCCGCCGTCCTGGATGTAGTGCCGATACCAGAAGACCGGCAGGATGAGGGCAGCCGTGATCAGGCCCGCCCACAGCGCCATCGGGTTCCACACCTTGGCGCCCGCGCCCATGAAGCCCGCATTCACGAAGGCGAGCACGCCGCCCAGGCCGATCAGCCAGGTCGGCGCCTTCCAGGGCCGCTTGATGTGGCCGTTGTCGATGCGGTGGATCCAGCCGGCGTTGAGGTTGAGGAAGTTGAAGATGATGTAGCCGCAGTTCGACACGGCGAGGATGAAGAAGAAGCTCGTGGCATCCGCCGCAGCGATCGCCAGCACCACGAGGTTGACGATCAGATCGGTCCACATGGCCCGGGTCGGCGCGCCGTGCTCGTTGGTGTGGCTGAGGTAGCGCGGCAGCCAGCCGTCCACCGAGCCCTGGTAGAGCGTGCGCGAGGAGCCGGCCATGGCCGTCATGATCGACAGCATCAGCGCCAGGATCATCAGCATCACCATGATGGCCTGGATGAAGCCGCCGCCGCCCACCATGCGCGCCATGGCGTCCGCCACGCCCGAGCCGTCCACGATGGGGGTCGCGAGCATGCCGTTCAGCCCGAGCACGCCCTGGAAGGTGAAGGGCACGAGGATGAAGAGAAGCAGGCACAGCAGGCCGGAATAGAAGATGGCCTTGAAGGTGTCGGTGGCCGGGTTCTTGAATTCCTTGGTGTAGCAGACCGCCGTTTCGAAGCCGTAGGTCGACCAGGCCGCGATGAACAGGCCGCCGAGCACCAGCGTCCAGCCGGGGATGTTCCAGGCGCCGGGCTCGGGCGCGTAGGCTGCCGCCAGGGGCACCAGCGGCGAGAAGTTGTCCCAGTTGATCTGGCCGGTGATGATCGGCACCACGCCCACGATCAGCATGGGGATGATCACGAGCAGCCCGATATATTTCTGCACGTTGGCGGTCGACAGGATGCCGCGATGCTGGATGGCGAAGGTGAGCAGCATCAGGATCGCGCCGATGAAGAAGGTGGCGTTCAGCGAGAACGAGACCGGCCCGAGCGAATGGCTGTAGAGCGTCCAGTTGCGGATCGCGGGCGTGGTGGCGGCAGTCACGGCCGTGACGGCGTCCGCGGCAGTCGTGCCGGCATTCGCCGCGAGATAGGCCGCAACTTCCGGCGAGGCCTCGGTGAAGAGCGGCACGGGTGCGAGTGCGTTGAGAATGTAGCTCGCCGCGATCGCCGTGCCGAGCGAGAGCACGGGCGACCAAGCGAACCAGTTGCACCAGACCGACAAGGGCGCGATCAGCTTGGAATAGCGCAGCCAGGCGGTCGCGCCGTAGATGGAGGCGCCGCCCGACTTGTTGGGAAACAGGCCGGCGATCTCGGCATAGGTGAAGGATTGGATGAAGCCCAGGATCATGGACACGGTCCAGATCCCGAAGGCGAGCGTGCCCGTGGTGCCGGCGATGCCGCCGATCGAGAAGAGAACGAGCGCGGGCACGCCGCTCGCCACCCAGAACGCACCGCGCCAGTCGATGGTGCGGTGCATCTCCGTCGAGGCTGGCTCGACGAACACGTTTGTGCTGCTTGCCGTCATGATCGGGGCCCCATTTCCATGGAGCGCGGCGGCACGGCTTGATCCGCTTCAGGGCCCTTATGACCCAGCATAGCGGGCGCCGTCTTCTTTCCGAGCGCTCACTTTCTTTTCCCCAGAGGCAAGACTTTACCTGTCGGGAGCGGAAATCAAGAGAATTGTTGGGAACCGCGAAAGCACCCTCGGCACGCGCGAAAACGCCCCTCCCATGCTCGAAAAAGCGAGGGAGGGGCGTGGGCCGTTACGAGCGCGGGCGGGTCTTCTGCGGGTCGTAATGGGGGAAGGCGACCACGGTCGCGGGCAGGCGCTTCTGCTGGCCGTCGAGCTTGCCGACCTCCACCTCCGTGCCGAGGCCCGCATGCGCCACGTCGAGGCGGGCGAGCGCGATCTCGCGGCCGAGATGGGGCGAGCGGGTGCCGCTCGTCACCACGCCCACCTTGGCGCGTCCGACATAGACGCCGTCGCCATGGCCCACCGGAACGTTGGCGTCGAGCGTCAGCCCGACGAGCTTGTGGGTGGGGTGCTCTTTGCGCCGGATCAGTGCCTCGCGGCCGATGAAGTCGTCGGTCTTGGACTTCAGCGGCACGGTGAAGCCGATGCCGGCCTCGAAGGGATCGGTCTCGTCGGAGAAATCATAGCCGGCAAACACCAGCCCCGCCTCGATGCGCACGGTGTCGAGCGCTTTCAGCCCCATCGGCTTCAGCCCATGCGGCTGGCCGGCCTCCCAGACAGCCTCGAACACCTGCTTCGCGTCGCGCGGGTGGCACCAGATCTCGTAGCCGAGCTCGCCCGTGTAACCCGTGCGCGAGACCACGATCGGAATGCCGTTGGCCCCTCCGATGCGGGCCACCGCGAAGCGGAACCATTGCAATTCGTCCATCGAGGGCTGCACGGGCGAGGTCCAGACGATCTCGCGCAGGATGTCGCGGCTCTTGGGGCCCTGCACCGCGATGTTGTGCATCTGGTCGGTGGAGGAGCGCACGAGCACCTTCAGCCCGAGCTTCTCGGCGGTCTCGCGCAGGTGCTCGCCGCCCCAGTCCTCGCCACCGATCCAGCGGAAGTTGTCGCGGCCCAGCCGCAACAGCGTTCCGTCGTCGATCATGCCGCCGTGCTCGTAGCACATGGCGGAATAGACGACCTGGCCGACATCGAGCTTCTTCACGTCGCGCGTCAGCGTGTATTGCAGAAGCGCTTCCGCGTCCGGGCCGGTCACCTCGAACTTGCGCAGCGCGGACAGGTCCATCACCACCGCGTCCTCGCGGCAGGCGCGCCATTCCGCCAGGTGCCCGTCCTTGCTGAAGGAGTTGGGCAGCCAGAAGCCGCGATATTCCACGAAGTCACGCGTGTGCTTGGCAAAGCTCGTCTGGAAGGCGGACTCGCGGCTCATTTTGGCTTCCCCGTCAGGCGTCACGCGCCGTGCGACGGCGCGGCTGAATTTTTCCTGGCCGGAATAGGTCCGCACATGGATGTCGGACAGGTCCCAGCCGTTTGCGGCGGTGGTGTCGTCGGGGCAGGCCGAGGACACGCAGACGAGATCGGTAAGCGCGCGCATCAAGACATAGTCGCCCGGCCGCGACCAGGGCTCGTCGGACACCATCAGCCCGTGCGCGTCGATGGCCGTGTTGAAGAAGAGGTTGACCGCCATCCAGCCGGTGCGCGGGTTCACGCCCCGGTCGGCCAGCGCCCGGTTGAAGTTCTCCGAGCAGTTGCGGTGGCCGGGATAGCCGATGTCGTCGTAGTATTTGGCCGCACAGGCCAGCGCGAAGGCGTCGTGCCGCCCGCAGGTGTCCTGGACGACCTCGACGAGCGGGTCCATGTCCTGGTCGTAATATTTGGAGTGCAGCCCCGGCATCGGGTAGCTCGACCCCATCAGCGTGCGGGTGGTCGTCACGTCGAGCGGCAGGTCGCGGCCCCTATCGATCTTGCGCGCCGAGAAGCACTGGAAGTCGGTGCACTGGCGGCCGTCGACGTCGATGATCTGGATGTAGTCGCCCGCCTTCACGAAATAGCTCTCGGCCGTGGCCGAGTGGACGCGCAGGTCGGAAACCGGGTCGGCGAGCGGGTCGGCCAGCCGCGAGCGTCCCTTGGTGCGGATGCGCGAGCGCTTGACGAGAACCGTGAGCGGGGTCGCCGTGTCATGCGCCTCGATCGACATCGCGTCCGCGGGGGCTGCGATCACGAGCGCCCCGTCGCGTGCCGCCGTGAAGCTTTCCTCCGTGCCGGCCGGGGTGTCGCTCGAGAAGAAGCGCACCGCACTCGCCCTGCCCATCTCGACGCCGCGCCGCGCCAGGCCGCGGCGAAGGGCTGTCAAGCTCTCGTCGCCTTCCGCCAGCAGCGCCTTCAGCCCCGAGCCGTCGCTGTTGGAGCGGGTGCCGAGCACGCCTGCGTCGGGCTGGCCCGAGGCGTCCCAGGCGAGGATCTCGCAGGGCTGGCCGCCTTCGGCGTTGCGCACGGTGATGCGGTCGCCCGCCTCGACTTCGATCAGCAGCGCGCCGCGCCCCTGCACCGTGTGGCGCTCCGTGCCCGGCGGAAGCAGCACCAGGCCGGGCTGCAGGATGGTGCTCGGCCGGGGCGGGCCGGCGGTGATCGGGGGATAGGGCTGGATGGTCATGATGCGCCTCGCTTGGCGGTGTCACGCAGGCATGTCGGGTGAAACGGTGTCTCAAGCAAGGCCGAGCGCCTTTTTGCGGCGACCGGCCCATGCGCCGAAGAAGCGGTCGGCGATGATGCCGATGAAGGCGATGCCGAGCCCCGCCAGCAGCCCGCGGCCGGTTTCGGCGTTGGGCAGCGCCTTCAGGATTTCCTGGCCGAGATCGCGCGAGCCGATGAGGGCCGTGATCGCGACCATGGCGAGCGCCATCATGATGGTCTGGTTGATGCCCAGGACGATCTGCGGCAGCGCCACCGGCATCTGCACCTTCCACAGGAGCTGGCGCGGCGTGGCGCCCGAGGCGACGGCCGCCTCCACCGTCGCATGCGGCACCTGGGTGAGGCCGAGATAGGTGTAGCGGATGGCGGGAACGCTGGCATAGGCGAGCATGGCGATCACGTTGGACAGGTCGCTCGTCTGGAACAGCATGATCACGGGGATCAGGTAGATGAAGGAGGGGAAGGTCTGCAGCGTGTCGCAGACCGTCATCACGACCCTTGCGCCCCTGGGGTGCCGCGAGGCCCAGATGCCGATCGGCACGCCGATCAGGATGCAGAGCAGGGTCGCGCCCGTCACCAGATAGAGCGTGAAGATCAGCGGCGTCCAGAAGCCCGAAACGAGCAGGATGCCGAACAAGACGACGGGCAGGAGCGCGAGCCGCAGGCCGCCCAGGAACCAGCCCCCGAGCGCCAGCGTGCCGATCAGCACCGACCAGGGCATGGCCAGGTAGAAGTCGCGGATGGGCAGGAGCATCCAGACCGTGATCGCGTCGCGGATGGGCTTGATATAGGCGAACAGGTTGCGCGACACCCAGCGCACCGCCCAGTTGATCTCGCTGCCGATCGAGATCGTCCAGGCGCGGGGAAGCACGCCGAGCTGCGGCAGCACGAAGGCGAGCGCCGTCGAGACCACGAGAAGGCCCAAGAAGAGCGCGAGGTGCGGATGGCGCTTGAGCCACGGCCCTTCCGAGCGCGGAGCGCCCGGCGGGCGGCGCATGGCGGCCTGCGTCATGCGGTCGAGCACGAGGGCTATCAGCGTGATCGCCACGCCCTGCTCCACTGCCTTGCCGATCTGCAGCTGCTGGAGCGAGACGAGAAGCTTCTGGCCGAGGCCCGAAGCGCCCACCAGCGAGGCGATCACCACCATGGCGAGCGTCTGCATCACCACCTGGTTGAGGCCGAGCAGCAGCGTCTGGCCGGCGGCGGGCAGCTCCACCTTCCACAGCATCTGGCGCTGCGTGCAGCCGGCCATGCGCCCGGCGTCCAGGATGTCGGCCGGCACCGTGCGCAGGCCGAGCACCGTGCAGCGCGCCATGGGCGGCAGCGCGAAGGCGAAGGTCGCCAGCATCGCCGGCACCTGGCCGAAGCCGAACAGGATCACGACGGGCGCGAGGTAAGCGAGATGCGGGGTCGCCTGCATCACGTCGAACACGCCGTTGAGCACTTTCTCCGCACGCGGGCTGCGCGTCGCCCACACGCCGAGCGCAAGCCCGGCCGAAGCCGCGAGCGGCACCGTCACGAGCACGATGGCGAGCGTCTGCATGGCATCCGCCCAGAGCCCGAACACCGCGAGATAAAGCGTGGCGATCCCGCAGAAGGCCGCGAGCCGCACCCCGCCCAGCCAGTGGGCGAGGATGGCGACGCCGCCTACGATGGCGACCCAGGGCAGTGGTGGCAGGCCCCAAGCGCGCACGCCGCGGAACAGCAGGGTCTCGGCAAGCGCCAGCGGCTGCGCGAGCAGCCACGAGATCGCGCGCGTGACGGGCTTCGCCACCGCACCGAACCAGGCGAAGGCCGCCGTCAGCCATTCGCGCAGCGGCACCACCCATTCGTCGGGCCAGCGGTCGAGCGCGGGCACGAGACGGGCGAGAAGCAGGCACAGAAGCGCCAGCGCCAGAAAGGCGCCGAGCCGCGACAGCGCGAGCCCCATGGGTGCGCCGCGCGCATCGCGCTGGCCGAGAACCGCCTGGCTCATGCCCGGTTCTCCGGATAAAGCGCCTGCACCATCTGGCTGCGGCCGACGGCGCCGATGATGCCGCCGGAAGCGTCCACCACCGGCACGGGCTCTTCCGAGCCCAGCACGCGCTGTGCCGCCTCGCCAATCTTGAGCCAAGCCGGGATCGGCGCGCCCTGGGCGAGAAGGCCGGGAACCGCGATGGCGCCCACCGAGATCACGCGGTCGCGCGGCGCGTTGCCCGTGAAGGCGCGCACATAGTCGTCGGCAGGCGCCGAGACCATTTCCTCGGGCGTGGCCAACTGCACCATCACGCCGTCTTTCATGATGCCGATCCGGTCGCCCAGCCGCACGGCCTCGTCGAAGTCGTGGGTGATGAAGACGATGGTCTTCTTGAGCATCTTCTGGAGCCGCAGGAACTCGTCCTGCATCTCGCGGCGGATCAGCGGGTCGAGCGCGGAGAAGGGCTCGTCCAGAAACCAGATCTCGGGGCCGACCGCGAGCGAGCGCGCGATGCCCACGCGCTGCTGCTGGCCGCCCGAAAGCTCGCGCGGGAAACGGTTCTCGCGGCCTTCGAGGCCGACGAGCTTCAGCATCTCGCGGGCACGCGCCTCGCGCTCGCCGCGCTGGGCGCCGCGCACTTCCAAGGGAAAGGCCACGTTGCCCAACACCGTGCGATGCGGCAGCAAGCCGAAATGCTGGAACACCATGCCCATCTTGTGCCGGCGCAATTCGGTCAGCTCGGCAGCGGATGCCTGGAGCAGATCGCGCCCCTCGAACATCACGCTGCCGCTGGTCGGGTCGTTGAGCCGCGACAGCGCGCGGATCAGCGTCGACTTGCCCGAGCCCGACAGGCCCATGATGATCAGGATCTCGCCGGGAAACACGTCGAACGAGACGTCGCGCACCGCGCCCACATAGCCTTCGGATCGGAATGCGTCCTCGCCGGGCGCGCCGTTGTGGCGCGCGAGAAAGCGTTCGGGCTCGGGCCCGAACACTTTCCAGAGGTTGCGACATGCGATCTTGGGCGTTTGACCTGCGAGCGGAACCTCTGCTCCGCTCACGACATCCAGGCCTTCCAGATCGCCTCGTTGTCTTCGATCCACTTGGCGGCCGCCTCCTCGGGCGTCATGCCGTCCACGTCCACCATGGCGGCTGCCGCCGCGATCTGGGGGTTCGTGAAGTTGATCTTCTTGAGGAATTCGGTGGCCTCGGGCCACTTCTCCGCAAGCTGCTTGGAGCCGGCCTTCTTCAGGTAGCCGTTGGCGGGCGCGCCGCAGTCATAGAGCATGTCGGGGTTGGAGCCCCAGGCCGGATCGGTCCAGCAGGCGGCCTCGAAGTCGGGGAACTTCACGAACTCGCCCTCGAAATTGGCTTCGATGAAGTTGGGCGTCCAGTTGAACAGCACCACCGGCTCCTTGCGGTCGTATGCCGCCTGAAGCTCGGCCCAGAGGGTTGCGGCCTGGCCGACCGGCACTTCCTGGAAGTTCATCTTGAGCGCCTGGATGCGCTCCGAATAGTGCTTGCCCCAGTCGGCCGGCGGGCCCACGAAGCGGCCCTTGCCGCCCGTTTCGGCGGTGGCGAACTTGTCGGCGCAGGCGTCCAGCGCCTTCCAGTCAGGCAGACCGGGGCAGACTTCCTTGACATAGGACGGGTACCACCAGTCCTCGCGCGTCACGGCCTCGTGCGAGCCGAGATCGAGCGCGCCTTCCGTGAGCGCCTTCTCGAAGGCGGGCGCCTGCGAGCCTTCCCAGACCTCGACCTGGAAATCCATGTCGCCGGCGGCCAGCGCCACATATTGCAGCTGGGTGTCGGAGGGCTTGTACTCCACCGTGCGGCCCATCTGCTCGAGCAGCTGGCCCACCACGTTGGCCAGCACGAGCTGGCTCGTCCAGTTGTTGGTGATGATGCGGATCGGGTCCGCGGAGTCCTCGGCGAAGGCCGGGGCGGCGAAGCCGGCGATGAGCGCGCCGGATAACAGGAACGTCTTGAATCGCGTCATGGTTGGTAACCCCTCTTTTATCAGCAGCTCACTTTCCGTGCGCCGAAAAGGGCTGCCATTTGGCAAGGCACTTGCAAGGGGAATAGGAGCGCCTGACGCTGGGGGTGTCAACCGGCCGCAACCAAATGATTTCCTGCGGATGAAAAAAAATTGCTGGCAGTATTGCGACGGGCCGCGGACTTCGGCCACACTGTGCAGGCGCAAACGGTGCAGGAAGACGGCTCGATCCGCCCCGCCGTCCGCAACGAGAGGGAGACACAGAACCGATGACCGCAAGCTGGAGATTCTCGGCGCTCGCCGACCGTCACCGCGCCCTGGGCTCGAAGCTCGAGGATTGGAGCGGCATGGGAACCGCCTGGTCCTATGACGGCGATCCGGATGCCGAATACACCGCGATCCGCACCAATGCCGGCCTGATGGACGTGTCGGGTCTCAAGAAGATCCACGTCACCGGCGCGCACGCTTCCTATCTTCTCGACTACGCCACCACGCGCAACGTGGAAAAAATCTATCCCGGCAAGTCGGCCTATGCCTGCGTGTTGAACGATGCCGGCAAGTTCACCGACGACTGCATCCTCTACCGCACCGGCCCCAATTCCTGGATGGTGGTGCACGGCTCGGGCACGCTGCACGAGGACCTGACCCGGCTCGCCATCGGCCGCGACGTGTCCGTCCGCTTCGACGACAACCTGCACGACCTCTCGCTCCAGGGCCCCAAGGCGGTGGATTTCCTCGCCAAGCACGTGCCGGGCATCCGCGACCTCAACTACTTCCACCACACCCAGACGCAGCTCTTCGGCTTTCCCGTGATGATCTCGCGCACGGGCTACACGGGCGAGCGCGGCTACGAGATCTTCTGCCGGGGGCAGGACGCTGGCGCGATCTGGGACCGTATCCTCGCCGAAGGCGGCGAAGAAGGCATCATCCCCTGCCGTTTCACCACGCTCGACATGCTGCGCGTCGAGAGCTACCTGCTCTTCTACCCCTACGACAATTCGCAGAAATACCCCTTCGCGGGCGAAGGCCCTGGCGACACGCTCTGGGAGCTCGGCCTCGACTTCACGGTGAGCCCGGGCAAGACAGGCTTCCGCGGCGCGGAAGAGCACTACCGCCTCAAGGGCAAGGAGCGCTTCAAGATCTTCGGCGTGGAACTCGAAAGCGACACGCCCGCGGCCGAAGGTGCTGCGGTCACGCGCGACGGCAAGCAGGTCGGCGTCGTCACCTGCGCGATGGTCTCGCCCCTGACCAAGAGATCGCTCGGCATCGCGCGCCTCGAAGTGGATGCGGCCGTGCCGGGAACGGCGATCGAGGTGGACGGCGTGAAGGCTTCGGCGCAGCCCCTGCCGTTCGACGATCCCAAGAAGTTGAAGCGCACGGCCAAGGGCTGAAGGGTAGTCTCCAGGCATGGCGGTCACGGCATCCATTCTCAGCCGGCCTACCTACGGGACGCTTTCTCCCCAGCCGGGCCGGCACCATCTCTTTGTCGCCGATGCAGACGGCGCAGAGCCGATCCTCCGCTTGAAAGGCGAGGCGCCCGAGGGCTTCTGGGCAGGCGCCCACATCATCTATGTGCCCGGCCCCGGGGCCCAAGCGCACCTCGAGGCGCTGCGCGCCTTGAAGCCCGGCTTCCTCCATGAATCGCCCACGATCGCAGCAGCCCTCCCGCGCCTGCGCCAGACGCTCGCCAACGCCCATATGGGCCTGCGCGTCTATCTTGCGGGCACCGAGGGGCTGATCGGCCAGGCCATGCAGCCGGTGATGGAGGCGGGCGTCGACCACGACGCCATCCAGACCGAGCATGCGGGCTCGCTCAAGCGGCGCGTGCAGTGCGTCCACTGCAAGGGCGTCACCGAGGACGTGACGGTCTCCCCCGTCACCTGTTCGCATTGCGGGCTGCTGCTCTTCGTGCGCGACCACTATTCGCGCCGGCTCGCCGCCTTCCAGGGCGTCTGCGTGAACGCCGAGGACAATCGCGAGATCCCCTGCTCCGAGGAGCTTTATCCATGAGCGCGGGCAACGGCAAAATCGCGGTCACCGTTTCCGACGTGGTGCCCGTCAACGCGCTCGTCACCCGCTTCCACTTCCGCCGCCGCGACGGCGCGCCGCTCCCCACATTTTCGGGCGGCGCGCATGTGGTGGTGGAGATGCGCGACGGCACCACCGCGCGACTCAACCCCTATTCCCTGATGAGTTCGCCGCTCGATACGAGCGAATACACGATCAGCGTGCGGCGCGACGATGCGGGCCGCGGCGGCTCGCTGTTTCTGCACGGGCAGGTCAGGCCCGGCGACGAGATGGTGATCTCCTATCCCGTCAACCTCTTCTCGCTCGACCTGCGCGCGAGAAAGCACCTGATGATCGCCGGCGGCATCGGCATCACGCCCTTTCTCGCCCAGATCGCGCAGCTTTCGGAAACGGCCCAGCTCTCGGGCGAGGGCGCACCCTTCGAGCTGCACTACAGCGTGCGCTCGGCCGATCTCGCGACATATGCCGACGCCTTGCGCGATCGTTACGGCAGGCGCGTCCACATCTACCACGACGATTTGGACGAGAAGATCCCGCTCGGGCGCCTTCTCGCCTCCCAGCCGCTCGGCACGCATCTCTATGTCTGCGGCCCCTCCGGCATGATCGACTGGGTGCGAAGGAGTGCCCAGGCCGAAGGCTGGCCCACGGCCACCGTGCATTACGAGCACTTCGCGGCCGCCAAGCCCGGCACGCCGTTCGAGGCCAAGCTCGCCGTCAGCGGCAAGACGATCGCGGTGGGCGAAAACCAGAGCCTGCTCGAGGCCATCGAGGCAGCCGGCGTGGAAGCGCCCTATCTCTGCCGCGGCGGCGTGTGTGGCCAGTGCGAGACGAACGTGCTGGAATGCGACGGTGCGATCGAGCACCGCGACCACTGGCTCTCGGATGAAGAGCATGCCGGCACGAACAAGATCATGCCCTGCGTGTCGCGCTTTGCGGGCACGACACTCGTGCTCGAACGATAGGAGGCTTTCATGGGCATCGCGTTCCGCTCGGAAACGTTCCGCGACGACTTCACCTTCGCCAACAGCCCCGAGCATGTGCGGCGCTTTCCGTTCCCCTTCGACCGCGACGACTACATGTATGCGGTCAACATCGAGCCCCATGCGCCCGGCCGCAAGGGAAGCGTCCTCGAGAACCTGATCGACGTGGACGAGCACTACGTCTCGGAGATGAAGGACCGCGCGCTGGTTCTCGCCGAAGACCCGCTGCGTTGCCAGTCGCTGCCGCACATGACGCTCGCCGGCTGGGACCTGCTCGAACTCCTGATGGAGGAGCAGGCGAAGGGCTACCCCGAGCATTTCACGCTGGAAAAGAACGGCGACCGCTGGCGCTGGATCAACCGGCCTCTCGGCATCGACGACACCTTCACCTTCGGCGACACCTCGACCCTGCCATTCGGCCCGATGGAATACATCACGCGGCAGGCCCAAGGCGATTTCTGCCTGCTCGACCAGCGCGACAACAATCTCTGGATGGATGCCGGCATGGTCACCACCCAGGCCGACTGGTCGCTCGACTTCGACATCGGGATGAACTTCTTCGAGTGGCACGCGCCCGTGCCGCTCGCGCATGAGAAGGGCATCTTCCAGCGCGCTCTGAAATTCCTCCTCAACATCCAGCAGGGCGCGCCCGCGCGCCGCCTTAACTGGACGATGACGATCAACCCGCGCCTCGACACCTCGCCTGAGAACTACCACAAATGGGGCCCGGACCGCATGACGGTGACGCCCGAGAACGTCGGCACCAAGGTCCACCTGCGCGTGGAACTGCAAAGCTTCTGGCGCCTGCCGCGCTCCAACGCGCTGGTGTTTCCGATCCGCTGCTACCTGATCAGCATGAACGAGCTCGTGCAGTCGCCCAAATGGGCGCGGCGCATGCACCGCGTGCTGCGCGACCTGCCGCCCGAACTCGTCGCCTACAAGGGCCTTTCGCGCACGCGGGAGACGGTGCTCGACTGGCTGGCCAAGCACGACGACGGCCAGCCGACCACGGCCGGTTTCGCCTGGGAATAATCGAGAAGAGAGGGGAACAATGACCAAGCGCGTAGCGGTGATCGGGGCTGGCCCTTCGGGCCTCGCCCAGCTTCGAGCCTTCAAGTCGGCCGAGAACAAGGGAGCCGAAATCCCCGAAGTGGTCTGCTTCGAGAAGCAGACGGACTGGGGCGGCTTGTGGAACTACACCTGGCGCACGGGCGTGGACGAATACGGCGATCCCGTGCACGGCTCGATGTACCGCTATCTCTGGTCGAACGGCCCCAAGGAGTGCCTGGAATTCGCCGACTACTCCTTCGAGGAGCATTTCGGCCGCCCCATCGCGTCCTACCCACCGCGCGCCGTGCTGTGGGACTACATCAAGGGCCGCGTGGAGAAATCGGGCGTGCGCCCCTGGGTGCGCTTCAACACGCCGGTGCGCATGGTCACCTGGTCGGACGAGACGCAGAAGTTCACCGTAACCGCCCATGACCGCTCGCGCGACAACACCTATTCGGAAGAGTTCGACCACGTGGTGGTGGCCTCCGGCCACTTCTCCACGCCCAACGTGCCCTTCTTCGAAGGCTTCCCCACCTTCCAGGGCCGCATCATGCACGCCCACGACTTCCGCGATGCGACCGAGTTCAAGGGCAAGAACATCCTGATCGTCGGCCGCTCCTACTCGGCCGAGGACATCGGCTCGCAGTGCTACAAATACGGCGCGAAATCGATCACGGTGTCCTACCGCTCCAAGCCCATCGGCTTCAAATGGCCCTCCGGCTGGAAGGAAGTGCCGCTGCTTCAGCGCGTGGACGGCAACACCGCCCATTTCGCCGACGGCACGAGCGCCGAGGTCGACGCCATCATCCTGTGCACGGGCTACCTCCACCACTTCCCCTTCCTGGCCGACGATCTCCGGCTCAAGACCGCCAACCGCCTCTGGCCGCTCGGCCTGTGGAAGGGCGTGGTGTGGGAAGAGAACCCCAACCTCTTCTTCATCGGCATGCAGGACCAGTTCTACACCTTCAACATGTTCGACGCGCAGGCCTGGTTCGCGCGCGACGTGATGATGGGGCGCATCCCCGTGCCGTCGAAGGCCGAGATGGAGGCCGACAGCCAGGCCTGGCGCGACCGTGAGGAAACGCTTGAGGACGCCGAGGCCATGATCTGGTTCCAGGGCGACTACGTGAAGGAACTGATGGCCGCCACCGACTATCCCGCCTTCGACATCGAGGCGACCAACAAGACCTTCATGGAGTGGGAGCACCACAAGGCCGAAGACATCATGGGCTTCCGCAACAACGGCTACCGCTCGCTGATGACCGGCACCATGGCGCCCAAGCATCACACCCCCTGGCTCGAGGCGCTGGACGACTCGCTCGAGACCTATCTCGGCACCAAGACGCCCGCCTGAGCCGGCATGAGCGGGCTTGCCCAGTCGGCCAGGCGCTGGTCGCTCGCGCTGACGGCACGGGAAAGCGTCACAGGGACCGAAGGCGAGCGCGCCTTCGGTCCCTGGCTCGCAGGCGAACTGCGGGCCGATCCCGCATTCGCTGAGGCCGAAATCTGGACCCACCCCGTGGCGCCCGGCGATCCTCGCCATTGCGTGCTGATGCTGCTGCGCGGCAACGGCCCGCGCACGGTGATCCTGACAGGCCACTACGACACGGTGGGCGTGGACGACTACGGCCCGCTGCGCCCGCTCGCCACCGATCCCGCAGCGCTTCTGCCTGCGCTTGCGGCAAGCCTTGCCGAACAGGTCGCGCCCACGCCCGCCATGCTGCGTGCGCAGGCCGATCTCGCCTCGGGTGATTTCCTGCCCGGCCGCGGGCTCCTGGACATGAAGGCCGGCCTCGCCGCGGGGCTCGCGGTCTGCGAGAGCGTGCGGGGCGGGGAGGGCAACATCCTCTTTCTGGCGGTGCCCGACGAGGAGAACAACTCGGCCGGCGCCCGCGCCATCGCGCCGGTGCTGGAAGCGCTCGCGCAAGCCCACGGCCTCGACCTCGTGGCCGCGGTGAACCTCGACGCCATCGCCGACGATGGCGACGGTTCCGCGGGCCGCGCCATCGCGCTCGGCACGGTGGGCAAGCTCCTCGCCACGGCTTTCGTCGTCGGCACACCCACCCATGGCGGCTTTCCGCTTGCCGGGCTGAACGCGGGCGCGCTCGCGGCAGCACTCGCCGCCCGCCTCGAATGGGCAGCCGAACTCACCGACGAGGCCGACAACCAGCCGGGCATGCCCCCAAGCGTTCTTTCGCTGCGCGACGGCAAGGCGGTCTATGACGTCACGACGCCCGCCACAGCCTTTCTTTCGCTCAACGTGCTGAGCTTTCGCCGCACGCCGGGCGAGGTGCTCGCCCGGTTCGACGCGCTCTGCGCGGAGGCCGCCGCCGCCCATTGCGAGGCGTTGCGCGCGCGGGCGGGCAGGCGAGCGCCCGCTCTGCCGCCGGTGCCCGTGCTGCGCTATGGCGAGGTCGAGGCCGCATGCCTCGCCCGCTCGCCCGCGCATGGGGAAGAACTGCGGGCGCTGGGCGAAGAACTCGACCGTTCCGCCCTTTCGCTGCCCGAGCGCTGCCGCATCAAGACCGAACGCGCCTGGGCGCTGAGCGGGCTTTCCGGCCCGGCCATCGTCTCTGGCTTCGGCTCGATCCCCTATTTGCCGACCAACCTTTCGCAGTCACCCCATGCGCGCGCCTTGAGCGACGCCGCCCACCGGCTGGCCGAGCGACACGAAGGCAGGCTTTCGCTGTCGCCCTATTTCGCCGGCATCTCCGACATGTCCTTTTTCGGCGAAGCCGACACAGGCGACATCGCAACCGTTTCCGCCAACACGCCGCTCTGGCGCGAAAGCGTGCGCTGGCCGGAAGCGAACGGGGTGGCCGGCATTCCCACCGTCAATCTCGGCCCCTGGGGCCGCGACTACCACACCCCGCTCGAACGCCTCCACGCGCCCTATGCCTTCGACACGCTGCCCGGCCTGATCGCGGAGCTTCTTGCCGAACTCGGCGTCGAAAAACCTGCTTAGGAAGATTTCCGGCACATTCCCCGCCGCAGCGCTTGGCTTTCGCGCGAGCCCTTCCAGATGTCTGGCGCAGAACAATCCCATGGGGCGCCCCATCCGTGATCGAGCCTGGTCGTATCCGCGTGCTGAACGATGCCGAGCCGCGCGAGGGCGCCTATGTGCTCTACCTCCTCCAGCAGGCCAACCGCTCGCGCTTCAACCCGGCCCTTGAATTGGCCGTGGACGAGGCGAACCGCCTCGGCCTGCCCGTGGTCGCCTGTTTCGGACTACTCGATGGCTCCAATGGCTTTCCCGAAGCCAATGCGCGCCACTACGCCTTCCTGCTTCAGGGTCTCGCCGATGCGGCCGAAGGCCTGCGGGAGCGAGGCATCGGCTTCGTGATGCGCAAGGGCTCGCCCGCCGAGGTGGCCGTGAGCCTCGCCAAGAAGGCGGCGCTGCTGGTGCTCGACCGCGGCTATCTCGCCATCCAGAAGCAATGGTATCGCGAGATCGGCGAAAAGGCCGACCTGCGCACGATCCAGGTGGAGGGTGACGTGGTGGTGCCGCTCGACATCGCATCCGACCGGCACGAATTCGCGGCCCGCACCCTGCGCCCCAAGATCAGGCGCCACTTGCCCGACTTCCTCAACGCGATGCGTTCGCGCACCGTCAAGCACAAGGCCGACAAGCTCGATCTCGGCCGCAGCATCGACATCTCCGATCCCGACCATGTGCTGGCGGGCATGACGCTCGACCGTTCCGTCCCGCCCGTGAAGCGCTTCCGCGGCGGCGAGACCGAGGCGCGCAAGCGGCTCAAGGCCTTTCTCGCCGGCCCCTTCGGCGACTACGGCGCGACCCGCAACAAGCCCGAAGCGGGCGCGGCCTCCCACATGAGCCCCTATCTGCATTTCGGGCAGATTTCCCCTGTCGAGATAGCGCTCGCCGTGCGCGCGGCGGCCAAGGGCAGCGATACCGACAAGGACGCCTATGTGGAGGAGGTCGTGGTGCGGCGCGAGCTCGCCATGAACCATGTCCACCACACCACCCATTACGACCGCTTCGAGGATTCGATCCCCGAATGGGCGCAGAAGACCCTGGGCGAGCAGGAGGGCGACGAGCGCCCCACGCTTTACTCCGACAAGGAGCTGGCCGAGGGCCGCACCGACGATCACGGCTGGAACGTCGCCATGCGCGAGATGCGCGAGACCGGATTCATGCACAATCACCTGCGCATGTATTGGGGCAAGAAGATCCTCGAATGGTCGAAGACGCCGGCCGAAGGCTTCAAGCGCACGCTGGCGCTCAACAACCGCTTCTTTTTGGATGGGCGCGACCCCAACTCCTTCACCAACGTGGCCTGGGTCTACGGCCTGCACGACCGCCCCTGGGCCAGGCGCCCGATCTTCGGCACGGTGCGCTACCAGAGCGAGAACTCGCTCAGGAAGTTCAACCTCAAGGCCTATGAAAAGGCGGTCGACCGCCTCTGCCGCGAGGAGGGCGGGGAATAGGCCTCAGACCGGCGTCTGCGCGGGTGCGGGGCGGCCGAACAGGTAGCCCTGGCCGAAACGCGCGCCGAGCCCCGCCACGATGTCGCGCGTTTTCTCGTCTTCGATCCCTTCCACCACGGTTTCGAGGTTCAACTCGTTGGCCAAGTGGATGAGCGCCGCAAGAAAACGCTGGTTGCGCCGCTCGTCGAGCTTCTTGAGAAACGAGCGGTCGAGCTTCACCCCATCGAAATGCATCTCGCGCAGGTGGTGCAGGCTCGAGAAGCCGATCCCGAAATCGTCGAGCACGATGCGCAGGCCGAGCTTGCGCACCGCTTCCACCGCACGCGCGGCTTCGAGCGGGTTCTCGAGCAGAGCTTCCTCGGTGATCTCCATCTCCAGCCTGTCGAGCGGGATGCCGCCCTTCTCGCCGAGCCGTTCCAGCATCGGCAGCAGCATGTCGCGCTTGAGCTGCTGCACGGAGATGTTGAAGGCGATCCGCCCTCCGGCCGGCAGGCCGGCGATCTCCCGTCCCGCCCGCTCGATAAGGTTCTCGGTCAGCTCCATCAGCCCGCCGCTCGACATCATCAGGGGAATGAAGCGGTCGGGCGTGATCAGCCCATGCGTGGGGTGCTTCCAGCGCGCGAGCATCTCGTAGCCGACCGTTGCGCCGGTGCCGAGATCCACGATCGGCTGGAAGAAGGGCACGAACTCGTCGTTGGCCAGCGCGTCCGAAAGCTCGCGCCGCAGTTCGGCGCGCGCCAGCCGCTCGTCTCCCATGGCCTTGGTGTAGACGCTGACCGCCGAGCGCCCGCCGCGCTTCACCTCGTAGAGTGCGGCATCGGCCGATGCCAGGAGGCTGCGCACGTCCTTGCCGTCCACGCCCGCCCGCGCGATGCCGATGCTGAGCTGCGGCTGGATCAGGTGGTCGTGGAACCGGGTGGTCTGCGCGGCATCCTGCATGAAGCCGCGCAGCAGTTCCGCGAACCAGTCGGGATCGGCGCCCGGCGGGCCGATCACCGCGAACTCGTCGCCGGCAAGCCGCGCGGGCATGCAGTTGCGCGCCCGCAGCGCTTCGAGCTTCTGGCCGAGCAGGCGCAGCACCTCGTCGCCCACCGCATGGCCGAAGCTGTCGTTGATGCGCTTGAAGTGGTCGAGGTCGATCAAGGCGAGCGAGAACGGCTTGCCGCCGCCGAACTGCCAGTCCAGCCGGTTCATGGCGCTGCGCCGGTTGGCGAGCTGGGTGAGGGGGTCGGTGAGCGAATCGCGCACGGCCGTGTCGCGCGCCGTGCGCAGCGTTTCCTCGGTGTGCTTGAGCGAGGTGATGTCCTGCCCGATCAGAAGGATCCAGCCGCTGTCGAGCCGCCGCTCGGTGATCCAGAACCAGCGCCCGTCGCAGAGATCCACCTCGAAAGCGCGCAAGGGCGGGCCGAAGCGGCGGCGCCGGTTGGCGGCCGCGATCCAGCTTTCGATGTTGTCGGTCTCCACCACCGGCCCCACGCCGTTGGCGTGGCAGAGCCGCATCATCTCCGCGAAGGTGGGATAGGTGTTGGGCTCGACGCTCCAGCCGTTGCGGAACGCCTCGTTGGCATAGACGAGCAGGTCGCTGGGGTCGAACAGCGCCACCCCTTGGGAGCCGATCTCGAGCGCCGCGAGCAGGATCGAACGCACGGCCACGGGAATGCGAGGCTCCGATCCGGGCGCCGTTGCCGGGAAGCTCTTCGCCTGTATGCGGGATTCCATCGTGTCGTGCATTATCCAGCAGTATTTTGACCAAACAGTCTAAACGCCCCTCCCGGCAGTCAGACCCCAGAAGTCCTTGGAGCCCCTCTTCAGGAAATACTATGTCAGAATGTCTGTATCGGAAGATTGCCGCCGCTGACGGGCCGCGCTTCGCCACCATTTCCGCTCAAGTCTGGTGCCGAATCCAAGCAAAGCTTGGAAAGGGCACGGCCGTAGCGAGCGCCTCCCGGCGTTTTCCGGAAGCCTTGTGACGCCGCTCTCCCAGCGCTGTTGCGCCCGCTCGCGAAGCGGTTCAAGGAAGCTCTCGAACGCTGGGAGGAGCATTCATGAAGAAGGTGATGAACGCGGCCGTCGATTTCGTCGACGAGATGCTGGACGGGCTGTGCCTGGCGCATCCCCACCACTACGCCCAGCCCGACCGGCGCGTGATCGCGCGCGCGGGCGGGGCCGTCGAAGGCAAGGTCGGCATCGTCACGGGCGGCGGCTCGGGCCACCTGCCGGTGTTCACCGGCTATATCGGGCCGGGCCTGCTGGATGCCTGCGCCATCGGCGAGGTGTTCGCCTCGCCCTCGTCGGACGTGATGGCGAGCGCCATGCGCCACGCCCATGGCGGCGCGGGCGTTTTGCGCCTCTACGGCAATTATGGCGGCGACGTCATGAACTTCGATATGGCGGGCGAGACGCTGGAGTTCGAGGACATCCCCTCCACCACCGTGGTGCTCGCGGACGATGTGGCCTCCGCCCCGCCGGCTGAAGCCGAGAAACGCCGCGGCGTCGCGGGCATGATCTACGCCTTCAAGGCGGCCGGCGCCCGCGCCGAGGAACTCGCGAGCCTGGACGAGGTCACGGCAACCGCGCAGAAGACGGCGGATGCCTGCCGCTCGATCGGCTTTGCGCTGTCGCCCTGCATCGTGCCCCAGGCCGGCAAGCCCAATTTCACCCTCGCCCAGGACGAGATGGAGATGGGCATGGGCATCCACGGCGAGCCCGGCATCTGGCGCGACAAGCTCAAGACCGCCGACGCTTCCGCCGACGAGATGCTCGACCGCCTGCTCGAAGACAGCGGCATCGGGGGCGGCGAGGCGGTGTCGGTTCTCGTCAACAGCCTGGGCGCCACCCCGCTCGAAGAACTCTACATCGTCTACCGCCGCATCGCCGCGCGCCTGAAGGACCAGAACATCCGCATCGTGCAGCCGCTTGTGGGGCGCTACGCCACCTCGATGGAGATGGCCGGCGTGACGCTCACGCTCTGCCGCCTGGACGGCGAGATCGAGCGCCTGCTCGCCGCCCCCTGCGACTGCCCCTTCTGGACGGTGAGGTGAGCACCATGGGCGACATCACGAGCGCGGACATCCACGCGGCCCTGTCGCGCGTCGCCGCCCATGCGGAGGGCGCGGTGGCGGCCGAGCTGAATGCCGCCGACGGCGCGCTGGGCGACGGCGATCTCGGCATCACCGTTTCCCGCGGCTTTGCGGAAGCGGCCGGGGCCGCGCTTCCCGCCGATCTCGGCCAGGCCTTCCTCGAAATCTCGAAGGCCATGCAGCGCGTGTCGTCCTCGTCCTATGGCACGCTTCTGGCGACGGCCGCGATGTCGGCCGCCAAGGCCACCAAGGGCCGCGAAGCGATGCCCGCCACCGAGCTTCCCGCCCTGGCCGAAGGGGCGCTGGCCGCCATGATGGCGCGGGGCAAGGGCAATCTCGGCGACAAGACCGTGCTCGACGTGCTGGACGCCGTGGCCAAGGCCCTGCCGGGCGACGAGGCCGGCATGCTCGACCGCGCGGTGAAAGCTGCGAACGCCGTGCTGGAGGAGTTCAAGTCCAAGCCCAACAAGCTCGGCCGGGCGCGGATGTTCGGCGACGGCTCCATCGGCCTCTACGATCCCGGTCAGCTCGCGCTGGTGCGGATCCTGGAAGGGCTGTGAGGCGAGAGGAAGCGGATGATGCGGTTTTCCGCCAATCTCGGCTTCCTGTTCACCGACCGTCCGCTTCTCGAAGCCGTCCACCTCGCGCGGGAAACGGGCTTCGACGCGGTGGAACTGCACTGGCCCTATGACACGCCCGCCCACGCGCTGCGGAGGGAATTGGGCGATCTGCCGCTCGTCTCGCTCAACACGGTGCGCGGCGATCTCGCGCAAGGCGAGTTCGGCCTTGCGGCGCTGCCGGGCCGCGAACGCGCCGCGCGGCGGTCGATCGACGAGGCGCTCGCCTATGCGGCGGAATGCGGCGCTGAGAACCTGCATGTGATGGCGGGCAGAGCGAAAGGGGAGGCGGCTCTCGCAGCCTTTCTCGGCAACCTCGCTTATGCCGTGGAACGCGCCGAGCCGCGGGGCATCCGCATCCTGATCGAGCCGCTCAACGCGTTCGACGCGCCCGGCTATTTCCTCGACGGCCTGACGCTTGCCGAGCGCGTGGCGGCTGCGATCGCCTCGCCCGCGCTCCGCATCATGTTCGACTGCTATCACATGGCCCGCATGGGCGAGGATGTGGAGGAGGCCGCGCGGCGGACCATGCCGCGCATCGGCCACATCCAGTTCGCCGGCGTGCCGGACCGGGGCGAGCCCGACCGCGGCACCCTCGATTATTCGCACCTCCTGCCAGCGCTCCGCGCAGCGGGCTACGAGGGGGTTTTCGGGGCCGAATACCGCCCGCAGAGCGACAGCTTCGACTGGCTCGAACGCTTCCGGCGTCTCGCCTAGCCCAGTGCCCTAGAAGCGGATCATCGACACCATGTCGGACAGCCCGCTCCAGATCAGCGCCATCGAAAGCGCACCGAGCGCGAGGAAGTGGAGGGACGAACCGTCTTTGGCGGAATGCATGGAACCGATCTCCGTGGACCCGCAATCCATGCGCCACAAGGTTTGAAAACCGGTTGAACGCGATCCCGCGCATTTGACGGATCGCGCGCCCTTTTCACCAGCCGGCGAACGCTTCGAGGGCCGCTGGCGACACCCGGCCTTCCGCCACATCGCGAAGGCTCCGGTCGAGGATGTCGAGACCCCGCTCCGCCTCGCTCCGCGAAAGTGTGAGGGGCGGCGTCAGCTCGATCACGTTGGAGCCCGTGCCCACATAGAACACGCACAGTCCGAGCTCGAAGGCGCGAAGCACCCCAAGCGCTGTCGCCTCTCTCGCCGGCTCGCGCGTCGTGCAGTCCACGACCAGTTCGACCCCCAGCGCAAGCCCGCGTCCGCGCACGTCACCGATCAGCGCGTGGCACTCCCGGAGCGCTTCCAGCCCTTCGCGCAGGAAGCGACCGGTCTCGGCCGCCTGCTCGGCCAAGCCCTCGCGCCGGATCGTCTCGATCACGGCCAGGCCTGCCGCAGCGCAGACCGGGTTGCCATGCAGGGTCTGGAAGGCGAAGGCGGGCGCGAAGTTCATCACCGCTTCCGGCCCGATCAGGGCAGAGATCGGCAGCCCGTTGCCCAGCCCCTTGCCGAGCACCACCATGTCGGGCTCGATGTTCCACTGCGCGAAACCGTGCAGCGAACCGGTGCGGCCGAGCCCCACCTTCACCTCGTCGCTGACGAGCAGGATGCCGTGCGCGCGGCAGCGCTTCTCCACCTCGCGGAAGAAGGTCTCAGGCGGCACCAGCATTCCGCCGTCCGACTGGATCGGCTCGATGAAGAAGGCCGCGACCTCTTCGGGCGGCACGGGGCCGGCGAACAACCGGTCGATCTCAGCCAGGGCCGCCTCGCCCGCCTTTTCCCCGTCCGCATAGGTGTTGGGATAGGGCACGAGCATCAGGCCCGGCGCCTTGGGCGTGGATTGCGAGGGGTGGCCCGAGATCGCCGCCGAGCCCACCGTGCCGCCGTGATAGGCGCCCGCAAAGGCCAGGATGCGCGGCCGACCCGTGGCGGCCGTCACGATCCGCGCCGCCGTCTCGTTGGCGTCCGACCCCGAATGCCCGAACCAGACCCGGCCCCGCGCCCGCTCCGGCACGAGGGCGAGCAGCGTTTCCGCCAGCTCGATCGCCGGCAGGTTCGCGGTGGAAAGATAGCTCGCGCCCGCCTGGTCGCTCAGCGCGCGCCCCACCGCCTCGCGCACCGCCGGATGCGCGTGACCCAGCCCCACCGCGCCCCAGGAGGCCGCGAAATCGATCACCTCGCGGCCTGTCTCGTCGCGCAGCAGGGCTCCCACGCCGCCCGTGAGCGCCAGCGGAAAGAAGCGCAGGTGCGCGAGGGAAGAGACCGAGCGCGCTTCGCGGGCGTAGAGGCTCGTCATCGCGTCAGCGGTAGAAGCCGAGCGTCTCGTCCATGCTCGCCACATGGCAGTAGATCATGTTGATGATCGCAAGCTCCTGATGGTGCAGCTCCATCGTGGCCGCCGCGCAGCAGTCCTCCACCACGACCACGCCGAAGCTCTCGTCGGCGAGTGAGCGGACGGTGGACGAGATGCACTGGTCGGTGAAGATGCCCACCACCACGACGTCGCGGATGCCCATGTTGTGGAGGATCAAGCGCAGGTTCGTGCCCGTCAGCGCGCTGTCGGTGGTCTTGAGCACGGTGATCTCGTCCGCGCGGGGTTCGAGCGCGTCCACCACCTGGCCTTCGGGCAGCTCCTTGGGCAGCAGCAGGTAGTTGAAGCCGGGCTTCTTCTGGCTGAGCGAGCGGTCGCGCCCGTCGGGCTTCAAGCAGGCGATGCGCGCGAAGATCACTTCCACGCCGCGCTCGCGCGCGTCCTCGACCATGCGCTGGGTGTTGGGGATCACCGTTTCGTTCATGCGGTCGAAGAAGGGCTGCCAGCGCGCGGTTTCCGCATCGGTCTCCTTGGGCAGCAGATAGGTGTTCTGGATGTCTACCACGAGAAGGGCCGTGGTCGCGGGGTCGAGCACGATGTCGTCGGGCTCGGGCGCGTTGGCGTAGTAGAAGGAGCGGTGGTTGGTTTTCCAGCTCATGGCTTTGGCTTTCGCGGGCGAAGCAGGAGCGCGCCCACCTCGCGGGAAGGAAAGATGCCGCCGGGCCGCAGCGACAGGATCACGATCATGGCGAGCGCGAGCACGATCTCGGTCAGGCCGACAATGGGCTCGGCCGTCAGCTTCGCCTCGCCGAGCAGCCCTTCGAGCCCGCGCAGGGATTCATAGGCGATCGTGACGAGGAAGGTGCCGATCACGGCGCCCGACACCGTGCCCGCCCCGCCGATCACCAGCATGCCGAGCACGAGGAAGGTCTCGCGCAGGTAGAAGGCGCGTGGCGAGAACGAGGTGATGAAGTGCCCCCACAGCGCCCCGCCGATGCCCGCGAGAAGGGCCGCGAGGATGAAGGCGCGCCAGCGCAGCACGGGGATGTTGGCGCCGAGGCTCGCCGCCGCCGTCTCGTCGTCGCGGCTCGCGCGCAGCAGTTTGCCCGTGCGCGATTCCTTGAACAGGAGCGCCACCACCAGCGCCAGGAAAGCGGCGCCCGCGGCCAGCGGCAGGTTGGTCGCGCGCGGCAGGCCGAACAGCGTGCGCGGCCCGTTGGTGACCTGGCTCCAATGCGTCATCACCGTGTAGAGCACGACGAGCAGTGCGAACGACGTGATCACGGCTGCCGCATCCGACAGGCGCATCAGGGGATAGGACAGGACGGCCGCCACGAGTGCCGCCACCACGCCGCCCGCTGCGATGGCGAGCAGCGGCGAGACCTCCACGCCCTGCAGCACGGGGTAGAGGTCGGGCAGCGCCATGCCCTTCATGCGCGCGGGAATGGTGAGCACGGCTGCCGTATAGGCGCCCACCCCCATGAAGCCGATATGGGCGAACGACAGGATGCCGGAATTGCCCATGAAGACCTGGAGCCCGAGCACGAGCACGAGCGAGATGCAAAGGTTGGTGGCGACGCGATCGTAGAGGCGGATGCCGAGCGCCGTGCTCGCCAGCACCAGCAGGAGGATCAGCCCGCCGAGCAGGCCCATCGTCAGGAGGTTGCGCTTGGAGATCATGTGCGCTGCCCCGTCGCGGGTCCCTGGATCAGCCCCTGCGGGCGCCAGAGAAGGATCAGGATCACCAAGCTGAAGGTGAAAGCGTCGCGGAACTTCAGAAGCTCCTGGCCGAGCGAATAGTTGAGCGCGGTGTCGATCAGCCCGAGCAGGAAGCCGCCCACCACCGCCCCCAGCATCGAGCGCATGCCGCCGATCACGGTGGCGATGAAGGCGACCAGCAGGGGCTCCATGCCGATGCCCGGCGCCACCGTGCCGATCCGCCCGATCCAGAGGATGCCGACCACGCCCGCCAGAAAGCCGCTGACGGCAAAGGCCGAGGAGATGATGAGGTTCGCCGGCACGCCCAGCATGCGGGCCATGGTGAAGTTGGTGGCCGCCGCCCGCATCGCGATGCCGAGCACGGTCTTGCGCATCAGGAACGCGAAGAGCGCGAGCATCACGACAGACGCCGCGATGGTCACGAGGTTGCGCACCGGCGTCACCGCGCCGAACACCGTCACGGTTTCCGAAAAGAAGTCGGGCAGCGGCACGGGGCGCGGGCGGGGCGAGATGAACAGGAGTGCCGCGTTCTGGAGCAGCGTCGAGAACGCGAACGAGGTGATCAGCACTGCCGTCACCGACTTCGCGCGCACCGGGCGGAAGGCGACATAGTCGGTGGCGATGCCGGCCACCACAGCCATCACCACGGCGAAGCCCGCCATCACCAGCCAGGGCACGCCCGAGCCGCCCGCGAGAAAGAGCGCATAGCCCGCGACCATGATCAGCTCGCCATAGGCGAAGTTGACCAGCCTGAGGATGCCGTAGACCACGACAAGGCCCAGCGCCATCAGGGCATAGGCGCCGCCGAGGGAGAGTGCGTCGAGGAGGAACTGAACAGAGGTCACGCGTCAGCCCCCCAGGTAAAGCGCGCCGAGATCGGTGCCCGCCGCGATCTCGGAAGCCGTGCCCGAGGCGGCGATCGTGCCGAGCCGCATCACATAGGCGCGGTCGGCGAGCGCAAGCGCCTTGGCGGCGTTCTGCTCCACCAGAAGGATGGTGAGGCCCGACGCCTTGAGCTGCGCGATCATGTCGAAGATTTGGTCCACGATCACCGGGGCCAGGCCCAGCGAGGGCTCGTCGAGCAGCAGCACGCGGGGGCGCGACATCAGGGCGCGCGCGATCACCAGCATCTGCTGCTCGCCGCCCGAAAGCGTGCCGGCGGGCTGGCTCGCGCGTTCGGCCAGGCGCGGAAACAGCGCCAGCATCCGCTCGCGGTCCTCGTTCACGCCCTTGGCGTCGCCGCGGTGGATATAGGAGCCGAGCCTGAGGTTCTCGGAAACCGTCAGGTCGGGAAACACGTCGCGCGTTTCGGGCACGGTCGCGATGCCCTTGCGCACGATGGTCTCGGGGCTCGCGCCGCCGAGTTCTGCCCCTTCGAGCCGGACGCTTCCCGCATGAGGCCGCCGCGCGCCGGCGATGGCCATCAGTGTCGAGGACTTGCCCGCCCCGTTGGCGCCGAGGATCGCGACCAGCTCCCCTTTGGCGGCGGACAGCGACACGTCGCGCACCGCGCGGATGGCGCCATAGCGGACTTCGAGATTCTTGACCTCAAGCATGTTCGCGCGCCGCCTCGCGTCCGAGATAGGCCTCGATCACGGCAGGCTCCCGGCGCACGGCGTCGGGCGCACCCTGGGCGATGGTGCGGCCGGACGCCAGCACGTGCAGCCGCTGGCAGAGCCGCATGATCAGCGCCATGTCGTGGTCGATGATGAGGAGACCCAGGCCCCGTGCCGCGGGAAGCGCGCTCAGCGTGGCGAGCAGCGCCTCGGATTCGGTCTCGTTCATGCCCGCAGCCGGCTCGTCGAGCAGCAGAAAGACGGGATCGGCGGCAAGGGCGCGCGCGATCTCCACGCGCCGCTTGTCGCCATAGGAAAGGTTGGCGGCCAACTCGTCCGCACGGGCCGAGAGCCCGAACTCCTCGAGCAGCCCCTCGGCCTTCGCGCGCGCCGCCCGCAGCGTCACGCCATGCGCGAGGCTTGCCGCCTCGACGTTCTCGATCACCGTCATCGCGTTGAACAGCCGCACGATCTGGAACGAGCGGTTGATGCCGCGCAGGGCGATGGCGCGTGGCGAAAGCCCCGAGATCGTCTCGCCGCCCAGCGTCACGCGCCCCCCGCTCAACGGCACCTGGCCCGTGACGGCGTTGACGAGCGTGGTCTTGCCCGACCCGTTCGGCCCGATCAGCCCGAGGATCTCGCCCGGCGAAAGGCTCAACGACACGCCATCTAGCGCGCGAAGCCCCGCGAACTCCACCGACACGCCTTCGGCGATGAGGGATTGTCCGGTCATGGAAGTTTGATGGTCATGGCCGACCTGAAGCAAAAACGGTGCAGTTTTCCCCTCCCCCTTGAGGGGAGGGGTGAGGGGTGGGGGTGAACTGAATGACCGGATGAGCGGTGGAGGCCCCACCCCCACCCCATACCCCTCCCCTCAAGGGGGAGGGGAGCGGCGAGCCCCCCCGCCAGACTCCTTACGGCGCCGGAATGCTTTCCGGCGTGCGCCAGCCCACGAAGGTCGGCTTTCCGCCCTTCAGCTCGAGCACCACCGCAGCCTTGTTGGGCTGGTGCCCTTCTTCCGCCGTGCCGTAGTCGAGTTCGCCCGTGAGCAGCGAGAACTTGCCGTCTTCCAGCGCCTTGGCGACCGCCGCGCCGTCCGTCGAGCCCGCCGCCTGGATGGCCTGGGCCATCAGCATGATCGTGTCCCAGCCCGTCGACACGAACGAGGTGTCGGGCGCCGTGCCGAACTGCTTGGTGTAGAGGTCGATGAATTTCGGCATGTCGGGGTGCGCCTCGGGGCCCATCCAGGTGTGGGTCACGAAGAACACGTTGTTGCCGAAGCGCTCGCCGAGGGCTGCGTGCATCGCGGGGTCGTCATAGGCGTCGCCGCCCAGCACGGGCGCGTCGAAGCCTACCTCGCGCAGCGCGCGGATGATGGCGCCGATGTCCTGGCCGTAGGAGGAAACGAAGATCACGTCGGGCTTCTTGCCGAGCGCCTGAAGCCGCGCGATCTGGGCGGAGAAGTTGTTGTCGCCGTTGGTGTAGGTGTCCTCCAGGATCACCTCGCCGCCATCCGCCTTGAACTGCTCCACGAAATACTTGGACAGGGATTTCGTGTAGGCGATGAACTGGTCGGTCACGACATAGGCCGTCTTCCAGCCCTTCTCCTTGGCCGCAAAGTCGGCTGCCACCGCACCCATCGTGGTGTTCCACATGGACAGCGTGAACTGCTTGTCGCCGAGCGACCAGGACGAATAGAGCGGGTCCGACGCGCAGGTCGAGATGCCCACCACGCCCGCTTCCTGCGCCTCGCGGCCCGCCGGGCTGCCGAAGTCGAAGTCGCAGGGCGCCATGATCAGCTGCGCGCCGCGGTCGATCAGCTCGACCGCCGCGTTGCCGACCGTCACGGGGTCGGACTTGCCGTCGATGTTGATGAACTCGATCTGCTTGCCCAGCACGCCGCCGTTCTCGTTGAGGTATTTCACGGCCACTTCCGCGCCGCGCACGCCGGGTGTGTCGAGCGGCGCCTGCACGCCGGTCAACGACATCGCGCCGCCGATGATGATCTTGTCGTCCTGCGCGTGGGCCGCGGAGGCGAGCAGGGCGCCGGCGAGGATGCCGAGCGCGAGGCTTCTGGTTGTCATGCTGTTTTCCCCTGTGTTGGCCCGAAGCATCGGGCATGTTTCACGCGTGTTGTGGCCGCTCTTGCCGGGGCCTTGGTTTGGTTAGGCCGAGATTTCCCGGATCAGATTATCGGTCGTCACCTGGCGGCAATAGCCGCTGATGGCCTGAAGCGAGAAGTCGTGCCGCTCGGGCGTCATGGTCGCGCAGGCGTCGGGCACCAGCGTCACGAGATAGCCGAGGTCGCAGGCGTCGCGCACGGCCGATTCCACGCACTGGTCCGTCAGCAGCCCGCATAGCACGAGCTGCCGCACGCCCAGGTTGCGCAGGAGGTAGTCGATGTGGGTGGAAACGAACACCGAGGACGAGCTTTTCGGCAGCACGATCTCATCGTCCAACGGTGCGAGCTCGTCGATCACCTTGCCGTCCCACGAGCCCTTGGGCACGTTGAAGCCGGTGATCTTGTAGTCGAGGCTCCTGTCCCGCCCGTCGCGCGTCAGGCTCTCGATCGTGGTGTGGATGACTTCGATGCCCGCTGCACGAAAGGCATCAAGCAGCCTGCGCATGTTGGGAATGGCGCGGTTGCCGATCTCGCTGAAATAGTAGCCGTATTTGCCCGCGATCTCCTCGTCGCTCACATCCTTGAACTCGCCCCCCTCGCGCCGCACGGAGAAGTTCTGCACGTCGATGAAGAGGATGGCCGAAGCCTTGGGGTCGAGGGGTACTTCGCGGGTGGTCGGGTCGGTCACGGGCGTGGGTCTCGGTTGAGGGTCTGAAGCGCGAGCGTGAGCGCGGGCGCGAGCATCGCCGCCCACGCTTCCTGGCCCGCTTCCGTCGCGATGCCGTCGGAGCGCACCTCGACGAGCACATGGGGAATGCCACGCCGCTCGCCGTGCACGGGAATGGCGTAGTCGGAATCGTCGCACACCGTGTAGGGCACGTTGAGCGCCGTCTCGATGGCGGGATGCGCCCGCGTGAACGCGGCCATCAGCGCCTCGGCCAGCCGCGGGTCGCGGTTGAACAGCAGGCCGAGCCGCACGGAGCGGCGCTCGCCCGTGGCGCGCATCACGGGCGTGAAGGAATGCACGGTCACGAGGGCCGTGGGTGTGCCCGTCTTCGCGCGGCCGTCGAGAAAGCTCGCGAGCGCATCGTGGAAGGGCTGGTGAATCTCGCGCCAGCGCATGTTCCGTTCCGCCACTGCGATGCCCTTGTTCATCGGCAGCTCGGTTCCGTCGCTCGCCTCGGGAATGCAGCCCGGCGCGTGCGCGGGGCGGTTGCAGTCGATCACCAGGCGGCTGAAGCGCTGCAGGATCAGCGCCGCGTCGAGGCGTGCCGAAAGCCGCCGCGCCAGCCCGGCCGCGCCCACGTCATAGGCGATGTGGCGGTCCATCTCGGCGGCATCGATGCCGAGATCGCCCAGCCGCTCGGGAACGGCGCGGCCCGCATGTTCGCAACACAGCACGATGGGGGAGCGGCCCTCGGGGTTCACCCATTCGACGGGCGAGGGGTCGTTCGGCCCCAGAAGCCCCTCTTCCTGCACCATGATCCACTGGCTCAAGCCCGGCCCCATCAGCCGTTTCCCACTGTTCCAGGAGATGGAGATTTTTGCCGATCAAAGTCAAATGAGAAATTTCGTTTGACTTGATTTTTTCACGTAGGCGATGGTGCTCCCGCAAACGGGAAACGACAATGGGGCCGACGGTCCAGGCCAGGATCCGCAACGCGACAGGGGGGCTGACGGCGAGCGAGCGCAAGATCGCCAACGCCGTGCTGGCCGACTATCCCTTCACCGCGCTCGACGGCATCCAAGAACTCGCCGCGCGCACGGGCGTCAGCGCGCCCTCCATCACCCGCTTCGTGGCCAAGATCGGCTGCGCGGGCTTCGGCGACTTCCAGCGCCAGCTGATCGCCGAGTTGAAGGAAAGCCGCCAGTCGCCGGTGGAGCTCCAGACGCGCCGCACCCCGCTCGGCGGCTCGGAGTTCCTGGCCGACTATGCGCGCCGCCTGTCGGGCGTGCTGGGCGAGATGGCCGATACGCTCAGCCAGAGCCAGTTCGAGACGGTTTGCGCGCTGGTGGCCGATCCCTCGCGCAACGTGTTTTTGCTCGGCGGCCGCGTGTCGGACACGATCGCCGCCTATCTGTCGATCCACCTGCGCCAGCTGCGCGCGGGCATCTTCCACATCCCCGCCGACCCCGAGCTCTGGCCCGAGCACGTGCTGCGCATGCGCAAGCGCGACGTGGTGATCCTGTTCGACCTCCGCCGCTACCAGAAGAGCCTGCAGGAGCTGGCCGAGATCGTGCGCGCCAGGCGCCATTCCACGATCGTGCTCGTCACCGACAAATGGATGTCGCCGGTCGCGCGCTCGGCCTCCCATGTGGTGGCGCTGCCGATCGAGGCGGGCACCGCCTGGGACAGTTCGGCCGCCCTTCTCGCCTTCGTGGAAGCGCTGATCGTGCGCGTTTCGGAAGCCGACTGGAACGCCGCCCAAGATCGCATCAGGGCCTGGGATGCCGTGCGCCTCGACGGCCCGCCCCCGCCCGAAGACCACACCCCGTAGCCAGAGCCCTAGGATGACCATGAAGCGCGAAGCGATGATCGTTGCCTGCTGCAACGACCTGGCGGGCAAGACACGCGGCAAGGCGTTTCCCGCCGTCCAGCTCGACAAGCGCCTGAAGCGCGGCGTGGGCTGGACCCCCACCAACGTTCAGATCACCTGCTTCGACACGATCGGCGACAGCCCCTTCGGCTCGCTGGGCGATCTCGTGCTGATCCCCGACCCCGACACGCTGGTGTCGATCGAGAGCGAAGGGGACGCGCCGCCCGAGCGCTTCGTCATGGGCAATATCCGCCACACCGACGGCCGCCCCTGGGAATACTGCACGCGCTCGATCCTCGAGGATGCGCTGGCGCGACTGGAGCGTGTCGCGGGCGTGTCGCTGTTTTCCGCCTTCGAGCACGAGTTCCAGTTCCGCGGCGCGGTTTCCGCCCCCGGACAGGCCTTCACGCTCGCGGGTTTCCGCACCGAGCGCGCCTTTTGCGAGGGCGTGATCGCGGCCATGCGCGACGCCGGCATCTCGCCCGACACGATCCTGCGCGAATACGGCGCGGGCCAGTTCGAGGTGACGATGAACCCGCAGAAAGGCGTCACGGCGGCCGATCATTCGGCCATCACGCGCGAGGTGGTCACGGCCGTCGCAGCCAAGCTCGGCCGCGTTCCCACTTTCACCCCGATCCGCGATCCCGCAGGCGTCGGCAACGGCGTCCACATCCACATGTCCATGCTCGACCCATCGGGCGCGCCCGCCACCTGGGATCCGAACGGGCGCCACGAACTGTCGGAGACCGCGGGCGGCTTCGTGGCGGGCATCCTGCGTTACCTACCCTCCATTCTGGCCATCACGGCGCCCTCGGTCGTGTCCTACCTGCGCCTCACGCCCCATCGCTGGAGCGCCGCCTTCAACAATCTGGGCTTCCGCGACCGCGAGGCGGCCGTGCGCATCTGCCCGGTCTCCGACATCTCCGATCTCGCCAAGGCGCAGCAGTTCAACTTCGAGTTCCGCGCGGCCGACGCCACGGGCAGCCCCTATCTCCAGCTCGCAGCCCTCGTTCACGCCGGCGTCCAGGGCATCGAGGAGGCGCTTCCCGTGCCCGACGCCACCCAGGACGACCTTTCGCTCCTCGACGCCGACACTCTGCGCGAGCGCGGCATCGTCCGCCTTCCGCAAAGCCTGGAGGAGGCGCTCGCCGCCCTGGAAGCCGACCCAACGGTGCGCGGCTGGTTCCCGCACGGCTTCGTCGACACCTACGCCAAGCACAAGCAGGCCGAGATCGCCTATCTCGCGGGCAAGGACATGGCCGCCGTCTGCGCCGCCTATGAGGAGGTCTACTGAACGCCGACTTGCGCCGCCAAGCAGCGGGAGGTCCTGAGCAAGAAGCGGCCGTTAAAGAACTTGGTTACCGGTTCCCTTCATATTGATGCCATGAAGACGGGCTCAAGGGCCCGTCTGCCGCAACAAAAGAGAATCGATTTGGCCGCTCTTTCCATGCTTGCGCGTGCGTTTGCGCCGCGCCGAGATGTGCTGCGCCTTTCGCATCGCCGCACGGCATTCCTGGTTCTGTGCGGCACCGTTGCCGGAACCCTTCTGGCCTCCGCCCCCCTCCACGCCGAGGTGCGCCCGATCCAGGGCATGAAGGATGCGCGCCTCGGCGCTCCCGCAGAAACCGTGGCGCTCCTTTCCCATTCCACCCAAACAAGCGATCGCCCGCTTGCGGCAAAGCCGCTGTCGGGCCAGGCCTTCGACCAGCGCTTCGCGGCCGGTGCGCCATCCGCCACCCAACGCCCGCTTTCGCGCCTTTTGGCCCAGCCCGGCCGCATCGACCCGCGCACCGCCTTCGCCGCCCGCCCGGTCGAGGCCCCCGATTTCAGCCATTTCGAGGAGCCCGCGCCCGTTCGCGTGGCAAGCCTTTCGCCCGCCTCTTCCACCCCCGACATCGCAACGGATCCGGTTGAAGCGCCCAAGCCCCTCGTCGCCGAAGCGGTCGCCGAGATGCGCGAGGCGATCGTGATGGCGAGCCTGCCGGGCCAGGTCCCCGCACCCGCCTTCCGCCCCAGGGCAGCCGAGCCCACGGCCGAGAAGCCCGAGCAGCGCCCCGCGCCGACCGCAGCCGAAGAGACCGAGAAGCCCGCCACGGTTCTCGCCTATGCGCGGCCCGAAAAGCCCGCCGTCGACGAGGCCCCCGCCAAGCAGGCACTGATTCCGTGGCCGGGCGTGAAGAGCAGAAACAAGACCGCGATCTACGACATCTCCGCCGGCGTGGTGCACATGCCCAATGGCGACAGGCTCGAAGCCCATTCGGGCCGCGGCGAGATGCGCGACAACCCGAAATACGCCCATGTGAAGATGCGCGGGCCCACGCCCCCCTCCACCTACAAGCTGTCCATGCGCGAGGCGCGCTTCCACGGCGTGGAGGCGATCCGGCTCAACCCCATCGACGGCAAGGCCCCGCTCGGCCGCGTCGGCCTGCTCGCCCACACCTATCTGCTGCGTGTGCCCGGCGACTCCTCGGGCTGCATCGTGTTCAAGAAATACGACAAGTTCCTCGCCGCCTTCAAACGGGGCGAGATCACCCATGTGGTCGTGGTGCCCCGCTACAAGGGCGGCGTGCCCGCGGTGGACAAGCCTGAGGCCGAGATGGTGGCGTTCTCGCGCAGCCGCTGAGCGCAGGGAAGCAAAGTCGTTCGCGTGCCGCGCGATATTTGGAACGGATTTCTGCGACAGGCCCGCCCTGAGGGCCGATAAGAGAAAAATCGCAGGCCGTTCTCCTCCCATTGCGGCTTGCGGTGTTCCCCTCGAGGTTCACACCTCATCTTGCCGGGCTGGTTCGCCAGTCCGGCTTTTTTGTGCGCGGAAACTTCGTTCGGGAAACGGGCGTTGAGGAGATTGGAATTCCTTCCGCCGGCCTTCGCCCTCTCCGAAAATGGCCGCGCGGCATCGGAGGAGCCCCCATGAATGCAGTGCAGCCCATCGCAGCCGAGCCCGAAGGCACCCGGCTCCGGCCCCCCGTCCGCTCGGTGCTCGACCTGATCGGCGAAACGCCGGTCGTGGAACTCACCCGGTTCGACACCGGTCCCTGCCGGCTCTTCGTGAAGCTCGAAAGCCAGAATCCCGGCGGCTCCATCAAGGACCGCATCGCGCGCTCCATGATAGCCGAAGCCGAGCGGCAGGGCAGGCTCGCGCCCGGCGGCACGATCGTGGAGGCGACCGCCGGCAACACCGGGCTGGGCCTCGCCCAGGTCGGCATCCCCAAGGGCTATCGCATCGTGCTGGTCGTGCCCGACAAGATGTCGCGCGAGAAGGTGCAGCACCTGCGCGCGTTGGGTGCGGAAGTGCGCCTCACGCGCTCCGATGTCGGGGTGGGCCACCCCGAATACTACCAGGACATGGCCGAGCGCATCACGCGCGAAACGCCCGGCGCCTTCCATGCCAACCAGTTCGCCAACCCCGCAAACCCCCACGCCCATGAGACCACCACCGGCCCCGAGATCTGGAGCCAGCTCGACGGTGACGTCGATGCGGTGGTGGTGGGTGTGGGCTCCGGCGGCACCCTGACCGGGCTTGGCCGCTTCTTTTCGCGCGTTTCGCCCAAGACCGAGATGGTGCTGGCCGATCCCGTGGGCTCGGTGCTCGCCCCTCTCGTCAAGAACGGCGAAATGGTGGAAGCGGGAAGCTGGACCGTGGAAGGCATCGGCGAGGATTTCGTGCCGCCCAACTGCGACCTGTCCTTCGTCAAGCGCGCCTATTCCATCTCCGACAAGAAGAGCATGGCGGCCGCCCGCGAACTCCTGTCGAAGGAAGGCATCCTGGCCGGCTCCTCGTCGGGCACGCTTCTGGCGGCGGCGCTGCGCTACTGCCGCGAGCAGAAGGCACCCAAGCGCGTGCTGACCTTCGTCTGCGATTCCGGCAACAAGTATCTCTCCAAGGTGTTCGACGATTTCTGGCTGGCCGAGCAGGGCCTGACCGAACGCGCAACCCACGGCGACCTGTCCGACCTCATCGCGCGCTCCCACCGCGAGGGCGGCACCGTCTTTGTCGGACCCGACGACACCTTGATCAACGCCTACGGGCGGATGCGGCGCTCCGACGTTTCCCAGCTTCCCGTGCTGGAAGGCGGCAGGCTCGTCGGCATCATCGACGAAAGCGACATCCTGGCCCGCGTGGAAGGCTCCTACGAGGGCCGCTGGGACCGCTTCGCCGCGCCCGTGCGCTCGGCCATGACGGCCGACCTCCACACGCTCCAGGCCAGCCAGACGCTGGACGCGCTCCTGCCCGTCTTCGACCGCAACGAGGTGGCGATCGTGTTCGACGGCGAGGAGTTCCTGGGCCTCATCACCCGCATCGACCTGATCAACCATCTGAGGCGCAACCGATGACCGAAGGCCGCAACCGCCAGACGCCGAACAGGCTGGCATTCGCCACCCGCACTATCCACGGCGGCCAAAGCCTCGACCCCCTGACGGGCGCCGTGATGGTGCCGATCTACGCCACCTCGACCTTCGGGCAGCAAAGCCCCGGCGTGCACAAGGGCTTCGAATATGCGCGCTCGCAGAACCCCACGCGCTTCGCCTTTGAGCGCGCGGTGGCGGATCTCGAAAGCGGCGAGCAGGCTTTCGCCTTCGCGTCGGGCCTTGCCGCCATCTCCACCGTGCTCGAACTCCTGGATGCGGGCTCGCACCTCGTTGCGACGGACGACCTCTATGGCGGCACGTTCCGTCTGCTGGAACGCGTGCGCAAGCGCTCGGCAGGCCTTGAGGCGAGCTTCGTCGACTTCACCGATCTCGATGCCGTGGAACGCGCCATCCGCCCGCAAACGCGCATGCTCTGGGTGGAAACGCCCACCAACCCGCTTCTCAAGGTGGTGGATCTCGAAGCCGTCGCGGCGCTCGCCCGCAGGCGCGGGCTGATAGCCGTGGCCGACAACACCTTCGCCAGCCCCTTCAGCCAGCGCCCGCTGGAACTGGGCTTCGACATCGTGGTCCACTCCACCACGAAATACCTCAACGGCCATTCCGACATGGTGGGCGGCGTGGCGGTCGTGGGCGGAAACCAGGAAGCGCTTGCAGGCCTGAAATTCCTGCAGAACGCGGTGGGCGCGATCTCCGGCCCCTTCGACAGCTTTCTCGCCCTGCGCGGCCTGAAGACGCTGGCGTTGCGCATGGAACGCCATTCCCTCAACGCGCTTGCCCTAGCCCAGTGGCTGGAAACGCGCGACGACATCGCCCGCGTGCTCTATCCCGGCCTGCCCAGCCACCCCCAGCACGCCATCGCCAAGCGCCAGATGAAGGCATTCGGCGGCATGATCTCAGTGGAACTCGACCGCGATCTCGCGGGCACCAAGCGCTTTCTGGAGCGCACCGAGCTTTTCACGCTGGCCGAAAGCCTGGGCGGGGTGGAAAGCCTGATCGAGCACCCCGCGCTCATGACGCACGGCTCGATCCCGCCCGAACAGCGCACAGCCCTCGGCATCACCGACGGGCTGGTGCGCCTGTCGGTGGGGATCGAGGATGTGGACGACCTTCGGGCCGACCTGGAGCGGGCCTTAGGCTAGCCGGCTCCACAAGAGACCAGGCAGTGCCACGGGGGAGGGGGCTTTCGCGCTTCCGCCCGCCCGCAGGCGGGGCAGCACGTGCTCGGCGAAGCTTTCGAGTTCAGCCTGGCCGCGCAGGCCCTCGAACACGAGTTCGCCCACGCCGAGTTCGAGAAGCGGCGCCAGTTCCTCGGCCAACCTGGCCGCGAAGCGCCCGCCCTGGTTCTTGGTGCCCGCCGTGAAGCCCGCGAGCGAAACGGGCAGCGCGAAGGTCACGGCGTCCGCCTTCCGGCCCACGCTGACGGCCGCTTCGCGCACCCGCGCGATCAGCCGCTCGGCCTCCACCGGTGCGGAGACCGGCAGGTGGAAGGTGTCGGCATGGGCGCCCGCGAATTTCAGCGCGATGCCCGATCGCCCGCCGAGATGAACGAGCGGCGCCGGCCCCCGGCGCTCGCCTTCCAGTTCCGCGTCCTCCAACCGGAAGAAGCGGCCTTCGCGGCTGAGCGGCGCGTTCGCGTGCCAGAGTTCGCGCAAAAGCGCGATGAACTCGCCCGCCCGCGCCAGAAGCTCGGCATGCGTCTCGGCGCCCTCGCCCTGGCGGCCGGGATCGATGAAAAGTGCGGTGCGCCCGGCCTGGCCGCCGGCCCAGTCGGCAAGCGTCTGCGCCAGGAAGAAGGGCGAGGCCGAGGAGGGAACATGCGGCCACACCACCTGGAGGCGGGCGCTGGTTTGAAGTGCCAGCCGGGCAAGCTCGGCATCGCGCGTGTTGCCCGATGGGTCGCACACCAGCACCCGGTCGAAGCCCGCTTCCTCCAGAAGCGGATAGGCCCGCTTGGCGTCGAGCCGCTGGCCGCGCGAGGCGGAAGGCAGCGGCAGGTCTTCCTTTTGCGAATAGGCGAAGTGGATCGGCATCACGCGTCCTCCCGTCTCAGGCATAAGGGTATGTCGGGCGGCGCTCCGCCTCTTGGAGAAACTCTCAGATCACTCCGGTGATCACGAGGCTCACGAAGCCGATGCACAGCGCGAAAAGCGCGCGGTCCGCCCAAAGAGGGGCGGCGGAGCGGGACAGGAACTTGGCAGGCCGGTCGGACAAAAGGTGCGCCATGAGAAAGCCTCGGTTGCGCCCCAATTATCTACAAAGATTATAGACATTGTCCATTTTAGATTTTCGGCCATCCAGAGGACGTTTTCCTCGCCCTCCGCTTCGCCCGTAGGATGGCTTTTCCTTTCGGGCGGGATCGCATCCCCGACCGACCGACCGGAAGACGCAGCCTCGAATCGCCCCGAGCGCGCGGGGCTCAGATGCTCTTCTGCGCTGGGGCGGGCTCGGCCTCGCCGGCAGCACCTGCCGGCTCGTGATAGGGGCAGCCGTTGAAGCGGGCGCGGAAATTCGCCGAATGGCGGTAAGGCTCGTTGCGGGCGCGGTTGATGTTGCCGAGCGGCCGGTGGTCCGCGATCCCCGTCCAGACCGAGAAGCGCATCTCCTCGTTGACCTCCTGCACGCGCGCCTCGTCCCAGCTGTCCTGCGGCGCCGCTCTGATCGTGGCCACCGTCTGGAAGGGCGCTTCCGCTTCGTCCCACTCGACGGTCGGGTCTTCCACCGGCTGCTTCTCCAGGTCCCGGCAGAGCTGCACGCGGAAGGCCCACTCGGCCTCGATGCCCTTCATCTCCTTCTGCACCTCCTCGCGGATGGCGTTCTCGCGCCCGTCGACCGCGATCACCTCGCCCGTCAGCGCGGTGAGGGCAGGCGCCACGGGCATCAGCGAGAACTTCGCGATGTGGTCGCCGTAGCGGAAGGGCGTGGCCGAGAAATAGGTCTCGCCCAGCGGCTCCACGTTCGGCGCGCCGCCGAGCGTCTTGATGGCAGAGCTGTCGATGCCCACCGTCTCAAGCGCCGTGTTCACGCCGCGCAGCACGGCCGACATCACCTTCTTGGTGCCTTCCAGGCGGTCGGTCGTGGCGGCCAGCAGCTTGAGGTTGCCTAGGAACTTGTCGGCGGTCTTCGCCTGGAACACCTTGCCGTTGACCATCACGAAGTCCTGCGCGGTGCCTTCCGAGCCGGAGAGGCGCTCGCCTTCGACGTCGAGCACCTTGATGGCCAGCCCGCGCGGCAACGAGATGGCGTCGGGCAGGATGTCCCCGGCATTGGTGGAGATGCGCAGATAGACCTTGTGCTTGCCAGGCTTCGCGAACAGCCCCTGCGCCAGTTCGGGCGCGAGCCCCGGCAGCACTTCGAGCTCGCCTTCCAGGATGCCGTGCGACTTGGCGTGCACGGAGCGCACGGCGTGGCCGTAGTCTTCGGCGGTCTTTTCCAGGATCGTGTCGAAGGCGTCCTTGAGGCCTTGGATCGTCTCGGCCTCGTCGGGCTTCACCTCTTCCACGCCGGGAAAATAGCGAACGGGTGCTTGCATCGGGCTGGCTCCGTGTGAACGGGCCGAAAACTGCGAGCGACGGAGAAGGGTTCCGGCCTGAGGCTCGGGCGGGGCCTCAGACCTTTTCAAGCGGCCGGTGCGGTTCGGGCGGCAGGGTCACGGTGATCGGGTCGCCCGCAGCCACCGTTCCGCCAGAGAGCACCACCGCCATCACGCCCGCCTTGCGCACGAGGTTGCCCTCCGCGTCCCGGTCGAGCACCGCGCGCGTGAGGCCGGCCTGATAGTTGTCGAGCTGCGCGCAGGGATTGCGCAGGCCCGTCACCTCCACCCGCGCCTGCTCGCCCAGATGCAGCACCGCACCGGTCGGGAGCGCCAGGAGGTCGATGCCTTCCGTCAGCACGTTCTCGCCGATCGTGCCGGGCTCCACCCGAAAGCCCTGCGCGCTGAGTTCCGCCAGCGTCTCGCCCTGCACCAGATGAACCTGGCGCAGGTTGGGCTGCGTAGGGTCCTTGGCCACGCGCGAGCGATGCTTCACCGTCACGCCCGCATGGGCGTCGCCTTCCACGCCCAGCCCTTCGAGCAGGCGGATTTCGCCCCGCACCGCCTTGGAGAACGAGTGGCCGGGGCTCGCGGCGACGCTTGCGACCTTCACGAGGCGCGTCCGAGCGGAAAGCCCGCGGCACCCGCATCCTCTTCGGCCAGGTCCTGCAGAAAGCGCGTGAAGCCCGCCACATGCGAAGCGACCGGCCCGGTGTTGGTGATCGTGAGGTCGGCGTCGGTATGCGTGCCCGCCTCCCGGTCCAGCCGGCGGTCGAGGTCCGCGCCGTCCTCGCGCCCGCGCGCCAGGATGCGCGCGCGCAGAACCTCGCGCGGCGCGGTCACCAGCACGACGCGCACATGCTCGAAGCGCTTCTTGGCATCCGCCACCGCGCGGCGCGACAGGTTGCACACGGCAACCCGGTGCCCCGCGAGGTCGGAGGCCACCACGCCCGGAATGGCATAGCGCAGCCCGTGCGCGCCCCAGGACAGCGCGAACTCGCCCTTGGCCTCCATGAGGCCGAAATTCTCGACCGACACCGTGTCGTGGTCCTCGGCGTCGGATGCGTCGCGCGTCACCACGCGCCGGGGAAAGGTGAAGCGCCGGTCCCCCGCGAGCGCCGCCCGCGCCCCCGCGATCAGCGTGTCCTTGCCGGCCCCGCTCGGCCCCACCACGCAGACGAATGTGCCGCTCATCGAACGAACTCCTCGAAACACGCAAGCCTCGCCGTCTTCCCTCCCCCTTGAGGGGAAGGGCAGGAGGTGAGGGAAACGCTCCCGCCGGTCCGGACGAATGCCGGACTGAAAACCGCCGCCGGCCCTGGGACGCTCACCATCTCACGCCGCAAAGCGCCCTTCGGCCCAGACGCGGCGCACCATGGGCGCATCGTCGGCCACCGCGACCCGCACGAGGTCGGCGCGCTTGCCAGGCGCGATCTCGCCGCGGTCGTCGAGCCCGACCGCCTGGGCCGGCGCCGAGGTGACCATGCGGATCGCCTGGGGAAGCGCAATCTCCGGCACCCGGCGCGGAAGGTGGAAGGCGGAAAACAGGAGGCTCGCCGGCACGTAGTCCGACGACAGCACGTCGAGCAGCCCCTCGCGCGCCAGCACCTCGGCCGCCACATTGCCCGAATGCGAGCCGCCGCGCACCACATTGGGCGCGCCCATCATCACCGCGACCTGCGCCTCGTGGGATGCGGCGGCCGCTTCCACCGTGGTCGGAAACTCCGCCACCTTCACCCCGTTCGCAACGGATTCCTCGACATGCTCGGCGGTCGCGTCGTCATGCGAGGCGAGCACCGCGCCCACCCGCTCCGAAAGCGCCACGAGCTGCAGGCGGTGCTCGGCCGCATAGCGCTCGTGGATCTCGAGCCGCTGACGGACGAAGCGGGCAAGCTCCTCGTCGCTCCACTTCACCTTGCGCATGTAGAAGAGCTTCCACGTCTCGATGTCGCGGAACTGCCGCTGGCCGGGCGTGTGGTCCATGAGCGACATCAGGTGGATGGGATATCGCGTCGCGAAATCCTCCACCTGTTCCACCACATCCGCCGAAGCGATCTCGCAGCGCAGGTGGGTGCGGTGGTCCACCCTGAGCGCGCCGAGCGTCTTCGCCGAGGCGAGCGCTTCGGCGAGCGCCAGGAGGTCCGCGCCGATCGAGGCCGAATCGGCGTCCGAGCCCGCGCGCAAGCTGTCGAACACGGTGGTGATGCCGGATGCCGCGATCTGAGCGTCATACGCCGTTACCGCCGAAAGCGCGTGCCAGCGCACATGCGGGCGCGGCGCGAAATGGCTTTCGAGGTGGTCGGTGTGCAGTTCCACCAGGCCGGGCAGGAGGTAGTCGCCGCGGCAGTCGACGCCGCGCTCGGGCGCCTCGCCTTCGCCGAACTCCGTAATCCGCCCGTCGGCCACCGCGAGCCACCCCTTCTCGATCACCTGGTTCGGCAGGATCAGCGCCGCGTTTTCGAGAACGAAGCTTTCGGGCTCAAGCATGGACTGGTTCTTTCGGGGCAGGCGCGAAGCGGGACACGTCGATGATGCGGCTCGCCACCGCATCGCGCACATCCTCGTCGTGGAAGATGCCGAGAATGGCAACGCCCTCCCGCTTCTTGCTTTCGATCAGGCCCATCACGGTTTCGCGGTTGCGGGCGTCGAGCGAGGCGGTGGGCTCGTCCAGAAGCAGGAGCGCGCGGGGGGCGGCCAAGCCGCGTGCGATGTTCACGCGCTGCTGCTCGCCGCCCGAGAATGTCGCTGGCGGCAGCGGCCAGAGCTTGGGCGGCAGGGCGAGAAGCGCCAGAAGGTGTTCGGCGTGCTCGCGCGCCTCGCGCTCGGAAACGCCCGGCCCCCGTGCCGCCTCCGCCACGATGTCGAGCGCGGACACGCGCGGGATCACGCGCAGGAACTGGCTGACATAGCCGACCACGCTTCCCCGCAGGCGCAGCACCTCGCGCGGCTCGGCCTTCGTGATGTCGACCTGAACGGCGCCGTCACGCAGCAGGATCGAGCCCGTGCTCGCGCGATAATTGCCATAGACCATCTTGAGGATGGACGACTTGCCGATGCCCGAGGGCCCGCCGAGCACCGCGCATTCGCCCGGCATCACGTCGAACGACACGTCAGCCATCACGGGGATCACATTGCCGCCGCGCAGGTGCAGCGTGAAATCCTTGGCGACGTTGCGGAGCGAGAGAACGGGCGCGGTCATGCGGGCAGCACCGAGGAAACGAGGAGTTGGGTGTAGGGAGCCTGCGGGTCGTCGAGCACCTGGTCGGTGAGGCCGGTCTCCACCACATGCCCGCCGCGCATCACCAGCGTCCGGTGCGACAGCAGGCGGGCGACCGCGAGGTCGTGGGTGACGATCACCACCGCCAGCCCGAGATCGGCCACCAGCCCGCGGATCAGGTCGAGCAGGCGCGCCTGCACGGAAACGTCGAGGCCCGAAGTCGGCTCGTCCATGAACACGATGCGCGGGTGCGTCACGAGGTTGCGCGCGATCTGGAGGCGTTGGCGCATGCCGCCCGAGAACGAGCCGGGCATGTCGTCGGTGCGCGAGGCCTCGATCTCGACGCGGCCGAGCCAGTCCTCGGCCTTGGCGCGGATCTGGCCGTAATGCCGCTCGCCCACGGCCATCAGCCGCTCGCCCACATTGCCGCCGGCCGACACGCCCATCCTCAGCCCCTCGCGCGCGTCCTGGCGCACGAAGCCCCAGTCGGTGCGCAGGAGAAAGCGGCGCTCGGATTCCGACAGGCTCGCGAGATCGCGCGTCTGCCCGTCGCGGAAGCGGTAGTGCACCGAGCCCGATGTCGCCGCCAGTTCGGTCGAGATCAGACCGAGCAGCGTCGACTTGCCCGAGCCCGACTCGCCCACCACGGCCAGCACCTCGCCCTCGTAGAGATCGAAGGAAACATCCGCGCAGCCGAGCCGCGCGCCGTAGCGCTTGGAAAGGTTGCGCGCGGAAAGAAGCGGCGTCGTCATGCGGCAATCCCCTTGTCCGTGATCGCCGGCGGCTCGAGCTTGAAGGAGAAGCCGTAGCGGGTGAAGCCGAGCGCGGCATAGAAGGCGTGGGCGTGGGCCGAGTTCTGGTTGGAGGAGAGCACGAGCTTGTAGCAGCCCTTGGCCTGCGCAAGTCCGGCCGCTTCCTGCATCATCAGGCGGCCGATGCCCCGGCGCTGGTGATGCTCGGACACGACGACGCTTTCCACCATCGCGACCGGCGTCCCCCAATGCGCGATGTTGTCCACCCGCATCAGGCAGAATGTGCCGACGGGCTCGCCCTCGATCTCGGCGAGATAGACCGCATAGTCGGGATAGCGCGAGAACGTGTCGAAGAGCGCTTCGGCCTCGGCCACGGACACCACGCGCCCGTCGTTGAAGTCGGCCTGGGCGTAGAGCGCAAGGACTGTGGGAATGTCGGCTTTTTCGGCCTTGCGCACGGAGAGCTCAGACATGGCTTTCCCCCGCGATCGCGTGGGGCACGGCTCCAAGGCTCTCGCCGCGATGGCCGTCCGCCCGGCGCGTCTCGCAGAAATCGGTGTCCGAGCAGGCGAACATGCGCCCGCCACGGTCGTCGAGCACGATCTCGTCGAGATAGACGTGCCGCGCGCCGCAGAGCGCGCACGGCTTGGCGAATTCCTGCACCGCGAAGGGATGATCCTCGAAGTCGAGGCTGACCACTCGCGTGTAAGGCGGCACCGCATAGATGCGCTTCTCACGCCCTGCGCCGAAGAGCTGAAGCGCCGCGCAGTCGTTCATCTTGGGGTTGTCGAACTTGGGCGTGGGCGAGGGGTCCATCACATAGCGCCCGTCCACCTCCACAGGGTAGGCATAGGTGGTGGCGATATGCCCGTGGCGCGCGATGTCCTCGTAGAGCTTCACATGCATCAGCCCGTAATCGGCCAGCGCGTGCAGCTTGCGCGTTTCGGTCTCGCGCGGCTCCAGAAAGCGCAGGGGTTCGGGGATCGGCACCTGATAGACCAGCACCTGGCCCTCCGCGAGCGGATGCTCGGGAATGCGGTGGCGCGTCTGGATCACGGAGGCTTCCGCCGTCTTGGTCGTGGTCTCGACGCCCGCCGTCTTCTCGAAGAACTTGCGGATCGAGACCGCGTTCGTCGTGTCGTCCGACCCCTGGTCGATCACCTTGAGTCGGTCTTCCGGCCCCAGGATCGCCGCCGTCACCTGCACGCCGCCCGTGCCCCAGCCGTATGGCATCGGCATCTCGCGGGAGGCGAAGGGGACTTGGTAGCCGGGAATGGCGATGCCCTTGAGGATCGCGCGCCGGATCATGCGCTTGGTGTTTTCGTCGAGATAGGCGAAGTTGTAGGGCGCCTGGTCTTCGGTCGCAGCGCTCATTCCGCAGCCTCCCGCATGGGCTCGTCTTGCTGCCGCGCGTCCCACTCGGCGCGCAGCGTGCGAAGCAGGCCGAGCTCGGCCTGGAAATCCACGTAATGCGGCAGCTTCAGGTGCTCCACGAAGCCGGTCGCCTGAACGTTGTCGCAATGCGACAGCACGAATTCCTCGTCCTGGGCGGGCGCGCCGCGCTCCTCGCCGAACTCGTCGGCGCGAAGCGAGCGGTCCACCAGCGCCATCGACATCGCCTTGCGCTCGCTCTGGCCGAAGACGAGCCCATAGCCGCGCGTGAACTGCGGCGGGGTTTCGCCGCCTCCGGTGAACTGGTTCACCATCTGGCATTCCGTCACCTCGACACGCCCCAGGGGCACCGCGAAGCCCAGTTCCTCCGGCACGAAGGACGCCTCCACCGTGCCGAAGCGGATCTCGCCCACGAAGGGGTGCGTGCGCCCGAAGCCGCGCTGGGTGGAATAGGCGAGCGCGAGCAGGAACCCCTCGTCGCCGCGCGCCAGCGCCTGGAGGCGCAGGTCGCGCTCCGCGGGGAATTCGAGCGGCGCACGCGTGAGATCGCCCACGGGCTCGTCGGTTTGGGGTGCCTCGGCCCGCTCGATCAGCCCTTCCTCGCCCACGAAGTCGGTCACACGCGGAACCGGCTCGTCCGATGCCGCGCCCAGGCTCGGCGCTTCCCCTTCGGCCTCGATCGCGAAATCGAGCAGGCGGTGGGTGTAATCGAAGGTCGGCCCGAGCACCTGGCCGCCGGGCATGTCCTTGAAGGTCGCCGAAACGCGGCGGCTGATCCGCATCGCGCCCGTTTCCAGCGGCACGCTTCCGCCGAAGCGGGGTAGGGTGGTGCGGAACGCGCGCAGCAGGAAGATCGCCTCGATCAGGTCGCCGCGCGCCTGGCGCACGGCGAGTGCCGCAAGCTCCCGGTCGTAGAGCGAGCCTTCCGCCATCACGCGGTCGACGGCGAGCGCGAGCTGTTCCGTGATCTGCGCGAGCGTCAGCGCAGGCACGCCCATGTCGCCGCGCCGCTTGTGGGCGAGCAGCCGGTGGGCGTTGTCGATGGCCTTTTCGCCACCCTTCACCGCGACATACATGGCTATTCCTCCACGATCCGCGACGAGCGGGGCAGGCCGGCGACCGATCCTTTGCCGGCAAAGACGAGGTCCACCCCGCGCGGGAAGCCCCTGCGGTTTTCCCGCCACTGCCGGGCGAGATCGGGTGGCAGCGGCTCGACGGCAAGCGTTTCCACTCCCCGCATCCCCAGCCCCGACACCCGGATGCCATCCGCGCCCCCGAAACTCTGCGCTGCCAGCACGATGGTGGTCGAGCGGTCGGGAAACTCCTCCGTGCCCTGCGCGAAATCGGCGAGCGGCGGAAGGTCTGCGGGGTCGGCTGCGAGCGCGAACGAGGCTTGGCCGGGATCATCCGTGATCGGCGCGCCCGTGTGGAAGCGCAGCCAGACCCCCACCGCCGGCGCGGCCGCGAGCTTTGCGTCGAGCCAGACGGGCGAATCCCCGTCGCACAGCGTCAGCGCCACCGCGGCGAGTTCGGCCGAAAGCGGTGCTGGCGGGTCGAGATCGGCTGCAAGCGGCTGAAGCGAGGTGGGGCGGGCCAGCGCCTCCATCACCGCGCGAAACACGGTCTGCGCTTCGCGCGGCGCATCGGCGAAGCCTGGGGAAAGAGCAGCCATCACTCAGTCCTCGCCGCGCGTCATGGTGAAGAACTCGACCCGCGTCGCAGCCGTCCGCTCGGCATCGAGCCTGTCTTCGGCGGTGATGCGGCGGGCCACCGGCTCGAGCGCGCCGTCCACCCGGTCCGCTCCGCCGGGCCGCTGGCGCAGCGCGTCCAGGATCGCCGCATGGCGCGCCTTCTTCGCGTCGCGGCCGAGATGGTAGGCGAAGCCCAGCGTTCCGTCCGAAAGCGACACGGCCGCGCGCACCACGCTCGCTTCGCCCAGGTTGAAGGCCGCACCCTCGCCGCCCGCCCGGCCCTGCAGCATCACAAGCCCGCGCTCGGGCCGGCGCAGGTCGGACACGGTTTCCGTGCCGCCGAGCCGCTCCACCAGCGCGGACAACTCCTCCGCGCTGGCCAGCGCGCAGAGCCGCATGGCCTCTTGCCGCTTCGCCACATCCACGTTGCCTGCCGTCATGATCCGCCGGTCGTTGACCGCCCTGCTGTGATTTGTCTATGAGTATAGACAACATGGAAATTTGTCTATGGGTCTCGACAACAAAATGGCGGCAAGGCGTGACGTGGGTATGACAGGGCAGACGGTTCAGCGCGGCGAGGGCATCGCGGTGTGGCGGCGCATCGCCGATCTGATCGAGGCCGAGATCGGCGCGCGCGGGCTCGGCACGGGCGCCAAGCTCCCCACCGAGGCCGAGCTTGCCGCCCGCTTCGGCGTCAACCGCCACACGGTGCGCCGCGCGCTGGCCGCGCTGGCGGATGCCGGCGTGGTCGAGGCCACGCGCGGCAGCGGCACCTTTGTCGGCCGCCCCCGCATCCCCTATCCCATCGGCCCGCGCACCCGCTTCACGGCGATCATGGCGGCGGAAGGCCACACGGCCGGCGCGGAATTGGTGGGCTCGGGCGAGGTGGCGGCCGATGCCCGCATCGCCGCCCGTCTCGGCCTGGCGCTTGGTGCGCCCGTTCTCCTCGTCCGCATGAAGCGCTTCAGCGACGGCGCGCCCGTCTCGCTCGGCACGAGCTTCTTTCCCCTGCCGCGCTTCGCAGGCTTCGTCGAAGCCTTCCGGCAGACGGGCGCGGTCACGCCGGCGCTCGCCGCCTGCGGCGTCGCCGACTACCGGCGCCGCGAAACGCGTGTCACCGCGCGCGTGGCAAGTGCCGACGAAGCGCGCGATCTGGCGCTCGACGGGGATCGTATCCTGATCGTCACGGAAAGCGTCAACGTGGATGCGGCGGGCACTCCCATCCAGGCGACCGACGCGCAATTCGCCGCAGACCGCATCGAGCTCGTGGTGGGCGAGGGGGCGTGAAGCCAGGGGAACGGGCTGGGAGCCTCGACGTTCACCGCCCGTCTAGAACCGGCGCATGCGCCCGAACCGAGGACCCTTCCCATGAAGCTCCAGAACAAGAAGATCGCCATCCTGATCGCCCCCCGCGGCACCGAGGAGCCTGAATTCGTCCAGCCCAAGGAGGCGGTCGAAAAGGAAGGCGCGAGCGTCACCGTGGTGTCGATCAAGTCCGGCGAGGCCGAGACCGTGAACGGCGATCTCGACGCGGGCGGCAAGTACCGGGTGGACGTCACCTTCGCCGATGCCAAGGCGTCCGACTTCGACGGCCTCGTGATCCCCGGCGGCACGGTGGGTGCGGACAAGCTGCGCGCCGACAAGGATGCGGTGGCCTTCGTGCGCGAGTTCTTCCAGCAGCAAAAGCCCGTCGGCGTGATCTGCCACGGCCCCTGGGTGCTGGCCGAGGCCGACGTGCTCGACGGCCGCAACGTCACTTCCTATGCGTCCATCCGCACGGATCTCGAGAATGCGGGTGCGAACTGGGAGGACAAGGAGGTCGTGGTCGACAAGGGCCTCGTCACCAGCCGCAAGCCCGACGACCTTCCCGCCTTCTGCGCCAAGCTCGTCGAGGAATTCGCCGAAGGCAAACACCCCGACCAGTCCCGCAGCGTCTGACCCAACCCAACTGCCCAGGCCGGGCCAGTGTTCCCCTCCCCCTTGAGGGGAGGGGCCAGGGGTGGGGGTAAACGCCGCCACCTCGGAAAGGGCTGATCACCGGAATGCGGAATTGCGGCGGGCCCGTCACCCCCACCCCTTACCCCTCCCCTCAAGGGGGAGGGGACCGGCAAGGCTGGCACCACACTCCCGCCTGATCAACTCCAGCCAACCCGGTCGAGAGATTCGCCGAGGGCAGGCACCCCGACCAGTCCCCAAGTTCCCGATACAACCGTCCAAGCCGGTGTCCCCCTCCCCCTTGAGGGGAGGGGCTAGGGGTGGGGGTAACCCCGCCACCTCGCGAAAATCCGATCACCGGAATGCGACAAAGGGGCGGCCCCATCACCCCCTCAAAGCGAAACGAAACTGGCTAAACCCCCGTCCTCCCGATCAATCCCAGCCGCAGCCTCGTCGACACCCAGTCGATCACCGCGACCGTCACCAGGATCATCCCGATCAGGAACGCCACCTGCTGGAGTTCGAGCACCCGGATCAGTTCGCTCAGATACACCCCCACGCCGCCCGCGCCGACGATGCCGATGATGGTGGCCGAGCGCGTGTTGGATTCGAAGAAGTAGAGCACTTGGCTCGCCATCACCGGCAGCACGCCCGGCAGGATGCCGAAGCGCACCTGGTGCAGGCGCGAGCCGCCGGACGCCGCGACCCCTTCGGCCGCTCGCTTCTCGCTCGCTTCGATGGCTTCGGAAAACAGCTTGCCGAGCGCCCCGAAATCCGCGCAGGCGATGGCCAGAACGCCCGCGAAGGGCCCGAGCCCCACCACGTTGATCCACATCAGCGCCCAGATCAGCGTGTCCACCGAGCGCATGATGTCGAAGGCGCGGCGCACGGGAAAGCGCACGAAGATGTTGGGGATCACGTTCTTGGCCGCAAGAAACGCCATCGGCAGCGCGAGGCTTGCGGCAAGCAGCGTGCCCAGAAACGCGATGGCCACGGTTTCCACCAGCGCCTTGCCGAAAGACCAGAACCGCCCCTGCGGATCGGGCGGCAGCATCGCGCCCGCGAAATCGCCCAGGCGCCCGAGCCCGTTCCAGATCCGCACCGGCGAGAAGTCGAACAGCACCATGGCGTAGAGCGCGAGCCCGAGCACGGCCGCCAGCGTCCCGAGCTTGGCCACCCGCGCGGAGAGCGGGGCCGTGAAGGCTGCGGGGTGGCGGGCCTTCAGCCCTGCCAAGTCGGCCATCGCGGTCTGGTGAAGAGGGGTCGCCTTCATGCCTGCGCTCCCGCGAAACCGATGAGCCGGTGGCGCACGCGCTCGGTCACGAGGTCGATCGCGATCACGGTCGCGATGATCATCAGGAGGATGGCGCTGACATCGGAATAATAGAAGTTGCGGATGGCGATCAGGAGTTCCTGCCCGATGCCGCCCGCGCCCACGAAGCCCATCACGCCGGCGCCCCGCACATTGATCTCGAAGCGCAGGAGCCCGTAGGAGGCGAAGCCCGGCGCCACCTGGGGCAGAACCGCGAACCGCACGGCCTGCACCCACGAAGCGCCCGTGGACGACACGCCTTCGACGGGCTTCATGTCGATGTTCTCCACCACCTCGGAGAACAGCTTGCCGAGTGCGCCCGCCGTGTGGATGGCGAGCGCGAGCACGCCCGCCATCGGCCCCAGCCCGAAGGCTATCACGAAGAACAGCGCGAACACGATCTCAGGCACCGTGCGGCAGAATTCCAGGAAACGCCGCGCCACGAAGCGCAGCGTTCGGCTCTTCACGAGGTTGGCGGACGCGAAGAAGCAAAGAAGAAAGGCGGCGGTGCCGCCGAGCAGCGTGCCGAGATAGGCGATCAGCAGCGTCTCGCCCAGGAGTGCCGCCCACTTGCCGAAGCCCCAGTACCAGGCGCGGATGTCCTCGCCCAGCGTCGCCCAGGACAGGTCGGGCAGGGTGCGCGCGAGATAGGAGCCGAAATTGCCGATGTTGGACAGCGCCTGGGGCCGCACCTCGGCCGCCCAGCCGCTCGCCACGACGAGCACGACAAGCACGCAAAGGCCGAGTGCCGTGTGCATGCGCTTGCGCGAGACGGCCGCGCGATAGGCCTGCGCCAGCGGCAGGAGCCGGTCGGGCGGCAGGATGGGAAAAGCGTGTGCGCTCAAGGGGTGCGGCTCCGCTCGAAAAGGAGGGGCCGCCCCGCGCGATGCGGGACGGCCCCCGGCCGGGCTCTGTTACGAGCGCTTGCGGAGCTGGTCGTTGAACTCGATCATCTCGATGATCGGCTTGTAGTCGTCGGCCGAAACCGGCACGAAGCCCAGGTCCTTGCCGTCCGACAGCGCGTCGAAGCCGGCCTTGTCCTTGGTGGGCATGTCGATGAAGGCCTGCTTGATCGCGGCCTTGAGGTCCGCGGGCAGGGTCGAAAGCACCGAGAACGGGCCCTCGGGCAGCATGTCCGACTTGAACACGATGCGGAAGTCGTCCTTGGTCAGCGTCTTGCCGTTGGCGTCCTTCAGGATGCCCTTGGTGACCATGCGGGTGAGGTTGGAGTCGTTTTCCGTGTTCCAGGAATTGGCGGCGGCATCCACGGTGCCCTGCGCGAGCGCCAGCACGGCGTTGTCGTGGGAGCCGGCATAGACGCTTTCGCCGAAGAAGGTGTCGACGTCGTAGCCGTCGCGGTTGAGGAAGTAGCGCGGGGCGTTGTTGCCGGAGGTGGAGTTGGAATCCACCAGCGCGAGCTTCTTGCCCTTAAGGTCGGCGATCGACTGGTAGGGGCTGTCCTTCAGCACGTAGAGCACGGAATAATAGCCGTTCACGCCGTTCTCGTGGCGCTGGTTGACCATCGGCTCGGTTTCGACGCCCGTCATCACGGCGCGCGCATAGGAAGCGGGGCCGTAGAACGCGATCTGGATGTTGCCGGCGCGCTGGCCTTCGATCACCGCCGCATAGTCGTTGGCGACGCGCATCGTCACGGGAACGCCGAGCTCCTTGGAGAGGTACTCGGCGAGCGGGGTGTAGCGGTCCACGGTGGTGGACGCGTTCTCGGCGGGGATCACGCCGAGCGTCAGTTCGGAAACCTGGGACTTCCAGTCCTGCGCGAAGGCGGAAGCGGTGGAAAGGGCGAAAGAAGCTGCGGCGGCAAGCGACAGCACGGTCCTGCGGGAGAACATGCGGGAGGTTCCTTGGATGATTGGGAGGAGAAGAGGTCGTTTCGCTCGCGGAGTGGGTTGAAAACCGTCAGGCGACGGCCGCGACGGGGCGAGCGCCCGCTGCGGGAAGGTGGATCTGGTTGGCTGCCGGCCCCAGCGCCTCATGCGCCTCGAGGCCGTAAAGCTCGCGCGCGACCGTGTCCGTCAGCGCGTCGGGCGTGCCGTCGAACACCATGCGGCCGTTCGACATGCCGACGAGGCGCGAGCAGTATTCGCGCGCGATCTCGAGCGAGTGGAGGTTGCACACCACGGTGATGTTGTAGTGCTTGTTGATGCGGGCGAGCGCGTCCATCACGCGCTTGGTGTTGCGCGGGTCGAGCGAGGCGATGGGCTCGTCGGCCAGGATGATCGAGGGCTCCTGCACGAGGGCGCGCGCAATCGCCACGCGCTGCTGCTGGCCGCCCGACAGCGATTCCGCCCGCTGCGCCGCATAAGGCGCGATGTCGAACTCCTCCATCACCGACAAGGCCATCGCCTTGTCCTCGTCGCGCCAGAGCTGGAGCACGGAGGACGCGGTGGGCACCCGCGCGAGCCGCCCCATCAGCACGTTGGTCAGCACGTCGAGCCGGCCGACCAGGTTGAACTGCTGGAAGATCATGGCGCACTGGCCGCGCCACTCGCGCAGCGCGCGGCCGCCGAGCTTGGTCACGTCGCGGCCTTCGTAGAGGATGCGCCCGGCGGTCGGCTCGGCCAGGCGGTTGACGAGGCGGAGCAGCGTCGACTTGCCGGCGCCCGAACGGCCGATCACGCCCACGAATGAGCCCTGGGGAATGGAAAGCGTCACGTCGTCCACGGCGAGCTTCTGGCCGAAGCGGCGGGAAACGCCTGAGATCTGGAGCATGGCTGGGCCTCGCATCGGGGTCCGTTTCCCAACCGCTAGGGCGCTTCCGCGAAGCTTTCATGACAGGGTGTCACGCCCCGGTCATCGCGCGGTGACAAAGCCTCCCGCGCAGACGAAGGGAGACGCGGGCATGGTGCAACCGAAGCTGGGCGTGGAGCCGGTGATCGATCCGACGGCGGACGTGCGCGACTGCGTGCTCGGCCGCTACACGGAGGTGGCCGCGCGAACCCTTCTGAGTCACACGACGCTGGGCGACTATTCCTACATCGTCCAGGACGGCGAGGTCGGCTATTCCACGATCGGCAAGTTCTGCTCGATCGCCTCCCATGTGCGCATCAATCCCGGCAACCACCCGATGGAACGCGCGAGCCAGAGCCACTTCACCTACCGCGCCTCCGCCTATTTCGCGGGCGAAGCCGACGAGCAGGCCTTCTTCGAGCGCCGGGGCAGCTTTCCCGTCTCGATCGGCCACGATGTCTGGATCGGCCACGGCGCGGTCATTCTACCCGGTCGAACCGTGGGAGACGGCGCGGTGATCGCGGCCGGCGCCATCGTTTCCAAGGATGTCGCGCCTTACACCATCGTCGGCGGTAACCCCGCCCGGCCCATCCGGCGGCGCTTTTCCGATGAGGTTGCCGAGCGCCTCCAGGCGCTCGCCTGGTGGGATTGGAGCCACGAAGCACTGCGGGCGGCGCTCCCCGATTTTCGCTCTCTCCCTGTCGAAGCCTTTCTGGAGAAATACGAGGCGTCCGCGCCCCGCTTGGCCTGAGCCGATCCCCGCCTGCCTTCGTGTCACCCCATTCTTCTCGGAAACCCCGCGAACCGCCGGGCCTTCACCAGTCCGGCCGGGGCGTGGCACCGGGGAGGGCAGGGGCGCTGCTGAAGCGGACGAGGCAGAGGCTGGGGATCGCGTTCTCGCCGCCAGCACCAGAGCGGGTGGGCGAGCGCTATTTCGCGGAAGCCCTTTGCCGCAACTGCGGCGAGCCGCTCCACACCCCCCATTGCGCGGCCTGCGGTCAGAAGAAGGCGGTGCGCTTCGGCTTGGGCGATCTGCGCGGCGAGGCCTGGGAGAAGCTGCGGCTCTTCGAGGCGAACCTCGTCTGGTCGGGCCTGCGCGTGGTGCTGCAGCCCGGTGCTGTGGCGCGCGACTACGTGCTCGGCGCGCGCCTGTCCCATGTGCACCCGCTCAAGCTGCTTCTGGCGGCCATCGTGCTCCTGCTGCTCGTGATCAACCAGACCGGCTATCTCGAATCGCAGAACGCCACGCTCGGCCGCGCGCTGGCGCTGGTGCAGACCTATTCGAAATGGTCGTTCTCGCTCGGCATCGCGGCCGTGTGGCTCGCGTCCTCGCTCGTGTTCTGGCGCGCGCGGGGCTTGAACGCGGTGGAGCACCTGGTGCTCGCCACCTACACCCATTTCGTGATCCTGCTCGCCAGCATCGTCAGCCTGGCTCCGCTGCTCTGGTGGGGAACGCCCGATGCCATCGCCGCCCACCGCGCCTGGTCGGGCGTGCTGATGGTGTGGGTGGAAGGGGCCATCGTGTTTTGGGCCTTCGCCCAGTTCTTCGGCGCGACCTCCGCCCGCGCCCTTTGGCGCCCGTTGCTCGGCGCGGTCGCCTTCGTGCTGATCAAGGAAGCGCTGCTCTGGCTTTACGCGCGCGCCGTGATCCGCATCGTTCTCGCGCAACTCGCCTGACCATCCAACCCAAGGAGACACGCGATCATGCTCAGCCAACGCACGGCAGGCCTTCTCCTGGCCTGCTCCGCCCTGTGGGGCGTTCCCGCCATCGCCGCCCCCCAGGCCGATCCCACCTGCGAGCGGGTCGCCGTGGCGCAGGACCGCATCGGCATCCCCGCTTCCATGCCCCACAGGCCCAAGGCCAAGCCGCTTGTGATGGCCGAGGCGCAAGCCGAAGACGACGCGCCCGACGAGAAGGCCCTGACCGACGAGCTCGCCGCCATGCTGCAGGCCTGCTCCTATGACGGCTCGCCGCTCAAGGTGAGTGCCGCGGCCCTCGCCGCGGGCGCCGGCGGCTCGGGCGAAGAGGCCGTGGCGCGCGTGATGCGTTTCACCGGCCTGCCGCAGAACTTCCGCGTGGTGGAAGGCGACGTGCCCAACGCCGCCGCCATGATCGTGCTCGGCCCCGACGGCCTGCCCCAACGCGTGATCGCCTACAATGCGCGCTTCATGCAGGAGGTGGCAGATGCCACGGGCGGGGCGGCACCTTCCGACCGCGACTGGGCCTCGCTTTCCATCCTCGCGCACGAGATCGGCCACCATCTGTCGGGCCACACGCTGGTGCCGGGCGGCTCGCAGCCGCCGCTGGAACTCGAAGCCGACAAGTTTTCGGGCTTCGTGCTGTTCCGCATGGGCGCGCCCTTGACGGACGCGCAAAAGGCCATCGCGGCCCTCGTGCCCGAGCGCGACGGCCCGACCCATCCCGGCCGCCCCAAGCGCTTGGCGGCCGTGGAAGCCGGCTGGAACGAATCCTGCGCGCTTCAGCCCGGCGGCTGCCCGCAAGGTGAGGAAACGGTGGTGGCCGCGGCCGAGCCGCCGCCCCCGCCGCCTGCAACCGCGCTCGAGCCCGAGCGCACCGAGATCCCCGGCCCGGCCGCCATCCGCATGCCCGGCACCCATCCTGCGTCTGCGGGCGACGCGGTTCTGCCGCCCGAAGCGCTCGACCGCGTGCCGCGCCTCTCGGTGGACGCCACGCCCGCCAAGTTCGACCGTTTCGTCTATGACGAGGTCGGCGTCTTCCACCCCGCGATCAAGAAGGAACTCTCCGAGCGCGCCTTCTCGTTCGCCCGAACCGACAATGTGGAGGTGGTGACGATCGTCGCGCGCGATCTGCAGGGCCGCAGCGCCGATCTCTTCGCGCTCCAGGCCATGCGCCAGCTTCGCGTGGGCAAGCTGGAGACCGGCAACGGCGCGGTGCTCGTCGTGGCGCCCGAAACGGGCGAGGTGGGCGTGGCCCTGGGCGCTGGCCTCAGCATCCAATATGCCGACCTCGAGGAGCTGCGCTCCTATCTCCGCCGCTACCTCGACGTGGTGAAGGGCGGCGGGCGCCCGCAGGTGGCGAGCGACCTGATCGTGGCCGCATCCGACCGCGTGATGCGCGATGCCCAGGGCTTCGAATGGCTTGTGCGCTATCCCGATCTCGCCTCCTTCGAGGCGGCCGGCGAGCGCTTCCGCGCTGAGCAGACGAAGACCGGCGCGCCCTACGACCCCGCGCGCGACCCGACCTGGCGCAAGCTCGTGCGCGTGCAGGCGACCCTGGTCAGTGCTTCTCCCGACAAGCTCGATCCCAAGCTCGGCGTGAACGCGGTCAAGGAGCGCCGCAGCCCCGCCATCCAGGTGCGCACGGCGGACGGCCGCGATGCGGTGGTCTATGTCGACCCCAGCGTCCCCGCCCTCATGCCCGTGGGCCTGGAGGAAGGCCGCACCTATGCCTTCGTGCTGCGCGACACCTTCCTGGAAGGCGCCGTGCCGCAGCTCGATCTCGTGAGCTACGACCTTCTGCGCTAGAGCAGTTCCAGCAAAAGTGCGAAGCGGTTTTGCGTCCGGAAATGCTGCAAGAATAAAGAGCTAGAGCGTTTTCAGTGAACCCTTGTTCTCTGGAAGTGCTCTAGGCGCTCAGGAAGCCGCGGCGGCGGGCGGAAGCGTTTCCGCCCCCGCATGGTGCGTGCCGCGCGGCTTCTCGCCCGCGCGGCGCCACTGCACGCGGTCGCGGCCCGCCCGCTTGGCTTCGAACAGGCATTCGTCGGCACTTTGGTAGAGCGTGTCGAAACTCCTGGCGTCGCCCGAGAACGTCACCCCGCCGATCGACACCGAAAGCGGCCAGCGCACGCCCTTGGGCGCGAATTCGATGGCCGACACCGCCGCGCGGATGCGCTCGGCGATGCCGATCGACTGGCCCGACACGGCGCCGGGCAGGAACACGCCGAACTCCTCGCCGCCCAGCCGCGCCGCGAGATCGCCCGCACCCAGCGTGGTGCGGATGGAGCCCGCGATCAGGCGCAGCGCCTCGTCGCCGGAATCGTGGCCCCAATTGTCGTTCACCGCTTTGAAGTGGTCGGCGTCGATCACGAGCAGCGCGCCCGTGCGCTCCTCGGCACGTTGCGGGGCGCTTTCGAGATAGGCTCCCACCAGCATCTTGAACGCGCCGCGGTTGAGCAGTTCCGTCAGCCCGTCCACGGTCGCGGCGTGGCGCAGCTCCTCTTGGATCAGGGTCAGCCGCCGCATCTGGAAGCTCAGCAGGAAGATGATCGGCCCCGCAAGCGCTGTGGCCACCAGGATGTTCTGCCAGATCGCCCATTCGCGCTCGGCGGGCGTCATGCGGGCGAAGTTGAACGAATCCACGAACAGCGCGACGCCGATGCAGAACACCGTGCCGACGACCGTGAGCGCGATCACCCTGAACCATCCGGTCGGGGCAAGAAGGGACATGGTGCCTCCGCAATTTGAATCATCCAAAGCGATTTGGCTTAAAGGTTCGCTAAGATTTCGGTCGCCGCCCCTCGTCCCCACCCTAGTTTTCGGTGCTCGAAAGAGGAGCGGAATCATGCGCAGCGAAGAGTGGGGTGGCGGGGCGTCCGTCTCGGTGATCGGCCAGGGCACCTGGCAGCTCGAAGGAGAAGACCGCAGCGATGCGCTCCAAACGCTGCGCCGCGGCCTCGACTGCGGCATGACCCATGTGGACACGGCCGAGATGTACGGCTCGGGCGCAGCCGAGGAGCTTGTCGCCGAAGCGCTCGCCGGGCGCCGCGACGAGGTGTTCCTGGTTTCCAAGGTGCTGCCCTCCAACGCCTCGCGGCGGGGCACGGTGGAGGCCTGCGAGCGCTCGCTCAAGCGGCTCGCGACCGACCGGCTCGACTGCTTCCTGCTCCACTGGCGCGGCCGCTTTCCCCTGGAAGACACGATCGCCGGCTTCGAGGAGCTGAAATCGGCGGGCAAGATCCTGTCCTGGGGCGTCAGCAATTTCGACGCGGAAGACCTCGACGAGGCGCTCGCCGTCGCAGGCCCCGGCCGCATCGCCTGCAACCAGGTGCTCTACCACCTGGGCGAGCGCGCCGCCGAGCATGCGGTGATGCCCTGGTGCGCCAAAAATGGCGTCGGCTTCGTCGCCTACAGCCCCTTCGGCCAGGGCGATTTCCCCGAGCCCCATTCTGCCGGCGGCCGTGTTCTGGCGGAGATCGCGCGCGCCCACGACGCCACCCCGCGCCAAGTGGCGCTTGCCTTTCTCACCCGCGCGCCCGCCACCTTCGCCATCCCCAAGGCCTCGCACCCCTCGCGCGCCGAGGACAATGCGGGCGCGGGCGACCTGCGGCTCGAGCCCGAAGAGATCGAGCGGATCGACCGCGCGTTCCCGAAAGGCGCGGAACCCGCCCAGCTGCCGATGATCTAGCCCGGTTCTGCCCCGCGAGCCGTGGCCTGGAAGACCCCTACCGCCCGCGCAGCACCCTGCGGATGAGCTTTCCCGCGAGCGTGGTCAGCACCATCGCCAGGATGGCCTTCTTGGTCGGTGGCCGCTTTGCCCATTTCGCGTAGCGGCGGGCGCGGATGAGCTGGTCGATGATGGACATGGCGTTCTAGCTAGGAAACAGGGCGATGCCCCGCAAGCCTCTGTGGTGGCTTGCCAGACGACCCGAAACCCGGCCACAAGCGCTGCCGGGGAAAACACGAACATCCGAGGGATGCCATGACAGACGAGCCCATCACCGTCGGCCGCTATCTGATGCGGCTCGTGAAGCACCATGGGGTGGACACGGTCTTCGGCATTCCCGGCGTCCACACGCTGGAGCTTTATCGCGGCATCGCGGATGAGACCCTGCGCCACGTGCTCGTGCGCCACGAGCAGGGCGCGGCCTTCATGGCCGACGGCTATGCCCGCATCACCGGCAAGCCCGGTGTGTGCACGCTGATCACCGGTCCCGGCCTCACCAACGCGCTGACCCCGATCGGCCAGGCCTTTTCCGATTCCGTGCCGATGCTGGTGGTGACGAGTGCCAATGCGAGCGGCGATCTCGGCCGCGGCTGGGGCCGGCTGCACGAGATCACCGACCAGGCGGCCGTGGCCGCTCCCCTGGTGGGTCTCTCGCGCACGGTGCTTTCGGCCGAGGAAGCCGACACCTTCACCGCCGAGGCGTGGGACCTGTTCGCCGGCGCGCGCCCGCGCCCCGTCCACATCCAGGTGCCGATCGACGTGATCGCGGCCTCCTCGGGCCGCACCGATGCCGTGCCCCCGCGTGCGCCCGCCCGCCCGCCCCACGCAGCCCCGCAGGACCTCGCGGAAGCGGCCGGAATGCTCGAAGCCGCCGCGCGTCCGCTGATCCTCGCCGGCGGCGGCGCGCTCGGTGCCCACGGTGCCTTGACCGAGCTTGCCGAACGCCTCGGGGCCCCCGTGCTCACCACGGTCGCCGCCAAGGGCCTCGTGCCCGACAGCCACGCGCTCGCGCTGGGCTCGATCCTGGCGACCGAGCAGGGCCGCGCGATCCTGGAAGAGGCCGATTGCGTGCTCGCGCTCGGCACCGAGCTTGCCGAGACCGACCACTGGACCGACCGTCTCCAGTTCGGCGGCAAGCTGATCCGCATCGACATCGACCGCCGCAAGCTGGGCGACAACTATCCCGCAGCCCTCGCGCTCCAGGCGGAAGCCGGCGGTGCCGCGCGCGGCCTGCTCGCAGCCCTCGGCGAAGGCGCGGGCACGGGCTGGAACGGGAACGCCGCGGCCAAGGTGAGCGAAGTGCGCGACGCTGCCCGCAGCGCCTGGGCGGAAGAGGGCCCGCACTACGCACAGGCCTTGTCCGCCCTGCGCCGCGCGCTGCCCGAGACCGCGGCCGTGGTCACCGACATGACCCAGCTCGCTTATGCCGCAAACGTGTTGTTTCCCGTGGAACATCCGCGGTCCTACTTCCACCCCTCGGGCTTCGGCACGCTCGGCTACTCGCTTCCGGCTGCCATCGGCGCCAAGCTCGGCGCGCCCGAGCGCGCGGTGATCTCGGTGATCGGCGACGGCGGTTTCCTGTTCACCCTGCCCGAGCTCGGCACCGCGGTGGAGCTCGGCCTGTCGCTGCCCATCCTGCTCTGGGACAACAACGGCCTCGGCCAGATCCGCGACGACATGATCCGCCTGCAGATGCCCCAGATCGGCGTCAACCCGAAGAACCCCGACTATCTCGCGGTCGCCCGCGGCTTCGGCGCGGAGGCCGTCGAGGTGGAAGGCCCCGACGCGCTGATCCGCGAGATGCAGGCAGCTTTGGATCGCCAAGGCCCCACCGTTCTCCGCGTCCGCGCGGAAAGCTTCGGCTGACCGCGAACCCCGCCCCAATCCTCCCACAAACCGGACCCCACCCATGACGGAACTGGTCGAGACGGAAACCCGCAACGGGGTGCGCCTCATTGCCCTCAATCGCCCGGAAGTGCGCAACGCACTCAGCGTCCCCCTGCTTCTCGCGCTGCGCAAGGCCGTCCGCGCGGCAGCCGAAGACGATGCCGTGCGCGCGCTCGTGCTGACGGGGCGCGGCGGCGCGTTCTCGGGCGGGGCCGACGTCAAGGAATGGGCCGACAAGACCGCCGGCATCGACCCCTATCCCGACCACGACTGGACCGACGAGGCCGTGCGCCTCGTCCAGGAGGTGTTCTCCCTCCGCAAGCCCACGATCGCCATGATCGACGGCCCCGCCGTCGGCGGCGGGCTCGACATGGCGCTCGCCTGCGATTTCCGCATCGTGTCGAACCGCGCGCGCTTCATCTGCGCCTACACCCGCATCGCCTATCCGCCGGATTGCGGCGGCTCCTGGCTGATGCCGCGCCTGATGGGCGTGGAGGCCGCCAAGCTCTTCGCGTTTACGGGCGATGCCTGGGACGCCGACACAGCCCTCGCCCACAAGCTCGTGTCCCGTGTGGTTCCCGAGGCCGAACTGGAATCCGAGACCTGGGCCTTCGCCGAAAAGCTGGCCTCCGGCCCCACGGTCGCCATCGGCCACGCCAAGGCGCTGATCGACAGCTGGTCCTCGCGCGGCTTCGCCGACCAGCTGATCGAGGAAATCCGCGCCGGCAAGCTCTGCGCGGAAACCGAGGACCACAAGGAAGCGCTCGCCGCCTCCACCGAGCGGCGCAAGCCCGTCTTCACCGGGCGCTAGCCGCCGTTCACCAGCGCCAGGATCAGGCGGTGCACCGCGCCGCCGTTCTGCATCTCCATCCGGTCGAAGTCGCGGCTGCGCTCGCGCTGGGCGAGCGAAAGCCGCGCCAGCCGTTCGTTCATCAGCGGCTTGATCTTGCGGCAGCCGGGGTCGTTCTCCGCCCTGAGCCCCACGGTCTCCGCCTCGATCGCGCGCACCATGTCGATGATGATGTCGCCATGCACCTTCTCATGCGCGCGCACGCCGTCCGCGAAGCGCTGCCAGTTGGCGCGGATGGCGGGCGGCAGCTTTTCCGAGGGCTTGGGCAGCCGGTAGGTGAGAACGAGCCGCGGTCGCGCCGCGCGCAGGATGCAGGCCCCGTCCTCCTCGACATATTGCCTGCGCCAGGTCAGCTTGAAATCCGTCACAGCGATGGTGCGGCCGATGCTCGCCTTGGGGCCGCGCTGGCCGATGGACTCGTAGAGGGCCGGCCCGCTCTGCCCGCTGATCGCGTAGAACTTCGTTTCCTCCACCGCCTTCCACGTTTCCTGCGCACAGGCGGGTGCTGCAAGCGTTGCGAGGAGGAAAAAGAGGGCGATCTTTCGCATGGCGATCCCGCCTTAGCCCAGCCAGCCCCCACGAGGCCAGCGCTTGCGTGGAACGGAGCCATCTGCGACACCCGTGCCGCGACCGAGGAGACCGCCATGCAGCTTGGAATTCTGACCGCTCCCTTCCCCGAAACCCCGCTCGGCGAAGTGGCGAGCTGGGCGGCCGATGCGGGCTTCGAGACGCTCGAGATCGCCTGCTGGCCCAAGGCCGAAGGCTCCACCCGCCGCTATGCCGGCACGAGCCACATCGACGTCGCCAACCTGTCGGACGGCGAGGCGCGCGAGATCCCGGCCTCGCTCGAAGCGCGCGGGCTTTCGATCTCGGCACTCGGCTTCTACCCCAATCCTCTCCACCCCGACCGCGCCCATCGCGAGGCGGTGGCCGAGCACCTCAAGCGCGTGATCGCGGCTGCGTCCCGCATGGAGGTCGGCCTCGTCAACACCTTCTGCGGCGGCGACCGCGCAAAGACCGTGGACGAGAACTGGGAGGACGCCCAGAGCGTCTGGCCCGAGCTGATCGCCTATGCGCGCGACCACGGCGTGCGCCTGGCCTTCGAGAACTGCCCGATGATCTTCAGCCGCGACGAATGGCCGGGCGGGCACAACATCGCCTATTCGCCCCGCATCTGGCGCCGCATCCTGGAGGAGTGGGAAGGGGCAGTCGGCATGAACTTCGACCCCTCTCACCTCGTGCTCCAGATGATCGACCAGGCCCGCTTCATCCGCGAGTTCGGCCCCCACATGTTCCACGTCCACGCCAAGGACCTGGAGATCGACCGCGACGGCCTCTACGAGCGCGGCATCCTGTCGGCCGGCATGGGTTGGCAGATCCCCCGCATGCCCGGCCTGGGCGAGGTCGACTGGCCCGGCTTCTTCTCGGGCCTCTATGCCAGCGGCTATGACGGCCCCGTCGTGATCGAGCACGAGGACCGCCGCTTCGAAGGCGACGACGCCAAGATCAAGCGCGGCTTCCTCCTCGCCCGCGACGTGCTGCGCCCCTTCATCAAGTAAGGCCAGGCGCGCCGGAAGCGGGTTCGACCCGCTTCCGGTCTCCCCTCAATCCGGCAGCGCGTAGGCGATCACGTAGTCGCCCCGGTCCTGCGACTGCCGCGCCCCGCCCGCCGAGATCACCACATATTGCTTGCCGGTCCTGGGCGACTTGTAGGTCATCGGCCCGCCCTGGCTGCCCACCGGAAGGCGCGCCTTCCAGACCTCCTCGCCCGTGCCGGAGTCGAAGGCGCGCAGATAGTAGTCCTGCGTGCCCGCGATGAAGACCAGGCCGCCCTGGGTCGCCAGGGTTCCGCCGAGCGTCGGCATGCCGACCGGAATGGGCGCCAGCATCTTGATCCCGAAGGGCCCGGTGTCCCTGACGGTGCCCACCGGGACCTGCCAGGCGATCTGCCGGGTCTTCAGGTCGATCGCCGTCAGCGAGCCGAAGGGCGGCTTCTGGCAGGGGATCTGGAGCTGCGACAGGAAGCGGTTCTTGTTGACCGAATAGGGCGTGCCCTTCAGCGGCACGGCTCCCATGCCGGTATTGGGCGCCTCGCCGCCGTTGTTTTCCTCCGCCTTCTTCTCCAGCGGTGCCGTCCCCGTGGGGTCGGCGTCCATCGCGGCGACCTGCGCGGGCTGCTGGGGCAGCATCTGCACCCAGAGCCCGAGGCGCATGTCGTTGACGAAGGCGTATTGCGCGTTGGGGTCGACCGAGAGCCCGCCCCAGTTCATGCCGCCGAGCGAGCCTGGAAAGCTGAGCGACACGTCGGTGTCCGGCACCGTGTAGAGCCCGTCATAGCGCATCGACTTGAACTGGATGCGGCAAAGCAGCTGGTCGAAGGGGGTCGCGCCCCACATGTCGGCCTCGGTCAGCGTTTCCGCTCCGATCTGGGGCATGCCGACCGAGCGCGGCTGGGTCGGCGCATAGGGCTCGCGCTCGATCGTGCCGGGCTTCACGGGTTGCTCGACGACCTCCGTCAGCGGCTGCCCCGTGGCACGGTCCAAGACATAGACCTGACCCGCCTTTGTGCCGAAGATCAGCGCGGGCACCGACGAGCCTGCCGCGTCGGGAAAGTCGATCAGCGTCGGCTGCATCGGCACGTCGAAGTCCCAGAGATCGTTGTGGACCGTCTGGTAGACCCATTTCTCGCGCCCCGTGGTCGCGTCGAGCGCCAGGATCGAAGCGCCGTATCGGTGGTCGAGCGCGGTGCGCGTTGCCCCCCACAGGTCCACGGAGGGGCTGCCGACGGGCATGAACACCGTGTTGGAAGCCGCGTCATAGGTCATGGGTGCCCAGACGTTCGGCGTCGAGCGCGTGTAGGTCTCGCCTTCCGGCGGCAGCGCGGTGATCGCGGGGTTGCCGGGGTCGAACGCCCAGCGCAGCGCGCCCGTGATCACATCGAAGCCGCGCATCACGCCGCCGGGCATGTCCACCTGCACATTGTCCGCGATGCGTCCGCCGACCACGACGGTGGTGCCGGCGACCGTGGGGGGCGAAGTGAGCTGGTATTGCGGATCGGGCGCGTCGCCCAGGCCGACCTTGAGATCGACGCGGCCGTTCGTGCCGAAATCCGGGCAGAAAGCGCCGGTGTCGGCATCGAGCGCCACGAGCTCGGCGGTGATGGTGTTCATCAGGATGCGGCGCTGGCACGGCGCGCCGGGGGCGACCGCAACCGCCGTGACGGGCGTCGAGCCGGGCACTGTCGGCTGGGCAGGCCCGACCGTCGCGTCGAAATAGCCGAGCCCCCGGCAGCGGTTCCAGACGGTGGAGCGCGCATTGATTGCGTTCTTCCAGATTTCCTGGCCCGTGTCGGCGTCCAGCGCTATGACGTTGTTGTGGGGCGTGCAGAGGAATACGCGGTCGCCCACCTGCAGCGGCGTCTGCTGATCTTCCGCCTCGTTGCCGGTCGGGCTTTCGGGCGTGTCGCCCGTGCGGTAGGTCCATGCGACCTCGAGCCTGGAAACCGTGTCGCGGTTGATGGCGTCGAGCGCCGCGAAGCGCGTGCCGCCCGCGTCGTTGCCGTAATGCGACCAGTCCCGCTGCTCGGCCGCCGGATCGACCGGCGTCAGCGCCACGGTGCCGCCGGCCGAGACCTCCGCGTGAGGCAGGAACATGCCGTAGGCCGTCGCCGCGCACAGAAGCGCCACCACGCCGGCCGAAGCGAAGCTCGCACCAGTTGCCGGCGAGCGGCCGACGCTCCGGCGCAGCAGGGGAATGCTGACAAGCACGAAGACGAGGCCGACGCCTATGGCGAAGAGCCGCGAAACGAGCGGCCAGAACGTCCACCCGCTTTCCCACGCCGCCCATGCGGCGCTGCCTGCCGCCGCCAGCGCGAAGAGAAGCGCCCCCGAAGGCCGGCGGCGCACGACCTGGATGCCGGCGGCCGCGATCAGCACGCCCGCGATCAGGAAATACCAGCTGCCGCCCAGCATCGCGAGCCGGGCGCCTCCCACCACGAAAAAGGCGCCGGCCAGAAACAGCGCGGTGCCCAGGACGATGAGCCAGAGCCGGCCCGCGGCTCCGATGCCTTGCACGGAATTGGTCATGAAGAGGTTCCGCTGCCTGAGGACCGTTTCCGCCGACGCCACGGGCGCAGGCGAAACGCTTGCGTAGTCCTGTCCCGAAGACGGATCAAGCGAGCGCGTTTCGCATACCTCGTGGAAGAAGGGGGCAACGAAGAGGCTCCAGCCATCCAGCATCAGCGGTATTCTGCATGGCGATGCCGTGACGAGGATGACAGAAACGAGGGCGGCGTGTGGGTGGAACCCGCCGCCTGCTTGCGCGGCACCTGGCGAGACGCCGTGCCGGGCTCAGCTTCGTGGCTGGAACCGCGAGAATGTCGGGTTTTTGCTCACATCCCCCAGAAGAAGATGCCACGCGCACCGCTTCCCGAACCAAGCGAAAAGCCGGACGCTGCGAACCGGGCGTGGCAACGAGCCTCCCGCGCCCGGCCTGACGCTCCTCGAACCCTTACTGCATCTGCGGCTTGCGCAAAAAGCTCTCGCGGTCGGCCGACTTGATCCGGAGCCAGGCCTCGCGTCCGTCGCGCACCACGCGGATCGGCAGCTCGGTGCCCGCCGGGCCGCTCTGCCAGACCTTGCGGTAGAGGTCGGCCAGGCCGTCCACCTCCTCGTTGCGGATGTCGGAGATGATGTCGCCGCGCTTCACGCCGGCCTGTTCCGCGGGGCTGCCCTCGGCCACGCTCATCACCACCACCTCGCCGTTGCTTTCGGCCGAATAGACGCCGAGCCAGGGCCGCGCGGGCTTCTGCACCCGGCCATGCGCAAGCAGGTCGTCCAGGATGGGGTTGAGCAGATGGATGGGGACGATCATGTTGATGTCCTCCACATCGCCGTTGCGGCTCATCTGAAGGCGCAGCGAGCCGATGCCGAGCAGCCGCCCGTCGGGGTCGACGAGTGCGGCTCCGCCCCAGGAGGGGTGCGCGGGCGCGGTGAACACGGCCTGGTCGAGCAGGTATTCCCAGTAGCCGGCGAATTCCTGCCGCGCCACGACGCGCGTGTCCACATGCCCGCCATTGCCGTCGACCAGCGTCGCCTCGTCGCCCACGCCGAGTGCCGCGCCGTCGCCCAGCGCAAGCGCGGGCAGCTCAAGCGCGCCCAGCGCCTGGACGAGGCCGAAGCCGGTCTCCATGTCGTAGGCGAGCGGATGGGCGGCCACCACGCGCCCGTCATGGCGCGTCAGCCAGACTTCTTCGGCCTCCGTGATGAGATAGCCGATGGTGAGCACGAGATTGTCGCGGATCACCACGCCCGAGCCTTCGCGCTCGGTGCCCAGCGCATCCGCGGTGAAGCCGTTTTCGGGGATGGAAGTGCGGACGGCCACGACGGACCGCCGGATCTGGTCGATGTTCATGGACAAACCTTGGCTTGGCGGCGGGCGGGTGCGGCCTCCAGCGCCCGCAGGGGTGCCCGAGGCCGCAAATGCCCTTCGGTCCAAGGTAGGTATTCCCAAAGCCCGTGCAAGGCTGGAACAGTGCACCCCCCGGCAGGCGAGGGGTGCGCTTTTTTCGGCTTACTGCGCGATCGGCGCGTATTCGCCGTCCTTCCAGACATTGATGTCGTAGGTCGCGTCCTTGATGTCGCCCTTCTCGTCGAAGGCGATCGGCCCGATCACGGTGTCGATCGGCTCGCCGTTCTTGAGAGCGGCTGCCACAGCCGAGGGGTCGTCCGACTGCGCGCGCTCGATGCCGGCTGCGAAGGCCTGCACCACGGCATAGGAGAACAGGGTGAAGCCGTCGGGCGTGAAGCCCTTGCCCTTGATGGCCTCAACCGCTTCCTTGGCCTGAGGGCGGCCCTGCGGGTCGGTGGGGAAGGTGAACATCGTGCCTTCACCCGCTGGTCCAGCGACCGCCCAGAACTCGGGCGAGGCGATGGAATCGCCCATCATCAGGTTCATCTTGAAGCCCGCTTCCTGCGCCTGGCGCAGCATCAGGCCGGCCTCGGGGTGGTAGCCGCCGAAATAGACGAGGTCCGCGCCCGCCTGCTTCAGCTTGGCGACCACGGCCGTGTAGTCCTTCTCGCCGGGGTTGATGCCCTCGTAGAGGATCTCGTTGAGGCCCGCCTCGTTCATCTTGCCCTTTACCGCGTCCGCCAGGCCCTGGCCGTAGGCGGACTTGTCGTGGAGGATGGCGACCTTCTTGCCCTTGTACTTCTCGGCGAGCCAGGGGCCGAGAAACGCGCCCTGGCCGTCGTCGCGCGTGTAGAGGCGCATGATGGTGGGCCAGCCCTTGGCGGCGGCGTCGTCGGTGAGGGCAGGGTTCGAAGAGGCGGGCGTCATCATCAGCGCGCCGGATTCCGCATACACGGCCGAAGCGGGGATCGACGAGCCCGAGCAGGCATGGCCGTCGATGAACATGATGCCGTCGGCCACGATCCGGTTGGCGATGGACACGGCCTGCTTGGGGTCGCAGACATCGTCTTCCACCTGGATCGCGATGTTGCGGCCCATCACGCCGCCCTTGGCGTTGATGGCGTCGGCCGCCGCCTGGGCGCCCGCCTTGAACTGGTCGCCGATATTGGCGAGCTGTCCCGTCATCGGGCCGGCGACCGCGATGGTGATGTCCTGGGCGAACGCGGGCAGGGCCGTGGCACCCAGCAGGAGCGCGACTGCCGCCGCGCGAGAGAAGAGCTTCATGGGGTTTCCTCTTGGGCTTTCGTTGGCCGGCAGCCAGGCCGGCGGGCTTCGGCTCCGAGCCTCCTCCCGAGCCGGGCGCGGGAACAAGGAGCCGCTTCGCGGCTATGCCATCGAGGCGCCCATGTCGAGGGCCCTTTCCCAGCCGAGCGACACCACCGCGCCGAAATGCACGGCCGCGCCCGCCAGCACGAAGAGGTGCCACACCGCATTGTGGAAGCGCAGCCGGTCGAGCACGTGGAACACCACGCCGCCCGAATAGAGGAGCCCGCCAACCAGGATCAGCAGCGCGACACCCGAGGTGAGGCCCACGCCGATCTCGGCATAAAGCGCCACCCCGCCCCAGCCCATGGCGAGGTAGAGCAGGATCGAGAGCCGGTCGAAGCGGCCGGGAAGCAGGAGCTTGATGCTCGCCCCCAGCGCCGCCACCAGCCACACGAGCGCGAGCACCCCTCCCATGTCGAGATGCACCATGAAGGGCGTGTAGGTGCCCGCGATCAGGAAATAGATGGCGGAATGGTCGAGCCGCCGCAGCATCCATTTGGTGCGCGACTGCGGCCAAAGATTGTAGGCGGCCGAAATCCCGAAGGAGGCGACGAGCGTCACGCAGTAGATGCCCACCGCCGCGAACGCCGCCACCGACGGCAGCCCCGGCCCGAACACGAACAAAAAGGCGAGGGTGGCCGCAAGTGCTGCCCCCACGCCCACCGCATGCACCGCCCCGTCGGCCCAGATCTCGGCCGGGCTGTAGGGCCAGGCGACAGCGCCGGGCAGCCGGGGAAGGGAGGTTTCGTGCGGAAGCGGGCGCCAGACCATGCGGCGAGAGTAGAGCCCGGCAGGCCTCGGGCTCAATGGGGCAGGATGTCCCGCAGGGCCATCCCTTTGGGGGCCATCGGGGGAGGAAGCGGCCTTGTCCTCAGCCGAACGCGTTGTCGGCCAGCCGCTCGATGCGCGCGAAGATGTCGGGCCCGCCAGCCACGATCATGCCGCCCTTGGCCACCATCGTCGCAGGGTCGAGCGGGCGCACATGGCCGCCGGCTTCCTCGATCATCAAGAGGCCGCCCAGGCAGTCCCAGCTGTTCATGTGTTCTTCCACATAGCCGATCAGCCGGCCCGCCGCGACATAGGCGAGCATCAGCGCGCCCGACGCGTTGCGGAAAAAGATGCCGCCTTCGCCCGTCAGCTCCGCCATCAGCGCCAGAGCGCGCTTGGCTTCCGTGCGGTTGGAATAGCCCACGGCCACAGACCCGTCGCCCAGGCTCCTGCTCGGCGAAGCCCGCATCGGCCGGCCGTTGACGAAGGCGCCGCCGCCGCGCGACGCCCAAAAGGTCTCGCCCGAGGAGGGCTCGAAGGTGACGCCCAGCACCGTGCCGGCCGCATCCGTGCAGGCGATGGCCACGCACCAGGCGGGAATGCCGCGCACGAAGTTCGCCGTGCCGTCGATCGGGTCGATCACCCAGGTGATGCCCGACGTGCCGGGCTTCGGCGCGTGCTCCTCGCCCACGATGGCATCGTCGGGAAAGGTCTCGGCCAGCCGCGCGCGCACCAGGAGCTCGACCTCGCGGTCGGCGTCGGAGACCAGGTCCTGGTGGCCCTTGCTCTCGATCGTCAGGCTGTCGAGCGCGCGGAAATAGCGGGTGCCGAGCGCGCCCGCCTCCTCGGCGATGCGGAGGGCGGCTTCGAGCCGGCTGGCGATGGCGTCGGACATTGGCGATGTTTCCCGTGGAACGCACCGCGCCTGCCACAGCCGCCCGGCTCCGCGCAAGGGTTGGCTGAAAGCCCCCGGCCGCTATGTGAGGGGCCTCAAGAGGAGCCAGACACATGGAAAAGCGCCGCCTCGGCCAGACCGACATCCTGATAGCCCCGCTCGTGCTCGGCACCAACGTCATGGGCTGGACGGCCGACGAGGCCACCTCGTTCGCGGTGATGGACGCTTTCGTGGACGGCGGCTTTTCGGCCATCGACACGGCCGACGTCTATTCGCGCTGGGTGCCGGGCAACCACAGCGAGAGCGAGAAGATCATCGGCCGCTGGCTAAAAGCGCGCGGCAACCGCGATCGCGTGCACATCTTCACCAAGGTCGGCTCCGACATGGGCCAGGGCAAGAAGGACCTTTCCGCCCCCTGGATCCGCAAGGCCGTGGAGGATTCGCTTTCCCGCCTCCAGACCGACGTGATCGACCTCTACCAGAGCCACTGGCCAGACCCGACCGTGGAGCACGAGGAAACGCTGCGCGCCTACGAGGACCTGATCGCAAGCGGCAAGGTGCGCGCCATCGGCGCTTCCAACTACGATGCCGGGCTGCTCCGCGCAGCCCTTGCGGTGTCCGAAGAGAAGAACCTGCCGCGCTACCAGACGCTGCAGAACGAGCTGAACCTCGTCGAGCGCGGCGCCTACGACGCCGAGCTTCGGGATCTCGTGGTAAAAGAGGGCCTCAGCCTCCTGTCCTATTACTCGCTCGCCTCGGGCTTCCTCACGGGCAAGTATCGCTCGAAGGACGACCTGTCCCAGAGCCAGCGCGGCGGCGGGGTGGAGAAGTATCTCGACGCACGCGGCCTCCGCGTTCTCGCCGCGATGGACACGGTCGCCGAGCGCACGGGCGCGAGCCACGCGGCCATCGCCCTCGCCTGGATCAACGCCCAGCCCGGCGTCGCCGCACCCATCGCCTCGGCCACCTCCGTGCGACAGCTCGAAGCGCTGAAGGAAGGTGCTGCACTCCAGCTTTCGGGCGACGACATCAAGGCGCTGGACGAGGCGGGAGCTTAAGCGCGCCCCGTGCGTTGTGGCGCACCATTGTCCGGTTGAAAGCCACCCGCCATGCGCATCCTGCTCGTCGAGGACCACGAGGAGATCTGGGATTTCCTGTCGCGCCGCCTCAAGCGCCGCGGCTATGACGTCGTGGTGGCGACCGACGGCCAGCAGGCCGTGGACAAGGCCCGCGCCGAGCGGCCCGACATCATTCTGCTCGACATGAACCTCCCCGTCCTCGACGGCTGGACGGCCGCCGGCCTGATCAAGGGCTCATCCGAATCCGGCCATGTGCCCATCATCGCGCTGACGGCTCACGCCATGTCGGGCGACCGCGAAAAAGCCATCGCCGCCGGCTGCGACGACTACCACCCCAAGCCCGTCGACTTCGCCAAGCTCCTCACCCAGATCGAAGCCAGGGTCCCCACCGAAAAACGCGCCTGACCGGCAAGCCGGCTTTCCCAGTTCCCCATCGAACAGTCCAGCATCAACGCCGACGCCCCCCTCCCCCTTGAGGGGAGGGGTATGGGGTGGGGGTATCCTCGCCACCGCACGGAACTAGAAGGTATCTCGAAGAAATCGATGCAGCGGAACGGTCACCCCCACCCCTAACCCCTCCCCTCAAGGGGGAGGGGAACCCGGCGACACCAGCGCCACCCCTTCACTCCCCCCGCCCGCTCCCCTCCGGCCGATCCCCCGCATACCGCGCCTTCACCCCGAACTCCGGCAGCCACGCCTCCCGGCGCACCGTCCAAAGCTCGTATGTCGGCTGGAACCCATCGGGCGCATCGAGCGCACCGAGGTTCACCTCCACCTCATCCCCGCTCCGCGCAAACACCGGCGAGCCGCAACGCGGGCAGAAATGCCGCCCGGCATACTCACCGGTCTCGCCCTCCACCTCGACCGCATCCGCCGGAAAGATCGCCGAGGCGTGAAACAGCGCGCCATGGTGCTTGCGGCAATCCAGGCAATGGCAGATCCCCGTGCGATAAGGCTGCCCCGCTGCCTTGATCCGCACCGCGCCGCACAGGCAGCCGCCCTCGACCTCCTGCACCACCGCTATTCCGCAGCCAGCCTGACCAGCCCTTCGGTGCGCACTTCGGGTGCGGTCGCGGCCTCCATCGCGATCGCCAGCACCGCGCCCGTCGAGGCCACGACGCCGTCCGCGCGCGCCGCCCGCCCGAGCGAGCGGCCGATGCCGCGGTCGCGCTCGCGCCAGATGCCGACCACCACGCTCTGCGCGCCGAGCAACTTGCGCGCCATGCGCACGGCATGGCGCAGGTGCAGCGTCGACAAGGGCTCCATGTAGGACAGGCACGCCATGCGCGTTCCCGCGTCGCTTGGCGCCTTGCACTCGCCCTGCCGCGCGAGCGGCACGAGCGAGGCGCTCAGCCCGTGCTTGCGCAGCACCTGAACCAGCATCTGGGCCACCGTCTCGTCCAGCGTGTCGGGCTTGGCCACACAGGCGATGGCCGTCTTGCCCCGCCAGTCGGGGTGGAGGTCGGAGGGCGTGAGCAGCCGGGCGGTCGCCGCCATGTCGGGCCCGACCGCCCGCACGGCGGCCGCTGCTTCCGAACCCACCTGCCCGCCGCCCTTGGGGCGGGGGTCGGACACGATGCGGTCGAGCTCGGCCACCAGAACGCCGGTCGCGCGCCGCATCACCTCCTGGCGCTCGGGCGTCAGGCGCCCGCGCGCCACGTCCTCGTGGGCGAGGCGCAGGGCTTCGAGCGCGATCTCGTCGTAATAGGTGGCGAGCGCGCGCTCGCGCAGGAAGGCGCGCGCCTGGGCGATGGCCTCGGTCGGATCGCCCGCCAGCATGCGCTGGTAGAAGATCTGCGCGGGCGAGAGTGCGGGGCTGTCGCCCAGCATCACGTCGATGAATTCGAGCTTGCCGACATGGCGCCCCACCACCACCAGGAGCACGGTGAGCGGCGTGGAGAGCACGAGCCCGATCGGCCCCCAGAGCAGCGTCCACACGGCCGCCGCCAGCACCACCGCCACAGGCGAAAGCCCCGTCGAATGGCCGAACACCAAGGGCTCGATCACATGGCCCACGATCGGCTCGATGATCAGGAACATCAAAAGCGTCATGATCAGCATCGACCAGCCGGGATCGATGGCGAAGGCGAGCGCGAGCGGGGGCACCGCGCCCACGAAGGCGCCGACATAGGGGATGAAGCGCGTCACCCCCGCGAGGATGCCCCACAGGATGGCGCTGGGCACGCCGATCATCCAGAGCAGCAGGGCGATCACCGCGCCGTAGCAGGTGTTGAGCGCGAGCTGCATCAGGTAGAGCCGGCTCAGGCGCCGCGCGGCATCGTCGATCACGGCCGTGGTGTGGTGGATGTCGTCGGTGCCCACCAGCCGGATCATGCGGTTGCGCAGGTCCTCGCGCGAGGCGAGCACGAAGAGCACGAACACCAGAACGAGCACTAGCGTCGCCAGCGGGTGGAGCAGCGGCGACAAAAAGAGCCCGATCGTGCCGAGCAGCGAGGCGTCCTCCTGCACCACCACCGGCACGGGCCGCTGCGGCGCGGGCGCGCTGCCGCCCGCCGCATCGGGCGTTCCCACCTCGCCGTTCGACCCCGGCACGATCTCGGAGGCGAAGCGGGTGAACACTTCCACGGCCTGGGTGATCGAGGAAGCCGGGCCGCCTTCGCTCGACAGGCTCTGGACCTTTTCGCGGATCGTGGTCTGGTAGCGCGGCAGGTCGCCGGCGAGCGAGGCAAGCTGCGAGCCGATCACGAAGAACAGAAGCGCGATGGCGCCGAAGGCCGTGACCACCGTCATCACCACCGACAGCCCGCGCGGCACGCGCCATCGTTCGAGCAGGCGCACCAAGGGCGCCAGGATGAACGACAAGAGCATGGCGAGCGTCAGCGCCACGAAGAATTCCGCCCCCAGTTTCAGGAGCGTCGCGAGCGCGAGCAGCAGCAGCACGCCGCCCAGCACCGTCCAGAGCGGCAGGGCGCGCTTGGCCCAGCGGTTGATCTCGAGATCCATTGCGGCGCGCCTCAGGCTGCGGAGTTCGTGTCCGCGGGCGTCGCGGAAACCGGGTTTCCGTCCGCCGCGGGGCGGTTGGTGCGAAAGCGGCGAAGCTGGTTCGCCAGATCACCCAACGCGAGAGAGCCCTTTTCGATCACACGCGCCGCGTTGCCCTTGAGTTCGGCGCGCTCGGCGGCGGAAAGGTCGCGCGCGGTCATCACGATCACCGGCACGTCCGCGCTCGCGGGCTGGGAGCGGAAGTTGCGCAGGAAGGTGAAGCCGTCCATTTCCGGCATGTTGAGGTCGAGCAGCACGAGGTCGGGCCGGCGCGCCTCGGCCTTGTCCAGCCCGATGCGGCCGTTCTCGGCCTCGGTCACGGTCCAGTTCTCGCGGGCGAGAAAGGTCTGAAGGCGCTGGCGCGTGTCGGCGTCGTCCTCCACCACCAGCACGTCGCCCTGCGGGGTCAGCGGCGCGATGCGGGTGATCGATTCCTTGAGCCGCTCCCAGTCGATGGGCTTCACGAGATAGTCGGCCGCGCCCAGCGAGAAGCCCAGATGCTGCTCCTCGATCACCGTGCACATGATCACGGGAATGGCGGCAAGCCCCGGATCGGCCTTCAGCGAGCGCAGCACCTCCCAGCCGTCCATGCGCGGCATGGTCACGTCGAGCAGGATGATCTGGGGCTTGAGCGCTTCGGCACTCGCGAGGCCCGAGCGCCCGTCGGCCGCCACCCTCACCGCGAAGCCTTCCTTGGCCAGGAAGCGCGAAAGCAGGTCGCGCGTCGCGGGGTCGTCGTCGATCACGAGGACGACCTCCTCCTCGTCGGCCGCGTGCAACTCGGTCTCATCGGCCAGAACCTGCGGGACGGGCACGTTGGCGGGCACCGACACGGTGAAGGTCGAGCCCTCGTCGAGCTTGCTTTCCACCGAGACCTCGCCCCCCAGCATGTCGGAGAATGCCTTGGTGATGGCCAGCCCCAGCCCCGTGCCGCCGAAGCGCCGCGTGGTGGAGGCATCCGCCTGGGTGAAGCGCTCGAAGAGCCTCTCGCGCTGCTCCTCGGTCATGCCCAGCCCCGTGTCGCGCACGCTGAAGGTGATGCGGTCGTCTGCGGCGCGGGTGGCAGCCAGCGTGATCGTGCCGCGCTCGGTGAACTTCGCCGCGTTGGACAACAGGTTGATCAGGATCTGGCGGATCTTCACCACGTCCGAATGCATGGCGCCGAGATCGGGCGCGAGATCGAGTTCCAGCCGGTTCTCCTTGCGCTCCACCAGCGAACCCACGGTGGAAGCCACATCGCGCACCATCTCGGCGATGTCGAAGGTTTCGGCGAAGATCTCGACCTTGTTCGCCTCGATCTTGGAGATGTCGAGCACGTCGTTGATGAGCGAGAGCAGGTGGCGCGCGTTGGACTTGATCTTGCCGAGATCGCCCAGCAGGTGCTTCTCGCCGAGATCCTCCACTTCTTCTTCCAGCATCTCGCTGTAGCCGATCACGGCCGAAAGCGGCGTGCGAAGCTCGTGGCTCATGTTGGCGATGAACTGGCTCTTCGCGCGGTTGGCCTCTTCGGCCGCATCACGCGCTGCCGCCAGCTCCACCTCCTGCTCGCGCTGGCGCGTGATGTCGGTGTTGGTGCCGAACCAGCGGAGAACGCGGCCCTGTGCGTCGCGGATCGGCTGGGCCATGGACAGGAACCAGCGATATTCGCCGTCCTTGCCGCGCAGGGGGAACGTGTCGGTCCAGGGCGTGCCGCTCGCGATCGCGTCGGCGAAGCGCTTGGCCGTGCCTTCCAGGAACTGCGGGTCGTGCAGCTTGGTCCAGCCCTTGTTCTCCATGTCGGCGGGCGTGGTGCCGGTGTAGTCGTACCAGCGCTTGTTGTACCAGTAGATGTTGCCCTTGGTGTCGGCCATCCAGGCGAGCTGGGGGATGTTGTCGGCCAGCGTGCGGAAGCGGTCGCCCAGGCCCGACAATTCGCGCTCGGTGTTCTGCACGAGCCGCCTGCGGTGCCAGGCGAGCCAGGCGAAGCAGAGGCAGGCGGCAAGCGCCATCGCGAGCGAGAGGATGGTCAGAAAGGCCGAGCGGAAGCGGTCGCCGGCCGCGATCGAGGTGCGGCGCGTTTCGGCCTCGCCCTGCAACTCGCCCACGCTCTGGCGCAGCGCGTCCATCTGCTGCTTGCCCGCGCCGTCTCCCACGAGCGGCACCGCGGCCTGCAAGCCGCCGTCGCGGCGCGCTGCGATCACCCCGTCGGTCAGCTCGCGCCGCGCGGCCAGAAGCTCGAACACGCCTTGCACCGCGCTTGCCTCGCCGCCGCTCGCTTCCCACAGCCGCGCCGTCTCGCCTTCCTCGCGCTCGAGATTGGCGACCGCCTGGTTGTAGGGCTCGAGATAGACGGGCGTGCCCACCAGCGCATAGCCGCGCCCGCCCGTTTCGATGTCGCGGGCGAGCGAAAGCAGGCGCTCCAGGCTGAGCGAGGCCGCCATCTGCGCCTGGATGCGGGTCTGGTTCGAGATGGTGGCCACGAAGTTCCAGGCGGTCAGCGCGATGGCCAGGCCGAACAGGCCCGCCGCCACCGCCGTTCCGTGCCGCGCCCACCAGCTCCCGTCCGCAAGCCTCTTGAGCGCCGCGCCCGCCATGATCCACCGCATTCCCTGTCTGCCGCGTCACGCGCGGCCGTCATGCGATATGGAGCGCGCGCGCCGAAGCAACAGGGCAAAGCTTGCTCTTCGGGGGGCAGGGGACCACATGATGCCAGACGAAACCGGAGGCCCGTCATGCTGCACAAGACCTACCCCTTCCATCTCACGGATGCCGAGTGGCGCGCGCGGCTCAGCCCCGAGCAGTTCCACATCATGCGCGAGCACGGCACGGAGCGCCCCGGCTCGTGTGCGCTTCTGGCGGAAAAGCGCGCGGGCACATTCTCCTGCGCGGCCTGCCACCAGCCGCTTTTCATCGGCGGCCGCAAGTTCGAGAGCGGCACGGGCTGGCCGTCCTTCGACACCCCCGTGGAAGGCTCGGTGGAAACCACCACCGACCGCTCCTACGGCATGGTCCGCACGGAGGTGCACTGCGCCAATTGCGGCAGCCATCTCGGCCACGTCTTCCCCGACGGCCCGCCGCCGACCGGCCTGCGCTACTGCATCAACGGGGTCGCGCTGGATTTCGAGCCCGACGCCGCCTGAGCGTCACGGCATCAGCTGCCCGCCATTCACCTCGATCACCTGGCCGATCACGTAGGGGCTGAGCGTTTCCGAGGCGAGAAAGAGGTAGGCGCCCACGCAGTCCTCGGCGGTGCCGAGCCTGCCTTGCGGGATCGCCGCGCGCATCGTTTCCAATTGCGCGGCGGTCGAATAGCGCTCGTGAAACGGCGTCTCGATCACGCCCGGCGCCACCGCGTTCACCCGGATGCCGAAGGGGATCAGCTCCTTCGCCATTCCGCGCGTGACATTCGACACGAACGCCTTGGCCGAGCCGTAGAGCCCGGCCCCGCCGGAAGCACCGTTGCGGGCGGCGATCGACGTGGTGTTGATCACGAAGCCGCCGCCGGCTGCCTTGAGATGGGGAATGGCCGCGCGGCTCGCTTCGAGCAGGGAGCGGGCGTTGAGTTCCATCACCCGGTCGTAGTGCTCGTCGGTGAGTTCGGCGTAGGCGACGCGGCCGAGCATCGAGCCGGCATTGTTGATGAGCCCGTCCAAGCCCCCCAGCGCTTCCGCCGCTTCCTCGACCACGCGGGCAAGCGCGCCCCGCTCGCCCGCGTCACCCTGCACCAGGTGAACGCGGCCCCCTTCGGCCGTGATCGCGTCGGCAAGGGCGCGGGCTGGTGCCTCGCTCTGGTTGAAGTGCAGTCCCACGCTCGCCCCTTGCGCGGCGAAGGCGCGGGCAAGGGCCGCCCCGATGCCCGTCGAGGCGCCGGTGATGAGAACGCGCTTCTGCGCGAGATCGGGAAGGGAAAGGGTCATCGCGGGGTTAGAGCACGCGCCGGCCGGGGTGGATAGGGGAGGCTCATTCGCCGTAGACCTCCCGCACGTCGCGCGTCAGCGCCGCCCGCGCATCGGCCCGCAGATACATCATGTGCCCGCCCGGATAGGTGCGCAGGCCGATCGGCTCCGCCCCTTCGAGCGGCGGCAGCTGGTCCACCAGGAACCGCGAGGTCGTGTAGGGCGTCACGAGATCGGTGAAGCCGTGCGTGATGAGAACGCGCAGCGCTGGGTTGAGCGCGCGCGCTTCCTGCAGGTCGTCCATCACCCCCGCATAGCCCTGGCGGCCTTCCGCGAAGCCGTAGTCCCACGCGCCGCTCACGGCCCCGTTGAGCAGGCGGAAGGAGACAGGTGTGCGGAAACCGAGTTCGCGCGCCGCATAGTCCACGAAGGCGGAAGTGAGCACGGGCACCGAGCGGTCGAGCACGCTGTCGGGCCCGCCGCCCCACGCGCTCTGCGGCTGGGGGTCGGGGGCGCCCAGCCCGCCATCGTACATGCTGAGCACCTCGCCCGTGGCGCGCGCGGCTTCCCGCGCGAAGACCCGCGTCGGCACGCGCGCGAAATGGCGCTCGACCAGGTCGCGCGGAAGGCCCGTCAGCTCCGCCACCCGCGCGCTGGCGAGCCGCCCGCCCGCCTCGCGCCCCTGCGCGAGCGCTGCCATGTAGGGCCCCATCGCATAGGCTTCGGCTTCCGCCACGCCCTTGGCGAAGGCGTCCCCCGTCACCCCCTCTCGCGCGAGCCGCGAGGCCACCATCGGCGGCAGTTCGAGTGCGGGGCGCAGCGGGCCCCAGTCCCGGCCAAACACCATCGAGAGTTCGAGCGCGGGCGAGATCAGCACGATCCCGCTCGGCGCGATCCCGATATCCTCCTGAAGCGTCTTGGCGAGAAGGGCCGCGCGGAACCCGCCATAGCTTTCGCCGGCGAGATAGAGCGGCGAACCGGTGCGCCCGCTCTTCTGCAGGAAGAGGCGGATGAAGGCGCCCATCGCGGAAGCGTCCTGGCTCACGCCCCAGAAGCTCTTTTCCTCGGTGCCGGGTGCTGCGCGGCTCCAGCCCGTGCCCACCGGGTCCACGAAAACGAGGTCCGTGAAGGGCAGCCAGGTGTCGGGGTTGTCCACCATCCGCTGCGGCGGCGGCAGGAACGCGCCATCCTCCGCAGTCGCCACCACGCGCGGGCCGATGGCGCCCAGATGCAGATAGGCCGACGCCGCGCCCGGCCCCCCGTTGAACACGAAGGTGATCGGCCGCTGAGCCCCGTTCTCGCCCGTTTCGAGCGTGTAGGCCGTGTGGAACACCGCTGCCGTGGGCTTGGCGTCGCCGCCGAGCAGGTCGAGCGTGCCGGCCTCCGCCCGATAGCGTAGCGTCTCGCCGCCCAGCGTGATCGTGTGCTCGCTCGAAGCGTTCCCCGGCAGAAGCGAAAGGATGCCCTCGCGCGGCGGCGCGGGCGTCTCTTGTGCGGCTGCGGGCAGCGCCAGAAGGGCGCCGGCGAGGAAGGCTGACAGGAAAGCGGAGCGCATCGAACGCCTTTCGGTGGGTTGCGGTGAAGCGGTCCTAGCACGCGAGCGTCGGGGATCGCCGCTCACAGAGGCGTGGGCGCGCTGTGAGGCGCGACACACCGTCCCGCCGAAACCCGCTCGACGCCGCCGCCATCCGCTCCATCTTCCGGAGACAGGAAACGGAGGCAGACCCTGATGGCGAAATACGGCACGCTCGAAACCGGCGAAGCGATCGACAAGATCTGGAAAGAATCCGAGCGTATCCGTGTCTGCATGCTGGTAACCTGGGACGGCGAGCGCCAGCGCGCGCGCCCCGTGGCAGCCCGTCCCCACCGCGACGAGGGCGCGTTCTACGTGCTCACCGACGTGCGCGGCGAAAAGGACGACCAGATCGAGCGCTTTCCCGTGGTCACGCTCACCTTCGCCGACGGCTCCGCCAACACCTACATCGCCGTCACCGGCCATGCGACGGTGGAGAACGACCGCGCAAAGATCGAGGAACTCTGGAGCGCCTTCGACAAGGTGTTCTGGGACGGCCCCGAAGACCCCGACGTGCGCGTCATCACCATCAAGCCGGACGATGCCGAGATCTGGGACGGCGCCGGCCGTCTTTGGACGGGCGTGAAGATGGCCGCTTCCATTGCCACGGGTGCAGATCTTCCCCTTGGCGACAATGCCAAGGTCGACCGCCTCTAGCCCGCGCCGTGCCGCCCGCGCCGGACGCGCTTCTCACCCTTTCCGACGATGACCTGCTGGATCATTTCCAGCGGGCAGCCTTCGGCTATTTCCCGGAAACCGCGAGCCGGCGGAACGGCCTTGTGCCCGACACGTCGCGCAAGGGCTCGGCTGCCTCGATCGCGGTGGTGGGGTTTGCGCTCTCGTCCTATCCCATCGGCGTCGAGCGCGGCTGGATCGGCCGCGACGAGGCAGCCCATCTCACGCTGCTCGCGCTGCGCTTCTTCCACCGCGCGCCGCAAGGCCGCGAGGAGGATGCGGCAGGCTTCAAGGGCTTCTTCTACCACTTCCTCGACATGCGCAGCGGACGCCGCGCGATGGAGTGCGAGCTGTCCATGCTCGATTCAGCCCTGCTTTATGCCGGCATGCTGTGCGCCGCGCAGTTTTTCGACGGGCCGGCCGACGACGAGTGCGAGATCCGCGCGCTCGCGGCCGAAATCTACGATCGGGTGGACTGGCGCTGGGCGCAGTCCGACAAGGTCACCATCCGGCACGGCTGGCGCCCGCGCTCGGGCTTCCTGCGCTGGGGCTGGGACGGCTACAACGAAGCGGCGATCCTCTACATTCTCGCGCTCGGCTCCCACACCCACCCCATCAGCCGCGACAGCTATGACGGCTGGACGAGCACCTACCGCTGGGAAGAGATCTACGGAAAGATGGTGCTCTATGGCGGGCCGCTCTTTCTCGACCAGTTCTCGCATGCCTGGATCGACTTCGCGGGCATCCGCGACGCCTTCATGCGCGAGCGCGACTTCGACTATTTCGAAAACAGCGTCCGTGCGACCGAGATCCACCGCGAATATGCCCGCCGCAACGAAGCGGGCTGGGCGGGCTATTGCGAGGATTTCTGGGGCATGTCGGCCGGCGACGGGCCGGGCAACATGACCTGCAAGATCGACGGCCAAAAGCGCAAGTTCTTCGGCTACAAGGCGCGCGGCGCGCCTTTCGGGCCCGATGACGGCACGGTCTCGCCCTGGTCCTATCTCGCCTCCATGCCGTTCACCCCCGCCCCCTGCATCAAGGCGCTGCGCCACCTCCTCGAGCACCATCCGCAATCCGTGCGGACCGGGCGCCTGCCGAGCGGCATCAACCCCACGCTCGCCGGCCGCAAGGGCTTCGAGGCGCATGGCTGGGTGTCGGACGGCTTCTTCGGGCTCGACCAGGGCATCGGCGCGATGATGGCCGAGAACCACCGCACGGGCCTGATCTGGCGCCTGATGCGCCGCTCCCCGCCGATCCGCGAGGGGCTGCTCAAGGCGGGCTTCGAGGGCGGCTGGCTCGACGGTCCCGCGGAAGGCTGAAGGAGGCGAAAACGCTTGAGAAACAAAGCGTGAACGCCCATATTCGGCCTATGATCACCTTCGAAACCAAGAAGGCCGCGCCCCCGCGCGGCCGAGACGTGGCGCCCCTTCCGCCCGCGGAGGAAAGCGCCTGGCGCGTGCTGCCGCTCGGCGGCCTGTTCGACCTCCTCTACCTCGACGCCTCGGGCCGCACCACGACGCGGCGCGTACGGGCGACAGAGGCGAAGGTGGGTCCGGGCAAGCTCCTGCTGGGCGGCATCGACCAGGCGCTCGGCAAATATCGCGGCTTCCGCGCCGACCGCATCCTGGCCCTTTCCGACACCGAGACGGGCGAGCGGGTCGAGCGCAACGTGCTCGACTGGCTGCTTCTGCGCGCCGAGCGCGAGGCGAAGGCCAGGCGCCGGCGGGCCGCTGCCGCCTGATGGAGGAAGAGGCGGCCCAGCCCCTTTCGGCTTCCGCCCAGGCGCGCCTGCGCCGCTGGGCGCTGCGCTCGGCCGCCGACTACCTGTCCAAGCATTCCTCCAGCGTCGAGAACCTGCGCGCGGTGATGCTGCGCCGCGCCAAGCGCCGCCACCCCGAACTGTCGCCTCCCGACGCGGCCCAGCTTGTGGAAGACGCGGTCGTGTTCTGCCAGACGCACACGCTGGTGGACGACGCGGCCTATGCCGAGATCAAGGTGCGCTCGGGCGTGCGCAAGGGCCATTCGCGCCGCCGCATCGCCCAGACCCTCGCGCAGAAGGGCGTCGAGCGCGAAGCGGCCGACGCCGCGCTCGAAGGCGCCGACGATCCCGTGGCCGCCCTTGCTCTCGCCCGCCGCCGCCGCATCGGCCCCTGGCGCCGCGAGGAAGCCGACCCCGACCGCTTCCGCAAGGAAATGGCCCTGATGGGCCGCAACGGCTTCGCCGGCGAGATCGTCTCCCGCGTCCTGCGGATGGACCTCGAAGAAGCCGAAGACCTCCTGGCCGGCTGAGGCCTGCCAACGCCCTCCACCTCGACACCATGGCGCAACCCTCTCCACTCCCTCCCCCTTGAGGGGAGGGATACAGGGTGGGGGTAATCGGCCCAGAACCCAGCTCCCACGACCCCACCCACCCCATCCCCCCGCACGCGCCCACCCTTCCACCCCACCGCACAACCTGCGATGACCCCCTAACCCCCTCCCGCCTTGCGAGCCACCATGAGCCTCCCCATCCATCCCGGCCGGCCCTTCGCGGCATTCCTGTTCGACATGGACGGCACCGTGCTCACCTCCATCGCCGCGACCGAGCGCGTCTGGGGCGCCTGGGGCCTGCGCCACGGTCTCGACCTCGATGCGTTTCTGCCCACCATCCACGGCGTGCGCGCCCGCGAGACCATCGGCCGGCTCGGCCTGCCCGGCATCGATCTCGATGCAGAGGTGGCGGCACTCACCCAGGCCGAGATGGACGACCTCGAAGGCATCGCCCCGATCGACGACGCCCGGCGCTTCCTGCTCTCCCTCCCCGCCGACCGCTGGGCCATCGTCACCTCGGCACCCCGCCGCCTCGCCGAACGACGCCTGATGGCCGCAGGCCTGCCGCTGCCGCCCTTGATGGTCAGCGGCGAGGACGTGGCCCACGGCAAGCCCGCGCCCGACTGCTTCCTGCTCGGCGCCGAAAAGCTCGGCGTTTCCATCACCGATTGCCTGGTCTTCGAGGACGCGCCGGCCGGCATCGGGGCAGCCGAGGCCGCCGGTGCGCCGGTGGTGGTGATCTCCGCCACCCACCGCCACCCGATGAGCACCCCCCATCCCGCCGTTTCTGGCTATGACGCGCTCGACGCCTATCTGCGTGCCGACGGCGCGCTCGAACTCCGCGCGCGCGAACTGGTGTGAAGGAGAACGGCATGGCGTCGACCGCCGAGATCGCAGCCCGCCACGGCTTCAGCGAAGGCGCCGCCCGGGCCGTGCTCGAAGCCCTGCGCCATTCGGGCGGCCGCATGGCGCAGTTCAGCCACCCCGAGCTGGGCGGCATGGGGCAATGGTCCCAGGGAGGAATGCTGATGATCGGCGCGATGTTCGACGATGCGCTGAAGGCCCGCGTGCGTGCGCTGGTCGAGGAGCTGGCCGCCCAAGGTCACCTCGCCCCAGAGCAGGCGGCTCCCGTCGAGAAATGGCCAGACGCGCTCGGCCAGCCCGGTGCGCGCGGCAGCCAGAACGGCTTGCGCTATGCGGTGTTTCCCGAAACGCGCCGCCTGTGGATCGAGCGCGACGGCGTGGCCGAGCTCTACGACACCGGCGCCCACCGCATCGGCGGCGTTTCCCAGGCGCAAGGGGGCACGGCGACGATCCGCTTTTCCGGCCCCGACGGCGAGGTGAAACTCACCGACTTGCGGCGCGTTCTGCCTGCCGGCTGAACCGAAACCGCTTTTTTCGTTCATGCGCGGGTCAGGTTGCCGGCCTTAGTGGTGATGGCGAAGGGTCGGAAACGGCCCCGAGCGAAAGCCCCAATTGCGAGGCAAGGACGATGATAAAGGGACTCCTGGGCGCTGCAGCCCTTCTTGCGGCGAGCCTGATGCCAGGCGTGGCCTCGGCCGACCGGGCGGTGGCCACCGCCAATGTCAACCTGCGTGCCGGCCCCTCCACGGGCTATCCGGCCGTCGATGTCGTGCCTTTCGGCAAGGATGTGCGCGTGCACGGCTGCCTGCGCGCACGCTCCTGGTGCGACGTGTCGGTCTACGGCCTGCGCGGCTGGATGTCGTCCAACTACCTGGCCTTCGAGCGCCGCGGCCGGCGCTACACGGGCGAGACCGCGGTGCGCTACATCGAGGCGCCCGTGATCACCTTCCAGGTGGGCGACTACTGGGACCGCCACTACCGCGCGCGCCCCTTCTACCGCGAGCGCGCCCGCTGGGAGCGCCGCCGCGACCTTTATGACGTGGCGCCCCCGCCGCCCCGCCGCGAATGGCGCGAGCGCCGCCAGCGCGACCGCGACTGGGAAGACGAGGACCGCTACGAGCGCCGCGACGATGCGGGCTACGAGCGGCGCGACGAAGAGCGTTACGAGCGCCGCGCCCGCCGCGACCGTGACCGTTCCTACGAGGAGCGCTCCTACGAGGACGGCGAGAACTTCCCCCCGCCGCCCGTGCCCCCGCAGCCCCGCCGCGGCGGCGAGCCTGCTCCGGGCGACGAACTGCTCGGCCCCGCCTCGTTCGACTACTGAGCGAAGGCCTCGAAAACCCAAGGGCGCGGCTTCACGGAGCCGCGCCTTTTTCTATGGCGCGACGCGCTCGAACAGGTGCTCGTAGCGCACCACGAGGCCCTGTTCGTCCACCGAGAGCTCGGCCTCGAAGCCCTCGGACAGGCCGAGATCGACATAGCGCAGCCGCTGCGCGCCCAGCCGCTCATAGCGTTGGCGCGACCGGGAAACCGTCATCTCCCCGGCATCCACGTAGACCGTGTCGAGCACCAGGCTCGCGTCCGGCCCGTCTGCCATGCGCCGGATGGCGAGCGTGTTGCAGAAGGGCGTGACCGAGATGTCGGGCTCGTCCGCCCCGTCGAGATCGCCGCGCGCCACCCCGTCCACGCGCCAGCCCGGCCCGTCGCGCTCGATCCGGAGCGCCTTGTGCCCCGCAGCGTTCCAGCGCTCCACGAGCACGCTTTGCGTCCGCCAGTCGCCGTCCAGCACCCATGTGTGGTCGAGCCGCAATCCGCCGTCTTCCAGCGTGATCACCGAACCCCGCACGCTGATGCCGCGAGGCTCGGAAACGATCTCGATCCGCTCCAGCCCTTCAGTGTCGGTGCGTCGCCAAAACAGGATCAACGGTTTCAAGGTCCAGCCCTCCGCCATGCCGACCGAAGTTCTAGCGCCCCTTGATCCAAAGGCGAGGCGCGCGCTCATGAGCGCTTGTGGTTTCGGGGGGTGGATCGGCCGGGCGGACGCGCCTATGCGCAGCCCATGCTTTCCCCGTTCCGCTCCTTCATCCAGGCCGGTTTCGAGTGCGGGCGGCTCGAATGGCAGGGCAATTTCTGCCTCTTGTCGGGCTCGCGCCACCTGCCCGAGGCCGACATGGCCGCGCATTACCGCATCCTGCGCGCCCACGGCATCCGCACCGTGCGCGACGGCCTGCCGCCCTGGCTGCCGATCGCCCCGCGCCTGGCGCTCGCCGCGCGCGAAGGCATGGAGGTGATCTGGGACCTCAACCACTACTGGCGCCACGACGACCCCGCGGGCTATGCGGCTCGCGTGGCCCAGGCCGTGCGCGAAACCGTGCCCGACCGTCCCTTCTGGTGCTGTTTCAACGAGTTGAGCTTCCACCCGCGCATGTGCCCCGGCGAGAGCTTCGAGCATGTGGCGGCCCAGGCGCGCGACATCTTTCTGCGCCTGCGCGCGGAATTGCCCGACCTCCGCCTCGTCACCGCCGAACCCGGCCACCGCCCCCACGAGACCGGCGCGCATGCCGCCCTGGCCGACCTGGCCGACGTGATCGGCGTCAACTACTACCCCCACGAGGCCCGCCGCAGCCTGGGCCGCTCCCTGCGCGATGCGGCCCTGCGCTACGGCAAGCCCGTGATGGTCGCGGAAACCGGGCTCCACACGGGCCGGCGGCCGTTCTGGAAAGATGTCCGCTCCAAGGGCGACTGGCTGCGCTTCGCGTTGAGCGAGGTGCGCCGCTCCAAGGCCCCTGTGGTGGGCCTGTGCTGGTATCCGATCGTCAACATGCCCGCCTGGAACGCGCCCCACCGCCGCCGCTGGGACCATGGCCTGATCCGCGAGGACCTGAGCGTGGACGAGGGCCTGTCCGCCGCGCTCCGCGAGGCGACCGGCTATATGCCTGAGCCGTCCACCTCGATCTCCTCGCCGCGATAGGCCTTGGGCAGGGCCGCGCCCGCCATGCCCGCATCCGCCGAAGGCAGCGGCATCCAGCAGGCGAGCTCGGGGTCGGCATAGGCGATCACGGCGCCCGCGGTGGAATCGGTCGCGCGCCAGCCTTCGGGGTTGGTGTGGTCGGCGCGCGCCCAGAACACCACGTCCACTTCCGGGCCGCCCTGCTCGGCATTGCGCACGGTGGCGAGGATGCGCGTCCCGTCCTTGGGCGCGCTCGCCATGTTTCGCCAGCCGCCGGTATCCGCCATCTGCCTGTCTCCCTGTTCGAGAGCGTGAGCCTAGCGCGAAAGATCCGGGCTGTCTGCGGCGCTTGCCATCGATCAGGGCTCGGTCGCGCCGGAATCCGTGGTCTGCGCGCCGGTGGAGGAGGCCGGGCGGCCCTGGCCCTTCTGCACCTCTTCCACGTTCTGCGGCTGGGCCACGCCGAGCTCGCTCGCAAGCCCGTGCAGCGCTTCGCCCAGCGCGCCCTTCTTGGTGTCGGGCTTCGGTTTGTCGGTCATGGCGGAACTCCTCGTGTGAGGAGGGGTAATGCGCGAGGGGCGGCTGGGTTCGCCCCTCCCTTATTCGCCCACCGAGCCCGTGGTCAGCTCGACGCCCATCTCGTCGCATTCGGAGATGCGGCCTTCGAGCTGGTCGCGCGTCACGCCCACCGTGCCGCCCGCCGAGCGCTCGACCTTGGCCAGCGTCTCGTCAAGGTTCTCGCATTTGGCGAGCAGCGCCTCGGTGGATTCGGTCGGGCCGAGCACGCGGAAGAGCTCGAACTGCCAGACCAGGAAGGGCAGGGCGATCACGGCCGCCAGAAACAGCGCGAGCCGCAGCGCCATGCGCTTGCCCGCGCGCTCCTCGCGCCGCCGGGCCCAGCGCGCCCTCAAGCCCATCACCCGTTGTGCCACGAGACTTCTCCGTCGAAACCCAAGTCGAGCCGGTTCCTAGCCGGGCTCGCTTGCTCCGAACTGGAGGGCGGGCTCAGCCGCTCCCTAGCGCGCGCTCACCGCCACCACCAGCGCCCCCGTGCTCGCCGAGCGCCGGGGCCGGCCGATCAGATAGCCCTGCACGTGGTCGCAGCCGAGCCGGCGAAGGAGGTCGAGCTGCGCATGCGTTTCCACGCCTTCGGCCAGCGTCGGCACGCCCATGTCGCGGCCGAGCTGGGTGATGGCGCGCAGCACGGCGAGCGCATGGCGGTCTTCGGGGGCGCGCGCCACGAAGGAGCGGTCGATCTTGATGCGGTCGATGGGGAAGTCACGCAGGTGCGCGAACGAGGAATAGCCCGTGCCGAAATCGTCCATGGCGATGCGGATGCCGAGCGCGCGCAGGCCTTCGAGGATGTGGGCCACCGCCTGCCCGTCGGACACGAGTGCGGTTTCCGTCAGCTCGATCTCGAGCCGGTGGGGCGCGAGCCCGCTTTTGTCGAGCGCGCCCACCGCATGCGCCACGAACAGCGGCGAGCGAAGCTGCACGGGCGAGACGTTCACGGCCACATGGAACGAGCGCGGCCAGTTCAAGGCTTCCCGGCAGGCCGCATCCAGCACCCACTGCCCGATCGCGATGATCTGCCCGGTCTCCTCCGCGAGCGGGATGAAGTCTTCGGGCGGGATGCTGCCGCGGGTGGGGTGCTCCCAGCGGATCAGCGCCTCGTAGCCGACCACCCGGCTCGAGGCCAGGCAGAACACCGGCTGGAAGGCCAGGTGGAACTGGTTCTCGTCGAGGGCCGCCTGGATGTCGAATTCGAGCCTGCGGCGGGCGACCACCTCTTCCATCATGCCCGGCTGGTAGCACGACACCTGGCCGCGCCCGCGGCGCTTGGATTCGTAGAGCGCGAGATCGGCGCGCTGCACGAGCCCGGCCACGTCGCCCGCCTCGTCCGTGCAGCACATGCCGATCGAGCAGCCGATGACGAGCGTGAGATCGCCGATCACGAAGGGCAGCCCCACCGTTTCCACGAGTGCGTCTGCCACGGCCTGCGCTTCCGCGAGGTCGCCCGGCACGATGGCGGCCATCTCGTCGCCGCCGATGCGCGCCGCGAACCCGCCGGGCCCGAGGGCGGAGCGCAGGCGCTGGGCCACCTCCACGAGCAGCATGTCGCCCACCTTGTGGCCGAAGGTGTCGTTCACGTTCTTGAAGCGGTCGAGGTCGATCAGGAGGAGCTTGAGGCGCTGTCCCGCCCGGATGCCGTCCTCCATGCGCTCCTGCAGCGCGCGCCGGTTGGCGAGGCCCGTCAGCGGGTCGTGATAGGCCATGTGCGAGATCTGGCTCTGCGCCAGGCGCTCGGTGGTCTTGTCGTCGAAGGTCAGGACGATGCCGTCCTCGACGGGGCCCGAAACGATCTCCAGCACGCGGTTGTCGCCGAAGCGGTATTCCACCGTTTCCGAGCTCGTGAGGCGCATGCGCTCCGCCATCCGGCGCCTGACGCGCTCGCGCTCCTCCTCGTCCCAGTTGTTGGCGCGGCCGAGGACCTCGATCATCTCGCCGGTCGGCATGCCCCGCCACACCCCGTCATGGGGCAGGTTGAAGAGCTTCAGGAAGCGCTCGTTGAAGAGCCGCAGCCGCTCGTCGCGGCCGATGAAGATCAGCCCGTTCGACATGTTGTCGAGCGCGGTCGCGAGGATCGTCGCATGCGCGCGCTCCTGGACGCGGAAGCGCTTGGAGGCGAGAAGCGAGGCGAACGCCCCCATGAACAGCACCAAGGCGCCGCCCGCGGTCAAAACGCTCAGAAGCGTGTTGAGGTGGGAGGGCTTGGGCATCTGCGCGACCGGCACCAGCGTCACGCCGGAAACGCCGATGAAATGCACGGCGAGCACGCCTCCCGCGAGCAGCGTGGCCTTGACCGTGCGCGAATGGAAGCGCCCTGTCAGCGCCATGGCGGTGCCGTAGCAGGTGGCCCCCACCACGAAGCTCGCGACCACGGCCGGCCATTCGTGCAATTGCTCGCAGCCCACCATGGCCGACATGCCGGTGAAGTGCATCGCCCCGATGCCCAGGCCCGCCAGGCTGCCCAGCGCGATGCGGGTGCTGTCGGCCTGCGCGTAGGCGGCGGCCGCGAGCGGCAGGCCCACCGCGAGCACGCCGATGGCGAAGGACAGCATCGTGCGCCCGATCGCATATTCCACGAGCACGTCCGGGCGGTAGCCGAGCATGGCGAGGAAATGGGTGGTCCACGCCATCACGCCCGCGATGGCTATGGCCGACAGCGCCCAGAGCAGCCTGATGCGGCCCGTGGTGCGGCTTGCGCGGCGGAGAAGGCCGACCAGCAGCCAGGAGCCCACGAGCGACACGGCGATCGCCGCGGCTGCGAAGCCCGGCAGGTGATCGGCTGCAATGTGGAGCAGTAGCTGGTCCATTCGCCCTCGATACCCGCAACCTTGCTGCGCTTTCGCTAAGGAGTTGGGTAAAGACTTTGCTGCGAAGGCCCGACCGGCATGGCGTCGCCGAAAGGAATTCATGCCTGTGCGGCGGGGATGATTTTTGCTTGCGATTGCAAATCCCCGTGACCATTCTCCCCACCGCCCGGCGGGAGGCTAGATGGAACGCGTCCGAACCCCGCAAGCGACACCGCGCCAGCCTTCAGCCTTCAGGAAATGCAGAATCTTTCTTCCGCCCCATCGTCACCTGAGCCCGCCGAACAAGCCCCATCCCCCGTCGACCGGATCCGGCCCGAGCACACCGCCCGCCACCTGCGCGCGGTGATCGCGAGCGCGGTGGAGGTGGCCATCATCGCGACCAACCGCGAGGGCCTCGTCACCGACTGGAACACGGGCGCGGAAAACGTGTTCGGCTGGAGCGCGTCCGAGATGCTCGGTCGCCCCGCCGCCGAGCTGTTCACGCCCGAGGACCGCGAAAGCGGACGCGTCGCGACCGAAAAGCGGCTTTCGCTCCAGGACGGGCGCTCGCGCGACGAGCGCTGGCACCTGCGCAAGGACGGCTCGCGCTTCTTCGCGTCTGGCGAGATCATGCCGCTGCGCGACGAAGGCGGCGCGCATCTGGGCTTTCTGCGGATCGTGCGCGACCGCACCCCCGAGCACCTGGCCCAGCGCGCGCTCGAAGAAACCGAAGTGCGGCTGCGCGCGAGCGAGGAGCGCTACCGCGCCTTGTTCGACGCCATCGACGACGGTTTCTGCATCATCGAGTTCTTCGACGGCCCGCACGGGCCCTTGGGCGACTACGTCCACGTCGAGGCCAATCCCGGCTACGGGCGCCACACCGGCATTCCCGATGTGGTCGGCAAGACGCTGCGCGAGATAGCGCCCGGCGAGGCCGACGGCTGGGCCGAACTCTATGGCGGCGTGCTCCGCACCGGCGAGCCCATCCGTTTCGAGCGGCATTTCAAGGCCGTCGGCCGCTTCATCGAGGTTTCCGCCTCGCGCGTCGAGCCGCCGAGCCGCCGCCAGGTTTCCGTGCTGTTTCGCGACATCACCGCGCGAAAGGAGGCCGAGAACCGCCTGCGCGAAAGCGAGGCCGTCGCGCGCGCCAATGTGGACCGGGTGCAGCTCGCGCTTGCCGCCGGCGCCATCACGGGAACCTGGCACTGGGACCTGCCCACCGACCGCTTCACCGTGGACGAGGCCTTTGCCCGCAGCTTCGGGCTCGATCCCGCACTCGGCCGCTCCGGCCTCAGCCTCGCCCAGGTGATCGCGACCGTGCACCCGGAAGACCGCGCGGGCCTGATCGAGGCCATCGACGAGGTGGTCGCGCGCGGCGGCGCCTATGCCCACCAGTATCGCGTGCGCCGCACGGACGGGCTTTATCACTGGATCGAGGCCAACGGCCGGGTCGACCACGCGCCCGACGGCACGCCCCAGACCTTCCCCGGCGTGCTGATCGATGTCGGCGAGCGCCGCGCGGTGGAAGCCGAGCGCGACCGCGCCATCACCATGCTGCGCGGCATGACCGAAACGCTGGAGCAGCGGGTGGCCGAGCGCACGGCCGAACTGATGCGCGCGGAGGAAGCGCTGCGCCAGTCGCAGAAGATGGAAGCGGTCGGCCAGTTGACGGGCGGCCTCGCGCACGACTTCAACAACCTTCTCGCCGGCATCTCCGGCAGCCTGGAGCTGATGGGCCGCCGCATCGAGCAGAACCGCGTGGGCGAGGTGGCGCGTTATCTGTCGGCCGCGCAGGACGCGACCAAGCGCGCGGCAGCCCTCACCCATCGCCTGCTCGCGTTTTCGCGCCGCCAGACGCTCGCGCCCAAGGCCATCAGCGTGAACGCCCTGGTGGCCGACATGCTCGACCTCATCCGCCGCACGGTGGGGCCGGGCATCCGTGTGGAAACGCGCGCCGCATCCGATCTCTGGACCGCGCTCGTCGACCCCTCTCAGCTCGAAAACGCGCTGCTCAACCTCTGCATCAACGCGCGCGACGCCATGCCCGACGGTGGCACCATCACCATCGAGACCGAGAACCGCACCTTCCACAGCGAGGATGCCGCCCGCCACGAGCTCGAACCGGGCGAGTATCTTTCGCTCGGCGTGTCCGACACGGGTGCGGGCATGTCGGCCGAGGTGACGGCGAAGGCCTTCGACCCCTTCTTCACCACCAAGCCCCTGGGCCAGGGCACGGGCCTCGGCCTGTCGATGATCTACGGCTTCGCCCAGCAGTCGGGCGGGCAGGTCCGCATCGCGTCCGAGTTGGGCCGCGGCACCACCGTGCGCATCTACCTGCCCCGCCATCGCGGCGAGACCGCTGCCGCCGAAGGCAACGCGCAAGGTGGCGCGGCACCCGTCGCGCAGCGCGGCGAGACCGTTCTCGTGGTGGACGACGAGCCCACCGTGCGGATGCTCGTCACGGCCGTGCTGGACGAGCTGGGCTACACGGCGCTTGAAGCGGGCGACAGCGCGGGGGGCCTGCGCGCGCTCCAGTCCGACGCCCGCATCGACCTCCTGATCTCCGATGTCGGCCTGCCCGGCGGCATGAACGGCCGCCAGATGGCCGACGCCGCCCGCCTCCTGCGCCCCGACCTCAAGGTGCTCTTCATCACCGGCTATGCCGAGAACGCGCTGTTCAACGAAGACCAGTTGGAGCCCGGCATGGACGTGCTCACCAAGCCGTTCTCGGTCGATGCGCTCGCGGCCCGCATCCGCCGGCTGATCGCCAGGCAGGGCCGGTCCCCCTCATAGGGGAACATACATCTTTGCCCTGCTATCGGGAAACGGCCCGCCGGCTGGCGGCGGGCCTTGGCAGGCGAGGGTCGAGCGCCGTTGACGCGTATCCTGGTGGTTCTTCCGGCCGTGGGCTGCCGCCGCTGGCAGCTCGAGCTCGTCGCGCGCCTCGAAGCCGCGGGCCACGGTGTTTCCATCGCGCACGCGCCGCCGAAGCTGGAACGGACGGCCGCACTCGACGGCCTGCTGCGGCTCGAAAGCCGCCGCTTCGGCGCCTCGCTCGCGAGCCCCTGCGCGCCGCCGCCCGCTTCCCCTTCGACCCCGGCCGATCTCGTGATCGACCTCGCGGGCACGTCCGCGCGCACGGAGCCCACCCTCCGCATCGCCTTCGATGGCCACGAAAGCCTCGCCGCCGGCCTGGCCGCGGTGATGGCCGGCGGCGGCTCGGCCGAGATCGCCCTGCGCCTCGATGGGAAGACGGTCGCGCAGGGCCGCCCGATGATCAGCGACCGGGTCTGGCTTTCGCGCTTGGCGAACGACATCCTGGCCGGTGCGGTGTCTCTCGCCGTGCATGGCGCGAACCGCTTCGCGCGCGGCCTCGCGAATGACGAGGCCGGGCAGGCATCGCCCGTGACGGGGCGCAAGGCCTTTGCCCGCCACTACCCGCCCTTCTTCGCCAGGGGCATCGCGGCCCGCGCGCGCGAAAAGCTCAGCCGCGGCAAGCGCCCCTTCTACTGGCAGACCGCTTATCGCCTGATCGAGGGCCCCGGCATCGCCGAGACCGGCCGCCTCGACGGCCCGCCCTTCACCGTGCTCCCCGACGACGGCACGCGCTTCTATGCCGACCCCTTCGTATTCGCCCACGAGGGCCGCACCTTCCTCTTCGTGGAGGAATTTCCCTACGCCACGGGCCGCGGCGTGCTGTCGGTCGCCGAACTCGGGCCCGACGGCCGCTTCGGAACCCCCAGAGTGGTGATCGAGGAGCCGCATCACCTGTCCTACCCGCAGGTCTTCGCCCATGGCGGGGAAATCTACATGCTGCCCGAGAGTGCCGCGGGGCGCGAGCTCGTGCTCTACCGCGCCCGGTCCTTTCCCGATCAGTGGGTGCGCGAGCGCGTGCTGCTCGCCGGCCGCGACATCAACGACGCGACCCTGCTCGAGCACGAAGGCCGCTTCTGGCTCTTCGGCACCGAGCGCTTCGGCTGGGGCAGCGCGTCGGACACGATGGTGGCCTTCCACGCGCCCGCCCTCCACGGCCCCTGGACCTCGCATCCGCTCAACCCGCTCCGTGTCGACCATTCCGCCGCCCGCCCCGGCGGCGCCTTCCTCCAGACTGCGGAGGGCGTGTTCCTGCCGGTCCAGGACGGCTCGCAAGCCTATGGCGGCGGGCTCGGCCTGATGCGGCTCGAAGGGCTCGACGAGCATGCCGTGCGCTTCGGCCCGGTGCGCCCGATTGCGCCCGGTCCCGCCTGGGCGCGGCGCGGCATCCACACGCTCAACCGCGCGGGTGCCGTGGAAGCCATCGACAGCGCGGGCTGAGCCTCGCTCAGCCCTTGCGGACGCCCGTGTTCTGGCCCGTGTTCTGAAATGCCAGCACCAGCACGGTGACGATCAGGATGTCGGGCGCCTTGGACGACAGCGCGTTGTTGGACAGGGCCGTCAGCAGAAAGATGCTCGCGCCGATCCAGGCGGGGCGGGGCGCGTTGCGCAGGAGCTGGAAGAAGAAGCGGAAGAACAGCACCGCGAACGCGAGCGCGATCGGCACGCCGAACAGGAGGCCGATCACCACTGGCGCGCTTTCGATATAGGGCAGGCCGAGCCGCTGGTTGACGATGGCGAGCAGGGCGTTGCCGTCCATGCCGAAAAGGATGTCCTTCCAGCCGACCAGGCCGAACACCTGATAGATCGTCACGCGCGCAAAGAAGTTCTCGTCGAAGATCGTGTTGCCGAAGCGGTTGAGGAGCCCGCCCGAAAACAGCACCGCGAGCAGCACGGCACCCCCCGCGAGCACCAAGAGCATCAGCACGAGCTTGGCCTGGCGCTGGTGTCGCGGCGAAAGCCCGGGCAGGGGCACCAGCATCAGAAGAAGCACGATCTCGGCTGCGGCGAGCAGAAGGGCCGCGCGCGCGCCCGAGGCCGCCGTGCCCGCGAAAAGCAGGAAGATGCAGAGCGCGCGCACCCAGATCGGCCAGCGCGTCAGCACCACGAAGCCGATCGCGGTCGCAGCCAGCGCGCCGAGCGCGAGCGGATGGGCCGAAAGCCCGATCGGCCGGAATTCCAGCTCGCGCAGCGTGTAGGGCATGAGGCGCTGCTGCGTCACGGCTTCGGCGATGCCGATCACCGCGCTCAAGATGATCATGCCGAGCATCACCTCGCCGAGCGCGCGCCGCGCCTCGCTGCCCAGCACGATCATGATCGCGGCCGCCGCGCAGGCCACGAGATAGGAATCGATGATGAAGCCGGCCGAGCCTGCGCGCCCCGCCAGAAACAGGTAGGGCACGAGCGCCACGATGAAGAGCGAGTAGCCCAGCGTCGCCCTGAACAGCCGGATCTCGTCGCCCCGCAGCAGGATCGGCCTGACCGTGAGCGCGAGCGCCAGAACGAAAAACACCGCATAGGTGCCGAAATGCAGCTTCTCGGGAAACGACCCGCCCTCGGCGGTGTAGGTCACCACCATGTTCAGGATCTGCGGCGAGACCACCGAGCGCAGGAGAAAGGCGAACGCCGCGCACAAGAAGAGCACGAGCAGAACCGCGTTTCCCGCGCCTGTCCGCCGCGGGGCCTCTCGTTGTGCCTGGGAATGATCTTTGAGGGCGATGCTCACGGCTGGTCCGGACGCGTCTTGAGGGAGGCGCGCTCGCATCCCGGCGAGCCCGCAGAGTGCAGGAACTTGGATAATCCGATCTTAACGAACGTCGCGTAAGCCATTCCGCAAGGCAGCGTCCAGCATCCACCGGGAGCCAGGCAAATGGCCGAGAGGCCCCCATATTCCTCCGCCACGGATCTCGACGTGAACGCTTTCGACCGCTCCACGCGCGAGCGCCTCGCCAAGAACTCGCTCCTGCGCTTCGGCTCGGGCGGCGGCGCGGCCAGGCCCCCCGAACCCCGCGCCCCCCTCGACGCTCCGCCCCCCCGCGAGCCCGTCGAGCCCCACCG
>QFNI01000059.1 GCA_003240775.1 Mesorhizobium amorphae | reverse complement strand
CCTCGTCAGCGAGCTGCACCTCAAGACCGAACCGGGCGACCCCGTGCACATGGTGCACTCCAAGCTCGAGAAATATGCTCCCGGCCTGATCTGCCTGACGGGCGGCCCGCGCGGTCCCATCGGAGTGGCGATCGCCAGCGGGAACATGGAAGCCGCCGAGAAGCGGCTCGCGGAACTCAAGAGCTATTTCGGCGACCGCCTCTATGTCGAGATCGAGCGCATCGGCGCCTGGGACCGACGCATCGAGGCCGCGAGCGTCGATCTCGCCTACAAGCTCGAAATCCCCATCGTCGCCACCAACGAGGCCTTCTTCCTCAAGCGTGAGGACTACGAGGCGCATGACGCGCTGCTCGCCATAGCCGACGGCACCGTGGTCGCATCGGACGAACGGCGGCGCGTGTCTCCCGACAACCATCTGCGATCCCAGGCGGAAATGGCGAAGCTCTTCGCCGACCTGCCGGAAGCGCTCGAAAACACCGTCGAGATCGCGCAGCGCTGCGTATTCTTCCCCAAGAGCCGCGCGCCCATCCTGCCGCGCTTCACCACCGATGCCGTTTCCAGCGCGGAAGACGCCGAGCGTGCCGAGTCCGAAGAGTTGAAGCGCCAGGCGCGAGAGGGCCTGGCCGTCCGTCTCGCAGCGCACGGGCCGACAGAGGGCTACACGGCCGAGCAATATGCCGAGCGCCTCGAATTCGAGCTCGGCATCATCGAGCGCATGAAGTTCCCCGGCTACTTCCTGATCGTCGCCGACTTCATCAAATGGGCCAAGGCGCACGACATTCCCGTCGGCCCCGGCCGCGGCTCGGGCGCAGGCTCCCTCGTCGCCTATGCGCTGACCATCACCGATATCGACCCGTTGCGCTTTTCGCTGCTTTTCGAACGCTTCCTGAACCCCGACCGCGTGTCGATGCCCGACTTCGACATCGACTTCTGCCAGGACCGCCGCGAGAAGGTGATCGCCTATGTGCGCGACCGCTACGGGCATGAGCAGGTGGGCCAGATCATCACCTTCGGTTCGCTCCAGCCTCGCGCCGTCTTGCGCGATGTCGGCCGCGTGCTCCAGATGCCCTACGGACAGGTCGATCGCCTCTGCAAGATGGTGCCGCAGGTGCCGTCGAACCCCGTCTCGCTGACCCAGGCCATCGAGGGCGATGCGCGGTTCGCGGAAGAGGCCGAGAAGGAGCCCATCGTCCAGACGCTTCTCGACATGTCGCTCAAGCTCGAAGGCCTCTACCGCCACGCCTCGACGCATGCGGCGGGCATCGTGATCGGCGACCGGCCGCTGGAACAGCTCGTGCCCGTCTACCGCGACCCGCGCTCGGACATGCCGGTCACGCAGTTCAACATGAAATATGTCGAGCAGGCGGGCCTCGTGAAGTTCGACTTCCTCGGCCTGAAGACGCTGACGACCATCGACCGCGCGGTGAAGCTCATCAACCGGGGTGGGGCGAACCTTGACATCGCAAGCCTGCCGCTCGACGACGAGAAGACCTATGCGATGCTCTCGCGCGGCGAGGTGGTCGGCGTGTTTCAGGTGGAATCGGCCGGCATGCGCAAGGCGTTGATCGGCATGAAGCCCGACCGCATCGAGGACATCATCGCGCTGGTGGCGCTCTACCGCCCCGGCCCGATGGAGAACATCCCGACCTACAACGCGCGCAAGCACAAGCAGGAGGAGGTTGCCTCGATCCACCCCATGATCGACCATCTCGTGGCCGAGACCCAAGGGGTGATCGTCTACCAGGAACAGGTGATGCAGATCGCCCAGGAATTGTCCGGCTACACGCTGGGTGAGGCCGACCTGCTCCGCCGCGCCATGGGCAAGAAGATCCGTGCCGAGATGGAAGTGCAGCGCGTGCGCTTCAACGAGGGCGCGGTGAAGAACGGCCTGCCCAAGGCGCAGGCCAACATGATCTTCGACCTGCTCGCCAAGTTCGCCGACTACGGTTTCAACAAGAGCCACGCGGCGGCCTATGCGGTGGTGTCCTACCAGACCGCCTGGCTCAAGGCGCACCATCCGGTGGAATTCCTGGCGGCGTCCATGACGCTCGACATCGGCAACACCGACAAGCTGAGCGACTTCCGCCAGGACGCGCTCAGGCTCGGTATCGAAGTCGTGCCGCCCTCGGTAATGACGTCCGACACGCTGTTCGAGGTGGGCGAAAACAAGATCTTCTACGCGCTCGCAGCCGTGAAAGGCGTGGGCGAGCAGGCGGTCGAGCACATCGTCTCCTTGCGCCGCGAGAAGCCCTTCCGCGACCTCGCCGACTTCGCCTCGCGCCTCGACAACAAGATCGTCGGAAAACGCGTGCTGGAATCCCTGATCGCCGCCGGTGCGCTCGACTGCTTCGGCCAGGAGCGGGCCGTGCTGTTTGCGGGCGTCGACCGCATCATGGGCATGGCCGCGCGCGCTCGCGAGGACGAGGCCTCGGGCCAGCACGACTTCTTCGGCGCGGCTTCCGCTGCCGCGCCCACGCTGCATCTCGCGCCGGCCGAATCCTGGTTGCCCGCCGAGCGCCTGCAGCGTGAGTTCGGTGTGATCGGCTTCTACCTCTCCGCCCATCCGCTCGACGACTACAAGAACGCGCTGGAGAAGATGCGCGTGCAGAGCTGGACCGATTTCTCCGCTGCCGTGAAGCGCGGCGCGACCGCCGGCCGCTTGGCCGGCACGGTCACCGCGCGGCAGGAGCGCCGCACGCGCACCGGCAACCGCATGGGCATCGTGCAGTTCTCCGACACCACCGGCCAGTTCGAGGCCGTGATGTTTTCGGAGACCCTCGCACTTTATCGGGACGCTCTCGATGTCGGCAAATCCGTGGTGATCACCGTGGGCGCCGAGGACCGTCCCGAGGGCATCAACCTGCGCATCCAGACGGTGCAATCCTTGGAAGACGAGGCGGTGCGCGTGCAAAAGGCGCTTCGCGTCTTCCTGCGGGACGTCGCACCCCTGGCGAGTGTCGCCTCCCAGCTCGGCGAGCGGGGCGACGGCGAGGTCAGCCTGATCGTGCTCCGCCCCGACACGACGGGCGAGATCGAGATCGCGCTTCCCGAGCGGTACAAGCTCTCGCCGCGCATGGCCGCGGCACTCAAGGCCGTGCCGGGCGTGGTGGATGTGGAGCTGGTTTAGGGCGGGGAGGCCGTGCGTGCTTCGAGGCCCGCGTTCCGCGGGCACCTCCGCATGAGGGAAGACGGCACCAAGCCGGATTGATCGGCGTCAGCACCATACCGTCCTCATGCTGAGGTGCCCGCACAGCGGGCCTCGAAGCACGCACGGCCTCCCCGCCTAAACCTCGTCCCACATCTCCGGCGGCTGTCGCCCGGGGCTGTCCACCTCGTCCACTCGTGGTGGTCGCCCCTTCGACCCCCTTCCGAACGTATACCCCGTCTGCACCGCGCCCGCGCCGAACTTGCCGCGCAGCGCATCCATCGCCCCCTCGGCCAGCGCGCGCTTGCGGCTTCCGACATCGATCAGGTCCGGCGGATCGGCCCTTGCGGCATCGCTCAGGTCCGACACCCCAATGCCCAGCAGCCGAAACCGCGTTCCGTCCGTTTCCTTGCGCAGCAGGTCCAGCCCGGTGGCGAAGATGCGGTCGGCGAGCCGCGTCGGGTCCGCCAGCTTCTGCGCCCGCGTGCGAAGCCGGAAGTCCTGCGTCTTGAGCTTCAGCGTTACCGTGCGCCCTGCGATCTCCGTCTTCTTGAGCCGCGCCGAGACTTTCTCGCTCAGCGCGCGCAGCACGGGCACCAGGTCTTGCGCGGTCGCCAGATCCTTGTCGAAGGTCGTTTCCGCCGAAACGCTCTTGCGCTCATGGACCGGCTCCACGGGCCGCGTGTCGTCGCCGCGTGACAGGCGAAACAGGCGATTGCCCATGGTGCCGTAGCGACGCAGAAGCTCGCCCTGGTCCATGCGCTGCAACTGGCCGATGGTTCGCACCCCGTCGCGCTTCAAGGCTTCGTCCATCGCCTGACCCACGCCCCAGATCGTGGTCACCGGCTGCGCCGCCAAAAAATCTCGTGCTTCCGCGCGCCCGATCACCGCGAACCCGCGCGGCTTGTCGAGGTCGGACGCGATCTTGGCCAGGAACTTGCAGTAGGAGAGCCCGACCGACACCGAGATGCCGATCCGCCGCTCGACCTCTTGCGCGAAGCGCGTGAGAACGAGCGCGGGGCTCGCGCCGTGCAGCTTTTCCGTGCCGCCGAGGTCGAGAAAGGCCTCGTCCACCGAGATCGGCTCCACCAGCGGGGTCAGCGCCTGCATCATCAGGCGCACCTCGCGGCTGACCGCCACGTATTTCTCCATGTTCGGCTTGACGACCACAGCCTCGGGGCAGGCTTCCAGCGCCTTGAACATCGGCATCGCCGAGCGCACGCCGCGGATGCGCGCGAGATAGCACGCAGTCGACACCACGCCCCGCTTGCCGCCGCCCACGATGAGCGGCTTGTCGCGCAGGGACGGATCGTCGCGCTTCTCGACTGCTGCATAGAATGCGTCGCAGTCGACATGGGCGATCGAAAGGGCTGCGAGTTCCGGGTGGCTGGCGATGCGCGGCGAGCCGCAAGCGGTGCAGCGCCGCAGGCCGGCCCGATGTGGGCGCAGGCAATCGCGGCAGAAGCCGTCGGAGGTGTTCGGAGCCATCGCAGAGGAGACGTTAGGAGGAAGTTCCTTCAACGGCAATGCCGCGGAGGGCTCTTCCCCCGAAGAGTCAGCCGATGCCGAGCGCGCGCGCGATCAGGGGTTCGCCCTGGCGCCAGTCTTCCATCGCGACCACGTCGGCGGGCAGTGCCGGCAGCTGCGCGCGCATTCCGGCATGGGCCATGATGTGGAAGAGCCCGGCATCCGGCACCGCGTCGCGCACGGAAAGGTGGTTGCGCAGGATGTCGTCCACGAAGGCCACGGGGCGGGCGTCCGCACCGCGCAGCATGGCCACGGCCGGTCCCTTGTCGCGCTCGGTGGTGAGAAGCGGGTAGGGGAGCCCGATGGCCTGAAGGTGACGCCGCCTGTGCTCGCCGAAGCGATGAGGCATGGCGGTCAGAAGCACCACCTCCGCCTCGCGCGACAGGTTGGCGAGCGCGCTCTCCGCGCCGAGTGCCAGCTGCTGCCAGTCGGCTTGCACGCCCCAGAACTCGTCGATCAGGACGGACACCTCCTCGTCGGCCAAGGCCTCGCGGGTGCCGCTGCGAAAGATGTTGCCGTGGAGCCGGAAGACGTCCTGGCCCAGATCGTGGCCGCGGCTGGCGAGGAAGCCCGCGAAGGGCGAAACGAATTCCAGCACCACCTCGTCCACATCCACTACGAGCAGGGGCCGCGTGTCGCGGGCGAGGGCCTGGATCTGGCGCAGTGTTTCGGGATCGTCGCTCACGGGTCAGGTCGACCTTTCATAGTTCTCGCCGCCGAAGGGCAGGCGGCGCAGCGCCTCGCCAACGGTCTGGGGCGCTATTCCCGCAGCCTCTGCGAATTGCAGGAGAGTGGGCTCGTGGTTGAGCAGGAACTGGAGGACGCCGGCGAGGAATCCGGGCTCGCGCGCAGCTGTCCGTATCTGCCCGGCCTCAATGCCGGTGATCGACAGGAAGCGTGGCAGAAGCTCGGGATCGGCCGCGATGAAGCCGAGCCCCTTGATCGCCAGGGCTTCGGCCGATTCCTTGTCCATTCTCGTCGGCTTGTCGCGCATGGATCGGGGCTATCAGGTCCTGTGGCAAAGGGGCAACCACGTTTCGTTCCGTGGCTCGAGCCGCTCTCATCGGGTTTTGGGGAATCGCGCGATTCGGCCCGCATGCTACACAGAGGCGCGGCGGAACGAATCGAGGCGGGGCATGTCCAAGAAGGTGATGATCGTGGAAGACAACGAACTCAACATGAAGCTCTTCCGCGACCTGATCGAGGCGAGCGGCTACGACACGGTTCGCACCCGCAACGGCCTCGAGGCGCTCGACCTCGCGCGCTCCCACCGCCCCGACCTCATCCTGATGGACATCCAGTTGCCGGAAGTATCGGGCCTCGAAGTCACCAAGTGGCTCAAGCAGGACGACGATCTTCACACGATTCCGGTGATCGCTGTGACGGCCTTTGCCATGAAGGGCGATGAAGAGCGCATCCGTCAGGGCGGGTGCGAGGCTTATATCTCCAAGCCCATCTCGGTGCCGCGCTTCATCGAGACCATCAAGTCCTATCTCGGCGACGCCTGACCCAACTGAACCCGAACAGGGTTAGCGCTTTACCCTAACGTCAGCCGCTTGTGATAAACGGTTAACAAACCGTTGCCTTTCGCGCGGCGCGCGACAATTCTCCGGCTGTCCTGCGGCCACTGCCGCTAACCAATGGTTGCAGGACGCTCCATCGGTCGGGCCGCCGCAATTCCCGACCATCGGAGCAGGCCGACCGGCATCGCCTGGGCACCTCGTCCCGAAGCTGATGCCGGTCGGCCAACCCGTCATCCGCCTCAAACGAAAACGCCGCCCCGAAGGGCGGCGCGGTCGAGAGCCGTATGGGCGGCCTCTTACTTGATCTTGGTTTCCTTGAACTCGACGTGCTTCTTCGCGATCGGGTCGTACTTGCGGAACGAAAGCTTGTCGGTCTTGGTGCGGCTGTTCTTGCTGGTCACGTAGAAGAAGCCGGTGTCGGCCGTCGAGAGAAGCTTGATCTTGATGTTGGCGGCTTTGGCCATCGGGACGATCCAATCGAAAAGGGTGGGTTCGCCAGCCCGGCAGTCGGCCCGAGGAGACGGGCAGGGCGCGCGACGATCGGCGCGACCCATACAGCGAACCCCCCGCGCAGGCAAGGGCCGGATTGGCTCAGATCGTGTGGCGTTCCCAGTTCGCTCGCCTTTCGCGGTAGAAGCAGGCGGGCCCGCCGGGCCGCAGATCGGGATCGTGGACGAGACGCGCGGACAGGTCTTCCAGGATGATCCGCGTGATGTCGGGAATGTCGAAGCCGGCGGCCTCCTCGAGCGTCGGCCAGCAGAGGTCGCTCAGCTCGCCGCATGCATCACCTTCCAGCCGCACGAAGCCCGGGCTGTGCCAGGCGGCGAAGAAGCGCGAATCGAAGCGGCGCGACTGGCCGGGCGGGGTCTCGGCCCGTGCCACGAGGCGCAGCTCACCGAGCGCGGGGGCGAGGCCACGCTCGCGGAAACCCTGCCATGTTTCCCCCCGTGCGCGGATGGCGCCAGGGCGGGCGACCAGGATCCCGGCTTCTTCCGCCATCTCGCGGATCGCTGCCAGCGCCACCGTGCGCAGGCGTGCCGCGCTCGATGCAGCGCCTTTCCGCGCAGCATCCTCAGCCGGAAGATCGAACGGGCACGCGGTGTAGGCGTCGTCGCGGTCCACGCGCCCGCCGGGGAACACGTATTTATCCGCCATGAAGGCGAGCGAGGCATGGCGCTTGCCCATCAGCACGCGGATGCGGCCATCCGAGCGGTCCAGAAGCAGGAGGGTGGCGGCGTCCTTGGGGCGCAGGGCCTTTGGCCTGCCCGCAGCGAAAGGCAGGCTCACCGCTCGGGATGATCCCCGATCTCGTCGTGATGCTCGCCGAACCCGTGCATCCGCGCCGCCCATTGCAGGCCGACCGTCGCGCCCTTCACAGGCTGGAGCAGCGCTATCGACATCGCGATCGTCACCGGCACCCAGATGGCCAGATGCTGCCAGGCGCTCAGCGATGTGGTCGCCTCCATGCCCATGAAGCCCGCGACCACCACATGGCCCACGATGAAGATCACGAGATAGGCGGGCAGATCGTCCGCGCGGTGGTGCTCGATCACTTCGCCGCAGTGCTCGCAGGAATCGACCGTCTTCACGAAGGCGCGGAACAGCTTGCCTTCGCCGCAGCGCGGGCAGCGGCAGCGGAAGCCGCGCCACATGGCCTGCACGATGGAGCGCTGCTCTTCCGCGCCCTCCGTTCCCGCCTGATAGATGATCTCGCTCACTATCGCCTCCTGGCCCGTCCCACGGACGCCCGCTCACGGGCCCGGCCCTTTGTCGCCTTGTGGAAACTGCGACGGTCGCCGGAAAGTTTCTTGGGTTCGCTTTCGATCGCGAACTGCATGGCGCCTGCGACCGGCGCCGCGTGCACGAGGCGCACCTCCACCCGGTCGGCAAGCTGGAAGCCTTCGCCCGAGGAGCGGCCGACAAGCGAGCGCGTCGCCTCGTCGAAGATATAGTAGTCGTCGCCCAGTGTCGAAATGGGGATGAAGCCGTCCGCGCCGTATTCGGGCAACTGCACGAAGAGGCCCGACTTGGTGACACCCGACACGCGGCCCGAGAAGACCTCGCCCGTGCGCCCCGCGAGGTGGGTGGCGACGAGCCGGTCCACCGTGTCGCGCTCGGCCGCCATCGCGCGCCGCTCGGTCTGGGAGATATGGGTGCCGGTCTCCTCCAGCCGTGCTTCCTCAGCCGCTTGCAGACCATCCGGCCCGAGCCCCAGCGCGCCGATCAGCGCACGGTGCACCACGAGATCCGCATAGCGGCGGATGGGCGAGGTGAAGTGCGCGTAGCGCAGGAGGTTCAGCCCGAAATGGCCGATATTGGCGGGTGAATATTCCGCCTGGCTCTGCGAGCGCAGCACCACCTCGTTGGTCAGTTCCTCCGAGGCCGAGCCCTGCACGCGCGTCAGGATGGCGTTGAACGCGCCAGGCCGAAGCGCTGGCCCGCGCGCCAGCGTCATGCCGATCCCCCGCAGATAGTCGCGCAGCGACTCCTGCTTGGCGAGCGAAGGCGCGTCGTGAACGCGGAAGAGCAGCTTCTGGCGCTTGCCTTCGAGCGTCTCGGCCGCGGCCACATTGGCCTGGATCATCATCTCCTCGATGAGCTTATGGGCGTCGAGCCGCTCGGGCACGATCACCCGGTCCACCGAGCCGTCCGGCTTCAAGAGGATCTTGCGTTCGGGGAGATCGAGTTCCAGCGGCTCGCGCGCGGCCCGCCCGCGCTTGAGCACCGCATAGGCGTCCCAGAGCGGGCGCAGGATCGTTTCCAGGAGGGGCGCCGTCTTCTCGTCCGCGTTTCCATCGATCGCCGCCTGTGCCTGAGGATAGGCGAGCCGCGCATGCGAGCGCATCAGGATGCGGTGGAACGAGTGGCGGATCTTGCGGCCATCCGACGAGAACACCATCCGCACCGCGAGGGCAGGACGCTCGACGCCCTCTCGCAGCGAGCACAGGTCGTTGGAGATGCGCTCGGGCAGCATCGGCACGACGCGGTCGGGGAAATAGACGGAGTTGCCGCGGTTCCAGGCTTCGCGGTCGAGCGCGGTGCCCGAGCGCACATAGGCCGCCACATCCGCGATCGCGACGGTGACCACCACGCCGCCGGGGTTCTTGTCGTCTGTATCGGGCTCGCCATGCACCGCATCGTCGTGATCCTTGGCGTCGGCCGGATCGATGGTGACGAGCGGCAGATCGCGCCAGTCCTCGCGCGACGCGAGCGGCACAAGCTTCGCTGCCTCGGCTTCGGCCATAACTTCAGCGGGAAAGATGTGGGGGATGCCGTGCTCGTGGATGGCGATCATCGAGACCGCCTTCTCGCTTTGAAGCGAGCCGATCACCGACAGCACGCGGGCGCGGGGCAGACCGTAGGCGCTACGCTGCGCCTCGGCTTCGACGAGATCGCCGATCTCCGCGCCGTTCAGGTCGTCCGCTTCGATTCGCATCTCCGGCAGGCGCTTCTGCGTGGGGTCGAGGCGCAGGCTGCCGTCGTCAGCGCGGCGCACGACGCCCAGAAGCGCATCCTCGCGCCGTGCGAGCACCTTCATCACGCGGGCGGTCCAGACCGTCTCGCCACGCTCGCCTTCGTTGCGGAAGATCTTGGCGAGCACACGGTCGCCGACGCCGGGCGCCGGGCCCTTGCCGCGCGAGGCACCGATCAGCACCACCGGGCCGTCCGTTTCCCCGTTCGAGCGCGCCAAAAGCTGGCCGTCGGGGCTGCGGCCGAACACCTTCAGCGTGCCCACGGGAGGGAGTTCCCCCGGACGCGCCAGCCGCTTGCGCTTGCGTGTGACCGTCCCTTCTTCTTCGAGCAGGCGAAGCTTCTCCTTCAGCCAGATGCGGTCGGACCCCTTGAGACCGAAGGCACGCGCGATCTCACGCCGCCCGGCCTGGTCGGGGTTGTCCTGGATGAAGCGCAGCAACTCCTCGCCCGACGGCAGGACGCTTGCGCGTGCGGGTGCCTCCCGGTCGCGTGGGGCTTTGCTTCCGGGAAGGCGTCGCGCCATGCTTATCCTGCCTTGGCTGCGCGCTTGGGCGCTGCGGCCTTTTTGGCTGCCGGCGCCTTCTTGGCCGCAGCCTCCTTCTTCGGAGCCGCTTTCTTGGGCGCTGCCGCCTTGCGAGCGGGCTTGGCGGTCTTGCCCTCGCGTTCGGCAAGAAGCGCTACCGCCTCGTCCAGCGTCACGCTGGCGGGATCCTTGCCCTTGGGCAGGGTCGCGTTGACCTTGCCGTGGTTCACGTAAGGGCCATACCGCCCCTCGCGAACCGTGACGGGTCCGCCCGAGGGATGGTCGCCCAGGGCCTTGAGCGCTGCCGGTGTCGCGCCGCCGCGCCCTCGACCGCCCTTCTCCTTCTTCTCCGCCAGCACGGTGACTGCTCGGTTCAGACCGATCGTGAAGACGTCCTCGATCGATTCCAGATTGGCGTAGGTGCCGTCATGCAGGAGGAACGGCCCGTAGCGGCCGAGCCCCGCCGACATCATCTTGCCGGTTTCGGGGTGCGTGCCGACATCGCGCGGCAGCCGCAGCAGCGACAAGGCCTTCTCGTGATCCACGGAAGCCGGCGTCCAGCCCTTGGGCAGGGACGAGCGCTTGGCCTCCTTGCCTTCGCCGCGCTGGACATAAGGCCCGAAGCGGCCCGAGCGCAGCGTGATCTCCTCGCCCGTGTCGGGGTCGGTGCCGAGCGTGCGGTTGCCTTCACCCTCGCCGCCGCCTTCCGCGCCCGGCTCACCGGTCTCGCCCAGTTGGCGCGTGAAGCCGCATTCGGGATAGTTCGAGCAGCCGACGAAGGCACCGTAGCGGCCGAGCTTCAGCGAGAGCTGACCCGTGCCGCATTTGGGGCAGGTGCGCGGGTTGGAGCCGTCCTCGCGAGCGGGAAAAAGAAGCGGCGCAAGATCGTCGTTCAGCGCATCGAGCACGTCGGAGACGCGCAGCTCCTTGATGTCGCCGACCGCGCCCGAGAAGTCGCGCCAGAAGTCGGCGAGCACCGCCTTCCACGAAAGCTTGCCGTCGGAGATCTCGTCGAGCTTCTCTTCGAGCGAAGCCGTGAAGTCATACTCCACGTAGCGCTCGAAGAAGCTCTCGAGAAACGCCGTCACGATGCGCCCCTTGGACTGGGGGATCATCTTGCGCTTGTCGATGGTCACATATTCGCGGTCTTCGAGCGTCTTCAGCGTGGCCGCGTAGGTGGAGGGGCGCCCGATGCCGAGCTCCTCCATCTTCTTGATGAGCGAGGCCTCGGAATAGCGCGGCGGCGGCTCGGTGGAGTGTTTGGTCGCCTCGATGGCAGGCAGCTCCCCGCTCTCTCTGCGCGTCACCGCTTCGCCCGAGCGGATCTCGGGCAGGCGGCGGTTCTCCTCGTCCTCGGAATCCTCGTCGCGCTGGTCGGTGTAGGCCGCGATGAAGCCATCGAACCGGACCACGGAACCCACAGCGCGCAGGTTCGCCGAGCGCGCGCCGTTCCGCGCATCGATCTCGGCCGTGGTGCGCTCGATCTCGGCAGGCTGCATCTGGCTCGCCAGCGCTCGCTTCCAGATCAGCTCGTAGAGGCGCGCCTGGTCGGGCTCGAGATATTTCCGCACCGATTGCGGCGTACGCGAGAAGTCTGTCGGCCGCACGGCCTCGTGCGCTTCCTGCGCATTCTTGGCCTTCGCCGAATAGAAGCGCGGCTTCTCCGGCAGGTAGTTCGGCCCGAATTCCGAGCGGATCACCTGCCGCGCATTCTCCAACGCCTCGGGCGCCATCGAGACGCCGTCAGTTCGCATATAGGTGATGAGGCCCGCCGTCTCGCCGCCGAGTTCGGCGCCCTCGTAGAGCCGCTGCGCCACCTGCATGGTGCGGCTCGCAGAGAAGCCGAGCCGCGAGGATGCGGCCTGCTGCAGCGTCGACGTGGTGAAGGGCGGTGACGGATTGCGCTTGGTCGGCTTGGCTTCCACGGACGAAACCGTGAATGCCGCGCCTTCGAGCATGCGCTTGATGTCTTGCGCCTGCTCCTCGTTCTTGATGTCGAGCTTTTGGAGCTTCTTGCCCTCGAAGCCCGTCAGACGCGCCAGGAACTGGTCCTTGCGCGGCGTCACGAGATTGGCGGCGATCTGCCAGTATTCCTCGCGGACGAAGCGTTCGATCTCGGCCTCGCGGTCGCAGACGAGCCGCAGGGCCACCGACTGCACGCGGCCCGCCGATCGCGCACCTGGCAGCTTGCGCCAGAGCACGGGAGACAGCGTGAAACCCACGAGATAGTCGAGCGCGCGGCGCGCCAGATAGGCATCCACCAACGGCGTGTCGATGTCGCGCGGGTTGGCGAAGGCTTCCTTCACCGATTCCTTGGTGATCGCGTTGAAGGTCACGCGCCGCACCGGCTTGTCCTTCAGCACCTTCTTCTGCCGCAGCACCTCGAGAACATGCCACGAGATCGCCTCGCCCTCGCGGTCGGGGTCGGTGGCGAGAATCAGCCCGTCGGCGTCCTTCACGGCCTTGGCGATTTCCGACAGTCGCTTGGCGGAAGGCCCATCCACCTCCCACGACATGGCGAAGTCTTCGTCGGGGCGCACCGAACCGTCCTTGGGCGGCAGGTCGCGCACATGGCCGAACGAGGCCAGCACGTGGTAATTGCGGCCGAGATACTTGTTGATCGTTTTCGCCTTGGTGGGCGATTCGACGACGACGACGTCCATGAAAGCCTGTGGGGTCAATTGGGGGCCGGCAGGAAAGAGGCCGGCTCCGGGAGGCGGGGCGGTGGCTTCAAATGGCCGTGCCCGCGCCGGGGGTCAAGGGGCCAAGTCCTCGCCACGCCTGCTGAAGGACCAGCGCGAGGGGGTTTATCCCTCCGCTCCTCGCGCAAGATTTAGTTGCAAATTCATTTCCCTCCTCTACTCTTGGTTTCAAGTAAGCCATTGCTTTCAGATGGCGAAAGAGCGCTCAACGTTCGCTTCCGGAGGATGTAGTGAATCGCCCCTATACCGAGGGAAGAACGGAGAGGCTTGAGTATATCCAAGCCATGCTCGGCCAGTTGCGGACGATGGCCAAGGCAGATCAGTCCGACATGCTCGCATACTTCATCGAGATGGCTTACGTCGAAGCCGGAGACATCATTCGCGCGGACCGATCCGACGCGAATTCAGGGGCGGGCGCAAATCGACACGGCACCGCCTGAGTGCCGTTCGATCCGGCCGGAAAGATCCAACTCCAGAAGCGCCAGCGAAAGCTGCGATGACGAGAGCCCGGTATGCGCGGCGAGTTCGTCGAGCGAGATCGGCGTCGGGCTGAGCGCATTCGCCACCCGCGCACGATCGGAGCCGTCGATGGCGTCAAGGCCGGGCGGGTCCTCCCGCAGGGCGGGGATCGACCCCGCCTGGGCGCGCCCAAGCAGGGGGGCTATTTCGTCCAGCACGTCGCTTGCCGAAGTCACCAGCGTGGCGCCCTGCTTCAGAAGTCGGTTCGTGCCCTCGGCGCGCGGATCGAGCGGTGAGCCGGGCACCGCAAACACCAGCCGGCCCAGCTCTCCCGCCAGACGCGCGCTGATGAGCGAGCCCGAGCGCAACGCCGCTTCGACGACCACGAGCCCAAGGCCCAGGCCCGCCACGATACGGTTGCGGCGCGGAAAATCCTGCGCGCGAGGCTCCCACCCCCACGGCATCTCAGACAGCACAACGCCGCCTTCTGCCGCGATGCGCTCCATCAGCGGCACGTTCTCGGGCGGGTAGGGCCTGCTCAGGCCCCCCGCCAAAACGGCGATGGTGCCCGTTTCGAGTGCGCCGGCATGGGCTGCGGCATCGATGCCTCGCGCGAGGCCCGACACGACGACGAGCCCGCCTGCGCCCAAATCCGCAGCCAGAAGGCGCGCAAAGCGCGAGCCGGCAGCGGATGCGTTGCGCGCGCCCACGATGGCAACGGCGGGCTTGCCCAGCGTGCTCGACGCGCCGCGGAAGAACAGCACGGGCGGTGGGGTATCGGCGGCAGCCAGTGCGGCGGGATAGCCGGGCTCGCCCCACAACACCATTTCCGCCCCGTTGCGCCCTGCCAACTCCAACTCGCGCTCGGCATCCGCGACCGTCGCAAGCTTGAGCGATGCGCGTGCCGTCCGGGCAAGCTCGGGCAGGGCCTCTATGGCATGCCCCGCGCTTCCCAAGCGCCTGATGAGGTCATGGAAGGTGGCTGGCCCGACCCGCGGCGTGCGGATCAGGCGAAGCCGGTCCAGACGCTCGCGTGGGTCGAGCCTCGCCATCTCAGCCTTTCGCGCCGATGCGCGATTCCGTGCCCGCCAGAAGCCGCTGGATGTTCGCGCGGTGCTTGAGAAAGATCACGAGGCTCAAGACAGCCAGCAATGCTGCAAGCGCCGGGGGGCCGAACACCCACGCCGCGATCGGCGCGGCCACCGCACCCAGAAGGGCAGCCAGCGAGGAGAAGCGAAAGGCGAAAGCAGCCGCGAGCCAGACGAGCGCGAAAGCCAGCGCGCCCTGCCAGGAGAGTGCGAGCAGCACGCCGAGATAGGTGGCCACGCCCTTGCCGCCCTTGAAGCCGAGCCAGACCGGAAAGAGGTGCCCGAGGAAGGCCCCGGCGCCGGCCGCCATGCCGGCCTCGGGGCCGAAACGGCCGGCGATCAGCACTGCGGCCGTTGCCTTGAGCGCATCCAGAAGAAGCGTCAGCGCGGCGAGCTTCTTGTTGCCCGTGCGAAGCACGTTGGTCGCGCCGATATTGCCCGATCCGATGGCGCGCACGTCGCCAAGACCTGCCGCGCGCGTGAGCAGCAGTCCGAACGGGATCGAGCCCAGCGCGTAGCCGAACAGAACCGCGAGGCCCAGGCCGGTCCAGCCGAGTTCACCCATGGCTCAGGCCTCCTGCGCCGAATAAACGGTTTGGCCCGCCACCAGGGTGCGCAGCACGCGGCCCTGCATCCGCGCGTTCTCGAAACAAGTATTCTTGGAGCGCGAAAGGATTGACGCTTCCTCCACGATCCAGGGCGCGTCGAGATCGACGAGCACGAGATCGGCCGCGGCGCCCGGCCTCAGCGTTCCGCCGGGAAGGCCGAACCGGCGTGCGGGAGCCGATGTCAGCGCATCCACGATGCGCGTGAGTGGCACGTCGCCCGAATGATGAAGCCTCAGCGAGGCTGCAAGCAGCGTCTCGAGCCCCACTGCGCCCGGCGCTGCGTCCGCGAACGGCAGGCGCTTGGTGTCCACGTCCTGCGGGTCATGCGAGGAGGCAAGGATGTCGATCGTGCCGTCGCGCAGCGCTTCCACCATCGCCATGCGGTCGCTGTCGTCGCGCAGGGGCGGGTCGAGCTTGAAGAAGGTGCGGTACTCGCCGACATCGTGCTCGTTCAGCGTGAGGCTCGCGATCGCAGCACCCGCCGTCACATCCGCACCGTCGTTCTTTGCGCGCGAGATCGCAGCTGCTGAAAGCGCGGTCGAAATCTTTGCCGCGTGGTACTTGGCGCCGCTCAGCCGCGCGAGCGAGAGATCGCGCTCCAGCGGAATGAGTTCGGCTTCGCGCGGAATCCCGGGCAGGCCCAGCCAGGTGCCGTAGAGGCCTTCGTTCATCACGCCATCCGCAGCGAGTTCGGCGTCGCTCGTGCGATGGGCGATCACCGCGCCGAAATCGCGCGCATAAGTGAGCGCCCGGCGCATCACGAGCGGGTTCGCCACCGTGCGGTGCCCTTCGGAGAACGCGACCGCGCCCGCCGCCTGAAGCAGACCGAATTCCGAAAGCTCGCGGCCCTCCAGCCCCTTGGTGATGGCCGCGGCCGGGTGGATGCGGATGTCCGCCGTTTCGCGCGCCGTGCGCAGCACGAACTCGACCAGCGCCACGCTGTCGATCGGCGGATGGGTGTCGGGCATCATCACAAGCGAGGTGACGCCGCCGCTCGCCGCCGCACGGCTGGCGGATGCGATTGTCTCGCGGTGCTCGCCGCCGGGTTCCCCGATGAACACCCACGAATCGATCAGGCCGGGCAGGACTGCCTTCCCCCCGCAGTCGATTCGCTCGGCCCCATCGGGCACGCCCTGGTTGTGGGCGGAGGCGCCTGCAGCCAGGATCTTGCCGTCGGCGACGATCACCGTGCCGGTCTCGTCCAAGCCACGGGAGGGGTCGACGATGCGGGCCTGTTCGAAAACGAGCGTGCTCATGCCGACGCTCCTTCCTCGCGGCGCGGGTCGAGCAGGGCTTCCATCACGGCCATGCGCACGGCGACCCCCATCTCGACTTGTTCCTGGATCACGCTCTGCGGGCCGTCGGCCACTGCGGAGGCAATCTCCACGCCACGGTTCATCGGGCCGGGATGCATCACGAGGCAGTCGTCCTTGGCGGCTTTCAGCTTCTGGGCGTCGAGCCCGAAATAGCGGAAATACTCGCGCGTCGAAGGCACGAAGGAGCCGGCCATGCGCTCGCGCTGCAGGCGCAGCATCATCACCACATCCGCATCGCGCAAGCCTTCCTCCATCGACTGGGTCACCTCGATGCCCATCTCGTGGACGCCGGCTGGCAGGAGCGTAGAGGGTGCGACGACCCGCAGCCGGGCGCCCATCGCCCCCAGCAGGATCAGGTTGGAGCGCGCCACGCGCGAATGAAGCACGTCGCCGCAGATGGCCACGGTCAGGCGCTCCAGCCTGCCCTTGGCACGCTTGATGGTGAGCGCGTCGAGCAGCGCCTGCGTGGGATGCTCGTGCGCGCCGTCGCCTGCATTCACCACCGAGCAGCCGACCTTCTGCGAGAGAAGCGCGGCCGCGCCCGCCGAGGCGTGGCGGATCACGAGGATGTCGGGCCGCATGGCGTTCAGCGTGATGGCCGTGTCGATCAGCGTCTCGCCCTTCTTCACGGAAGAAGACGCCACGCTCATATTCATCACATCGGCGCCGAGCCGCTTGCCCGCCAGCTCGAAGGAGGCCTGGGTGCGGGTGGACGCTTCGTAGAAGAGATTGATTTGGGTGCGCCCGCGGAGTGCAGCACTCTTCTTTTCGGCCTGCCGGGAAAGGGCGACGGCTGCTTCCGCGCGCGCCAGCAGGATTTCGATATCCCCCGGTGACAGGCCGCGGATGCCGAGGAGATGGCGGTGCGGATAGATGGGGAAGGGGGCGTTCGTCATCACAGCCCGCAGCTATAAGCGCCCATGCCGTGCGGCGGCAATGCGGCTCGGAAAGCCTAGCGGGGCTTTCCCCGTTTTCAGGTGTCGGTGTTGCCGATCATCATCCGCCAAGTGCGCTAGCCGGGCTCAGCCGCGCGAGCCGAAGGTCACCACCGAGACCTCGCCCTCCAATGCACCCTGGTAGGCGGAAAGATGCGGTTCCTCGTCCGGCTCGCCATCCATCTCGCCGATCTGGTCGAGCTCGGCGCTTGCATAGCCCTTGGCTCGCAGCGCTTCCAGCGTGCGCCGCACGGCCGAGTCGTCGTCGGGTGCGAGCAGCATCACGTGAACCGACACCGGCTCCTCACCTTCGCGCTTGCGCACGCGACCGATGATTAGCGTGACGGGTGGGGATTCGTTGTCGTTGGACGCAAAGGACATGGGCTCAATTCTCGACAGGTACCGGATATTCGGGCAGGGCTCGTAATATTATGTCGTGCGCCGGCGCCTGGGCGCAATGAGGCGCAAACCCTGCGATTTCAGGGGGCAAAAGGGTTGACGCCCGAGTCAGTTGCCAGTATGTGCCCCCCTGTCTGAGCCGATGTGAGGCTTACCCATCAGCAGCGTCGCGCTGCCGATCAATGCCTCAGACACGGTTCGTTTTGCGACTGTGAATGCAAATTCCGGCGTGCACGACGAGGGTGAAAGCCTTACGTCCTCTGCCTTTGTTCGGGCATGAACCGCGAAAATCGCGGTTTGGCGCCCGGATCGTCGTTTGTCACATCCGCGAGGCGCTCGTCGGCTCCGGACAGGTAAGAATCATAAGGAAGGTTGAATGCCTACCGTCAATCAGCTGATCCGCAAGCCGCGCACGGCGCCGGTGAAGCGCAACAAGGTGCCGGCGATGCAGCAGAACCCGCAGAAGCGGGGCGTCTGCACGCGCGTCTATACGACCACGCCGAAGAAGCCGAACTCGGCTCTGCGCAAGGTCGCCAAGATCCGGCTGACCAATGGCTTCGAAGTGATCGGCTACATCCCCGGCGAAGGCCACAACCTTCAGGAGCACTCCGTGGTCATGATCCGCGGCGGTCGCGTGAAGGACCTGCCGGGCGTGCGCTACCACATCATCCGCGGCGTGCTCGACACGCAGGGCGTGAAGAACCGCAAGCAGCGCCGCTCCAAGTACGGTGCGAAGCGTCCGAAGTAAGGGTCAATCCGGCCGAGGCGCTTTACCCTAGCGCCGGGCTGGACAGAGGAAGAGGCAGGAAGCCATGTCCCGTCGCCACAGTGCAGACAAGCGCGAGATCAACCCGGACCCGAAGTTCGGCGATCTCGTGGTCACCAAGTTCATGAACGCCGTCATGTATGACGGCAAGAAGTCGGTCGCCGAGACGATCGTCTATGGCGCACTCGACCAGGTGCAGGCGAAGACCCGCCAGGAGCCGGTCACCGTGTTCCATCAGGCGCTCGACAACGTGGCTCCCCACGTCGAGGTGCGGTCGCGCCGCGTCGGTGGCGCCACCTACCAGGTGCCCGTCGACGTCCGTCCCGAGCGCCGTCAGGCTCTCGCCATCCGCTGGCTGATCACGGCCGCTCGCAACCGCAACGAATCGACCATGGTCGACCGTCTGTCGGGCGAGCTGATGGATGCCGCCAACAACCGTGGCACCGCCGTCAAGAAGCGCGAAGACACCCACAAGATGGCAGAGGCCAACCGCGCCTTCGCTCATTACCGCTGGTAAACGGCGGAAAAGGTTAGAGGCAGTCCCATGGCCCGCGAATACAAAATCGAAGACTACCGCAACTTCGGCATCATGGCCCACATCGATGCCGGCAAGACGACCACGACCGAGCGCGTGCTCTACTACACGGGCAAGTCGCACAAGATCGGCGAAGTCCACGATGGCGCGGCCACCATGGACTGGATGGAGCAGGAGCAAGAGCGCGGCATCACGATCACGTCCGCTGCGACCACGACCTTCTGGCAGGGTCGCGACGGCAAGATGCGCCGCTTCAACATCATCGACACCCCCGGACACGTCGACTTCACCATCGAGGTGGAGCGCTCGCTTCGCGTGCTCGACGGTGCCATCGCGCTGCTCGACGCCAATGCCGGCGTGGAGCCCCAGACGGAAACCGTCTGGCGCCAGGCCGACAAGTACCACGTGCCGCGCATGATCTTCTGCAACAAGATGGACAAGATCGGTGCGGACTTCTACCGCTCGGTCGAGATGATCGGCTCGCGCCTCGGCGCCCAGGCCGTCGTCATGCAGCTGCCGATCGGCGCCGAGAACGATTTCAAGGGCGTGGTCGACCTCGTCGAGATGAACGCGCTTGTGTGGCGTGACGAGTCGCTGGGCGCTGCCTGGGACGTGGTGGAGATCCCCGCCGATCTCCAGGCGCGTGCTGCCGAGTTCCGCGAGAAGATGATCGAAGCCGCCGTCGAAATGGACGACGAGGCGATGAACAACTACCTCGAAGGCAACCTGCCCTCGAACGACGAGATCCGCGCGCTGATCCGCAAGGGCACGATCGCGGTGAAGTTCTTCCCGATGTTCTGCGGCTCGGCCTTCAAGAACAAGGGCGTGCAGCCGCTTCTCGACGCGGTGGTGGACTACCTGCCTTCGCCGGCCGAAGTGCCCGCCATCAAGGGCGTGGACGCCAAGACCGACGCCGAGATCGAGCGTCATGCGGACGACAACGAGCCGCTCTCGATGCTGGCCTTCAAGATCATGAACGATCCCTTCGTGGGCTCGCTCACCTTCTGCCGCATCTATTCGGGCAAGCTCGCCAAGGGCGTGTCGCTCGACAACACGGTGAAGGGCAAGAAGGAGCGCATCGGCCGCATGCTGCAGATGCATGCGAATTCGCGCCAGGACATCGAAGAAGCCTATGCGGGCGACATCGTCGCTCTCGCCGGCCTCAAGGAGACCACCACGGGCGACACGCTTTGCGATCCCACAAAGCCCGTAATCCTGGAGCGCATGGAGTTCCCCGAGCCGGTCATCCAGATCGCGATCGAGCCCAAGACCAAGGGCGACCAGGAAAAGATGGGCCTTGCCCTTCACCGCCTGGCTGCCGAGGATCCGTCCTTCCGCGTCAAGACCGACGAGGAATCCGGCCAGACGATCATCGCCGGCATGGGCGAGCTTCACTTGGACATCATCGTCGACCGCATGCGTCGCGAGTTCAAGGTTGAAGCCAATGTGGGCGCTCCCCAGGTTGCCTATCGCGAGACGATCACGCGTCTGGCCGAGGTGGACTACACCCACAAGAAGCAGACCGGCGGCACGGGCCAGTTCGCCCGCGTCAAGCTCGTGTTCGAGCCGAACCCCGAGGGCGAGGACTTCGTGTTCGAGTCCAAGATCGTCGGCGGCACCGTGCCGAAGGAGTACATCCCCGGCGTGCAGAAGGGTATCCAGAGCGTCATGTCTTCGGGTCCGCTCGCGGGCTTCCCGATGCTCGGCGTGAAGGCGACCCTGATCGACGGTGCCTACCACGACGTTGACTCCTCGGTGCTGGCGTTCGAAATCGCCTCGCGTGCCGCCTTCCGTGAAGGCGCGCAGAAGGCCGGCGCTCAGCTGCTCGAGCCCATCATGAAGGTCGAGGTGGTGACGCCTGAGGACTATGTGGGCTCGGTGATCGGCGATCTGAACGGCCGTCGCGGCCAGATCCAGGGCCAGGAAAGCCGCGGCGTCGCCGTGGTGATCAACGCCATGGTGCCGCTCGCCAACATGTTCAAGTACGTCGACAACCTGCGTTCGATGTCTCAGGGCCGCGCCCAGTACTCGATGCAGTTCGACCACTACGAGGCGGTGCCGAACGCGGTCGCCCAGGAAATCCAGAAGAAGTACGCGTAACCGCGTACTTCCCCTCAGATGGCCAAGGGCAAATTCGAGCGCAACAAGCCGCATGTGAACATTGGCACGATTGGCCATGTTGACCACGGCAAGACGTCGCTGACGGCGGCGATCACGAAGTATTTCGGCGAGTACAAGCCCTACGACCAGATCGATGCGGCGCCTGAGGAGAAGGCGCGTGGCATCACGATCTCGACCGCGCACGTGGAATACGAGACGCCGAACCGCCACTACGCCCACGTCGACTGCCCCGGACACGCCGACTATGTGAAGAACATGATCACGGGTGCCGCGCAGATGGACGGTGCGATCCTGGTTGTGTCGGCGGCCGACGGCCCGATGCCCCAGACGCGCGAGCACATCCTGCTCGCCCGCCAGGTGGGTGTTCCCGCGATCGTGGTGTTCTTGAACAAGGTCGACCAGGTGGACGACGCCGAGCTTCTCGAGCTGGTCGAGCTGGAAGTGCGCGAGCTGCTTTCCAAGTACGACTTCCCCGGCGACGACATTCCGATCGTCAAGGGCTCGGCCCTGGCTGCTCTTGAGGATTCCGACAAGGTGATCGGCGAGGAAGCCATCCGCAAGCTGATGGAAGAGGTGGACGCCTACATCCCCACCCCCGACCGTCCGGTGGACAAGCCCTTCCTGATGCCGATCGAGGACGTGTTCTCGATCTCGGGCCGCGGCACGGTTGTGACGGGCAGAGTTGAGCGCGGCATCGTGAAGGTGGGCGAAGAGCTCGAGATCGTGGGTATCCGCGCGACGTCCAAGACCACCTGCACGGGTGTCGAGATGTTCCGCAAGCTGCTCGACCAGGGCCAGGCGGGCGACAACATCGGCGCGCTTCTGCGCGGCGTGGACCGTGAGGGTGTGGAGCGCGGCCAGGTTCTGGCCAAGCCCGGCTCGGTGAAGCCGCACAAGAAGTTCAAGGCCGAGGCCTACATCCTGACCAAGGAAGAGGGCGGCCGTCACACGCCGTTCTTCACGAACTACCGTCCGCAGTTCTACTTCCGCACGACGGACGTGACGGGCATCGTGCAGCTTCCCGAGGGCACCGAGATGGTGATGCCCGGCGACAACGTGACGGTGGACGTGGAACTCATCGTGCCGATCGCGATGGAGGAAAAGCTGCGGTTCGCTATCCGTGAGGGTGGCCGCACCGTCGGCGCCGGCATCGTCGCAAGCATCGTAGAGTAA
>QFNI01000058.1 GCA_003240775.1 Mesorhizobium amorphae | reverse complement strand
ACGACCGCCTGCGCCGGCAGGAACGCGATCACGAGCGCGAGGAGCGTCGTGACGCCGAACGACGCGAGGACCGTCGCCAGGACGAACGCCGCAGGGAACAGCGTCGCCAGGACGAGCGGCGCGCCGAGGAACGACGCATCGAGGAGCGCCGCGCGGAAGAACGCCGATACGAGCGCCGCCGCGAGCAGCGCAGATACGACCAGTACGAGTATGAGGACGATTACGACTATGGACGCCGCGACCGCCGCGGCGACCTCTACGACGACGATGACTATTACGACGACTACTGAGACGCCGCCTTTCGCCAAACGCTCCCGGCCTTTTGCCGGGAGTATGGCCTGCAACTTTTCCAGCGCCGATCTGTTGGCAATTCCGAGGGCCCGCACCCCCGCGGAGCCGCGCCAGCAGAAGGAAGCGCAATGTCCAGCAGCCGCAAGCACGAAGAACGCGCACTCGACAATGCCGAGCAGGACCTAGTCGCCAAGTCGCGCCACCCCGACCTCCAGGGCCTGGAAGACAAGGAACTCGCCTCTCTTCTCAAGCTGATCCGCGAGCGCCGCGAGAAGGCGCGCGGCGAAAAGCAGCGCCGCGTGCGAGAGATGCGCGGCAAGGCAGCGCCCAAGGGCGCTGAGCCCGCCACCTCGGCGGACGGCAACAAGCTGAAGCTCGAAGTGCTCGCAAACGCCGTGCGCCGCTTGAACGCCGAGCGCACGCGGCGCGACCGCATGGCAGCGCGCGTCTCGCAGGCAGCCCTTTCGCGCAAGGCGCTGCGCCTCAAGGCTGAGGCGGACGAGAACGAGGAGACGCCGGCCAACTCGCGCCACGCCCATGAAGGCATGCGCAAGATCGCGTCCGAGCGCCGCAAGAGCCTGATCCGCCCGATGGAGCGCGGCCGCCTCCGCAAGGCCTCCGCCGTCGCCCAAGCCAAGCGCGACAACCGCTGACGACCGTCAGCCGGGCATGGCACGACGCCATGCCCCCACGGGCGCGGAATGCGTTTCGAGGAGCTGGAGCGGGTAGCGGGAATCGAACCCGCATATTCAGCTTGGAAGGCTGCTGCTCTACCATTGAGCTATACCCGCATGGGCGCCATCGCTAGTTGAACCGCCCGGCCAGGTCAAGAAGCCGGGCGGCGCAGCGGGGCTCAGGCGACGCCCGAGCCGGAAGCGCCCCAGACCACGATCTTGGCTGGCGTCGCGACACGCGCGAACAGGTCGATGATGTCCTGATTGATGAGGCGCACGCAGCCGCTCGAAACGGCCTTGCCGATGGTCCAGTATTCGGGCGTGCCGTGAACGCGGTAGAGCGTGTCCTGGCCGCCCTGGAAGATGTAGAGAGCGCGCGCGCCGAGCGGATTGTCGAGGCCGGGCGCCTGGCCGCCATTGGCGGCCGAATAGCGCTCCAGCTCGGGCTGGCGCGCGATCATGGTGGCGGGCGGCGTCCAGCGCGGCCATGGCCGCTTGTACTGCACTACCCCCTCACCCGCCCAGGTGAAGCCTTGGCGTCCGAGCCCCACGCCGTAGCGCATGGCGGTGCCGCCGGGCTGCACGAGGTAGAGATAGTAGTTTTGCGTGTCGACCACGATGGTGCCGGGCTGCTCGCCGGTGGGGTCGTCCACGAGCTGTCGGTAGAAACGGCTGTCGACGCGGGAAAGGTCGACCGCGGGAATCGGGAAATCCTCCTGCGGCATCGGCCCGTACATCGAGACGGTCATCGGGTCGGGCCCCGGAGGCGGGGCCATAGCGGTGCGTGCGCCGACGGTGGAGCATGCCGGAAGCACGATACCCGCGGCAGCGGTGGCCGCAAGGCTGAGGAAGGTGCGGCGGGAAGGTCTTTGAGCGTTCAATGCAGTCACTCACGATCGATTGGCGCGTGAAAGGGTGGCCTCCCGGATGGGAGGCGTTCAGGATGCTTTCAAAGGCCGGTCATCGTGGTGGAGGAAGCACCACGCCCAACATCACGCCCATGCGTTCGCGCAGCGGTGCGCTGCCCAAGGCCGCGTCCTCCTCCACGCGCAACGGCGGGCTCCATTCGGCGCGGGCGATCTGTTTGTCCTGGCAGAGAGCCGCCGTGTCGAGCGTGGGCTTCTTGCCCTCCTCGCTTTGCGCGGCAACCAGGATTTCCGCCTGGCTGCACGGCTTTGCGTCAAGCCCCTGGCGCGCTTGCGCTGCACCCGCCATCGCGGGAACGGCGAGCAGCAGCGTCAGGAGAAGAGCGAGAAGCGTCCGCGGCATCGGGCGCTACTCTGCCGCCCACTGGGGGTCGGCAAGGGCCGCGGCCGGGCGGCTGACCGGCACGGAGGTGTTGGAGGTGCGCTTGGCGAGCTTCTTTTCGCCCTCGCGCTCCAGAAGCTTGCGGAAGCTCTCGTGCATGCCACCATCCTGGTAGGCATAGGCCGTCTGCGCGGGCGACTGCGCCAGGCGCTCGAAGGCCACACGATCGGTCTCGAAGCGCGCGGCGACCGCGGGCTCGGTCTTGCCGAGCGCAGGCGGGCAAGCCGCCAGCGGGTCGCTCGGCGCCTGGCCCCCGAAGTCGCTCGCAAACACATAGCGCCGCCCGCAATAACCGACCTCGGGCTGTCGCCCCGTCACTTCCAGGATGTCGTAGCCCGGCTTCAAGCTCTGCCAGAAGGCGAAGTTCTCGTTCTCGCGGTTCCTCGCCATGTTCTCGGGCGTCATGCGGAACGGAAAGGCCTGCACCTGGAACGAGCGCTGCCCGCCCTTCAGCGCCTCGCGCGCCACCGCGTAGATCTCGCCCACGCCCTCGTCGGTCAGCGCGTAGCAGCCCGACGACGAGCAGGCGCCGTGCACCATCAGCGCCTCGCCCGTGTAGCCGAGCGCGTCTTCCAGGCGGTTCGGATAGCCCAGGTTGAAGGAAAGGTGGTACTGCGAGTTCGGGTTCAGCGCGCTGGCGGTGACGTGGTAGAACCCCTCGGGCGCTTGGCGGTCGCCCGCCTTGGTCTTGGGGCCGAGCTTTCCCGACCAGCGGCACATCGGATAGGTCTTGAGCAGCTTGAAGCGCCCCTTGGCGTCGCGCTTCCAGACCTCGAGCTCGCTTTCCTGCTTGAAGATCCGCACCAGGATCGGCGCCGAAGGCGACATGTTCTTCGCGCGCATCTCCGACACCAGCCGCGCGGGAATCGGCTGGATGGCCTTGGTGTTCAGGTCGAGCACGCTCGCCGTGCAGCCCGACAAGACGAGCCCGAGCGCCATCGCGGCAACGGGACGGAGGAAGCGGTTCAGGGATCGGGACGCGATACGCATGGCAGGCGAAGGGTCGCTCGGGCGTGGTTAAGAGGAGGTTTCCGGCAACGCACCGTCGCCACCGCCAGGCCTCATGCCGCCCATATGCGGCAGCGTTGCGGCAAGGCTCCAGGGAATCGTGATGGCCTAGGATCAGGGAAGAATGGTGGAGAGGGTTGGATTCGAACCAACGTAGGCAAAGCCAACGGATTTACAGTCCGTCCCCTTTAACCACTCGGGCACCTCTCCGTTTTCCCACGCGTCCGAGAACGGTGGAAACCAGATGCGCCGGCCGCTGCCTGAGCGTGCTTCAGCCGGGCGAGTGGCCTTATGGCGAGGGCGCGGGAGCCTGTCAACCGCTCCTGTGCCGGCTTGCCGGCAAGCTTTGCGAGGCCGTATCCAAGAAGGGGCGCAGCCGCTATAGCGGCACCATGAACGACAAGCCCGGCACGCCCAAGGACAGCCACTACGCCCGCCTCCGGCGCGCCCACCGCGACGTGGCCGCGCCCCGGCAGCGCCCGAAGACGCCAGGCGAGGCAGCGCCGGCCGGCGCTCTGCACCTTTACGGCATCCACACGGTGCAGGCGGCGCTCGACAATCCCCGCCGCGTGATCCGCAAGCTCTGGCTGACGCGAAATGCCGCAGAGCGGCTGTCGCTTCCCGCGAGCCCCCGATTTGGGGTCGAAACGGCCGAGCCCCGCGCGCTCGACAAGCTCGTGGGCTCGGATGCCGTGCACCAGGGCGTAGTGGCCGAGGCCGAGCCGCTGCGGCCCAAGCCTTTGGGCGATCTGGGAGAGGCACGGCTGATCCTAGTGCTCGACCAAGTGACCGACCCCCACAATGTCGGCGCCATCCTGCGCTCGGCGGTCGCCTTCGGCGCGGCGGCCGTGGTGACCACCGCCCGCCACAGCCCCGAGGAAAGCGGCGTGCTCGCCAAGGCGGCCTCGGGCGCGCTCGAGCACATCGACCAGATCGAGGTGCGCAACCTTGCCGAAGCGCTCGGCACCCTGCACGAAGCAGGCTTCCACACGGTGGGCCTCGATTCCGACGGCCCGGCCGAACTCGAAGCCTCGCTGTCGGGCTCACGCATCGCGCTGGTTCTGGGTGCGGAAGGCAAGGGCCTGCGCCAGAAGACGCGCGAGACCGTCTCAGCACTTGCCCGCCTCGACATGCCAGGCGCCATCCGCTCGCTCAACGTGTCGAATGCGGCAGCCGTCTCGCTCTACGTCGCCCAGAGCTTCCTGAAGCGCTAGCCGCTTCAGCCCATGCCGGTTGCGTGGCGCAGCCAGAAGGCAAGCGCCACGAAGCCGATAACGCCTGCCACCCCGGTCCAATCGATTTCGCGCGTCCGCGCATAGCGCCACACGCCGAGCGCCACCGCCCAGACGGCCACCGCCAGCAGCGCAATCAACACGATCCGGATCATCGCACCCTCCCTGTTCCCCGCATATGGGGTGGGTCCTGCCCCCGCACGAGACCCGATTTGCCTCGCGCCCCGATTGTGCTAACGGCTTGCCCGTCGCAACGACATCCGGGCATTCGCAGACGCCCGAGCGGGCCGGTTTAGCTCAGCGGTAGAGCAGCGGTTTTGTAAACCGAAGGTCGGGGGTTCAATCCCCTCAACCGGCACCAAACCCATCGGCGACCTGGCTGATCTTCATCCGCTGATCCATGTTGCGACATTGTGCGATCAAAGTGATCGATCTCCACTGCCGGTTGAAGCGACGAGAGCGCCCGTTTCAGCAAAGCACCGAGCGGAACAGGAGCGAGGATGAGCCTTGCTGTGCCGGAGATTGACCGGGATCGAGGGTTCGGTCACGCTTGCGCCCAGCGGCATCGCAGGGAGACCATGGGCATATGGGGCAGGATCGGATCACCGTCGAAACACTGGTTCAGGCACGTCCCCAAGAGGCCTGGGCGGCCTACATTACACCCGATCACATCACCAAGTGGAACTTCGCTTCCGACGATTGGCACTGCCCCTCCGCAAGCGTCGATCTGCGCGAGGGCGGACAGTTCTCCTCGCGCATGGAAGCCAAGGACGGAAGCGTGGGCTTCGACTTCGCAGGCACCTACACGGCCGTCGAGCCCTCGGAACGGATCGAATATGACTTCGGCGACCGCCATGCCGTCGTGACGTTCGTTCCCGAGGGCGATCAAACGCGAGTTGCCGTTTCCTTCGATCCGGAAACAGACCATCCAGCCGACCAGCAGCGCAGCGGATGGCAGGCCATCCTGGACAACTTCGCAAAGCATCTGGACGGGCTGAACAGGGCAGCGCCCGCCGGCTGAGGCGACGCTGGGGCGGAATGGCCCCGGCGAAGCGGTTCCGCTGCAACCGCGCCGGGCCTTTCCCCGCCCGCGCCCTACATGCTAGCCCCACGCCGTCCCGCATTCGGGATGGCCGGGAGGGCGCATGACTGCGGGGTCGATGGGGGTTGCTTTCGTGTCTTCGGACGCGCCGGATGCGCGGGCGGCGGCGGCGGAACTCAAGGCGCTCTATGCCCATGTGCCGATCGAGGAGGCCGAGACCGTGGTGGCGCTGGGCGGCGACGGGTTCCTGCTCCAGACGCTGCGCGAGACCTTCGGCACCAGGCGCCGCGTGTTTGGCATGAACCGCGGCACGGTCGGTTTCCTGATGAACGAGTTCCGCGCGCAAGGCCTTTCCGAGCGCCTGGCGGAAGCGCTTCCCGAAACCATCCGCCCGCTCGAGATGACGGCCGAGACGACGGAAGGAGAGACGGTGCGCGCGCTCGCCATCAACGAGGTCTCACTGCTTCGCCAATCCTACCAGGCGGCCAAGCTGCGCATCGCGGTGGACGGCAAGGAGCGGCTGGAAGAGCTGATCTGCGATGGGGTGATGGTGGCCACGCCTGCCGGCTCCACGGCCTACAACTTCTCCGCGCAGGGGCCGATCCTGCCGCTCGACGCGCCGCTTCTCGCACTCACGCCGGTCAGCCCGTTCCGCCCGCGCCGCTGGCGGGGCGCGGTGCTGCCCGACAAGGTGTCCGTGCGCTTCGACGTGCAGGAGGCGGAAAAGCGCCCCGTGAACGCGGTGGCCGACCACACCGAGGTCAAGTCCGTCACGTCCGTCATCGTGAAGGTGGCGCGCGACCAGACGGCCACGCTGTTGTTCGACCCCAGCCATTCCTGGGACGAGCGCATCTTGTCCGAACAGTTCCGCTACTAGAAGCACGAGCCTCCCACTGCCGAACCTGTACACAAGTGTGGCACCGGGCGGAGTTTGGGGCTCAATTCATTGACATTGCGGCAGTTCTTTCGTAACGGCCGACTGACTCGCGTGGGTGGCGTGCATGGCGCGCCCCGGAAGCCCGCGCCCCTCGCGCGGCTTTGCGCCAAGCTGGCCGCGTTCCTCGCTTGGCCCGAGCCAGAAGAAGCGCACTTGTCCGATTTGATCGACGCGCCCGAAGCGCAACTACCCGCCACCACCGAACCCGTCTTCGCCGACCTCGGCCTGTCCGCCAAGGTGCTCGCAGCCGTGACGGATGCGGGCTACACCAAGCCCACCCCCATCCAGGCCGGCGCCATCCCGCACGCGCTCGAAGGCAAGGACGTGCTGGGCATCGCCCAGACCGGCACGGGCAAGACCGCCTCCTTCGTGCTGCCCATGCTGACGCGCCTGGAAAAGGGCCGCGCGCGGGCCCGCATGCCGCGCACGCTGATCCTCGAGCCCACGCGCGAGCTCGCAGCCCAGGTGGAAGAGAACTTCGTCAAATACGGCAAGAACCACCGCCTCAACATCGCGCTGCTGATCGGCGGCGTGTCGTTCGACGAGCAGGAAAAGAAGCTCGAGCGCGGCGCGGATGTCTTGATCGCGACGCCCGGCCGCATGCTCGACCATTTCGAGCGCGGCAAGCTGTTGCTCACGGGCGTCGAGATTCTCGTGATCGACGAGGCCGACCGCATGCTCGACATGGGCTTCATCCCCGACATCGAGCGCATCTGCAAGCTGATCCCCTTCACGCGCCAGACCTTGTTCTTCTCGGCCACCATGCCGCCCGAGATCACCAAGCTGACCGAGCAATTCCTCCATGCGCCCGTGCGCGTGGAAGTGGCGAAGCCTTCCACCACCTCGTCGACCATCGAGCAGTTCCTGGTGAAGTCGGGCTCCAAGTCCTGGGACAAGCGCGACGTGCTGCGCCGGCTGATCCGCGAGGAAGCCGACACGCTCAAGAACGCGATCATCTTCTGCAACCGCAAGGTCGAGGTGTCCGAGCTCTTCCGCTCGCTCGTGAAGCACGAGTTCGACGCGGGCGCGCTGCATGGCGACATGGACCAGCGCGCGCGCATGCAGATGCTGGCCAATTTCCGCGACGGCAAGCTCAAGCTGCTCGTCGCGTCGGATGTGGCCGCGCGTGGCCTCGACATCCCCGATGTCAGCCACGTCTTCAATTTCGACGTGCCGATCCATGCGGAGGACTACGTCCACCGCATCGGCCGCACAGGGCGCGCGGGACGCGCGGGCAAGAGCCTCACCATCGCCACCAAGTCCGACACGAAATATGTGGACGCGATCGAGAAGCTGATCGGCCGCGAGATTCCCTGGTTCGATGGCGATCTTTCGACCGTCACAGAGACCGAAGGCGACGCCCCCCGCCTGCGGGCCGGCGGACGCGAGCGCGCGGGCCGCGGCGGCGAGCGCCGGGAGCGCGGCGGGCGTGAACGTGGGCGACGCCGCGAGGAGGCTCCGGAGGTCGTGGAAGCCGCGCCCGAGCAGCCGCGTGAGGAGAACCGCGATCGTCGCGAGCGCTCCTCCTCCATCCGCCAGGCCAACGAGGAACGCCGTCAGCCACCTCCCGCGCCTGCTCCCGCCGCCGAGCGCGACCGCAACCCTCGCCGCCACGGCCGCGACCAGGACGAGCGCAACACGGTGGTCGGCTTCGGCGACGACATGCCCGCCTTCATGAAGGTGGTGGCGAAGGTCTGACTCTGGAGCATTTCCGGTGAACAACGATTCGCCGGAGATGCTCCAGCTCTTTGTTCTTGCTGCATTTCCGGAAGCGAAACCGCTTCGCACTTTTGCTGGAAATGCTCTACCTGCGTTTGCGGCTCGAACTGCGGCGCGGTTCCTCCAAAAGGCTCAGCGCCGCCTCGTTGTCGGCTATTCGGGCGGCGGCTGCAAAGGCGGCGCGCGTCCATTCGGCCAAGCGCTCGGGCTCGTCCATCACCGCATCGGGGATCGACCAGTAGGGCATGGCGACGGGGCGTTTCTTGCCGGCGTAGTGCCAGCGCTCGGCGCCCTCGGCTTCCCAAACGCGCGCGGCGGTCTCGTCGCCCTTCAGCATCACCGTGCCGCGCAGCGCCACGCCCACGATCAGGCACTGGTGATAGATGCCCACGCCGCCGAACATGCGGCGCAAGGAAACCGGCTCGATGCCCGCAAAGATCTCGCGCAGCGCGTCCTCGTCCATTCCCGCCCCTCCCCGCAACCTCGATCAAGGCGCGCCGTTTGGCTTGGTGTCAACGAGGTGAAGCCCGATGCCGATGCGTCTTGAAGGTTCGTGCCGCTGCGGCGCGGTGCGCTTTGCGGTCGAGAGCCACACGCCCGCGCCCTATCAGCTCTGCTACTGCTCGATCTGCCGCAAGCAGCAGGGCGGCGGCGGATATGCCGTCAATCTCGGGGCCGACGCCCACACGCTGGAGATCGAAGGAGACGCCCATCTCGGGCTCTTCCGCGCGGAGATCGAGGACGCAGAGGGGGCGTGCGAGACATCGAGCGGCGAACGCCGCTTCTGCACCCGATGCGGCTCGGCTCTCTGGCTCTTCGACCCCACCTGGCCGGACCTCGTGCACCCCTTCGCGTCCGCCGTCGACACCGACCTCCCCGTGCCGCCGCAGCGCACGCATCTGATGCTGCGATACAAGGCGAACTGGGTGGAGCCGGCTGTGCGCGAGGGCGATATGCGGTTCGAGGAGTACCCGGAGGAGTCGATCGAGGAATGGCACCGCCGGAACGGGATGTGGGTGGACTGATGGTCCCACGGCAAGGTGCAAACCTCGCCGCTCCCCTCCCCCTTGAGGGGAGGGGTAAGGGGTGGGGGTATCGGCGCCGCTTTTGAACGGTCGATCGTTCTGGTCGGGCAACAGCGGTGGAGACGCCTACCCCCACCCTGTATCCCTCGCCTCAAGGGGGAGGGAGAGCGGCGAGGTTTGCGATCCTTCTCAGGCCGCGGCCGCGCGCGCTTCCGCCAAGGCCTTCAGATCCGCCGGCTTCAGCTCCACCGATTCCCCGCACCCGCAGGCCGAGCTTTCATTGGGGTTGCGGAACACGAAGCCCGTGCGCAGCGTGGTGGATTCGAAATCCATGGTCGTGCCCAGCAGGTAGAGCGCGGCCTCGGGCGCCACCCAGACATGGGCGCCGGCATGCTCCACATGGTCGTCCTTGGCCAGTGGCTCCGTCACGAGATCGACGGTGTATTCCATCCCCGCGCAGCCGCCCTTCTTGATGCCCACGCGAAGCCCGCGCGCGCCCTCTCGCGCCTCCACGATCTCGTGGATGCGGCCGGCGGCCGAGTCGGAAAGGGTGATGACGGCGAAGCGTCCCATGCTTGGGCTCCATGCTCAGACGGGTTCAAGGCCCGCGGACGGAAGATGTCTCGGTAAGATGGTCGGACGCTCGTCCGAACGCAAGCGCTGCTCAGTACCAGCCCACCGCGACCTGCGCTTCTTCCGACATGCGGTCGGGCGTCCAGGGCGGATCGAACACCATCGACACATCCACATGGCCCACGCCTTCCACGGCCCCCACCGCGTCCTGCACCCAGCCGGGCATCTCGCCGGCCACCGGGCAGCCGGGTGCGGTCAGCGTCATGTCGATCTTCACCGTGCGGTCGTCGTCGATGTCGATCTTGTAGATCAGGCCGAGTTCGTAGATGTCGGCGGGGATCTCGGGGTCGTAGACCGTCTTCAGCGCGCCGATGATGTCTTCGGTCAGCCGCGAGAGTTCCTCCGGCGGGATGGCCGAGGCCGAGAATTCCGGCTGGTTGGCTGTGGTTTCGTCCATGGCACTCACCCGAAGAACTTTCGCGCCTTTTCCAGCGCCTCGGCCAGCGCGTCCACCTCGGCCATCGTGTTGTATATGGCAAAGGACGCCCGGCAGGTGGCGTTGACGCCGAAGCGCTTCAAGAGCGGCTGGGCGCAATGGGTGCCCGCGCGCACGGCGACGCCCGCGCGGTCGATCACCATGGCCACGTCATGAGCGTGGATGCCCTGGAGGTCGAAGGCGATGATGGCGCCCTTTTCCTTCGCGTCGCCATAGATGCGCAGCGAGTTGATGGCTCGCAGCCGCTCATGCGCGTAGTCCTTGAGCCGGCCCTCGTGGGCGGCCGCTTCCGCGCGGCCCACGCTTTCCATGTAGCGCAGTGCCGCGCCCAGCCCGATGGCCTGGACGATCGGCGGCGTGCCCGCCTCGAAGCGGTGCGGCGGGTCGTTGTAGGTGACCGCATCCTCCGTCACCTCGAAGATCATCTCGCCGCCGCCCTGGAAGGGCCGCATGCGCTCCAGCATCTCCTTGCGCCCGTAGAGCACGCCGATGCCCGACGGCCCGTAGAGCTTGTGGCCGGTCATCACGAACCAGTCACAGCCGATGTCCTGCACATCAATCGGCATGTGGACAGCACTTTGGCTGCCGTCGATCAGCACGGGAATGCCGCGCTCGTGCGCGATGCGGCAGATTTCCTTCACTGGCGTGATCGTGCCCAGCATGTTCGACATGTGGGTGATGGCGACGAGCTTGGTGCGGGGCGAAAGGCAGCGCTCGAAATCCTCGATCGACAGCGACCCGTCCTCGCCCACCGGCACCCAGACGAGCTTGGCGCCCTGCCGCTCGCGGATGAAGTGCCAGGGAACGATGTTGGAGTGGTGCTCCATCAAGGAGAGCACGATCTCGTCGCCCTCGCCGATCTCGGGCATGCCGAAACCATAGGCCACCGTGTTGATGGCCTCGGTGGAGGATTTGGTGAAGACGATCTCGTCGGTGCTCGCCGCGTTCAGGAAGAGGCGCACGGTCTCGCGCGCGGCCTCGTAGGCGTCGGTCGCGGCGTTCGACAGGAAGTGCAGGCCGCGATGGACATTGGCGTATTCGTTGGAATAGCTGTGGGTGATCGCGTCGATCACGGCTTGCGGCTTCTGCGCGGAGGCTGCGTTGTCGAGATAGACGAGCGGCTTGCCATAGACCTCGCGTGAAAGGATCGGGAAGTCGGCCCGAACCTTTTCCACGTCGAAGCCGGTGATCGCGTTGGCCTCAGGCATGGGTCGCAAACCATGCGTCGAGCCGGGCTTCTAGTGCTTCCACCAGCAGCTCGTTCTCCAGGCTCTCGATGACTTCGGCCAGGAAGGCCTTCACGAGGAGGCCACGCGCCACCTTCTCGGAGATGCCGCGCGCCATCAGGTAGAAGAGATGGTTGCCGTCGATCTCGGTCACGGTCGCTCCGTGGCCGCAGGCCACATCGTCGGCGAAAATCTCGAGTTCCGGCTTGGTGGAGAACTCGGCGTCGTCCGACAGAAGCAGCGTGTTGCAGGCCATCTTGGCGTCGGTCTTCTGCGCCACTTGGTGCACGTTGATGCGGCCCTGGAACACGCCATGCGCGCGGCCGGTCACCACGTTGCGGATCGTCTCGCGCGAGCCTGTGTTGGGCACGGCGTGGTCGAGCACCATGGTGAGGTCGCTGTGCACCTCGCCCGAGAGCAGGTTCACGCCGCGCAGCTGGAAGTCCGAACCTTCGCCAGCCACGCGGATGTTGAGTTCCTGGCGCACCAGCTTGCCGCCCGCATTCATGACGAAGAGCGTGAGCTTCGCGTTCTCGCCGATGGCCGCGTTGAACTGCGCCAGGTGACTCGCATCCTCGGGCTGCTCCTGCAGGATCACCCAGGTGACCTCCGCACCCGCGCCCACCGAAAGGTGCGAGACGTGGCTGACGAAGGCTGCGCCGTCACCCGTCTGGCGCTCGACCACGGTCACCTTGGCGCCCGCGCCCACGCGCACGACGAAGCGCGCATGGACCTGGCCGCCCGAATGCAGGTTCTGCAGCTCGACCGCATCCGCGATCTCCGCACCATCGGCCACGTCGAGCACGAAGCCGTTCTCGACGAGCGCCGAATTGAGGGCGCCGACCGCGTCGTCCGATCCACGCGCGCCCAGCGCATCCGACAGGCTGCCATCGGCCAGCGCGTCTGCGAGCGGCGTCAGCGTGACGCCCTCGATGCGGGCGGGGCGGCCGGGCGCGGGCTGGCCGTCTTCCAGCACGAGCACGCTCGATCCTTCGAGCAGCGGCTCGCGCGCGGGGATGCGGCCCGTCGCGTCCTCGAAGGCCGGCACGCGCGACAGCAGGCGTCGCAGGTCGGTGTAGTGCCAGGCCTCGACATGGCGCGTGGGCAGGCCGGTCTTCACCTGCTCCACCGCGGCATCCCGCTTGAGCACGATCGAGGCATCGCCCGGCAGGCGCGACAAGCGCTCCTCGAAGCTCGCCACGAGCGCCAGCTCGGCCGCCGTGCGCTGGGGTTTGGGGTGGATGTTCACGATGCTCACCTCAGGCCGCCTCGCCGATCACCCCGGCATAGCCGTTGGCTTCGAGCTCATGCGCGAGCGTCTTGTCGCCGGAGCGGATCACCTGGCCCTTGTAGAGCACGTGGACGCTATCCGGCACGATGTAGTCGAGCAGGCGCTGGTAGTGGGTGATGACGACCACCGAGCGGTCGGGCGAGCGCAGCGAGTTCACGCCGTCCGCCACGATCTTCAGCGCGTCGATGTCGAGGCCGGAATCGGTCTCGTCGAGCACGCAGAGCTTGGGCTCCAAGAGCTTCATCTGCAGGATCTCGGCGCGCTTCTTCTCGCCGCCCGAGAAGCCGACGTTCAGCGGGCGCTTGAGCATGTCCATGTTCATGGAAAGCTCGCCCGCCGCCTCGCGCACGCGCTTGATCAGATCGGGGATTTTCAACTCCGCCTCGCCGCGCGCCTTGCGCTGGGCGTTCATGGCGACCTTGAGGAATTCCATGGTGGCGACCCCCGGTATCTCCATCGGATACTGGAAGGCCAGGAAAATGCCGGCAGCCGCTCGCTCGGCGGGGTCCATCTCCAGGATGGACTCGCCGTTGAACAGGATGTCGCCATCCGTCACCTCGTAATCCTCGCGGCCCGCGAGGATGTAGGACAGCGTCGACTTGCCCGATCCGTTGGGACCCATGATGGCCGCCACCTCGCCGTCGCGAACCGTCAGGTTCAGGCCGCGGATGATCTCGGTCTCGGTGTCGGCGATGCGGGCGTGAAGGTTCTTGATCTCAAGCATGCACAAGGTTCCGTTCAGTAGGTTCGCGCTTCAAGCAGCGTGAAATGGGCTGAGCGGTCCTCGAACCGCTTGAGAACCGCACGTGCCGCAGCGGGCACGTAGCAGGCCTCGTAGTCTTCTCCGACAAAAGCCTTCACCGCGTCGAGGTCGTCGAATTCCATGATCGTCACGAATTCCACTTCGTCACCGGCCGGGCGACGGAGCATCTCGAAGCGGCGCAGGCCGGGGATGCGCATCCCCTCTATGCCGACGGAGACCTCCTCGCGCAGAAGCTTCTCGTAGGCGTCGGCGTTTTCCGGCGTCGTCCAGCCGTGCCAGATGCGCTTGATCGTCACCCGACGCTTCCTTCCAGGCTGATGCCGATCAGCTTCTGCGCTTCCACCGCGAACTCCATCGGCAGTTCCTGGATCACCTCGCGCACGAAGCCGTTGACGATCAGAGCGACCGCCTCTTCTTCCGGGATGCCGCGCTGCATCACGTAGAACTTCGCGTCCTCGGAAATCTTGGACGTGGTCGCCTCGTGCTCGAACTGGGCGGTCGCGTTCTTGGCTTCCATGTAGGGCACGGTGTGCGCGCCGCACTGGTCGCCGATCAGGAGCGAGTCGCAGTTGGTGAAGTTGCGCGCGCCGGTCGCCTTGCGATGGGCCGATACCTGGCCGCGGTAGGTGTTCTGGCTGAAGCCCGCCGCGATGCCCTTCGAGATGATGCGGCTCGAGGTGTTCTTGCCGAGATGGATCATCTTGGTGCCGGAATCGACCTGCTGGTAGCCGTTGGAGACAGCGATCGAGTAGAACTCGCCGCGGCTGTCATCCCCGCGCAGGATGCAGGACGGATACTTCCAGGTGATGGCCGAACCCGTCTCGACCTGGGTCCACGAAATCTTCGAGCGGTCGCCCCGGCAGTCGCCGCGCTTGGTCACGAAGTTGTAGATGCCGCCCTTGCCCTGCGCATCGCCCGGATACCAGTTCTGCACGGTGGAATACTTGATCTCGGCATCGTCCATCGCGATCAGCTCGACCACGGCCGCATGCAGCTGGTTCTCGTCGCGCTGGGGCGCCGTGCAGCCTTCGAGGTAGGACACGTAGGCCCCCTCCTCCGCGATGATCAGCGTGCGCTCGAACTGGCCGGTGTTCTTCTCGTTGATGCGGAAATAGGTGGAAAGCTCCATCGGGCAGCGCACGCCCTTGGGCACGAACACGAAGGAGCCGTCCGTGAACACGGCGGCATTCAGCGTCGCGTAGAAATTGTCGGTCGTGGGCACGACCGAGCCCAGATATTTGCGGATGAGGTCGGGGTGCTCGCGGATCGCTTCCGAGATCGAGCAGAAGATCACGCCGGCCTTGGCGAGTTCGTCCTTGAAGGTCGTGACCACCGAGACCGAGTCGAACACGGCGTCCACCGCCACCCGGCCGGACTTGTAGACATTGTCGTTTTCGCCCGAGACGTCACCCTCGGCCGCATCCTTCTGGACGCCGGCCAGGATCTCCTGCTCGCGCAGCGGGATGCCGAGCTTCTCGTAGACCTTGAGCAGTTCGGGGTCGACCTCGTCGAGCGACTTCGGCCCCGTCTGGTTCTTGGGCGCGGCGTAGTAGTGCAGGTCCTGGAAGTCGATCTTGGGATAGTCGACACGCGCCCAGGTGGGCTCTTCCATGGTGAGCCAGCGCTTGTAGGCGTCGAGGCGCCATTCCAGCATCCAATCCGGCTCGCTCTTCTTGTTCGAGATGAAGCGGATGATGTCTTCGCTCAGCCCCTTGGGAGCCTTGTCGGTCTCGATCGTGGTCTCGAAGCCGTATTTGTACTGGTCCACATCGATGGTGCGGACCCGGTCGATCGTTTCCTGCACAGCAGGCATCGCAACTCTCCGTGCCAGCCGGACGGATGCCCGGCGCCTCGTTCAGCTATTTGTTGAGCATAGCGGTCATGTAATGTGCCGCGCCCCAAATTGCACCGGGCGAAATCGCCCTTTTTCCTCTCGTTTCCGTCAGGCGGCGGTCTTCGCCACGCCGCCCCAGACGCGCGCGAGCGCCGCCTCGAACAGCGCAAGCTCGGTCTCATCCGTCTGCGCTCCGATCGAGACGCGCAACGCGCCCCACTCGTCATCCACGCCCATCGCCCGCAGCACATGGCTCGGGCCGACCTTGCCCGACGAGCAGGCGGAGCCGGCTGAAAGCGCGACACCCGCCAGGTCGAAGCCGATCTGGGCGGTTTCGGCCTTGAGGCCGGGCAGCGAAAAGAACAGCGTGTTGGCCAAGCGCGACGCGCCCCCGCCGTGAAACACCGCGCCCGGCGCGCACGCCCGCACGGCTTCAGCGAATCGGTCGCGCAGCGCGGCCACCGCCGCCATCCGCTCGACCTCGCCCAGCGCCTCGCGCGCGGCGGCGCCGAAGCCCGCGATGGCCACCACGTTCTCCGTGCCGGCCCGAAGCCCGCGCTCCTGCCCGCCGCCCACATGCAGCGGCGCAGGCGCGACCCCGTCGCAGACGGACACGATGGCACCCGCTCCCTTTGGCCCACCGAGCTTGTGCGCGGACAGGATCAGGTGATGCGCGCCCACATTCGTGAGATCGAGCCGCCCCGCCGCCTGCACTGCGTCCAGCACCAACCGGCCGCCGCTCTCCTGCACGAGAGCCACGAGACGCGCCCAGTCCTGGATCACGCCCGTCTCGTTGTTGGCGAGGTGGCAGGCCACGAGCGGCAAGCCCTGTGCCCGGTCGTGCCGCGCAAGGCATTCCGCCAGCGCATCGAAATCGAGAAGCCCGTCCCCATCGACACCGATCCGCGTCACCTGGTCGGCGGTGAAATGCCCGCCCGCCCGCAGGCAGGGGTGGTCGGCCTCGCAGACATAGAGATGGGAGAACCCCAAGCAGGCGCGCCCTTCCCGCCAATCCGGCCGCAGCAGGGTGGAAGCAGCCTCGGTCGCGCTCGCGGTGAACACCACGTCTTCCGCGCGTCCGCCGACGAGGGCCGCCACCGTGCGCCGCGCATCGTCCACCACCCGGCGGGCGGCGCGGCCTTCGGCATGCACCGAGGACGGGTTGCCCGCATCGAATGCGGCCAGCATCGCATCGCGCGCGGACGCGCGCAGCGGAGCGCTCGCATTGTGGTCGAGATAGGCGCGTGGTCTGGCCATCGATCGGCTTACGATTCGCTCCAGCGCAATTTCCTTGAAACGGACCTCTCGCCCGTCCTATCTACGCGCCCTGCGTGGGGAGCCTCGATGGGCTCGACCGGCAGGGCTCGCAGTTTTGAATCATTCTAAACTGGGTTCTAGGTAGGCGGCCCCGCGCCGTCAACCCGCCGCGCTTTCCGCGCGTGGGTCGTGAGCGTGTTTTTGAAGTGGAGACTACCATGCCCGAGGTCATCTTTGCCGGGCCCGAAGGGCGCCTCGAAGGACGCTACCAGCCGTCCAAGGAAAAGAACGCACCGATCGCGATCGTGCTGCATCCGCACCCGCGCTTCGGCGGGTCGATGAACAACAAGATCGTCTACGACCTGTTCTACATGTTCCAGCAGCGCAACTTCACGACGCTGCGCTTCAACTTCCGCGGCATCGGCCGCTCGCAGGGCGAGTTCGACCACGGCGTCGGCGAATTGTCGGATGCGGCGTCCGCGCTCGACTGGGTGCAGTCGCTGCACCCCGATTCCAAAACCTGCTGGGTCGCAGGCTATTCCTTCGGCGCCTGGATCGGCATGCAGCTCCTGATGCGCCGCCCCGAGATCGAGGGCTTCATCTCGGTCGCACCCCAGCCCAACACCTACGACTTCTCGTTCCTCGCGCCCTGCCCCTCGTCGGGCCTCATCATCCACGGCGACGCCGACAAGGTGGCCCCGCCCAAGGACGTGCAGACGCTTGTCGACAAGCTCCACACCCAGAAGGGCATCACGATCACGCAAAAGACGATGCCGGGCGCCAACCACTTCTTCGCCAAGGAAGCGGACACTTTGATCGAGGAGTGCTCGGACTATCTCGACCGGCGCCTGGCCGGCGAACTCTCCGACCCGCGGCCAAAGCGCCTGCGCTGACCCAGTCCGGTAGCTGAAACGCCCACCTCTCAAGTTCCCCCTCCCCCTTGAGGGGAGAGGTAGGGGGTGGGGGTTACCGCGCCGCTTTTCAAAACGGCGCATCACCGACAACGAAATCGGGGTGGCGGCGTCACCCCCACCCCTGACCCCTCCCCTCAAGGGGAAGGGGAAAACCGGCAAGCCCTGCGCCCGATCCGGCGCCCTCACTTCGCCGCAAGCAGCTCCGGCACTTCCAGCACCACGAACTCTGTGTCGTCGGCCTTGTCGAGCGCACGTCCCGCCGAGAACGGCAGGTTGTTGTCGTTGCCCACGATGATGCGGGCTTCGTCCAGCACGTCCACGTTCTCGATGGTCACGAAGGGCATGGTGTAGGTGCCGTCCACCGCGCCCTGGCGGGCCTTGCCATCGGTATCGCGGATGTCGAGCAGGTCGACATAGCCGATCTTGCGCACGGCCCCGCCCACATTCGCGTCCGTCATCTCGATCTTATAGATCCGCTTGAGCTTGGAAGGCTTGTCGAAGCAGTCGGCCGCGGGCTTTGCGGGGTCGGCGCAGGCGGCACTCGCCAAGCCGGCGCCGTTGTCGCGCTCGATCACGAGGGCCGTGGTGTCGTCGATCATGTTGAAGTCGCCGATGGCCTCGCCGCCCTCGCTGAAGGGATAAAGCCAGGAGCGCCCGGTCCAGGCCTTGGATGCCACGTCGAACTCGATCACGCGCACAGCCGTCCGACCGTCAGCCTTCTCCACCTCGCCATCGGCCAGGAAGCGCGGGCCTTCCAGCATGCCGTAGAGCTTGGAGCCGTCCTTCGACATCGCGAGCCCTTCATAGCCGCCCGAGCGCTTGAGGTTGAAGACGGGCAGCTTGGCCGTGGGATTGGCCGGAAGCGCCAGCGCGGGGTGGTCGGGCGAGCGCACGGGCTCGCCGTCCACGACCGTCTCGAACACATCCGTCAGCTTGCCGTCCGCCGTGAAGTGCAGGAGGTATGGGCCGAACTCCTCGCCGACCCAGAAGCCGTCCGCCGCGGGCTGGATCGATTCCACGTCGAAGTCGCCGCCCGTCAGATAGCGCGTATCCGAGCCTTCGAGCACGATCGGAAAGGGTGCGCGCTTGTCGGGGTCGCTGAGGAACACGGTCTCGTTGCGGTTCACCGTGCCGTTCGCCCAGTCGAAGCTCAGCCTGTGCAGCATGAGGGCTGCGTCCGTCGAGTTCAGCTTGTTGCCGAAGCCGTTGTCGGACAGCGTCCAGAACGTGTCGCCCTCGACCGCCTTGATGCCCGAGAAGCCCTGCACGGGCTGGCCGTCGAAGGGAAGCGACAGGCCGGTCGGCCGCACACCATCCTTGCCCGGAACGGAGCCGAGCGTGTCGGCGCGCTTGCGGTCGGCGGTGGAGAATTTGCCGGACTGGCGCAGATGCTCGGGCGCGTCGGCGGGCGCGGGGATCAGGGTGTTCGCCGGCAGCACGGCCTGCTCTACGAGCTTCGCCGGGAACTGCTGCTCCTGGCTCCAGGCGGAGGTGGCGGCGATCGCAACGATCGCGGTGGCGGCAAGAAGCTTGGCAGTCATGGCTGGCCCTCGATGTTGAGAGCCGCCGCTTAGAATGAGCCCATGTCGCGCCGATGAAGCGGGTGCAACGGTTCGGTGAAGGAGTGGCCGGGCCTCAAGGCGACAGAGCGCAAGCGCTTCACTTCCCCCTCCCCCTTGAGGGGAGGGGTACGGGGTGGGGGTTGACGGCCCCACGGCCTCAACTCATCAAAATACCTGCAACCTCGTGCAGCGGCGAGGATACCCCCACCCCTTACCCCTCCCCTCAAGGGGGAGGGGAACCCCGGAGATGTTTGCGGGAGGCCCCTACCCCGCCCGGCTCACCACCCCCCCGCTCACCGCCACCCGGCACCCCGTCGTGGTGGGATAGGTCAGCGGCAGGCCCCCAAGCGCGCGCACCGCGAGATAGGCCCATGCTTCGGCCTCCGTCGCATCCCCATCGAGCCCCACTTCTTCGGCCACCACCACCCGCGCATCGCCTGCCCCGCTCTTCATGTCCGCCACGATGTGCGGGTTCTTGCGCCCGCCGCCGCAGATCACCCAGAGGCGCGGCCGGTCTGGCAAATGCTCGGCCGCGCGCAGGATGGCGCGGGCGGAAACGGCCGCAAGCGTGCGCGCGCCGTCCGCCAACGTCAGCCCTTCGGCCTCGGCCAGCGTGAAATCGTTGCGGTCGAGCGATTTCGGCCCCGGCCGTCCGAAAAACGGCTTGTCGAGGTAGCGCGCGGCGGCTTTGTCGCTCACGCTTCCCCCGCTCGCGATCCGTCCATCCGCATCGAAAGCCACGCCGCCTTCGCGCGCCACCCACTGGTCGATCAGCGCGTTGCCCGGCCCCGTGTCGAAGGCCACGGGCTCGCCCTCCTCCGGCACGAAGGTGATGTTGGAGATGCCGCCGATGTTGACGAAGCAGACTGGAAGCGGCCCAGCCATCCCCGCAAGTGCCGCGTGATAGGCCGGCACGAGCGGGGCGCCCTGCCCGCCATGCGCCATGTCGTTCGCCCGCATGTCGTGGACGACGGTGATCCCCGTTTCTCGCGCCAGAAGCGCGCCGTCGCCGATCTGCACGGTGAGCCCCCGCTCGGGCCGGTGCAGCACGGTCTGGCCGTGGAAGCCGATCGCCTCCACCGTCCGCCACCGCTCTTCGAGGCGCGCAAGAAACCCGCGCACGGCGTCCGCGTGGCGCAGCGTGATGTCGCGCTCCAGAGACGCCAGATCACCCGGCCGCTCCTCACGCCGCTCGATCCCCCTGGCATCGGCGAGCGCCGCCTCGATGCGGCGGCGGAAACCAGCCTCATAGGGCACGAAATGCGCGGGGCCGCGCTCCACCTGGCCAGCTCCGTCCGTGTCGAGAAGCGCGAGGTCGATGCCGTCCATCGAGGTGCCGCTCATCAGGCCGAGTGCGATCATGGCCCCATCCTTGTCGTTTCGTCGGTGCCGATGCTAAAGGCGCGGTCCTTTCCTGCGCCTTGCGGCGCTCTTCCCGCGAGACGGTTTTTCCGATGGCTTTCCGATCCGATTTCCTGCGCACGCTTCACGAGCGCGGCTTCATCCACCAGGTTTCCGATGAGACCGCGCTGGACGATCTCTTCGCGAAGGAAGTGGTCACGGCCTATATCGGCTTCGACGCGACGGCGAAAAGCCTCCATGTCGGCTCGCTCATCCAGATCATGATGCTGCACTGGCTGCAGGAGACCGGCCACCGGCCGATCGCGCTCATGGGCGGCGGCACCACCATGCTCGGCGACCCTTCCATGCGCGACGAGGCGCGCAAGCTGCTGACGCCTGCCGACATCGAGGAAAACCTCGTCGGCATCCGCCGCAATTTCGCGCCCTATCTCGATTTCGACGGCGGCCGCGCGATGATGGTCAACAACGCCGACTGGCTGATGGGCCTCGAATACATCCCCTTCCTGCGCGATGTCGGCCGGCACTTCTCGGTCAACCGGATGCTGTCCTTCGATTCGGTGAAGCTGCGGCTCGACCGCGAGCAGTCGCTGTCCTTCCTGGAATTCAACTACATGATCCTCCAGGCCTACGACTTCGTGGAATTGGCCAAGCGCACCGGTTGCCGCCTCCAGATGGGCGGCTCGGACCAGTGGGGCAACATCATCAACGGCGTCGAACTCGGCCGCCGCATGGAGAACCTGTCGCTCTTCGCGCTGACCACGCCGCTTCTCACAACATCGTCCGGCGCCAAGATGGGCAAGACGGCCTCGGGCGCGGTCTGGATGAACCCGGAGATGCGCAGCCCCTACGAATTCTGGCAGTTCTGGCGCAACACCGAGGACGGCGACGTGTCCCGCTTCCTGCGCCTCTACACGACGCTTCCGCTCGACGAGGTGGGGCGGCTCTCGGCGCTCGGCGGATCCGAGATCAACGAGGCCAAGAAGGTGCT
>QFNI01000108.1 GCA_003240775.1 Mesorhizobium amorphae | reverse complement strand
CACGTCTCGCCGCGTCCCGGAAGATCGCCGCTTCTCCGCGTTCTTCCTTGTGGACGATGTTCGCCTTTTCGGGCATGATGACCCCTGACAGGAAGGGACCATCATCATGACACACGTCTTCAGCGTAGCTGATCCGGGCGCGGCTCCCGGCTCATGGATCATCCGCGTCGTCAGCCCCGGTGAGAGGTTCGGCGTGAGGGATCTGCTGCTCAACGACGGCGCCGATCATCTCGTCGAGGTCTATGATCCGCGCTTCGGTCACTCGGCGATCGGCCGCGCGCCCGGCGGCGAGGAGCTGAGCGGCCAGTTCGTCTCGCGCTACCGGCTGCCCGACATCATGAGCGCCGACCATCACGGGCTGAACCTCGAAGGCGGCGTTGCGGACTGGAGGATGAGCGGCGAGGCGCTCGCCGAGGTTCTCGCCACGGCCGGGAGGAGGCATGCGACGCCGTGTCGGACGCCTTGCACGAGGCGGCCGACAAGATCGGCATCCCCGAGGGGGAGGAGCGGGACGCCTGGCGTCTGGCGCGGATGGAGGATCACGGCGTCGACCCTCGCGACGACTCCTTCATGAGGTGAAAATGACTGATGACGAAGCTGCTGAGCGCGCGATCGGCGCGTTCACGGCGCGGAACGACGCGGACGGCTGCGGCTTCCTGCTCGTGACGCGTGAGGATTTCGGCCGCCCGCGGCACCTTTTCGGTTCGCGCTCACCCGCGCTCACCGCGCACAGGATCACGGTCTTCGCCGGCCGGGCGACGGAGGGCGGTGACGTCGTCAGGGGCGACGGTGTCGCCTCCATGCTCATGACGGACGAGGCGTTCGCGGAGATGGCGTTCGGGGCCGGTTCGGCCTGGGGCTCCGCCGCCACCCTCGACCTGGCCGCAGGACAGCCCCTCCCGGCTTACGACGTTCCCTGGAGATCGTCGATGGAGGCCGCCGCGAGCGAGAGGATCGGCTCCCGGGAGCAGTCACGAATAGTGCGAGAGGCGGCGGCCGAGGTTGACGAGATCGTCAAGGCGCGCGGGTTCGTCCCCGCCCGCGCCGGCGATGATCTCGCGAACTCGGTCAGGTGGGCGTCCGAGAACCTGTTCGGGAACGCTGATTATGAGCTGAGCCGCTACGCGGAGTCCGTCTCGCTCGCGGCCGCCAGCGAGCAGATGGCGATGGCGGCCGCGATCGCTCATTCGGACGGGATCACGGAGGCGATCCGGTCAGGATTCGGGCTCATCGGGCCGCCCCGGCATCGGGCGGAGGAGGCGATGCGCGTCGCGGCCCTGGCCTTCGAGGGCGGGGGCGACCCGCGCGGGATCTGCGTGCAGGTCAATCACGTTTCCGGAGGCTCGGTGAGGCACTCCGCCTTCCCTCACGGCCGGATGAACCTTCGCCTGACCTTCGGGCGGGCGCGCGTCGCCGCCCACAAGGAGCCCGAGGACGGCGTTAATCCGGAACGCGAATCCCTGGTCCTGGATATCTCCCCCAAGGAGCTCATCCTCGCGATCGAGGGGCATGACCCCGTCAGATGCGACCTGACGAGGGTCTTCGGCCGGACGGTCATCGACCGCTTCCCCTGGCGCAGCCCCTGGGGCGACCCCGTCGCCGCCGAGGCGCCGGACGGGCTGTTCCCGCCCGGCGACCGGGGACGTGAGCCCGTCCTCAGGGAGGCCCGGGAAATCTCCGCGCTTCTGCGCGCCGGGTCCGCGGCGAAACGCTCCCACGCGAGCCTCGCGGACCGGATGAGGGGTCTGGCGGACGCCATGGACAAGACGTCCGACCTTCTGGTCACCCTCAGCGAGAAGCCGCGCGCCGCGATCCGGTCCCGGGTCGCGGCGGAGGCCGCGGAGAGGGTCGCGACCAGCGCCCTCGGCAAGGCGTGGGCGCGGATCTCGTCGGAGCTTAGGGGCCGCGACGCGGAGATCTCGGGGCCGGCCCGCGAGGACGATCGGGGCGAGCCGTCCCCGTAGCGGGCCGGGGACGCAAGTCCCCGGCCCCCGGCTCACCAGCCCTCCGGCCAGGCCCGCGCCCGGACCTCGTCGAGGGTGACGGGGCGAACGATCTCCCCGTCACGGAACGCCGGCGCCAGCTCGTCCTCCCCTTCGGGGATGGCGGCGGCGCGCCGCGCCGACCAGCGACCGTTCTCCTTCACGGCGCCCTGGATCCCGCGCTTGGAGGTCTTGGAGCCGCCGGCGGTGACCGGGTCCTTGAAGACGTCGCACCAGCCGTCATCGAAGAGGACGGCCGACGCCTTCATGGCGTAGCCGAAATCGTCCCGGCGCGGCCCCTGAAGGAGCATCCCGCCCATGCCGAAGGCGACGTTGCCGATCGCCAGCCCGCGGGCCATCATCGCGTCCATGATCGCCGCCGCGCTCTCGGCGTTGATCCCGTCACCCTGGATGACCCGGACCTTCGGGTTGAGCAGCCGGTAACCGGTCGCCGTCGTCTCGAAGCCGAACCGGTCCATGAGCGCCTCCACCACCTCGGGGACGATCCGCACCGGATCCCCCGAGTCCGGGCGGACGACGAGGACGCCGTCTCGCGACAGGACCCGGTCGCGCAGCCGGTCGCCCCAGATCTCCCGGATCGCCCGGAAGAGGTCGTAGCTGTCCGAGACGCAGGCGACGATCCCGGTCGGGAACGCGTCAAGCATCCGCTCCATCTGGTCCGCCTCCCCCTCGCGTCCGAGCGCCGTCATGGTCGAATGCTCGCTGTTTCCGCAAACGCAAACGCAGCCGTTCCTCCTCACGATGATCATGCCGGAGGGGACCGAAACGCAATGGACAAATCCGTCGTAACGCTCAACTGACCGCGCCACACCCTTGCCGATGCGATGATCGCGACTGCAGGCGATGACGTTATGAATGTCCTGGCGACCATCCCTGCCCGGCTCCACCGATTTCGACGCCCTCATGCCGGCCATGACCGCCACCATCTGGACCACGTCCGCGTTTTCGGGGACAACGGTCGAATAGCAGACGCTGTGCGCAACGGTCTTGCCGTCCCATTCAGCCACTTCCTCCATGAAATCGCGCGCCCACCTCTCCGACTTGTTTTCGATGGACACCCAGTCGAAGGTCTTGGACATGACCCATTCGACGGGGAGGGGGCACCAGTAGTGAACATATCCTTTCCTGTTCGACGTAGTGGTTTTGCTGAAATTCACGCCGAGCCTGGCGAGGAGCGCCTCGAGGCGATCCTTCTTGCGTTGCTTCTGAAGACCGAACCGGACGGGAATGGTCCCCGTTCTCCTCCCCGTGTAACGATGCCGCCGGGAAACGAATGATCCGTCGGCCTGAAAGGCGATCCGAAGCCTATCAACGTCTCCGAGCTCGGCGTCCCCCTCGAGACGAGCGGCCATGGGGATCACGTTTCTCAATGAGAATTCAGCGTGCGCCGCGTCCCGGATCTCAATGGTGCCAAGAGCCTTCGAGCGTCGAACCATCCTGTGATTAGGGGTCACCAGAAGGTCGAAGCGGGCGAGCTGGCCCGGGCTTCTGAAGCGAATCATTTCGCCACGATAAGCCTGTCTGATGATGGCCGTCGGCCTGACAAAACCCGCGCTTCCGTCAGGCCTGTATTCGGCGACGACGTCCTCCTCCGTAAGGGAGGAGAAGGGGACGAAACCGCGCCCCGAGAGGATCTCGGTCTGATCGTCATAGCAGGCCGGGATGGAGAACCCGGCCATCTCGGCGCCGTAGACGTTGCGGGCCAGGACCAGGGCCGACACGGTGTCGGTGCCGGCCGAGCTGACCAGGTGCGCGGCGCCGCCGATCGCCGCGGTCTGCCGGCTCGACGCGCCGCGGGCCCCGAAGTCATGCAGCTTGAAGCGCGAGCCATCGACCCCCCCGTCGGTGATCAGCATCCGCTCCCGGATGCCCCTCATGATCGAGGCGCTGACGGTCGCCACGGTCGACGGATACCAGATCGCGCGAAGCAGCCTCGTCTCCAGGAAGGCGGGGAGCCACGGGAAGCGGTCGTCGGTGTTGACGATCCGCATCTGCGGCACGCCCACGGGGACCCGGGTCCCCTCGGGAACCGCCTCGATCAGGACCGGGAGCCGGCCGCCGAGCTCGCCGGCGATGACTCCCCAGCCCTCCGCCTCCAGCTCCAACCCGTGCGCGCGCAGGAACGGCGCCGCCTCGGCGACGTCCTCCGGGGTGACGAAGCGCCCGGCCATCCGGGCCAGCTCCGCCTGAAGCCCGAAGAAGACCACCTCGCCCAGGTCGCCGAAGGGCTTGCGCGCCTCGACGTAGGCGGAGACCTTCCGGGTCCCGTCCGGATACTGCGCGGGGTGCGAATACTTGTAGCTGTCGGTGTCGAGAAGCGGGTTCTCGGGGTTGATCATGGTGACGTTGTCGAACATGGCGAAGTCCTCCTTTGCCGTTTCGTCCCGCCGGGCCTCCCGGCGAGGGTCGAGATGTTGCGGCGCTTGGCCCGAAGGCCCCCGGCGCCGCAGGCGGGTTGTCAGGGGGTGATCTCTTCCTTGCTGAGATCCACCGTTTGGGGGACCTCCAGACCCATCATCCGGTAGGCCGCCAGGAAATCTTCCCGCGTCAGGTCGCGTTCCGCGTCGACATCGAAGACCCCGCGCGCCGTCAGCACGCCTTGGACATAGCCGAGCCAGCGCGAGACCTTGTCCGCGGGCCAGGTGCCGGCATTGGGGCCAGCGGTGACACACATGGCCAGGAGATGGGTCGATCCCGTCTTGTCGCCCGGATCGACCTCCGCATCGATCTCGGGCGTTTTCTCCCGGATGATGTCGGCGCAACGCAGGAACGCCGCTTCCAGGGTCTTGGCCAGGAGATCCTTCCCCGACGGCCCCGGCCCGGCCGGCTCATCAAGGCCGAGCAACTTGCGCTCCTTCGCGGTCAGCTTGTTCAGCGCCGCCATCCTCGCCCGATGCTCGCGGACGCGCGGGATCTCCGCGATGTCACGAATCAGGACCCCGCCGACGCCTTTCGCGCTTCGGCCCGTTCCCGAACGCCTCCACGCCTCGGCCACCTCCGGGTCGTCGGTGACCATCCCGGACGGGGCGTTGAACCGCCCGTCGCCGCCGTCCCAATCATCGAGCGACCACAGGCTGA
>QFNI01000107.1 GCA_003240775.1 Mesorhizobium amorphae | reverse complement strand
GATCTTCGCGGACAGGTTGGTGTCTTTCACGCCGCGGCCCGAGCCCGACTTGTTGCCGCCGCCCGACTCCTTGTTGACGGTGGCCCAGGCGCGCGCCGTGGCCTCGTCCTCGGGCACGCCGCGGCTCTCGTAGCTTTCCTCGATATGGGCGGCCTTGCGCTTCTGCTTGTCGGTGTAGGCGTCCTTGTCTCCGCGTGGCATGGCCCTGTTCTCCGGGTGCAGGAAGAGGCAACGTCGCGGTGCACCGGCCGTTCCCGTGCAGGCGCCCAGTGATTGCGGCGGCTGGGCGGCTTCGCTAGAGAAAAGCCCATGCTCGATCATCTCAAAGAGAACAACCGCATCTGGGCCGCAGGCAAGCTCGCCGCCGATCCCGGCTTCTTCAAGCGCCTGGTCGCCCAGCAGGCGCCCGAATATCTCTGGATCGGCTGCGCCGACAGCCGCGTGCCCGCCAACGAGATCGTGCATCTCGACCCCGGCGAGCTTTTCGTCCACCGCAACGTGGCGAACCTCGCGCCCCCGCAGGACGCCAACTACCTGTCCGTGCTGCAGTTCGCGATCGACGTGCTCAAGGTCAAGCATGTGATGGTGGTCGGCCACTATGGCTGCGGCGGCGTGCGCGCAGCCGTCGACGGCAAGCGGCGCGGGCTGGTGGACCACTGGCTCCACCCGATCCGCGAGGTGGCGCACGACCACCGCCACGAGCTCGACGCCATCGAAGACGAGAACAAGCGCATCGACCGGCTCTGCGAGCTGAACGTGATCCGCCAGGTGCGCAACGTGGCCTCCGACGTGTTCGTCCAGGATGCCTGGTCGCGCGGCCAGCCGGTCTCGGTGCATGGCTGGGTCTATTCGATCGAGACCGGGCTCGTGAACGATCTCGAAGTCACCGTCGCCAACCCCCAGGAGATGGAGCGGCTGGACGATGTCGCCCCCATGACCGACCTGGCCGACCCCGAAAAATCGCCCGGAAACTCCGAGGGTTAACGGCCCGATTCAATCTTTCTTGTCAAACTCCCGTTAGGCATGAGGAGACGGCCCGTGTGGTGGGCCGGATGTTTGTCTCATGTTTCCGCGTACGGGGTCCGACGATGCGTTCAAAGGGGTTGGTGTTCACGCTTGCCTGTCTGATGTTGACGGGTTGCACATCGAGTGCGGGCATGGAGGACATCCTCCGGCTCAAGCCTTCGGGCGAGACGACGAGCTCGATCACCCGCCCCACCGAAGCGCTCGCCAAGGCGGGCGGCGCCGAGGTGTCCGAGACCGTTGCGGCTGCCACCGTGCCCGCCCCCGTGATCGCGGCCGAAAAGGTGGCGCCCGTGGCCGAGGCGATTGCGCTGGCCGCCGTGCCCACCGCTGCGAGTGCGGCGGCAGCCATCGCCAAGATCCAGCCGCAGCGCTTCCGCGACGCCAAGCCCATCAATTTCGGGCGTGTGAAGCCCAAGCACTATGCGGTGCACGGGGTGGACGTGTCGCGCTGGCAGGCCGACATCGACTGGGTGAAGCTGCGCTCCCAGGGCGCCAACTTCGCCTTCATCAAGGCGACTGACGGCGGCGACCATCTCGACCCCATGTTCAAGAAGAACTGGCGCGGGGCGCATGAGGCGGGGCTCAAGCGCGGCGCCTACCACTTCTTCTATTGGTGCCGCACGGCGGGCGAGCAGGCCGACTGGTTCATCCGCAACGTGCCGCGCGTGGAAGGCGCGCTGCCGCCGGTGATCGACGTGGAATACAACGGCGAGTCGCGCTGCAAGATGCGCCTGTCCACGGCCAAGGTGCGCGAGAAGATGCAGGTCTTCATGGACAAGCTCGAGGCCCATTACGGCCAGCGCCCGATCATCTACACCGCGCCCGACTTCTATGCCGACCACCTGAAGGACGCCTTCCCCAACCATCCCTTCTGGCTGCGCGCCGTGGCCCAGCACCCCTCGGTCGTCTATCCCGGCCGCAAATGGGTGTTCTGGCAGTATTCGGGCTCCGGCCTGAGCCACGGCGTGGACGGCAAGATCGACCTGAACGTGTTCCACGGCAGCGAAGGGCAGTGGCGCAACTGGCTGTCGGGCCAGCGCGCGGTGGCCCAGGCCGCCAACTGAAAATTCCGTGGCGCGATGGAATTCGCGCCCTAGATCACTCGCCGAGGCAAAAGCCTTCCTGGACGGACGTCCAGGAAGGCTTTTGCCGTTGTTCATCGCGTGGAGCGGTTTCCGCGCGCTGGGAGTGACTGCGATGCGTCTCGCTTGTCTTGGCCTTGTCGGGCTCGTCGCCCTTTCGGGCTGTTCCACGGTCGGCCCCGCCGAGCGGCGGCTGGCCGACGAGGAGACGTGCCGCGAATACGGCTTCCGCCAGGGCTCGGACGCGTTCGCCGAGTGCCTGCAACGGATCGAGCTCGACCGCCGCGCGGATGTGCGCGCCTGGCGATACAACAACGGCTTCGTGCGCGGCGGCGTGATCTACGGCCGCATCGGCATCTGACGGCCCTTTTTCCTTTCGGACAGAATTTCCCATGGCAGCATTGGTGACAGGCGCGTCCGCCGGTCTCGGCGAAGGTTTCGCGCGGGCGCTCGCAGCAGAGGGCCACGACCTCGTGCTTTCGGCCCGGCGCGCGGATCGGCTCGATGTGCTCGCCTCCGAGCTTCGCGCCAAGCACGGCGTGTCCGTGCATGTGTTTCCCGTCGACCTCGCAGAGGCGGACGCGCCGCACCTGCTGATGGAAGCGGTGGGCGAGGCGGGGCTCGTGATCGACACGCTCGTCAACAATGCGGGCTTCGGCGCGCGCGGGGCCGTGTCTGAATTGCCGCTCGAGCGGCAGCTCGCCGAGATCGACGTGAACTGCCGCGCGCTGGTGGCGCTCTGCCGGCTGGTTCTGCCCGGCATGATCGCGCGCCAGGAAGGCGGCATCCTCAACCTCGCCTCCACGGCGGCCTTCGTGCCCGGCCCCTGGCTTGCGGTCTATTATGCGTCAAAGGCCTTCGTGCTCTCCTTCAGCCAGGCGCTGCACGAGGAGGTGCGGGGGCAGGGCGTGCGGGTCGCCGCCCTTTGCCCCGGCCCGACCAAGAGCGAGTTCGCGAGCGTGGCCGGCCTGGGCGACAGCGCGCTTTTCCAGCGCTTCACGGCCGAAGCCGAAGACGTGATCCGCGACGGCTTGGCCGCGCTCGATGCGAACCAGGCGGTGAAGGTGTCGGGCTGGCGCAACCGCCTCGTGGCCGAGAGCACCCGCCTCGTCCCCCGCGCCCTCCTGCGCCGCACGGCAGGGCGATTGCAGAAGACGCGATAAGGCGGGCGGCTCTCCGCCGCGCGCACCCCCGCTTCGTCATTCTCGGGCTTGACCCGAGAATCCATGCCGTGACGCCGGCGCACCGCCAAGGGGCCAGAAGCACCCCGACCCCGCGTCTCCGGCCCTGCACTCCCTCACCCACGCGGTGGCACCGCCCTGCGTCCTTGAGGCCCGGCTCTGCCGGGCACCTCAGGATGAGGAACGGGGGAGATGCTTCGAGGACGACCGGCTGCTGTTCGGAAAGGGCTCATGCCGGACGAAACCCCGCAATCCCCACTCTCCCACCAGCACCCACCTCCCTCATCCTGAGGTGCCCGGCAAAGCCGGGCCTCGAAGGACGCACGGCGTTGCCACCGGTCAGCCCCGAGCGAGCTTCCCCACCTCGTCGCGCCAGTCATGCTCTTCCCTGAACCCCAGCACCTCGCGGATTTTCCGGTTGCACAGCGGCGCCTCGAACCCCTCCATCTTCCGCGTGCGCGGGGTGTGGGGCGCCCAGCGGTCGAGAAAGCTTTCCGTTTCCTCGTTGGCCGTGATCGTGTCGTTCACCGCGTTGAACACCTGGAAGCCCAACCCGTCCTTCTCCAGGCAGAGATGCACGATCTGGCCGAGATCGCGCGCGTCGATGTAGCTCCAGGCGTTGCGCTTGCGCGAGGGCGGGTCGGCGGCGAAGCCCGGAAACTGGCCGTATTCGCCCGGCTCGATCACGTTGCCGATGCGCAGCGCATAGACATCCGCGCCGTAGCGCGCGGCAAAGGCGCGCGCGGTCTCCTCGTTGACCTGCTTGGACAGCCCGTAGGAATCCATCGGGTCGATCGGATAGTCCTCTTCGAGCGGAAAGCGCGCGAAATCCTTGTCGCCCTCAGCGAAGCAGACGCCATAGGTGGTCTCGGACGACGCCACGATCACCTTGCGGATGCCGAGCTTCATCGCCGCTTCGAGCACGTTGTAGGTGCTCATCACATTGGTCTCGAAGGTCACGTTGTCGGGCCGGATCAACACGCGCGGCACCGCCGCGAAATGCACCACCGCATCGACGGGCTTGGCAGCAACGCCTTCCTCGAACCCCTCGAAGCCGAAATGGGTGGTGAACGCGTTGAACACCTGCGCCCCATCGGTCAACTCGGCATGCAGCGTGTTGACGCCTTCCATGTCCAGCGGCGCCAGATCGACATTGAGCACCGCGTGCCCCTTGGCCTTGAGATAGGCCACCGCATGCTTCCCGGCCTTGCCGGAGCCACCTGTGAAGACGATGCGTTTGGGCATTATTTGCTAGCGCCTTTTTTCATCCGAGTT
>QFNI01000106.1 GCA_003240775.1 Mesorhizobium amorphae | reverse complement strand
ATCATCCGGCGCGCCGACGGCGTCAGGCCGCTCCCGGTGCGGGGCGACGGCGAGGGCAGCCTGTCCGAGCTCGAGAAGCTCGTGCGCAGGTCGATGAGCTCGAGCTCCGCCTGATCCGGCTTAGGGGGAGGCCGGAGCCTCCTCCGCGCCCCCCTCAGGGCGGCCTGGCGTCAGGCTGACCACGGTGTCGGCCGGAGCGGTCTCAGGCATGTCCCCGTAATGCATGTCGACGATCTCGTATCCGGCGGGGCGCTCGCCGGACGAGAGGATCATGACCTCGAGCAGCGCCTCCTCGTCCCCGTCCGGCAGCCACCCCGCATCGCCCCAGACCTCGGCGCGCGCCCGGCGAGACGCCGCGGCCAGACCCTCCGGGTCGTTTATCCGGCAGGACGCGAACACGAGCCAGAGCGGGTCGCCGCTGATCCGCCCGAAACCTGAGGAGACGACGCTCGCCCACGGCTCCGGGGAGACGAACGGCCCGTCGCCCGCCCCTCCGGACAGGATAAGCTCCGGGAAACATTCGGCGAACACGTCACGATCGGATATCCGCAACGACACGCCGACCGTCCGTATGCGTTCGCGCGCGATCAGCGTGCCGGCTCTGGCGTTTCGCAACTCGCTTCCTCCTCCGGCGGCGGCGCGAAGGCGCCCTCCATCCGCGGGACCTCCCTGGCCGGGACCCGCTCCGCGACGAGGGGCGCCCCGCGGACGGCGCGGCCCCCCTGATCGCTCTCGAGGGCGGCGATCAGCGCGTCACGGGTGGGGGGCGTCATCCCCTCAAGCCAGGCGGCGACCCGGAAGCGTATCGATTCGTCCATGCTCGCGCCGGCCGGCTCGCATGAGCCGCCGTCCCCGTCGATCGCGGCGGCTATCATGCGCGCCGCGGCCGGGGTCCAGACGTCCCGAGGCGTGCGCCGCAGGACGTCCCTGCCCAGCGGGGTAAGGCGCGGCATCGCGTAAGGGTCCGGCGTCGCGAACGGGTCCCCGCCGGGCGGCTCGATCTCCCCGGACGTCTCTGCCGTGAGGATGTGCGAGGCGAAGGTGGACGGACGCCCCAGCCCCTCGGTCATCATGAGGTCGACCATGACGGCGGCGCGCGGCCACGCGCGCGCCCCGGTGACCGCGTCCCTCGACCACGGGGGCGGCGGGGCCCCCTCCTCGCGCTCCCAGTCGAGATCCTCGAGCAGGTCCCGATCATCCATCGACAGGGCGGCGGAGTCCGGATCGTTGCCCGTGCGCCAGTTGCCGCGCACGAAGCTGACCTCGCGCCCCGCCTCCATGGCCCTCCGCGCGACCAGCGCGGTCATCAGCGCCGCGACGTCCTTGCGGTCCGCCGGGTCGTCACCGGAACGGGAACCGTCCGCGGGGAACCGTTCCGCCCAGTTCCCCCTCACAAGGTCACGGAACCGCGCGGCCGCCGCGCGGCCGCCGTCGAACAGGGGGTGGAGCCCCTGATGCGCGGCGCGGGCGGGGGCGTCGAAGGACAGCAGGCGCGCCGCGGAGACGCCGCGCACCCCGCAGGACCCGGCCAGGAGGCTGACCGACGCGGCGGCCTCCGGGCCGACGGCGCGCGAATCGGTGCGGACGTAGCTCACGTCGCCGCGCATGTAGGCGTCCTGCAGCCCCCGCATGGCGGCGGCCGGCGATATCCCGTGATGACGGGCGGCGTGCGCCACCGCGTCCCCGGTGCTGAACGCGGCGACGTTGCCGAACCGCGGCGCCACCGCGGCGGAGAGGCTGGCGAACGCCCGGACCCCGCCCGGGACGGAGCGGCCGGCGAACCTGCGCGCCAGGCTCGTCAGCCGTCCCACCCGCTCACGAGGCGAATCGCTGTAGACCGGAACCCTTGCCATGAATCCGCTCCCGCCGTCGAGGGAGCGCGCCCGGAACAGGATCTCCCCCGTCTCGACGCCGCCGCGCATCACCTCCGGCATGCGTTCGGAAAGCAGCAGGGAGCCGACCAGCGAGCTGCGAACCCGGCCGACCGGGGTCCCGGCCATGCGCGACATCACGCCGCCGATCCAGCGATCGGTGACGGCCCGCGTCCGCCCGGGAACCGACGACCTTATGAACCGCTCCGGATCGTCCACGATCCGGAGCGCGTCCTCCAGGGAGCGGGCGATCCCCGCGTCAGTCATGGCGTGCGGCATCACCCGCCAGGCGGACCCGGCGAGTTCCGGCCGGACGCCGATCAGGAGCTCGATCACGTCGAAGGCGATGACGTCCCCCTCGACGTCGTCGTCGCAGGCGATCAGGACCCGGCCGCCCTCCGGAACGGCGCGGAACGCCTCGATCAGCGCGGAAGCCTTGGCGGGGTCGGGGACCCGGCCGGAATCGATCTTCCCGCCCCGCAGGGAGATGCCGAGCGGGAACAGGGTGCTCGGGAATGAGCAGAGGTGGCCGCTCGTGAAGACGACGCGCGCGTCGAGGCCCGCGGCGCGCGCGCCGCGTTCCCAAGCGGTAACCTTGCCCGCCGCCTCGATGACGATGACGTCCCGCATTCCGGACTTGCCCCTTTCGGGAAGATCATGGCGCTTCCCGGAGAAAGGGGCAAGGACCCGAATCGGTTCAGTCGACGAACACCTTCCGGGGGATGATCACGCCGCGGTCCACGTCCCCGTTGCGGAACCGGATCGGGTCCTTGGCCAGCGACGCGCCCTTGAACTGCCGGAGCAGGTCCGCGTAACCGGCCTGGTATCCGGTGTCAGCCAGAACGGCGCGAATCGCCTGGGATTTCTTGTCGAAGATGACCCCGTCGGCCTGGGCGCCTTCCGGACGAAGCCGGCCGCCCAGGGAGAATTTGACCCCCAGGTCACTCAGCGCCCGCTCCACGTCGCCGGACGCGAGCGGCAGCTCCTCGCCGTCCCGGTCCAGGACGTTGCGGATCAGGGCGGCGACGGTCTCCGTCACCGCGGGGCCGTTGGCGGTCTCGATGCGCAGCTTGTGCGCGAGGATGAGGCTCAGCACCGAATCATGATCGGTGTCGCCGGCCGTGTCCTCGTTGATGCGGAGGATCTCCGTGACGGCGCCGAACTCCTTCTCGATGAAGTCGAACGCCTCGTGCTCATCCGCCGGGACGCCGTCACGAAGCGCCATCCAGGCGCCGGCGGCGAAGACCGCGTAAAGGTCCGCGACGCGGCGGATGATCGCGGCGTCGCCGCACAGGAGCCCGGCCGTCATCTTCTCGATGATCGCCGCCGCGTCCCCGGCGCGCGAAACCATCCGGGCGAGCAGCCGACGGGAGAATCCGTTCGAGACGATCTCCTCCATCGGCCGCTCGACCTTCTCGATGAAGTCCTTCCCGCGCAACCCCTCGCCGAGCGACAGGCGGGCGAACCGCGAACGGTCAGCCGAGCTTTCGAGCGAGGTGGTGATCGAGGCCAGGAAGAACATCGACTTGATGGTGTAGAACTTCACGCCGCTGCCGCCGGGAGCGCCCTGCGCCACCACCGCGTCGCTCTCCGACGAGGTGTGACGCGCGAGCGACATGACCTGGGCGAAACGGTTCTTGTCCGAAACGGACGATCCGCCCTCCGCCTCATCGAAGAGGAGGGGGACCGCGCGGGCATGCAGCATCGACCGCAGCCCCGGCTCGGTCGAGTTGGACTTGACGGTCTCGTGGAAATCCCCGAGAGCGGTCCGGACCACGCGGTCCAGGACCCAGGACTTGCCGACGCCGCGCTGGCCGTCCAGCCACACGTGAGGCCGCCATTCGAGAACTCCGCAGATCGGCGCGATCGCGACGTATCCGAACAGGCTCATGACCGAAACGTCGCGACGCTCATCGCGCCAGCCGAGCTGGCGGATGATGTTCAGGAAAGCCCTTACGTCAGGGGCGTCCGCCTCGTAGGCGTTCTCGAAATCCGGGGTCTTGCACTTCTTGCCGGTCGTGTAGACGAGGTCGTTGACCGTGACCTCGCCCAGGGGAAGGATGTTGCCGTCCACGCAGGCGTGGGAGCCGGTGTGAAAAACCGGAACGCCCGCGTCCATGACCGCGCCCTGCATGATCTCGTCGCGGGAGCTCCAGTAGCCCGCCTTCTCGCAGCCGCGGTAAAGCAGGTTGATGATCCGGTCCCAGGCCGGAACGCCGCCGTCACCGGACCAGACCTTGCGCCAGAAATCGAGCGGGGCCACCGAAAGGAGATGGCGGTCGTTCATCTTCCCGGGCACCAGCGGGATGATCATCGCCGCCGCCCGGTTGTAGAAGAAATACGTCTGGTCGCGGAAGCCGAGACACTTGAGATACTCGTTGTCCCTGATCAGCTCCGCGGCTCGATCCTCGCGCCGCCGGCCCTGCTCCTCGCCGCCGAAATCGACGTCCCCGTCGTTCTCGACGAAATCGCCCCCCGCGTCGTCACCGTTGGCCGCGGGGTCCGCCGCGGCCCGCGCCGCCCCGGCCCTGGCGGGCTCCCCGCGAACCGGAAAGCGGACGACGCGGTCCGCAACCGCGTCGTCGGCCGCGTCGTCCGAGGGCCGAAAATTCCGCGCCAGCGCCAGATCCTCCTCGGTGACGTTGGTGACGCTTTCGACGAGGAGATCGAGATCGGAACCGGGCGCGGTGTCGCTCATGACGGGCTCTCC
>QFNI01000057.1 GCA_003240775.1 Mesorhizobium amorphae | reverse complement strand
GCCCTCTTCGGTTGCGGCGATGAGAATGATCGGGCGGCAGTCCGGCTTTTCCTTGCGGAGCGGCTTGCCGTTGCCCTGGTTCGACGGAAAGCAGATCTCGACCTGCGCGCCGACCAGAGGCTGCACGCCCTCCTTGGAGGCCTTCTGCGCGAATTCCAGCGCGCCGAACATGTTGGAGGTGTCGGTGATGGCGATGGCGGGTGCCTCGTCCTTCACCGCGTGGCCGACGATCTTGCCGACGGGCAGCGCGCCTTCAAGAAGCGAATAGGGCGCGTGCACGCGCAGATGCACGAAGACCGGGCCGTCCGGCTTGGGCTCGGGCTTCGGCTCACGCGCGGCCTGGGCTGCGCGAAGGATCGGGTCTTTGGGCATTCTGTCGCCAGCCATGCGGGCTCCTTGCGGGGGAATCAACGCCGGACGATCCCCGGAAGTGCCACAGTGTCGGGGCAAGGGGTGAATAGAGTCCACCGCGCAACACCCGTCATCCCCCGATTCATGCCAAGGGCTTGAAAGCGTGGGCGAAACCTCTCAAAGCTCCGCGCAAAGCAATTCTCCGGGAGAACCCATCCATGAAAACCCGTGCCGCCGTCGCCGTTGCCGCCGGAAAGCCGTTGGAAATCATGGAGGTGGACCTGGAAGGTCCGAAGGCGGGCGAAGTGCTGGTCGAGATCAAGGCGACCGGCATCTGCCACACCGACGAGTTCACCTTGTCGGGCGCCGACCCCGAGGGACTGTTCCCTGCCATCCTCGGCCACGAGGGTGCCGGCGTGGTGGTGGATGTCGGCCCAGGCGTGACGAGCGTGAGAAAGGGCGATCACGTGATCCCGCTCTACACGCCCGAATGCCGCCAGTGCCCGTCCTGCCTGTCGCGCAAGACCAATCTCTGCACAGCCATCCGCTCGACGCAGGGCCAGGGCCTGATGCCCGATGGCACGAGCCGTTTCTCGATCGGCAAGGAGAAGATCCACCATTACATGGGCTGCTCGACCTTCTCGAACTTCACGGTGCTGCCCGAGATCGCGGTGGCCAAGGTCGATCCCGAGGCCCCCTTCGACAAGATCTGCTACATCGGCTGCGGGGTGACGACCGGCGTGGGCGCGGTGTTCAACACGGCCAAGGTCGAGCAGGGCGCCACGGCTGCGGTCTTCGGTCTGGGCGGCATCGGGCTCAACGTGATCCAGGGCCTGAAGCTCGCGGGCGCCGACATGATCATCGGCGTGGACTTGAACAACGACAAGAAGGCGTGGGGCGAGCGCTTCGGCATGACCCACTTCGTCAACCCCAAGGAGGTCGGCGACGTGGTGGCGGAGATCGTCAACATGACCAAGCGCGGGGCCGACCAGATCGGCGGCGCGGACTACACCTTCGACTGCACAGGCAACGTGAAGGTCATGCGTCAAGCCCTTGAATGTTCTCACCGCGGCTGGGGCCAGTCGGTGGTGATCGGCGTGGCTGGCGCGGGCCAGGAGATTTCCACGCGTCCCTTCCAGCTCGTCACCGGCCGCACCTGGAAGGGCACCGCCTTCGGCGGCGCGCGCGGCCGAACCGACGTCCCGCGGATCGTCGACTGGTACATGGACGGCAAGATCCAGATCGACCCGATGATCACCCACACGATGCCGCTCGAAGACATCAACAAGGCGTTCGACCTGATGCATGCCGGCGAAAGCATCCGGAGCGTGGTGGTCTACTGATCCTCCGATGGTCGCGATCTTCGTCGATGCGGATGCCTGCCCCGTCAAGGCGGAGGTGCTGAAGGTCGCGGAGCGGCTGGATGTCGTCGTGACGCTCGTCTCCAACGGCGGCCTGCGCCCCTCGCGCGACCCCATGGTGCGCCATGTGGTCGTCTCGAAAAGCGCGGACGCGGCCGACGACTGGATCGTGGAGAACGCGTCCGCGAACGACGTGGTGATCACAGCCGACGTGCCGCTCGCCGCCCGCACGGTGGAAAAAGGCTGCCACGTGCTCGGACCCACGGGGCGGCCCTTCACGCAAGAAACCATCGGCATGGCCGTCGCCATGCGCGATCTCAAACAGCATCTGCGCGAAACGGGCGAGTCTCGCGGGTTGAACCCGTCCTTCTCGGCGCGCGACCGCTCGGCTTTTCTGCAGGCTCTCGACCGCACGCTGCGACTCGCGCTGAACCGCGCCGCTGGAGCCTGAGAGTTGGCTGCGCCGCGCCCGCATCTCGCCTTCGTGGTGTCGGCGCTTCTCGGGCTCGGCGGCAGCGCGATCGCGCTGCAATTGCGGCCCGAGATCGCCTTGAGCTTCGGCGCCTCGCTCTTTCTCGTCGCGTTTCTGGCAAGTCTCTTGCGCCAGCTCGCGCGGATGACGCCCGATTTCCTGCGCCGCCACGCGCGGCAGGCCGACGAGCCGGCAACCGTGATCCTTCTCGTCACCGTGATCGTGGTCGCCACGGCCTTCGTGTCGCTGTTTCAGCTGGTCAATCAGAAGGGCGCCCCCGACACGCTGAATTTCTCGGTCTCGCTTCTCGCGGTGGTGCTGGGCTGGCTCGCCATCCAGGCGATGTTTGCGGTGCATTACGCCCATCTCTGCTGGGTCGATCACGCAGCGAGCCTGGCGCGGGGCGAGGCCGTGCGCCGCGACCATGCGGCCGGCCTCGAATTCCCCGGCGATGCGGAGCCCGGCGGATGGGACTTTCTCTACTTCTCCGCCACCATCGGCATGACCGCGCAGACGGCCGATGTGGACACCACAACGACCCGGCTGCGTCGCGTGGTTCTCGGCCACGGCCTCCTTTCCTTCTTCTTCAACGCGGTGATCGTGGCCGCTGCCGTGAACATCGCCGTCAGCCTCGGCGACTGAGCCTCGTCAGATTTTCGTGTTCGCTGACACGCAGGCGTCGCGCGGACCGTATCTGCCCATTATCCTGGGTTCCGAATGGGAGGCGGATGCTGTGACCGACTTCGCGCGCGCGGCGCATGAGAGCGAGACCCCGACCGACGAGCCGGAGGGAGCCCTCGTCTACCGCCAGTCGATCTGGACCCGGCTGACGCATTGGGTGTGGGCCCTGGCGCTGTTCTTCCTGCTGCTCACCGGGCTCAACATCTTCAACGCGCACCCCACTCTCTATGTGGGCCAGCAGTCTGGCTTCGCCTTCGACAATGCGGTGCTGGCGATCGGAACCGAGCGCTCGGCAGACGGGCTGAAAGGCTATCTCGCCGTGTTCGGCCATCGCTTCGACACCACCGGAGTGCTGGGCGTTGCCGTCCATGACGGCCGCACGGAGGTGCGCGCGTTTCCGGCCTGGATGACGATCCCCTCCTATTACGACTTGGCCAGTGCGCGCGTGTTCCACTTCTTCTTCGCCTGGATTCTCGCGGGCACGCTCCTCGTCTGGCTGGTGGCGAGCATCGTGAACGGGCACCTGCGCCGTGACATCGCCCCACGTGGAAGCGATCTGCGCGCCCTGCCCCAGGATGTGGCCGACCACGCGCGGCTGCGCTTCCGCCACGGCCGCACCTACAACCCGCTGCAGAAGCTCTCTTATGCGGCCATACTCCTGGTGCTGTTTCCGCTGATCATCCTGTCGGGGCTCGCGATGTCGCCATCCTTCAACGCGGTGGTGCCCTTCATCCACGATCTCTTCGGGGGACGGCAGACGGCGCGGACCGTGCATTTCGCCACGATGGTCCTGCTCGTGCTCTTCTTCGTGGTGCATGTGCTGATGGTGGTGGCCGCCGGTCCCTTCAACGAGATGCGGTCCATGATCACCGGCTGGTATCGCACCGGAAGGAATGCACGATGAGCCGCTTTTCGATCTCGCGCCGCGGCTTCTTGTCGGCCGGCGCGCTGGGCCTGTCCGCGCCGCTTCTCTCCGCCTGCGACGTGCTCGACGATGTGGGGCGGCCCGGCCATCCCCTGCGCAACGTGATGGAGGGCGCGAACACGCTGACCTATCGCGTGCAGCGCGCGCTGGCTGGAAGCGACAGGCTGGCGCCCGAATTCGCGGAAAGCGAGATCCGCCAGCCGATGCGGCCGAACGGTGTCACGAACCCACGCGATCTCGGCTATCGCATGATGCAGGCCAACGACTTCGCGGACTGGCGCCTCGAGATCACCGGGCTTGTGGAGCGGCCGCTCTCGTTTTCCCGAGAGGAACTGATGGCCATGCCCGCGCGCACCCAGATCACCCGCCACGACTGCGTGGAAGGCTGGAGCTGCATCGCCAAGTGGACGGGTGTTCCGCTTGCCTTCGCCCTCGACCAAGCCGGCGTGAAGCCCGAAGCGCGCTTCGCGATGTTCTGGTGCATGGACACGATCGAAAGCGGGCTTTCGGGCGATGTGCAGTATTTCTCCTCGATCGACCTCGTGGATGCCCGCCACCCCCAGACGATCCTCGCCTATGGCATGAACGGGCAGGCCTTGCCGGTCGAGAACGGCGCGCCGCTGCGTGTTCGGGTGGAGCGTCAGCTCGGCTACAAGATGCCGAAATATATCCGGCGCATCGAGCTGATCGACAGTTTCTCGGCCATCGGCTCGGGTCGTGGCGGCTATTGGGAGGATCGCGGCTACGACTGGTATGCGGGCATTTGAGGTTGCCCTCGACCCCTCCTCGACCCATGTTGGGCGTGCCGGCGCATTCCGCCGGTCATTCCCCCAACAATGCAAGGAGGCTGATCGGGTGTCCGACACCACGACCATTTTTGAAACCACCCCGGATTCCGACACGCTGGGCGGCAGGCTTTTCCGCTCGCGCGAATCCGCCGGACTGACCACGAAACAGGTCGCGCATGCCCTGGGCACGAGTCCCCGCACGGTCCAGAACTGGGAAAACGACCGCAACGCGCCCACTGCCCATCGCCTGACGATGCTGGCGGGATTGACGGGTGTGGGCTTGTCCTGGCTCCTGCATGGCATGGGCAACGCGCCGAGCGAAGGCGACGGCCCAACCGAAACCCCTGCCCCGAGCCTCGACAGGATCAAGGCGCTGCACCTTGAGACCGGCCGCATGATCGAACGGCTCGAGCGCGAGATGGCGGGCATCGCGTCCGACCAGTCTTCCGCAGGTGACAAGCCGGTTCTGCTCAGCTAGGCTTCCTTCGTCTCGGGCCGGCATGGCCCGGCAGGCGCGCGGGAGAGAGCAGCGGAAATGCTGCCGCCGAAGGGGAAATCGCCCGAAATCTCTCAGGCAAACGAACCGCGCGCCGGTTCGACGCTCTGGAAAGTCGGGAGGCGGAAAGCCTCTCGCGCCGAAGGTGTAAGCGCCGTCCGTTGTGATGACGGGGCGCGAGTCTCTCAGGCTTCAGACAGAGGGGCACGTTTGGGACGACGGCATGGTGCCGGCGTTCGCGTGCCACTTTGGAGAAGCGGATGGCAGCCCCACCCGACGCCCGGACCTTGCCCCTCGAAGATATGCATGTCTCCGCCGGCGCGCGTTTCGGCGCCTTCGCCGGCTGGCGCATGCCGCTTTCCTATCCGCTCGGCGTGCTGAAGGAGCATCTCTGGACGCGCGCTCATGCTGGGCTTTTCGACATCTCGCATATGCGGCTCTTCCGGGTGGAAGGCGCCGATGCCGCGCGGTTCCTCGCGCATGCCTGCCCGCTCGATCCCGCGGGCATGGCGCTCGGCCAATCCAGGCTCTCGCTGCTTCTCGATGAGCAGGCCGGCATTCTGGACGACCTGATCGTCACGCGGCTCGGCGCGGATCGCTTCGCGGTCGTGGCCAATGCCGGCAATGCGGAAGCCGACGAGCGCCATCTTCGCGCGCTGGCCGCCCCCTTCGACCTCCTGACGATCACGGCAGTGCCTTGCGCTATCCTCGCTCTGCAGGGGCCGGAGGCCGAAGACGCGCTTCGGCGGGCGGGTGTGAAGACCCTGCCGCAGACCTTCATGACGGGTCTTGAGACCGACCAGGGCTGGTTCATCACCCGCTCGGGCTACACGGGCGAGGACGGGTTCGAACTGTCCCTGCCCGCTGATGCCGCACGGCGGCTGGCAACGGCCCTCCTGGCCGACCCCGCAGTGGAATGGATCGGGCTCGCCGCGCGCGACAGCCTGCGCCTGGAGGCCGGGCTTTGCCTGCACGGCCAGGATATCGGGCCCGATATCGACCCAGCGGCAGCCGGCCTGCTTTGGGCGATCCCCAAGCCGGTGCGCGAGACCGGCGCGTTCTTGGGCGCTGCGGCACTTGCCGCAAGCGCCGCCGCAGGCCCGAGCCGCAAGCGTGTCGGGCTGCGACCCGAGGGTCGCCAGCCGGTTCGCGCGGGCGCGCCCTTGTTCAGCGGCGATGGCACCCCCGTGGGCACCGTGACCTCAGGCGGTTTCGGGCCGAGCGCCGACCATCCCGTCTCGATGGGCCTCGTCGCCTCGTCCTTCGCCGCGCCGAGCACCTCCCTCCACGCCGAAGTGCGCGGCGCGAAGGTGCCGGTCGTCGTGTCTTCGCTTCCCTTCATCCCCCACCGTTACCGCAGAGGATAGCCCCATGCCGCAGACCTATTTCACCGAAGACCACGAATGGCTGCGCGTCGAAGGCGGCATCGCCACTGTCGGCATCACCGACTATGCACAGGAGCAGTTGGGCGACCTCGTTTTCGTGGAACTGCCGGAGGTCGGCCGCGCGCTCGCCAAGGGCGACACGGCGGTGGTGGTCGAATCCGTCAAAGCGGCGTCCGACGTCTATGCGCCTGCCGAGGGAGAGGTCACGGAAGTGAACGAGAGCTTGGGGACCGAGCCCGCGCTTGTGAACTCGTCTGCGACCGGTGACGGCTGGCTGTGGAAGATGCGGCTCGCCGACGAGGCCCAGCTATCTGGCCTCATGGACGAAGCCGCCTATCAGAAGCACATCGGCTGAGAGGGGCGCCCATGTCTGCCTTCCCTTCCCGCCATATCGGCCCTCGCTTGGCCGATCAGCGCGCCATGCTGGCAGCGCTCGGCGTGCCTTCGGTCGAGACCCTGATCGCCCAGACGGTGCCCGCCGACATCCGGCTCGGCCGCGCGCTCGATCTGCCCGAACCGCTCGACGAAGCGGAGGCGCTCGGGGCGCTGCACGCGATCATGAGCGAGAACACGGTGCTCAAAAGCTTCATCGGTGCAGGCTACCACGGCACATTCGTTCCGCCCGTGATCCAGCGGAACTTGTTCGAGAATCCGGCCTGGTACACCGCCTACACCCCCTATCAGCCGGAGATCAGCCAGGGCCGGCTGGAGATGCTGTTCCACTTCCAGACGCTGGTGGCCGAGCTGACCGGCCTGCCCATCGCATCGGCCTCGCTGCTGGACGAAGCGACTGCCGTGGCCGAGGCGGTAGGCATCGCCTTTCGCCATTGTCGCGAGAAGCGCAGCCGGGTGGTCTTTGCGGGTAAAGCGCATCCGCAGACGGTGGATGTGGTGCGCACGCGGGCCGAGGCACTCGGCATGGTGGTGGACGAGACGGGCGAACCCGACGGCGACACAGCGGCCCTGCTGGTCTCCTGGCCCGACACCACGGGCGTGTTCGGCGATCACGCCGAGCGCATCGAAGCCGCACGCGCGGCGGGCGCGCTCATCGTGTTCATCGCGGACCCCTTGGCGCTGACGATCGGGGAAGCGCCGGCCGCCCTCGGTGCGGACATCGCAGTGGGTTCCATGCAGCGCTTCGGCGTGCCGATGGGCTTGGGTGGGCCGCATGCGGCCTATTGCGCGGTGACGGAGAAGCTCACCCGTCTGATGCCGGGCCGGCTGGTCGGGCAGTCGGTCGACGCACATGGGCGGCCGGGCTATCGGCTGGCGCTTCAGACGCGCGAGCAGCACATCCGCCGCGACAAGGCGACCTCCAACATCTGCACCGCGCAGGCGCTGCTTGCCAACATGGCCGCGGCCTTTGCAATCTGGCACGGGCCCGAAGGGCTGCAGAAGATCGCATGCAGAGTCAGTGCCTTGGCGGATCGTTTTGCTGCATCGCTTGAGGCGGCGGGCGTCGCTGTGCTGAAGGGCGAACGCTTCGACACGGTATGCGCAACCGTGCCCGGTGGGGCAGAGGCGCTGACAAAGGCCTCCGAGGAATCGGGGCGGCTTATCCGAGTGATCGATGCCGACACCGTGGGCGTGAGCTTCGACCAGATTTCCACCAATGAGGATGCGGGAGCACTCGCCGAGTTGTTCGGGGCTCGGCTCGTCGAGAAGGGTGAGGCTCGAACGCCCCTTCGCACGCACCTTCTGTCCCAGCCGGTCTTCCACGAGAATCGCTCGGAAACCGAGATGATGCGCTTTCTGCGTCGCTTGTCGGACAAGGACCTGGCGCTCGACCGCGCGATGATCCCGCTGGGCTCCTGCACGATGAAGCTCAATGCGGCAGCCGAGATGATGCCCGTGTCCTGGGCGAACGTGGCGAACCTCCATCCCTTCGCGCCCCCGAGCCACTCCCGCGGCTACCGCACGATGATCGGCGATCTCGAAGCATGGCTCGGCGAGGTCACCGGCTTCGACGCCGTATCACTGCAGCCCAATGCAGGCAGCCAGGGCGAGTTCGCCGGGCTTCTGGCGATCCGCCGCTTTCACGCCGCGCAGGGCGATGCATCCCGCGACGTCTGCCTGATCCCCTCTTCCGCGCATGGCACGAACCCCGCCAGCGCCTCCATGGCGGGAATGCGGGTGGTGGTGGTCCGCTGCACCGAGGATGGCGACATCGACATCGCCGACCTTCGCGCCAAGGCAGCCGAGCATGCAGCGAAACTCTCCGCGCTGATGGTGACTTATCCCTCGACGCATGGCGTGTTCGAGGAAGGCATCCGCGAGATTTGCGGGATCGTCCACGAACATGGCGGGCAGGTCTATCTCGACGGCGCCAACCTCAACGCCCTGGTGGGCGTGGCGCGGCCGGGCGACATCGGGGCCGATGTCTGCCACATGAACCTGCACAAGACCTTCTGCATCCCCCACGGCGGCGGAGGGCCCGGCATCGGGCCGATCGGCGTGAAGGCGCATCTGGCGCCGTTCCTGCCCGGCCATGTGGCGGAAGGCGGCTCGCATGCGGTTTCGGCGGCACCCTACGGCAGCGCGTCGATCCTGCCGATCACCTGGATGTATATCCGCATGATGGGCGCGGACGGGCTCAAGCGCGCGACCGAAGGCGCAATCCTCTCGGCGAACTACATCGCCGCAAAGCTCGACGCCCATTTCCCCGTGCTTTTCAAGAATGCGCGGGGCCGGGTGGCGCACGAGTGCATCCTCGACACGCGCGGGCTGAAGGCGAGCGCGGGCATCGGGGTGGAAGACATCGCCAAGCGTCTCATCGATTACGGCTTCCACGCGCCCACGATGTCCTGGCCCGTCGCGGGAACCTTGATGGTGGAGCCGACGGAATCCGAACCGAGAAGCGAGATCGACCGCTTCTGCGAAGCGATGGCCGCCATCGCAGCCGAAGCCGGCAAGGTGGCCGACGGCACCTGGGCGCGCGACGACAACCCGCTCGTCAACGCCCCGCACACCGCGGCCGAAGCCTTGGCCGACACGTGGAACCACCCTTACACCCGCAAAGCCGCCGCCTTCCCGGCGGGCGAACGCGACGCGCCGAAATACTGGCCGCCCGTCTCGCGCATCGACAATGTGGCGGGGGACCGCAACCTCGTCTGCTCCTGCCCGCCTGTCGAGGCGATGGCGAGCTGAGGCGCGCATGCGGGCAGCCTCCCGGGGGCTGCCCGCATGCTTAGCGCTTTCTTGACGGGCAAGGCATATCTTTAGGGGACGACGGAGCGAACGAAACAAGAACATTTCTGGCTTCGGAACGCGAAAGGTGCCAGACTCATGAGCGATTCGAACAGGCTCCCCTTCGGGAACGAACGGTCCGAAATGAAGAATTACGCTGCACAACTCGATCTGCTGGGCGGGGGCACCGCGCCCGCTATCCGCTCGCCCCGCGCCCCTGCGCCGGCACCTGCGCCGCGCAAGACGGCGGTGCCGCCCGCGCTCGACGGCTCCGACAGCTATTCGGCAGCCGACATTGAGGTGCTGGAGGGGCTCGAGCCCGTTCGCCGGCGGCCGGGCATGTATATCGGCGGCACCGACGAGAAGGCGCTGCACCACCTCTTCGCGGAAGTCATCGACAACTCGATGGACGAGGCCGTGGCCGGCCACGCCACCTTCATCGACGTGGAACTGTCGGCCGATGGCTTCTTGTCGGTCACCGACAACGGCCGTGGCATCCCGGTCGACCCGCATCCGAAGTTTAAGAACAAGTCCGCGCTCGAAGTGATCATGACCACGCTGCATGCGGGCGGCAAGTTCGATTCCAAGGTCTACGAGACCTCCGGCGGCCTGCACGGCGTGGGCGTTTCCGTGGTGAACGCGCTGTCGGAAAGCCTGGAAGTGGAAGTGGCGCGCAACCGCCAGCTGTTCCGTCAGCGCTTCTCGCGGGGCGTGCCCGAGGGCAAGCTCGAAGCGCTGGGCGACGTCCACAACCGTCGCGGCACGCGCGTCCGCTTCAAGCCCGACGCGCAGATCTTCGGCGCGGACGCGAAGTTCGAACCCGCGCGCCTCTACAAGATGGCGCGCTCCAAGGCCTATCTGTTCGGCGGCGTGGAGATCCGCTGGTCGTGCGATCCCGTGCTGATCACCGGCAAGGACCAGACCCCGACCAAGGCGGTGTTCCGCTTCCCTGGCGGCCTCAAGGATTATCTCGCGGCCCAGCTCGAAGGCGAGCATCAGGTGACGCGCGAAATCTTTGCGGGCCGCTCCGAGCGCCAGAGCGGGCACGGCTCGCTCGAATGGGCGGTGACCTGGTTCGGCGGCGACGGCTTCCTCAACTCCTACTGCAACACGATCCCGACGGCTGAGGGCGGCACGCACGAGACGGGCCTGCGCAACGTCCTGACCCGTGGGCTCAAGGCTTATGCCGAACTGACCAGCAACAAGCGGGCCTCGGCCATCACCAGCGAGGACGTGATGATCTCGGCGGCCGGCATGCTGTCGGTGTTCATCCGGGAGCCGGAATTCGTCGGCCAGACCAAGGACCGCTTGGCCACCATCGAAGCGATCCGCCTGGTCGAGACGGCGATGCGCGATCCCTTCGACCACTGGCTGGCCGACAACCCGCAGGAAGCCACCAAGCTTCTCGACTGGGTGATCGCGCGCGCCGACGAGCGGCTGCGCCGCCGCCAGGAAAAGGAAGTCAGCCGCAAGACGGCCGTGCGCAAGCTGCGCCTGCCGGGCAAGCTGGCGGATTGCACGCAGAACGCCGCAGCGGGCGCGGAAATCTTCATCGTCGAAGGCGACTCGGCCGGCGGGTCCGCCAAGCAGGCGCGCGACCGCGCGATGCAGGCCGTGCTGCCGCTGCGCGGCAAGATCCTGAACGTCGCGAGCGCGGGCAACGACAAGCTCGGTGCGAACCAGCAGATCGCCGACCTGACGCAGGCGCTGGGCTGCGGTACGCGCACCAAATATCGCGACGAGGACCTGCGCTACGACCGCGTGATCATCATGACCGACGCCGACGTGGACGGTGCCCACATCGCGTCTCTGCTGATCACCTTCTTCTTCCAGGAGATGCCGCAGCTCATCCGCGACGGCCATCTCTTCATGGCCGTGCCCCCGCTCTACAAGCTGACGCAGGGCGGCAAGACGCTTTACGCCCGCGACGACGCGCACAAGGAGGAGTTGCTCAAGCGCGAGTTCTCCAATCGCTCCAAGGTCGAGATCGGGCGCTTCAAGGGCCTGGGCGAGATGATGGCTTCGCAGCTGAAGGAAACCACCATGGACCCGAAGAAGCGCACGCTGCTGCGGGTCGAGCTGGTGGAAGACGAGAACGCCACCAAGAACGCCGTCGACGCTTTGATGGGCACCAAGCCCGAGGCGCGCTTCCGCTTTCTGCAGGAACGCGCGGAGTTCGCGCAGGAACTTGATATCTGACGGGGGTCGGCGGGCGGCGTCAGGCCGCCAGCGACCGCGCATGGGCGCGCGCATTGGCGCGCAGCGCGTCGAGATGGATCGACTTGAGGAGGGTCGCGATCTCGCCGCCCTCTTCCGCTTTCGCGGCGCCCAGCATCGCATAGCTGACTTCCTGCACGCCGGCCTGACGGCCGCGGCTCATCACGGCGCGCCAGCTGTCGAGACCGGTCAGGAGCACGGCGTCGAGCGCCGCGGCAAGCCCGCTCTTGCGGAAGAGCGCGATGAGCGAGCCCCGTGCGCCACCGCGCAGCAATGCGTGGATGCGGGCGAGGTCTCGGCCGCTGAGGGCGGAGAGAACGGCCGCAAAGAAATCGACGCGGCCATGCGCCACGAGGCGCAGCACGAAGCTGCCGGTGAGTTCGCCGCGCAGGCGAAGGTGCTCCACGAGTGCGCTGTGCTCGGTTTCCGGCGTGCCTTCGACCAGCGCGACCGACGAACGCAGGCAGGCGTCGCGCGTCACGCGCTCGGCGCGCGCGCTGCCCATCAGGCCAGCGACGAGCGGAGCGGAGCGGAGCGCCTCGCCGAGCTTGAGAAGCAGCATGTGGCGGCAGTCGGCGGGAAGGCGGGGGTCGGCAACCAGCCGCTCACGAATCGCCCCCAGATGGCCGTGGCGCTCGGTGATGCGCCGAAAGCTGACGGATGCGATCTCTGCGCCATCATTGGCGAGAAGCGCGGCCGCCACGGAGGCGTCTCCCATCTCGGCCAGAGCCGCTGCCACGGGCATGGACACGAAAGGCCGACCGGCGATCACGAGCTGGCTGCCCAGGGGGGCCGAGGCCACGCAGTCGATCAGGTCGCCATCGGTGAGAAGCGGGGAACGGCCGAGGATGGGGGCTGCGACATCCGGCTGGTCGGCGGCGAGGGCAGCGACCACGGCCGACGGCGCATGGCGGCTGACGGAAAGCGCATCGGCCATCGCGGCGCGCACTTTCGCGGATGGATCGTCCAGAAGCAGCGCCAAGGCGCCTTCGGCCGCGCACCGGTCTTCAAGCGAAAGCGTGTCCTCGCAGAAGGATCGCGCAAGGGCCGCTGCGGCCGCCGCCCGCTCGGAGGCGGGTGCTGTTTGAGCCCATTTGAGAAAGAATTCGACGATCATGGCCGCCCGCTGCAAGCGGCCTGTCACCGCCCTTCTGGAGTGCGGCGACGTTATGCGATCAATGGTTTACGAAGCGTTCACCATGCTTCTTAACCTTCGACGGGCTCCCGCCAGTCGCTCGCGACGTCCGCGAATGCAGGCCGCGCGCGGTCGATGACCTCACCCTTGTGCGTCCCGATGTGAACGAAGCCCACAACACGCTCATCGGGCGCGAGACCCAGGATGGCGCGACCCTCGGGAACCTCGGAATACCAGTTGGTGATCCAGTTCGCCTTGTAGCCGAGCGCATGGGCGGCGTGGACAAGATTCATGGCGGCGGCCCCGCCAGACAGGAACATCTCCCATTCCGGGATCTTCGGGTTGGCCCTGGGGCTCGACACCACGCCGATCACGAGCGGCGCGCGGGAGAAGCGGGCGAGTTCCTGGTTGCGGCGGCCCTCGCTCAAGGGCCCTTCCCGCGTTGCCGCCAGTTCGGCGAGGAGCTCGCCCACGCGAATGCGCGCGTCGCCGCGGAACAGGATGAAGCGCCAGGGCGCCAAGCGCCCGTGGTCGGGCACGCGCGTGGCCGCCGCGATCATCAGCTCGATCTCGCTTTGGCTCGGGCCCGGCTCTTTGAGTTCGTGGACCGGCGGGGAAACGCGGGTCGTGAGGTGCTGGATAAAACTTGAGGACATGAGTCTGGTTCTAGGGGAGCGCGCGATGCGCGGCAAGCGGCGAACAGGCCTTGAAAAGACCATCGGCACGCGCTTCAACGCAGCCATGGAAACGCGGTTCTCGCCGATGCTCGGCGCCCTCGCCCTCTCGGGCGCCCTGCTTCTGGCACCCTATGCCCATGCGCAGGGGGGGCCGGGCGGCGGCGGGCCCGGCGGCGGCCGAGGCGACCGGGGCGCGGGTGGCCCTTCCGGCGGGCCCGGCTTCGGTGGCGATGGCCTGCGCGGCGGGGAACGAGGCGATGCCCTCCCGCCGCTTCTGCCGCCGGTCGGCGGCTCGGCTTCCGCGCCCGACGATCCCGACCCCATCGCCCCTGGCCAGTTCGGTTCCGCACCCGATGCGGGGCTGGAACTCAAGCTTCCGGGCATCACGGGCTATGCGCCTTCGGGCAGCACGGAACCGCTCGCCACCGCCAAGGAGGGTCGTGTGACGCTTGCGGCCCAGATGATCGAGGGCGGCACCGATATCTCGCGCGGCATCGTCTGGCGGATCTTCAAGCCGCAAGGCGACACGTTCGGCAAGTTCCCGCTGATCGCTTCGGCGCGCGGGGGAACGAGCAATTTCTCGCTGGAGCCCGGCTCCTACCTCGTCCACGCCTCGTTCGGGCGGGCGGGCGCCACCAAGCGCATCACGGTCGGGCGCACGCAGACGCGCGAATCGCTGGTGCTCGATGCCGGCGGTCTGAAGCTCGACGCGGTGGTCTCGGGCGGCGGCTCGATCGATCGCTCGAAGCTCAAATTCTCGATCTACGAGGCGGAAGAAGACGCGTTCGGCGAACGGGCGCTGATCGTGCCCGATGTCAGCCCCGGCACGGTGGTCGGGCTCAACTCCGGCACCTATCACGTGGTCTCGACCTATGGCGCGGTGAATGCGGTGGTGCGTTCCGATATCCGCGTGGAAGCGGGCAAGCTGACGGAAGCGACGGTCGAGCACCGCGCGGCACAAGTAACGCTCAAGCTCGTGCGCGATGCGGGCGGCGAGGCGATGGCCGACACGTCCTGGTCGGTGCTGACCGATGGCGGCGATTCGGTGCGCGAGGCGGTCGGGCCCTATGCGTCGATGGTGCTTGCGGAAGGCAACTACACCGTGGTCGCCAAGAACCGAGACCGCATCTATCAGCGCGACGTCACGGTAGCGCCGGGAGCCGACGAGGAAGTCGAGGTGCTCGCCACCGAAGCGGCAAGCGCGGACGACGGGGCCGACTGAGGCTAGCGCCCGAGCCGAGCGCAAAGACGCGCTCGCGCAGATAGGCCATCAGCACCTTGCGGTCCTTGATGGCCGCCATTTCCTCCCAGCCGATCACGGTGCCGGCGGTGGCATGGATCGTCTTGCCCGCGAGCTTGCGGAATTCGCGGATCAGGAGCGACAGGCGGAGCGTCGAAGAAAACCGGCTGACGGCGTGGAAGAGCACCCCGTTCTGGCCGGAGAAGTGCACGGGCAGCACATCAGCCTTGGCTTCCTGGATGAGCTTTGCGGTGAAAAGCTTCCACGGCAGGTCGTCGGCCTGGCCGAAGAGCTTGGGGGCTGTCGCGACGCCTCCCGCCGGGAAGATCACGACCACCGTGCCCTCGGCCAGAAGCCTGAGCGCTTCCTGGCGCATGGCGAGGTTGCGCTTCTGTGCTTCCTTGGTTTCCGTGAAATCGACGGGCAGCGAGTAGCCTTCCATCTCGGAGACACGCAGGAGGTCGGCGTGGATCATCACGCGGAAGGGGCGGCCGAGCCGCTCCACCAGCGACAGCAGGGCGATGCCGTCGCCGATGCCGAAGGGGTGATTGGCCACCACGACGAGCGGGCGATGCGGCTTGCCTTCGGGCAGGCTGCCGCGGCATTCGAGGCTGATGTCGGCCAACGCCAGCATGCGGCCGAACACGCGGTCGCCGGTCGGAAACACGTGCCGGCGCCACCAGTCGTAACGGTCGGCATAGTGGTTTCGGCCCGACAGGCCTTCCGCCGTCCTGATCACCGCGCGCTGGAGACGCGACTGGCTGGGATTGGCATAGGAGAGTTCCGCGAACCGCATGAGCGCCACAAGCCTGTTTGCCTGTGCGCGCTCATACGGGCCTGCCGTGACAGGCCGATGAAGCTCAGCCCTTCAGGTCGGGCGGGGTCGCTTCCTCGCGCAGGGCCGCGATGGTCTCCTCGAGGCCGGCCGAGCGGCCGTCGCGCGAGCCAAGGCGGCGGATGTTGACGGTCTGCTCCTCAGCTTCGCGCTTGCCGCATACGAGCATCACCGGCACCTTGGCGAGCGAGTGCTCGCGCACCTTGTAGTTGATCTTCTCGTTGCGCAGGTCGGCCTCGGCGGTCAGCCCTGCGGCCCGCAGGCGTTCCACCACCGAAAGCGCATAGGGGTCGGCCTCGGAGGTGATGGTCGCCACCACGACCTGGACCGGCGCGAACCAGAGCGGGAAATGGCCCGCATAGTTCTCGATCAGGATGCCCAGGAAGCGCTCCATCGACCCGCAGATGGCGCGGTGCACCATCACCGGCTGCTTCTTCTCGCCGTCCTTGTCGATGTAGAAGGCGCCGAAGCGCTCGGGCAAGTTGAAGTCCACCTGCGTCGTGCCGCACTGCCAGTCGCGGCCGATGGCGTCGCGCAGCACATATTCGAACTTCGGCCCGTAGAAGGCGCCCTCGCCCGGATTGACCGACGTCTTGATCTGGTTGCCCGACTGGTCCTCGATCTGCTTAAGCACGCGCGCCATGATGCGCTCGGCCTGGTCCCAGGCCTCGTCCGATCCGACGCGCTTTTCGGGCCGCGTCGAGAGCTTCACGTGGAAGTCGGTGAAGCCGAAATCGGCATAGACCGACAGGATCAGGTCGTTGATGGCCAAGCACTCGGCTTCGAGCTGGTCTTCCGTGCAGAAGATGTGGGCGTCGTCCTGCGTGAAGCCACGCACGCGCATCAGCCCGTGCAGCGCTCCCGACGGCTCGTAGCGGTGAACATTGCCGAATTCCGCAAGCCGCACGGGCAGATCGCGGTAGGATTTCAAGCCGTGCTTGAAGATCTGGACGTGGCCGGGGCAGTTCATCGGCTTGAGCGCGAACACGCGGTCGTCGTCGGTGTCGTCGCCGGCCACCGTGACCTTGAACATGTTGTCGCGATACCAGCCCCAGTGGCCGGAAATCTCCCACAAGCTCTTGTCGAGAACCTGGGGGGCGTTCACCTCGTCATAGCCGACGCGCTCCAGCCTGCGGCGCATATAGGAGACGAGGGTCTGGAACATGCGCCAGCCCTTGGCGTGCCAGAAGACGACGCCCGGGCCCTCCTCCTGGAAGTGGAACAGGTCCATCTCGCGGCCGAGGCGGCGGTGATCGCGCTTTTCGGCCTCTTCCAGCATGTGGATATAGGCGTCGAGCTGCGCAGGTTCCGCCCAGGCCGTGCCGTAGATACGCGTGAGCATGGGGTTGTTGGAATCACCCCGCCAATAGGCGCCGGCGACCTTCATCAGCTTGAAGGCGTTGCCGACCTGGCCGGTGGACGCCATATGCGGGCCGCGGCACAGGTCGAACCAGTCGCCTTGCGCGTAGATCTTGAGGTCCTGGCCCACGGGAATCGCGTCGATCAGCTCGATCTTGTAGCCCTCGCCCTTCTCGGCGAAGACCTTCTTCGCGCGGTCTCGGTCCCAGACTTCCACCGTGAAGGGTTTGTTGCGCGCGATGATCTCGCGCATCTTCTTCTCGATGGCGGGAAAGTCTTCCGGCGTGAACGGCGTCTCGCGCGCGAAGTCGTAATAGAAGCCGTTCTCGATCACCGGGCCGATCGTGACCTGGGTGTCGGGCCAGAGTTCCTGCACGGCTTCGGCCAGCACGTGGGCCGTGTCGTGGCGGATGAGTTCCAGCGCGCGGGGGTCGTCGCGCGTGACGATCTCGATCGCGCCGTCGGCCGTGATGGGTGCGGAAAGATCGCGCACGGTGCCGTCAAGCGTGTAGGCCACGGCCTTCTTGAGAAGCGAGCGCGAGATGCCTTCGGCGACTTCCGCGCCGGTCGTGCCGGCTGCGAAGGAGCGGCTGGAGCCGTCGGGAAAGCGAAGCGCGATGGGGGCGTCTGGCATGATGTGCCGGTCTCCTATGATCCAGTCCTGCCTACGAGCGCAGGTGGTTTTGTGGTGCGGATGGGCGTCTAGCGGGATGGCGCGCGCGGGGCAAGGCTTTGGGTCGGCGATGTGGGGACCTGCACCCGGACGATGAGGCGTCAACCCTGGTGGCGACCGTAGCCCAGGAGGCGCCAAGGCGTGCGACCCCGATCGAGGGTCGGGGGAACGAGGTCGACGCCGTGGGTGCCCCAGGGGCCGCAGCGGGAAAGCCGGAAAAGGGAAAGCCAGCCGCCGGCCCAAAGTCCGTGGCGGGCGAGCGCCTCGTAGGCGTATTCCGAGCAGGTGGGGTAGTGACGGCAACCGTTGCCGACGAAGCCCGACAAAGTGAGCTGGTAGAAGCGAACCAGCGCTGTCCCGGCGAGGCGGCCAGGCGTCTTCTGCCAGGGGCCCTGCCAGTTGCGGTTCACGCGGCGCGGGATTTTTGCTCGATCTGGTCGAGCGCATCCACCACGGCGTCGAAGGTGAGCATGGTGGAGGCATGGCGGGCGCGGTAGTCGCGGACGGGCTCGAGATAGCGCAGATCGGCGAATCGCCCCTCTGGCGGCGCGCCGTTCTCCTTCAACATGCGGAGCATCACCGCGCGGAGGGCGCGCAGCTCCTCGGCCGATGTGCCCACCACATGCTCGGCCATGATGGCTGACGATGCCTGACCGAGCGCGCAGGCCTTCACGCGGTGGGCGAAATCCGTCACCACACCGTCCGCGAGCTTGATATCCACCGCAACGGTGGAGCCACACAGCTTGGAATGGGCGGTGGCTGTCGCATCTGGGGCATCAAGCGTGCCGATGCGGCTGATATTGCCGGCAAAACCCAGGAGCTTGGCGTTGTAGACGTCGTCGATCATTCGGTTCTTTGGGTGGAACGGCCTGTTTCGCCGGGATCGGCTTTCATCCGCCACGCTGCATCAATATATAGGCGGCGGGCAAAGAGCCCGACAAGGCGCGGCGCGTTTCGGTCGCAGCCGGAGCAAGACTGTCATGGACCTCGCCATCAAGCCCAAGCTCTCCGCCGTCGACACGAACGACGCCTCTCCCAAACGGCCCAGCCAGGCGGAAGCCGAGGCGGCCGTGCGCACGCTGATCCTGTGGGCGGGCGAGAACCCCGACCGCGAGGGATTGCGCGACACGCCGACCCGCGTGGCCAAGGCCTATCGCGAGATGTTCAACGGCTATGTGCAGGACCCCGTGGCCGAGCTCGCGCGCACCTTCGAGGAAGTGGCGGGCTATGACGACATGGTGATCGTGCGCGACATCGGCTTCCACTCCCATTGCGAGCACCACATGGTGCCGATCGTGGGGCGCGCGCATGTGGGCTACCTGCCGGCGGGCCGCGTGGTGGGCCTGTCCAAGATCGCGCGCGTGGTCGACATCTTCGCCCATCGCCTGCAGACGCAGGAATCGATGACCGCGCAGATCGCCTCCGTGATGCAGGATGTCCTGAAGCCGCGCGGGGTGGCCGTGATGATCGAGGCCGAGCACATGTGCATGGCCATGCGCGGCATCCGCAAGACCGGCTCCACCACGCTGACCTCGACGTTCACCGGCGCCTTCCGCGACAGCCCTCAGGAGCAATTGCGCTTCGTGGGCATGGTGCGCGACGGGGCCAAGCCTTGAGCGGCAGCCACGCGCTCGAGGAAGGCTCGGACTTCACGCCGCGCTTCGACGCAAACGGGCTGATCACCGCCGTCGTGACCGATGCGGCGGACGACCACCTGCTGATGGTCGCGCACCTGAACGCGGAAGCCCTGCGGCTGACGATCGAGACGGGGATCGCGCATTACTGGTCGCGCTCGCGGAGCGTGCTCTGGAAGAAGGGCGAAACCTCGGGCAATTTCCAACGCGTGGTGGAGCTGCGCACGGACTGCGACCAGGACGCGCTCTGGCTCAGGGTCGCGGTCGAGGGCGACGGGCTCACCTGCCACACGGGGCGGCGCTCGTGCTTCTACCGGAGCGTCGACTTGGTCGATGGCCTGCCCGAACTGCGCAGCGCTCCTTAACACTTCCGTTCATCATTCCGACAACGAATGCCGCCTAAGCTCTGGAAACGGTCACAGGAGGCGCGAATGCTCGACTGGGTGTCGTTGCGCGGAAGGCCAGCCATACCTCTGCCGGATGCGCCGAAGGGTTCGGACGCGATCGTGGTTCCGGAAAGCCCCAAGCGCGGGATCGCCCTCGCGTTGGGCGGGGGTGCCGCGCGCGGCTGGGCGCATATCGGCGTGCTTCGCGCGCTGGACGAGGCGGGCATCCGCATCGACATGATCGCGGGCACCTCGATCGGCGCGCTGGTGGGGGGTTGCTATCTCGCGGGCAAGCTCGACGCGCTGGAAGAATTCGCCCGCTCGCTGACCCGGCGCGGCATGCTCGCCTTTCTCGACTTCGCCTGGAGCGGGACGGGGCTACTGGCCGGAATGCGGCTGACGGCAAGGATGGAAGAGCACCTCAAGGGCGTGCGCTTCGAGGACCTGTCGCGGCCCTTCGTCTGCGTGGCGACCGAAATCCGCACGGGGCACGAAGTCTGGATCTCGTCGGGCTCGCTGATCACGGCGATGCGGGCCTCCTACGCGCTGCCCGGAGTGTTCGAGCCGGTGATGTGCAACCAGCGCCTGCTGGTGGACGGGGCGCTCGTGAACCCCGTGCCGGTTTCGGTGTGCCGGGCGAGCGAGCAGGCGCTCGTGGTCGCGGTGAACCTCCACTACGATCTGTTCGGCCGCGCCGCCGTGATCAAGCACAATGCTGGGGGCTCGGCCGAGGGCAGCCAGCCGCCGGCCGAGATGCGGCTCAAGAACTCGCAGCTCGGTATCATGAGCGTGATGGTGGAGAGCTTCAACATCATCCAGGACCGCATCACACGCGCGCGTCTCGCGGGTGACCCGCCGGACATGTCGCTGCAGCCCAAGCTCGGCCATATCGGCTTGTCGGAGTTCCACCGGGCGGACGAGCTGATCCGCATCGGCTACGAGTGCGCGAAGGCGCAGACGGCGGAATTGGCGCGATTGCAGGAAGTCTTGGGCTAGCGCGCTTCCGCCACGTCCGAGACGCGGAATTCGACGCGGCGGACGCCGTTCCAGAAATTGCCCGACAGTGAGCCCGCAAAATGAAGCGGCTCGCCTTGGTGCTGGCGCAGGAAATGGGCGAGCTGGGTGTCGGCTGCGCGGAAAGCCATCGCCTTGATGCGACCCCCGCCGGGGCTCGAAAGCTGGAGCTGGAGGTGGTTGGCGCCGACCACGCGCATGTCGGCCACGCGGTGGCGGGGCAGCACGAAGGTCGGTGCCGGATGGCCCGCGCCGAACGGACCCGCGGCCTCGATCTCGTCGAGCAGCGCGAGTGTCGCGCCCTCGGCGGAGACCGCGGCGTCGAGGGCAAGGGTCTCGTCGGCGAGCAGCTTGGAAACGGCGGTCTGGGCTTCCTGCTCGAAGAAGGCGCGCAGGGCGGCCAGGTTCTCGCGGCGCAGCGTGATGCCGGCGGCCATCGCATGGCCCCCGCCTTTCTCGAGCAATCCCGTTTCCACCGCGCGGCGCACGAGGCGGCCGAGATCGAAGCCCGACACGGAGCGGCCCGAGCCCGTGCCGATGCCTTGTTTGTTGAACGCGATCGCAAAGGATGGGCGGCGAGCCTGATCCTTGAGGCGGGACGCGAGAAGGCCGACCACGCCGGGGTGCCAGGTGTCGCTCGCGGTGACGAGAACGGCGGGCCCTGTGCCGCCCGACAGTTCGGCCTCTGCCTCGGCGCGGGCTTCGGCCAGCATCACGGCTTCCATGTCCTGGCGCTCGCGGTTGAGCGTTTCGAGTTGGGCCGCGATGCGGTCGGCCTCGCCGGGATCGTCGGTCGCGAGCAGGCGGGAACCCAGCCCAGCGTCCCCGATGCGGCCGCCGGCATTGATGCGGGGCCCCAAGAGAAATCCGAGGTGATAGGCGTTGGCGCGCTCGGCCAGGCGGCTTGCGCGCGACAAGGCGACGAGACCCGAATTGCGGCCGGTTGCCAGCACATCCAGGCCGCGGCGAACGAAGGCGCGGTTGACACCCACGAGCGGCACCACGTCGCAGACGGTCGCGAGCGCCACGAGGTCGAGAAGCTGGAGGAGGTCGATGGGCTTCGCGTCGGGCATGCGCTCCGACATGAGGCGGCGGGCGCGCACGAGCGCAAGGAACACCACGCCCGCCGCGCACAAGTGCCCCTGTCCCGACAAGTCGTCGTCGCGGTTGGGGTTGACCACCGGAACGCCCAGGGGAAGCGGGCCACTGACCTGATGGTGGTCGAGCACCACGACATCGGCGCCGGCTTGTTCTGCCGCGAGAATGGCGGCCGCGCTGTTCGTGCCGCAGTCGACGGTGACCACGAGCGAAGCCCCTCGCCCGACCAGAGCGCGCATGGCTTCGGGGTTCGGGCCGTAACCCTCGAAGATGCGGTCGGGGATGTA
>QFNI01000056.1 GCA_003240775.1 Mesorhizobium amorphae | reverse complement strand
GCTGGTCCAGGTGGACGGCCAGCTTCCGCCCCATGTGACCGCCAAGGACATCATCCTGGCCATCATCGGCGAGATCGGCACCGCCGGCGGCACCGGCTACGTGATCGAATATGCCGGCGAGGCCATCCGCGCGCTTTCCATGGAAGGCCGCATGACCATCTGCAACATGTCGATCGAAGGCGGCGCGCGCGCCGGCCTCATCGCGCCCGACGAGACGACCTTCGCCTACGTCAAGGACAAGCCCCGCGCGCCCAAGGGCGAGGCGTGGGAAAAGGCGCTCGAATACTGGAAGACGCTCAAGACCGACGAGGGCGCGCATTACGACCACGTCGTGCGCCTCGATGCGGCGAAGCTCCCACCCATCGTGTCCTGGGGCTCGAGCCCCGAGGATGTGGTCTCCGTCACCGGCGTGGTTCCCGATCCCGCCGGCATCACGGACGAGAACAAGCGTCTCTCCAAGCTCCGCGCGCTCGACTATATGGGCCTCAAGCCCGGCACGCCGATCACGGCAATCGCGCTTGACCGCGTGTTCATCGGCTCCTGCACCAACGGCCGCATCGAGGACCTGCGTGCGGTGGCAGCCGTCGTGGAAGGCCGCACGGTCAATCCGCGCGTCGACGCCATGATCGTGCCCGGCTCCGGCCTCGTGAAGGAACAGGCCGAGGCCGAGGGCCTGGACCGGATCTTCAAGGCCGCGGGCTTCGACTGGCGCGAGCCCGGCTGCTCCATGTGCCTTGCCATGAACGACGACCGCTTGAAGCCCGAGGAGCGCTGCGCCTCGACCTCCAACCGCAACTTCGAGGGCCGCCAGGGCTTCAAGGGCCGCACGCACCTCGTTTCGCCCGCGATGGCCGCCGCCGCAGCCATCGCCGGCCACTTCGTCGACATCCGCGAATGGCGCTGAGCCTCAGCTGAAACGAAAAAAGGGCGGCTCCTCGCGGGCCGCCCTTTTTGCATCTGCTCGAGAAAGGATCAGGCTTCCCGGCGCACCATCTCGTAGAAGCTGTCCATCACGCCCGGCTCCTGCACCGCCACCACGAGCGCCAGTTCCTGCTTCTCGAACTCGGCGAACCAGTCGTCCCATTCCACGAGCTCGATCCCGCCCGCGTTGATCGGGCGCTCGGCCATGTCCTGGTCCTGATAGGCCGCCTGGTCGAAGACGATGCGCAGAAGCGGCTGCGTGCCCGCCGTCGGCGAGATGTCCACGATGGCCGGCGAGCCGATGCGGGCGGCGGCCCAGTCGCGGATGGCTTCGCGTTCCGTCAGCGTCACGGTTTCTGTCATCTGGTCTGTTCCTGAAGATGGGTCGGTCGATTCCAAGGCGGTTGGGGCAACGCCTCGATGGCCGGCCGGTTCCCTCGCAACACGCTGATCTCTCGATTTTTTTCGGCTCCTTAACAGGTTCTTGATGCTTGCCGGCGCAATGTTCGATGCGGGAGACGGACATTGAGCAGCGCAACGATTGCCCTTGCCACAAATCTTGCTGTCGCAGCGCTTCTGGCCGCGGCCTTCACGGCCTTGGGCTTCTACAACACGCGCGCCCGCGGGCCGTTCTGGCTGGCGCTGACCTATCTCGTCGGGCTTCTCGCGCTCAGCATCGAGTTCGTGATCGCCGGCGGCGCGGATTCCCGCTTCATGGTGGTGCTCAACTTCGGCGCCTTCCTCGTGGTCGTCGTGCTGTTCAACGTGGGCATCGCCGCGCGCAACGGGTTGCGCGCCCCCTGGCTCCTGATGGGCGGGCTGCTTCTCGCATCGCTCGCCTCCACCTGGATCATCGAGGACTGGCCGCGCGAGAGCCTGGCGCGCCTGATGCTCTACCAGGCGCCCTATGCCCTCATGCAGTTCATCGGCGCCTGGCTCGCCCTGCAGCGCAGGCAGCGCGAGCGCAGCGACACGCTGCTCGCCGTGCTTCTGGTTGTGTCAGGGCTGCAATTCCTGTCCAAGCCCTTCTTCGCGCTCGCTATGGGCGGCGCGGGCAAAGGGCCGAGCGACTATCTCGCCACCACCTATGCGACCATCTCGCTGTCGCTCACCGCCATCGTCGCCCTGGCGCTGGCGCTGACGATGCTGCTCGTCTTCGCGCGCGACATCCTGCGCGACGTGACCGAGCGCTCCGAGACCGACCCGCTCGCCGGCGTCCTCACGCGCGCGGGCTTCGACCGCCGGGCGGATGCCGAGCTTCGGACGGCGGCGGGCCTCGGCCTGCCGGTCTCTCTGGTGCTGGCCGACCTCGACCATTTCAAGAAGGTCAACGACACGCTCGGCCACGCCTCGGGCGACCGCGTGATCGAGGCCTTCGGCCGCTTCGTGCGTGCCGCGCCCGCGCATCGCGTGGTGGCCGGCCGCATCGGCGGCGAGGAGTTCGCGATCCTCCTGCCGGGCTCCAACATGGCGGCGGCGCGTCTTTTCGCGGAAGGCACGCGCACCACATTCTCGAGCCTCGCCATCGAAGGGCTGCCGCCCCAGCGTCGCTTCACCGCGAGCTTCGGCGTGGCCGAGGCGACCCCCGGCGAAAGCCTGGCCGAACTCTTCAAGCGCGCCGACGAGGCGCTCTACCGCGCCAAGGCCGATGGGCGCGATTGCGTGCGCATGGCGCTTTCGCGCACGTCGCTCGTGTCGCTCCGTCAGGAAGGCGGCGGAACCGCCTCGGCCACCGGTCCTTCGGCGCCCGTCGAAAGCCGATACTGGGCAAGCTCGGCCGCGCTCAACCGGTAGAGCGCGCGTGGCGGCGTATCGAGCGCGTGCAGCCACACGGCGGGGTCGACCCCCATCTCCGACAGATAGCGGCTGATGCGCGCCGTGGTCGACTGCGCATCCGACATCGCCTGCGCGGCGCGCGCCTTGGCCTGGTCCTCGGCCGCATAGATCTGGTGGACGCCCACCGACGCGCCTTCGGCCACCGCGCGCTCCACCCCGCCCGCAAGCACCAGAGGACAGGAGGAAGCGCATTGCGCGCCCTTGGGCACGCTGGTTCGCAGTTCGCGCTCGCGGATCGCGCGTCCCATGCGAAGCGCGTCCTCCAGCGACCCGCCGGGAGAATCGAGCAGCACCGTCTTCACATATTCCCCGCGCTCGTCGAGTTCGGCTGCGAAACGCTCGGCCGCCTTCGGGTCGATCGTGCCGCGCGCCGAAAGCACGCCGCCCTTTTCGAGCGCGAACGCCATCTCGCCGCGCGGCGCGTCCAAGCTTGCCGGCACGAAGGGGGTTGTGTCGCCGGGCGCGACCGGCCCGCTCGTGGTGACGTCCGGCGGCGCGGCGATCGTCGTCGGCCCATCGGCCAGCTCGGTTTCCTGCCACCACCCGTTGCTTTGCCCGAGTTCCTGGAAATCGAGCGCGAGAACGCCGATGGTGCCGACAAGAAGCCCGCGGAACATCCAGCGCAACAGCCCCTCGTCGGTGAAGCGCCCGAGCCGGTGCATCATGCCGCCCGAACGGTTCGCGTCTTCGCCGGGCGCGCTCACGTCTCGCCTCGCTTCCGTTCGGGGCCGAGCGCCAGCTGCGTGACGTTTTCCGGCCGGGCAGGGGCTTCCGCCGTCTCGGACGGCGGGTTCGCCGCGGCTTCCGCTGCGGCTGCCGCGCGCTCGCGGGCGCGCAAGGCCTCGTGGATGTCGAGCGAGCGCAGGAGGTCGGCGGCCGACAACCGGTCGAGGTCTTCCAGGCCTTCTTCCGCGCGGCGCAGCGCGCCATAGGCGACAGCCATCACGCCCACGAGCACGGCCGGCAACAGGTCGATGGCGATGGCGCCCGCCCAGGACGGGATGAAGTCGCCGGCATAGCGCAGCACGGCTTCCGCCGAAGTCAGCGGCACGAACCGCCGCTCGGGCACCTTGGGCTGGGCGAGAATCTCGCCCGCCGCGTCCGACAGCGCCTTGGACTGCGCGGCGACCGAGGCGCGGATCGTTTCCATCACGCGATCCTGCCGCCCGGCGAGGTCGGCGGTCGCCCCCGACGCCACCGGCGCGATGAAGCCCATCGAAAGGTCGGCCGCCGCGCGCGACACGGACGGCGCGATGGCGGTCTGCTCGAGCGCGGAGATCAGCCCCGTCAGGGCCACCGCCTCGCTGGCGAACTGGTCGGAGCGCTCGGCGATCGGCCCGGGCGCCGAAACCAGCGTGCGCATGGCCGCAAGCCGCTCCTGGCCCTGCGCGAAGCGCGTCTCGATCCCCTCGCGCGAGCCTTCCACGCTCGCTTCCAGCCCGCGCATCTGCGCGGCCATCTGCGACAGAAGCTGCACCACCGAGCCCGAGCCCGTGGTGCCCGTCAGCGCGCCCGACGAGCGTTCCTCGTCGGCCAGCCGCGCGAAGCGCTCGCCCGCGCGCTGGATGTCGGGCAGGAGCGACAGCGCGCCGAGCGCATTGGAATGCGCCTGGTCGAGATCGGAGGTGTAGTCCTCGATGGTGATCGCGAGGTGCTGCTCGACCGCGGCCGATCCCGCGAGTGCCGCGGCGTTCAGCCAGGACGACATGGCGACGATCATCGCCGAGCCGACCGCCATGATGGCGAGAAGCGAGAGCCGCGAGGCCCCGTCGCGCATTTCCGGCAGGAAGCGGATCAGAAAGGTCCAGAAGCCGTACATGGCGACCGAAACCGACACCGAATAGATCACGGCGGCGAAGAAGACGACGGTCGCCGAGCCGTCGAGCAGCGAGCGCACGCCGAGATAGGTGTAGACGCCCGAGCCGAGCGCGAGCGTCGCGAGCACGAAGCGCGAAAGCGTCTCGATGCCCGCGATCTGCGCCCTGAGCCGGCCGGCCTGCGCGGCACTCGCCGTGCGGCCCGCCGCCTGGATGGATGTGGCCATGGTGTTCCGATTGTTCCGCTTGAGCAGCCCCAGGCGGAAGACGCGGGAAGATCGTGGTTAAAAAACGACGCTGCCTGAGGGGGAGGGGTCACATTCCCCGTGAGGGCGGGCTTGTCCCCGACGAAACGTCAGCGCCCCTGGGGATGGCAGGTGCCCGCGGGTATGGGCAGTTCGCCATCGGCCAGGCCATACATGTAGGAGCGGCCGTGAACCAGAACCGGCGGGCGATAGCAGTCGCGATACTGGATGTTGCCGGCATCGTCGCGGTAGGTCGCGTCCTCGTTGGTGCCGTAGACCACCTTCGCCTCGCCCTGGCGGTTGTATTCGCGAAGCTCGCCCGCGAGATGCCCCTGGCCCACCACGATCCGCTTGTAGCCGGCGCGGCTCGACACCACGAGATTGCCGTAGGAATCCGCTTCCACATGGTCGCGCAGCCGGTCGGCCGAGGCGGGCGCGGCGGCGAGGAGCAGCATGGCTCCCGCGAGGAGGGTGGGCAGGCGCATCGGACGAATCTCCGTGGATCGAAACAGCAACGCTCGGGAGCTTAACCATTTCTTAACCATTACCAACGTCCACGGTTGCCTGGCGGCCGGCGCATCGGAAAACATGGTTAACGGAAGAGCGTGAATGAAGATCGCAAGCATGGTCGCGGCCCTTCTGCTTCCGGCCGGCTGCGTGGGCGCCGGCGTGGAGGCGATCGCCCCGCCGCTGCCCGTCGCGGCTGAATTCGAGACGCCCGCCGCCCAGCCGCGCTACGCCTATTACGCCTGCGACGGGGGCCGCGAGTTGACGGTCGAGAACTTCCAGACCTCGGTGCTCGCCGTGGTCGGCGCGCGCGACGGGATCGAGCTTCCCGCCCGCCCTGCGGGCCAGACCCGGACCTATGGCGACGGCAGGAGCCGCCTCGTGCTCGAAGGGGCGCGCGCCGAGTTTTCCCGCCAGGGCCAGCCCACGCTTTCATGCCGGCGCTGACCATTCAATCGATTGTGGTCCCGCCTGCGACTTCAATGCTTGGGAAAGCGGGCCTCGCGCGCGTTGACGTGCGGCGATAAGGGGTTAAGAAGCCAGCAAACGCGCGCCGTTTTCTGTGGCGCCTGCGACGCCAGCGGGCCCGCCCGCGAGCCGGGGAAGTTCCGCATGAGCCAGCAAGCCGCATCCCGCCCCGCGGCCCGTCCCAGACCGCTTTCGCCGCACCTGACAGCCTATCGCTGGCCGATCACCATGGTGATGTCGATCGTGCACCGCATCACGGGCAGCGCGCTCTATTTCGGCACGCTGGGTGTCGGCCTCTGGCTGCTCGCCGCCGCCACCTCCGAAGACTGGTTCGCGACCCTCACCTGGGCGGCCCAGAGCTGGCTCGGTCGCCTCGTGCTGATCGGCTACACCTGGGCGCTGCTGCACCACCTGCTCGGCGGCGTGCGCCACCTGATCTGGGACACCGGGCGCGGCCTCGAAAAGGCCAACTCGCGCAAGTTCGCCTGGGCGACCGTGATCGGCTCGGTCACGCTGACCTTGCTGGTCTGGATCGCCGTGTTCTGGACGAGGAGCTGAGCCGATGGCGCACGAGACCTCCAAGATGCGCACGCCGCTCCGTCGCGTCCGCGGCCTTGGCGCGGCCCATGAGGGCACCGGCCATTTCTGGCACCAGCGGCTGACCGCCGTCGCGAACATCCCGCTCGTTCTCTTCTTCGTCGGCCTGATGGTGTCGCTCGACGGGCGCAATTTCACCGACACCCGCGCGGTGCTGGGCTCCCCGCTCGTCGCCATCCCGCTTCTTCTGGCATTGGCGTCGATCCTCACCCATATGCGTCTGGGCATGCAGGTGATCATCGAGGACTATGTCCACGGCGATCTCGCCAAGCCCGCGCTCATCATGCTCAACACCTTCTACGTGGTGGCGATCGGCGCGATCAGCACCTTCGCCATCCTCAAGCTCGCATTCGGAGGCTGAAACCCGTGGCAAGCAGTTCTGCAGCCGCAGGCAGCGGCTATTCCTATGTCGACCACAAGTTCGACGTGGTCGTCGTCGGCGCGGGTGGCGCCGGCCTCCGCGCCACGCTCGGCATGGCCGAGCAGGGCCTGAAGACGGCCTGCATCACCAAGGTCTTCCCCACGCGTTCCCACACGGTCGCAGCCCAGGGCGGCATCGCCGCCTCGCTCCAGAACATGGGCGCCGATTCCTGGCAGTGGCACATGTACGACACGGTCAAAGGGTCGGACTGGCTGGGCGACGTGGACGCGATGGAATACCTCGCCCGCGAGGCACCCGCCGCCGTCTACGAGCTCGAGCACTACGGCGTGCCCTTCTCGCGCACCGAGGAAGGCAAGATCTACCAGCGCCCCTTCGGCGGCCACATGATGAATTTCGGCGAAGGCCCGCCCGTGCAGCGCACCTGTGCGGCCGCCGACCGCACCGGCCACGCCATCCTGCACACGCTCTACGGCCAGTCGGTCAAGCACCACGCCCAGTTCTTCGTGGAGTATTTCGCGCTCGACCTGATCACAGCAAATGACGGCACGATCACGGGCGTGGTCGCCTGGAACCTCGACGACGGCACGATCCACCGCTTCGCCGCCAAGATGGTGGTGCTCGCCACCGGCGGCTACGGCCGCGCCTATTTCTCCGCCACCTCCGCCCACACCTGCACGGGCGACGGCGGCGGCATGGCCGTGCGCGCGGGCCTGCCGCTCCAGGACATGGAATTCGTCCAGTTCCACCCCACCGGCATCTACGGCGCGGGCTGCCTGATCACCGAAGGCGCGCGCGGGGAGGGCGGCTATCTCGTCAACTCCGAAGGGGAGCGCTTCATGGAGCGCTATGCGCCCTCCGCCAAGGACTTGGCCTCGCGCGACGTCGTCTCCCGCTGCATGACCATGGAGATCCGCGACGGGCGCGGCGTGGGCAAGAACAAGGACCACATCTTCCTCCACCTCGACCACCTCGACCCGGCCGTGCTCGCCGAGCGCCTCCCCGGCATCTCCGAATCCGCGCGCATCTTCGCGGGCGTCGACGTCACCCGCGATCCCATCCCCGTGCTCCCCACCGTCCACTACAACATGGGCGGCATCCCCACGAACTACTGGGGCGAGGTCCTCAACCCCACGGCGGATGCGCCCGACCGCATCCAGCCCGGCCTGATGGCCGTCGGCGAAGCGGGTTGCGCCTCCGTGCACGGCGCGAACCGCCTGGGCTCGAATTCCCTGATCGACCTGGTCGTGTTCGGCCGCGCGGCCGCCATCAAGGCGGGCTCCGTGGTGGACCGCGAGAGCGCCGTGCCGACGCCCGACAAAGGCTCGCTCGAGCGCATCATGGACCACTTCGACAAGACGCGCTTCGCCCACGGCTCGACGCCCACCGCAGCCCTCCGCGAGAAGATGCAGCGCGCCATGCAGGAGGACGCGGCCGTCTTCCGCACGGAGGAAACCCTCCAGCAGGGCGTCCGCCGCATGAAGGAGGTCTGGGCCGGGCTTTCCGACATCAAGGTCTTCGACCACTCGATGATCTGGAATTCAGATCTCGTGGAAACGCTCGAACTCCAGAACCTGATGGCCAACGCGCTCACCACCGTGGTCAGCGCCGAAGCCCGCCACGAAAGCCGCGGGGCGCACGCGCGCGAAGACTTCCCCAACCGCGACGATCAGAACTGGCGTGTGCACACGCTGTCCTGGATCGAGCCCGACGGCGAGGTGAAGCTCGCCTACCGCCCCGTCCACACCGAGCCCATGCTCAAGGAAGAAGACGGCGGCATCAGCCTGGCCAAGATCGCGCCCAAGGCGCGGGTGTATTAGAACAGGACCTCATCCGGAACGGATATCTCAGCTATGGAAACGCTCACACTCCCTGGCATCGACGAGCAGACACTGGAGTCTCTGCGCGACATGGCCCGTCAGCAGGGCAAGTCGGTCGAGCAAGAAGCCATCGATCTGATCAAGCAGGGCCTGAACAGCAATTCTGCACCTCGGGCCAAGTGGGACCGTGAGGCGCTCGTGGCTGAAGCGCGCCGAATCCAGGCGATGACGCCGAAGGGCGTTGTTCAAACGGATTCAGCTATCCTGCTCAGAGAAGATCGGGACCGGTGAGCTTCGTTCTCGATGCTTCGGTGGCTCTCAAGCTTGCCGTTCGGGAAGAGGGCAGCGAAGCGGCTCTTGCGCTCGTTTCCGCCGCGCGCTCTCTCACTGCACCACAGTTTGTCCGCGTGGAAACTGCCAACGTGCTTTGGAAGAAGGTGCGTCGCGGCGAACTCGATGAAGCACAGGCCCGCGCCGCAACCGCTCTGATCGAACGATCCTTTCCGGAATTTGTGGACGATGCCGAACTGCTGACACGTGCCTTCGCGCTTGCCGTCGAACTGGGGCATCCAATTTATGACTGCCTGTATCTGGCTTGCGCAGAGCGGGTCGGACGACCGCTCGTGACTGCCGACCGCCGCTTCTTCGAGAAGACAACTGCCAGCCGCTACCGTGGCATGGTGCAGCTTCTCGCCCATTCCACCCAATCGGGGTCTGCCTGATGGTCGAACTCACCCTCCCCAAGAATTCCCAGATCCGCCCCGGCAAGACCTGGCCGAAGCCCGAAGGCGCGACCAACCTGCGCGAATACCGCATCTACCGCTGGTCGCCCGATGACGGCGAGAACCCGCGCGTCGACACCTATTTCGTCGACATGGACGATTGCGGCCCGATGGTTCTCGACGCGCTTCTGTGGATCAAGAACAAGATCGACCCCACGCTGACGCTGCGCCGCTCGTGCCGCGAGGGCATCTGCGGGTCCTGCGCCATGAACATCGACGGCGGCAACACGCTCGCCTGCACCAAGGGCATGGATGACATCGCGGGCGCCGTGCGCGTCTACCCCTTGCCCCACATGCCCGTGGTCAAGGATCTCGTGCCCGACCTCACGGTGCCCTACGCCCAGCTCTCCTCGATCCAGCCCTGGCTCCAGACCGTGTCGCCCGAGCCCGCCACCGAATGGAAGCAGAGCCACGCCGACCGCGAGAAGCTCGACGGCCTCTACGAGTGCATCCTGTGCTTCTGCTGCCAGACCTCGTGCCCGTCCTACTGGTGGAACGGCGAGCGCTATCTCGGCCCAGCCGTGCTGCTTCAGGCCTATCGCTGGCTGATCGACAGCCGCGACGAGGCGACCGGCGAGCGGCTCGACAACCTCGAAGACCCCTTCCGCCTCTACCGCTGCCACACCATCATGAACTGCACCCAGGCCTGCCCCAAGGGCCTGAACCCCGCCAAGGCCATCGCCGAGATCAAGAAGATGATGGTGGAACGGCGGGTCTAAACCTCGCCGCTCACGAACAAGTGCCCGCCGGTCCGCTACCGCGGGCACCGAGCCTGGCCTAGAACGCTGCCATCCCCTTGGAGGCGTCTTCATGCGCTGGCTTCTCGCTCTGGCCCTTTCCTCGTCGTTTTTCGCCGCGCCCGCATTGGCGGAAACGCAGTCCGCCATCTTCGCCGGCGGCTGCTTCTGGTCGGTGGAAAAGGATTTCGATCCCGTGCCGGGCGTGGTCGCCACGACCTCGGGCTATATCGGCGGCGAGAACGAAAACCCCACCTACCGCAACCACGGCTCCCACCGCGAGGCGGTGAAGGTGGACTACGACCCCGCCAAGACCTCCTACGCCAAGCTGCTCGACGTGTTCTGGCACTCGATCGATCCGACCGATCCCAGCGGCCAGTTCTGCGACCAGGGTCACTCCTACACCACGGCCGTCTACGCGGTCGGCGACGCCGACCTCAAGGCGGCACATACCTCCAAGCTCGATGCCCAAAAGGAGCTCGGCCAGGATGTGGTGACCGAAGTGCTGCCCGCGCCGCAGTTCTGGCCCGCCGAGGAATATCACCAGGATTTCTACAAGAAGAACCCCGACCACTACGACCGCTACCGCGCCGGCTGCCGCCGCGACGCGCGCGTGGCTCAGGTCTGGGGCGAGAGCGCGCATCGGGGCATCCCGACGCACTGAGGGGCTGGAGCCCTGCCGAAACGGATGGGTGGCTGCATAGGTCCCCTGGTCGAACCCGAGACTAACGAGCGGCGAGAAGGCAGAGGGCAGAGGGCAGAGGGCAATCCGCAGAGCCGCTGGGCACCACTCCCCCACGTCTACCCCACCTTCTCCACCCCACCTTCGTCATTCTCGGGCTTGACCCGAGAATCCATGCCGTGACGTTCCCAGACAGCCAACCAAGCAGAAAGGGGCGCCTCAGCGCCCCATCCGCGTCACGCCAGGCTCGCGTCCAGCGACACTTCGATGGCGCCCAGCGCCTTCGACACCGGGCACTCGGCCTTGGCCTTTTCCGCCAGTTCCTTGAACTTCGCCTCGTCGATGCCGGGCACGTCGCCCTTGAGCGTCAGCGCGCTCTTGGTGATGCCGGTGCCGGGGATCAGCGTCACAACTGCCTTGGCGTCGAGCGAGGTGGCGGGCGTGCCGTTCTCGGCCAGGAAATGCGAAAGCTGCATGGTGTAGCAGCCGGCATGGGCCGCTGCGATCAGCTCTTCGGGGTTGGTGCCGGAGCGCCCGCTCTCATCCTCGAAGCGCGTCTTGAACGAGTAGGGCAGGCCCTTGAGCGCGCCGCTCTGGCCTTCCAGCGAGCCGCTGCCATCCTTCAGTCCGCCCTTCCAGACGGCCGATGCGTGACGGTCCATGATGCAATCTCCTTGGCTTTCCATCGTCCCTCGAGGGGAATGGCCGCGCATATGGCGCAGCAAGCCGGCGCTGCCAGCCCCGGGCCGAAGGGGAGGGGGCTCAGATCGCCTCGCCGCGGAGCAGCCGGGGCGCGCTGGCGTCGAGCCCCGCCGCCTGCCCGATGAAGCGCTCCTTGAGCCGCGGCATGCGGTCGACAAGGCCGAGCCCGAGATCGCGCACCGCGCGCAGCGGGCCCCAGTCGTTGGAGAACAGCCGGTTGAGCACATCGGTGGTCGCGCCCATCTGCACCGTGTCCCAGCGCCGCCAGCGCTGGTAGGTTTCGAGCACGTCGAGCGCGCCGATGTCCTGTCCCAGCCGGTCGGCTTCCACCACCACTTCGGCCAGTGCCGCCGCATCCTTGAAGCCGAGATTGAGGCCCTGGCCCGCGATGGGGTGGATGCCGTGGGCGGCGTCGCCCGCGAGCGCGAAGCGGGGCGCCACGAAATCGCGCGCGAGCGTCAGCGACAGCGGAAACGCGCGCGGCGTTCCTTCCGCGCGGATCTCGCCGAGCTTCAGCCCGAAGCGGTCTTCCAGCTCGGCCTCGAAGAGCAGGAGGTCGGATGCCACGAGCCGCTCGGCCTCGGCCGTCCGTTCCGTCCACACGATCGAGGAGCGGTGGCCCTTCTCGTCGTCCTTGAGCGGCAGGATGGCGAAGGGCCCGGCGGGCAGGAAATGCTCTTCGGCGCGGCCGCCATGCGGGCGCTCGTGGCGCACGGTGCAGACGATGCCCGACTGGCCGTAATCCCAGTGCAGGGTGCGGATGCCCGCATGGTCGCGCAACCGCGAGCGCACGCCGTCGGCCGCAACCAGAAGCCGCGCGGAAGCGTCCGCCCCGCCGCTCAGCCGCAGCATGAGCCCGCCCTCGGCGTCCGCGAAGCCTTCCACGCTCGTTCCGTCGAGAAACACCACGCCCGCTTCTTCCGCACGTGCGCGCAGGGCGCCGTTCAGCACCCCGTTCGGCACCATGTGGGCGAAGGGCTCGCCCGGCCCCACCGCGCCGTCGAAGGTGAGAAAGACCGGCCGCACCGGGTCCGCCCGGCGGGAATCGGTGACGATCATCTCGGTGATCGGCTCCGAATGGGGCGCGATCGCGTCCCAGACGCCCAGCGCACGCAGCATGCGGGAGGCGGCGGCAGCGATGGCGGACGCGCGGGGGTCGCGCGCGGAGGCGCCCTTGGGTGCGGGATCGGCCACCGCCACCCGCAGCGACGGCCTGCCGCTTGCGAGGCCGAGCGCGGTCGCCAGCCCCACATAGCCGCCGCCTGCCACCATCACGTCGAAGCGTTGCGTCTCCATGGTTCCCCGCCTTCCCTGATGCCGCCCGGCCGGGCGCCTTTGCCTTGACACCTATCCCGCTTCCTGTTGGGGACAAGCCGTCTTCGTGCCGCAGGAAAGGAAGCGCCATGTCCGACGCCATGGAAGAGGTCCTGCGCATTCTCGACCTCGAACGGCTCGAGCACAACCTTTACCGGGGGTCGAGCCCGCAATCCTCCTGGCAGCGCGTGTTCGGCGGCCAGGTGGTCGCCCAGGCGCTGGTCGCGGCCCAGCGCACGGTTCCTGCCGAGCGCTTCGTGCATTCGCTGCACGGCTATTTCATGCGGCCGGGCGACAGCTCCGTGCCCATCGTCTACGAGGTGGCACGCCCGCGCGACGGCGGCTCGTTCTCCACCCGCCACGTGCAGGCCATCCAGCACGGCGAGGCGATCTTTTCGCTTTCGGCGTCCTTCCAGCGCGACGAGGACGGGCTCACCCACCAGATCGCGATGCCCACCGGCCTGCCCGCGCCCGAAAGCCTGCCCGCGACCGCCGAGCTCGCCGCCCAGTTCGGCGATCTCGTGCCCGAGGCCATCCGCCGCTATTGGGCGCGGCCCCGGCCCTTCGAGATGCGCCCGGTCTCGCTCGACCATTATGTCAGCCGCAAGAAGCTGGCACCCGAGCAGCATGTCTGGGTGCGCGCCACGGGGGCCGTGCCCGCCGACCGCGCGATCCAGGCGGCCGTGCTCGCCTATCTTTCCGACATGACGCTGCTCGACACCTCGACCTTTGCGCACGGCGTCGCGATCTTCGAGCCGACGATCCAGGCAGCGTCCCTCGACCACGCGATGTGGTTCCACCGTCCCCATGCGCTCGACGGCTGGCTTCTCTACACCCAGGACAGCCCGTCGAGCTCGGGTGCGCGCGGCTTCACGCGCGGGCATCTTTTTGCGGAAAGCGGCGAGCTGGTGGCATCGGTTGCCCAGGAGGGACTCATCCGCCTAAGAACTAGGCAGGCCTGACGCTCACCTTTTGAGCATGCCTGTTTCCTAGGCAGATCATATTGCATTTGCGAAAGGCCGTCTTTGCAAAGCGCTGCCGCTCTCACTTTTTCTGCACCTCGTCCGACTTGGCACGATCCTTGAATGGTGTCTCGCGCAACCCTTGGGCCCGACAGGCCGGGCGGGCTGCGGGGCCGCCCCGCCGCCTGCCGCAAGACGAGGGTCGCGGGGTGATCCACCGGCGCTTCGGGCGCCGGAGCAGAGAGAGGGTGAGAACCGAATGAAGATCGTGATGGCCATCATCAAGCCATTCAAGCTCGACGAGGTGCGCGAGGCGCTGACAGGCATCGGCATCCAGGGCCTGACTGTCAGCGAGGTCAAAGGCTACGGCCGCCAGAAAGGCCACACCGAAATCTACCGCGGCGCGGAATACGCCGTGTCCTTCCTTCCCAAGATCAAGATCGAAGTGGCCGTGCCCACCGATGCGGTGGAGCGCGTGATCGAGGCCATCTCGTCGGCCGCCAAGACCGGCCAGATCGGCGACGGCAAGATCTTCGTGCTCGGCCTCGAGCAGGCGCTGCGCATCCGCACCGGCGAAACCGACAGCGACGCGCTCTGAGCCGGCACACACAATCATGGAGAACACGATGAACCTTTCGACCCGCCTCGCGCGTGCGGGCAAGACCGCGCTCGGGAGCGCCGCAGCCCTTTGCGCGCTCGGCACGCTCGCAGCCTTCGCCCAGGAAGCCGCTCCGGCCGCCGCCGACGCAGCCGTTGCAGTGACGCCCGTGCCCGACAAGGGCGACACCACCTGGATGATGCTGTCCACCATCATCGTCCTGTTCATGGCGATGCCCGGCCTCGCCCTCTTCTACGGCGGCCTCGTGCGCGCCAAGAACATGCTGTCCGTGCTCATGCAGGTCACGATGATCGTGGCCGTCGTGATCATCATCTGGGTCGTCTACGGCTACTCCTTCGCCTTCGGCGGCTCGACCAGCGCCTATTGGGGCGGCTTCGGCAAGCTCTTCCTGGCCGGTGTCACGCCCGACTCCACGGCCGCCACCTTCTCGGACGGCGTCGTGATCCCCGAGCTCGTCTTCATCTGCTTCCAGATGACGTTCGCCTGCATCACGCCGGCCCTGATCGTCGGCGCCTTCGCCGAGCGCATCAAGTTCTCGGCGGTGCTGCTCTTCACCATCCTCTGGGTCACGCTCGTCTACTTCCCCATCGCGCACATGGTGTGGGACGCCAACGGCCTGATCTTCGGCTGGGGCGCGCTCGACTTCGCGGGCGGCACCGTGGTCCACATCAATGCGGGCATCGCGGCCCTCGTCGGCTCCATCATGGTCGGCAAGCGCGTCGGTCTCGGCCGTGACAACATGGCCCCGCACTCCATGACGCTGACCATGGTCGGCGCCTCGATCCTGTGGGTGGGCTGGTTCGGCTTCAACGCCGGCTCGAACCTCGAAGCCAACGGGGGCGCAGCCCTTGCCATGATCAACACCTTCACGGCCACCGCCGCCGCCATCATCGCCTGGGTCGCGGTGGAAGCGGCAGCGCGCCAGAAGGCGTCCATGCTGGGCGCAGCGTCGGGCATGATCGCGGGCCTGGTCGCGGTCACGCCCGCCGCCGGCATCGTCGGCCCCTTCGGCGCCATCGTGCTCGGCGCCATCGCCTCGGTGGTCTGCTACTGGTTCGTCACCGTCGTGAAGATCCGCGCCGGCTATGACGACAGCCTCGACGTGTTCGGCATCCACGGCGTGGGCGGCATCGTCGGCGCGGTCGGCACCGGCATCTTCGCTTCCACCTCGCTCGGCGGCATCGGCTATGCCGACGGCGTGACGATGGGCGGCCAGGTCTGGACGCAGATCCTCGCGGTGCTCGTCACGGTCGTCTGGTGCGGCGTGGTCTCGGCCATCCTCTACAAGCTCGTGGACATCGTGGTCGGCCTCCGCCCCACGCCCGAAAACGAGACCCAGGGCCTCGACCTCACCTCGCACGGCGAAGCCGCCTACCACGCCTGACAAGGCCTCAACGGGCGGCGGGCACCCGTCCCGCCCCCTCGAAGTTTTCTGGCCCGGCCCTTGCGCCGGGCCTTTTCTTTTGGCGGGCCTGTCCAGCGCTTGGCCGCATCTGGCGCATTGCGCGCCCCTCGAAGACGGCTAGAAGCGAGGGTCCGCCACCCCTTTCGAGCCACCATGCAGAGCCAGAACCTCAAGGCCTTCGCCGCCCTCACACTGGGCGTCTGCGTGTTCTCGATCCAGGACGTGATCATCAAGGAACTGGCGGGCCGCTACCCCATCACCCAGGCGATGACCGTGCGCTCGGTCGTGGCACTCCCCCTGCTGCTCGGCCTCGTGGTCTGGACGGCGGGCGGCCTGCGCTCGATCTTCGCCCGCGATCTCGGCTGGCTGGCGCTGCGCGCGCTCGTCTTCTTCGTGTCCTATCTGTGCTACTATCTCGCGCTCGCCGCCCTGCCGATCGCCGATGCGGTGGCGCTCTATTTCACCGCCCCCCTCATCATCTCCGGCCTCGCGGTCGTTCTGTTGGGCGAGCGCCTGCGCTGGCACACGGCGGTGGCGCTTCTGGCGGGTTTCGCGGGCGTGCTCGTGATGCTCGATCCCGGCGAGGGCGTTTTCCAGTGGACGGGCCTGCTCGTGGTCGTGGGCGCGGGCCTCTATGGCGCCTCGCAGATCATCACGCGCCGCATCGGCTCGGGCGTGCCGGCGGCCGTCATGACCTTTCACCAGAACCTCGCTTTGCTCTTCGGCGCCCCGCTCCTGACCATGACCTTCGCCGCTCTCGGCATCAGGGAGGCCGCACATCCCAGCCTCGAATTCCTCGTGCGCCCCTGGGTGTGGCCCACGCCCGTCGATTTCGCGATGATGGCATCCTGCGGCGTGATCGCGGGCGTCGCCATGACGCTTCTGTCCCAGGCCTACCGGATGGCGCCCGCGGCCCGCGTCTCCGTGTTCGAATACACCGCCATCCTCTGGGGGCCGCTCTGGGGCTTCCTGTTCTTCGCCGAGGTGCCGCGCGCCGCCACCTGGGCAGGCGCCGCGCTCATCTGCGGCGCGGGGCTGTTCGCGCTCGGGCGCGAGCTGCGCACCCGCGAACTGCCCGCCTGACGCAAAAGGCCCAAGATTCGCAGCGCTTTCGGTTGCGCGGGCCGTTGGCGTCCCTAAGATAGGCCCTTGCGGCCAAGGCCGCGCTCCCAACACTCCTGTTCGAGGGTCCGCGACAGCCCATGCCGCATGACACGCCTTTGATCGCCACCATCGTCGCCGGCATCGGGCTCGCCTTCGTGTTCGGCGCGATCGCCCAGCGCCTGCGCATCCAGCCGCTGGTGGGCTATCTTCTGGCGGGCGTCGCGGTCGGCCCCTACACGCCGGGCTTCGTGGCGAGCCAGGAACTCGCGCCCGAGCTGGCGGAGATGGGCGTCATCCTCTTGATGTTCGGCGTCGGCCTCCACTTCTCGCTCAAGGACCTCCTCTCCGTGCGCGCCATAGCGCTGCCGGGCGCCGTGGTGCAGATGGCGGCTGCCACCGCCATGGGCGCGGGGTTCGCCTGGCTGCTCGGCTGGGATCTCGCGGCGGGCATCGTGTTCGGTCTCGCACTTTCGGTGGCGAGCACCGTGGTCCTCCTGCGCGCGCTGGCCGAGCGCCGCCTGGTGGAAACCGAGAAGGGCCGCATCGCGGTCGGCTGGCTCATCGTCGAAGACCTCGCGATGGTGCTCGCCCTCGTTCTCCTGCCCGCGCTCGGCGGCCTGCTCAGCGGCAACGGCGCAGAACCCGGCGCCGCGACCGGCGTCGTGGCGGACGGGCTCGAAGCCGGCGGCTTCGGCTCCACAATCTGGGGCATCATCGGCATCACGCTCCTGCAGGTCGCGATCTTCGTCGCGCTGATGCTGGTGGTCGGCCGCCGCGTGATCCCCTGGCTCCTGCACTACATCGCCCATACCGGCTCCAAGGAACTGTTCCGCCTGGGCGTCCTGGCGATAGCGCTGGGCGTGGCCTTCGGCGCCGCCAAGCTGTTTGGCGTGTCGCTCGCGCTCGGCGCCTTCTTCGCCGGCATGGTGCTGGCCGAATCCGAGCTGAGCCATCGCGCGGCCGAAGAATCGCTGCCCTTCCGCGATGCGTTTGCGGTGCTCTTCTTCGTGTCGGTCGGCATGCTGTTCGACCCCATCGCCCTGGTGCGCGATTTTTGGCCGGTGGTGGCGACCCTGTTCATCATCGTGATCGGCAAGTCGGTCGCCGCCTTCCTGATCGTGATGGCCTTCCGCTATCCCGCTGCGACCGCGCTCACGATCTCGGCCAGTCTCGCGCAGATCGGCGAGTTCTCCTTCATCCTGGCCGAAATGGGGGTGGGGCTCGGCCTGCTGCCCGAAGAGGGCCGCACGCTCATTCTCGCGGGCGCGATCCTGTCGATCCTGCTCAACCCGCTCGTCTTCTATTCCATCGACTGGCTGGCGCCGCGCCTGGAGCGCCGCAGCAAGCTCCGCGCGCCCGCGACAGCCGCGCCCGAACATGCGCCGGGCGAGGTGATCGAGCCCGAGGAAGAAGAGGAAGCCGTCGCCATGACCGCGCTTTCGGGCCACACCGTCCTGATCGGCTATGGCCGCGTCGGCACGCTGGTGGCCGCGGCCCTGCGCGACAAGGGCATCCCGATCCTCGTGGTGGAGGATGCCGACAAGCGCATCTCCGAACTGCGCAAGGCCGATATCGAGACCATCATCGGCAACGCCGCAGATTCCCGCGTGCTGCGCGCCGCCAACCTGCCCGAGGCCCGCCGCTTGGTGGTCGCCATCCCAAACGCGTTCGAGGCCGGGCACATCGTGGAGCAGGGCCGCGCCGCGAACCCCAAACTCGACATCGTGGTGCGCGCCCATTCGGATGCCGAGGTCACCTATCTCACCGATCTCGGCGCCAACGGGGTCGTGATGGGCGAGCGCGAGATTGCGCGTGGGCTCGTCGAGCGCATCACCGAAAGCATGACGCCGTCCGGCCCGCTAACCGACACCGAATCGGCAGCCGAGCTGGTGGCCGAGGTGGAGGCGCCTCCCGCGCCCGGTGAGACGGACGCCGCGCTGCCAAGGCCCGCGGTGTGATTGCGACAGGGGAGGGGCGTCCGCCTCGTCCTGCATGGTTAATGCCGCCTTTACCATCGCACGGCTAGTCTGAGCCCCTGATTCCGCGCGGCCTCGCGGCCGGGCGCCCGGGAGTTCGTGCATCATGCGTTCAGGCGTTTCCGCCCCAACCTCCAGCCAGCTCGGCTTCCGCGAATCGTCCGGCGGGCTGGGCGATTGGGCGCGTTCCGTGCTCAAGCGCCTGGCCGGCCTCGGCCTCATGGGGGCCGTCGGCCTCGGCACCGGCGCGCTCGCCACCTGGAACGTGGCCGATCCCTCCTTCTCGCACGCGACCGACGCGCCCGTGTCCAACGCGCTCGGCTATCCCGGTGCAGTCTTCGCCGACATCGCAGCCCAGTTCTGGGGCCTGGCAGCCCTTGCCGCCATGGTGCCGGTGGCGTGGTGGGGGCTCACGCTTGCCCGCGCCCATCCCATCCATCGCGTCGCCCGCCGCCTGCTTGCGGCATTCGGCTTCTCGGTGGTCGCGGCGGGCATCGCCGGCTGCTTTGCGCCCACGCCCACCTGGCCCCTGCCCACAGGTCTCGGCGGCGTGTTCGGCGACGTTGTGCTCTGGCTGCCCTCGCTCGTGCTCGGCGGCTATCCGCAGGGCTTCGTCGGCCTGCCTGTCGCCGGTCTCCTGGCGGCGCCCGCCCTCTGGCTCTTCGCCTATGCGGTCGGCCTTCTCGGCCGCGGCCCGCTGCCCGAGCGCGAAGGGCGCGGCGCGCTCGTCCCGCACGACGAGGAAGACGACGATTCCGTCGGCATCTTCGGAACCGTGATGGGCAACGTCGCCCATTGGTGGCTCTTCATGAAGGCGCGCAGCCGCCGCCGCCTGGCCGGCCTGCGCGACGAGGCCGTGCGCCCCGCCGTTCAGCCCGCCAACCCGCTCGAAGGCCGCGGCTGGCGCCGTGCGGCCGAGCGCGTGGAGGAAGCCGAGCTCGCGGAGAACCGCCACCCCGCCGATCCCCGCACCCGCGCCCGCATCGAGCCCGAATTCTTTGCGGCCATGCTGGCCGACGCCAACAAGCCGATCGATGCGGTCGAACCGGTCGAGCGCACGGAAGAGCCGAGCTGGGAAGACCAGGCGATCCCCATGGCCGACGAGCTTTCGCTCTCGCCCGAAGAGATCGCCTCCTTCGACGACCAGATCATGCCCGCACCCGAGCCCGAGGATCTGATGGCGGAGTTCGCGCCCGCCGCAGCCTTCGTGGAGCCGCCCCGCCCGCGCACGCCGGTTGGTCCCAACACCCAGGTCCGCGCCTATCGCACGCCGTCCCCTTCGGCGCTGCGCGAAGCCGCACTCCGCGAGGAGGAGCGCCGTCTGGGCCGCGCCCAGGGCATCGAGCCGAGCTTCGCCGAGCCCCTGCTCGACGACGAGGGCACGAGCGGCGAGCCCATGCCCTTTGCCGAGCTCGACGACGAGATGGACGACCTCCACCTCGAACCCTTCGCCATGCCCGAGGCGCCGGCACCCGTCCCCGCCCAGCCGGCAGCCCTGCCGCGGGTGAAGATCCCCGCGCCTTCGCGTCCCCTGCCGAGCCTCGCGCCGCAACCGGCGGCAACAGCCGCCCCCGTCGCGCCCGCCGTGGCAGCAGCCATGCCCGCCCAGGTGCAGCGCGCGGTGGCCCGCGAGTTCGGCCCGCGCATGGGCCCGAACGGCTTCGAGATGCCGGCGCTGTCCTTCCTGAGCGAGCCCAAGAGCATCGCCCGCGATCCCTCGCTCTCGGAAGCGGCGCTTCAGGCCAATGCGCGCCGCCTCGAAGGCGTGCTGGAGGATTTCGGCGTCAAGGGCGAGATTATCCAGGTCCGTCCCGGCCCGGTGGTCACGCTTTATGAGCTGGAGCCCGCGCCCGGCATCAAGTCCTCGCGCGTGATCGGCCTGGCCGACGACATCGCGCGCTCCATGAGCGCGATCGCCGCGCGCGTGGCCGTGGTGCCCGGCCGCAACGCCATCGGCATCGAGCTGCCCAACCCGCGCCGCGAGACCGTCTTCCTGCGCGAGATGCTGGCGTCCCAGGATTTCATGACGTCCAAGGCGAAGCTCGCGCTGGCGCTCGGCAAGACCATCAACGGCGAGGCGGTCGTCACCGACATCGCCAAGTTCCCGCACGTGCTTGTCGCCGGCACCACCGGCTCGGGCAAGTCGGTCGCCATCAACACGATGGTGCTTTCGCTGCTCTACCGGCTGACACCCGACCAGTGCCGCCTAATCATGATCGACCCCAAGATGGTCGAGCTTTCGGTCTATGACGGCATCCCCCACCTTCTGACGCCGGTCGTGACCGACCCCAAGAAGGCCGTGGTCGCGCTCAAATGGACCGTGCGCGAGATGGAGGACCGCTATCGCAAGATGGCCAAGCTTTCCGTGCGCAACGTCGACGGCTTCAACGCGCGCGTGGCCCAGGCCGCCGAAAAGGGCGAGACCATCACCCGCACCGTGCAGACCGGCTTCGACAAGCAGACGGGCGAGGCAGTTTATGAGACCGAGGAGTTCGACCTCGAGCCGCTGCCCTACATCGTCGTCATCATCGACGAGGTGGCCGACCTGATGATGGTGGCCGGCAAGGACATCGAAGGTGCGGTCCAGCGTCTCGGCCAGATGGCGCGTGCCGCCGGCATCCACGTGATCATGGCGACCCAGCGTCCTTCGGTGGACGTCATCACCGGCACCATCAAGGCCAACTTCCCGACCCGCATTTCCTTTGCCGTCACCTCCAAGATCGACAGCCGCACGATCCTGGGCGAGATGGGCGCCGAGCAGCTGCTCGGCCAGGGCGACATGCTGTTCATGGCGGGCGGCGGGCGCGTCCAGCGCGTCCACGGTCCCTTCGTGTCCGACGACGAGGTGGAGAAGGTGGTGTCCCACCTCAAGCTCCAGGGCGTGCCCGAATATCTCGACGCGATCATCGAGGACGACGAAGAGGACGAAGACGACGACAAGCCCGCGAAGGGCGGCGGTGCTTCGGGCTCGGGCGACAATTTCGACGATTCAGACGATCCCTACGACCAGGCTGTGGCGGTCGTGCTGCGCGACGGCAAGGCGTCCACCTCCTACATCCAGCGCCGCCTGGGCATCGGCTACAACCGCGCGGCCTCGCTCATCGAGCGCATGGAGAAGGAGGGCATCGTCGGTGCCGCCAACCATGCGGGCAAGCGCGAGATCCTGGTGCCCACGGAAGACGACAAGATGTGACGCGAGGGGGGCGCGCTGAGCCCTTCACCGCGCCCCAGTTCGGCCTAGTTGGTTTGCCAGTTTCGGGAGATGACCATGAACCACACCCTTTCCCGCCGCCGGATCCTCCTGGGCGGCGCGTTTCTCGCGGCTTCCGCCGCCGTTCCCGGCCTGGCGCTCGCCGCTCCATCGGCCGCGGCCCAGAAGATCGCCGACCATTTCTCCTCGGTGCGCTCCATGACGGGCGAGTTCGTCCAGTTCGGCCCGCGCGGCGAGCA
>QFNI01000055.1 GCA_003240775.1 Mesorhizobium amorphae | reverse complement strand
AGCATAGAGGGCGCCCTCCTTATCGGTCACCGTCCCCTTGCGGGAGAAGAAGTCGTCATTGTCAATGAAGTAGACCTGCATCCTCTGTGGGAGGAGGGAGGCCACCTTGACCACCAGCTGCGCCCCCACATTACTCTCGACACTGCCGTGATGCTGGGCTTGAGGCCGACACCGGCCACCGAGTTCGCTGCGCGCGACCCGGTCCATGATGCGCATGCCGAAGCCGCGCGTGACGGGCTCCGCAACCGTCGGGCCGTCGGTCTCTCGCCAATTCACGAGGAGACGGCCTTCCGCACCCTTTTGCCAGGACAGCGCCACGCTGCCTTGGTCTCCCGAAAGCGCGCCGTGCCGGGCGGCATTGTCCGCCAATTCGTGCAGCATCATGGCGAGCGCGATGGCGGTGGGCGGATTGAGGCGGATTTCTTCGCCGCTCACGGTGAAACGACCCGACGCATATGGCGAGACCTGCACCTCCGCGAGCGCGCGCAGGTCGATGCCCTGCCAGGAACGTGCGGTCAGCAGGTTGTGTGCGCGCGACAATGCGATGATGCGCCGTTCGAGATCGCGCCGCGCGTCCTGAAGATTGCCGGCCGTGCGCAGCGTCTGGGAGGCGATCGACTGCACGGTGGCGAGCGTGTTGTTCACGCGATGGTTCAGCTCGTCGAGCAGAAGCCTTTGATGCCGCAGATGTCGGAACATCTCTGTACGGTCCATGCCCTGCACGAACACGCCGCTGATCTCGCCTTCCGCGTCATGCATGGGACGCAGAGAGAAATCGAGAAACGTTTCCTGGGGCTCGTCGAGCCCCTGGTCGACCATCAGCCTGATGCCTTCCTGCGATATCTCGGTGCCGTTGGTGTAGACCTCGTCCAGCAGGCCGAAGAAGCCCTGGTCGTCGAGTTCGACCATGGCTTCGCGCACGGGTTTGCCGATGAAGTCGCGCTCGCCCACGAAGCGCCGATAGGCATCGTTGGTGAAGGTGAACACATGGCTTGGGCCGGTGAGCACCGCCATCATCTGGGGCGCCTGCCGGAACAGGCGCCGGAACTCGCTGCTTTCGGCAATGGCTGTCCGCTGGGCGCGTTCGGCCTCCCGCGCGCGCTCGACGAGTTGCAGTTCTGGCCCGATGCCCTGCCTGGACGTTGCTGCAGCCTCGCGCATCCGCACGATCTCGGTTACGTCTACCGTGTTCTGAAGGATGTAGAGCGTCTCGCCCTGGTGCGAGCGCAGCGGCGTGTGCACTGCCGTCCAATAGCGCGTCTCGAAGCCTCGGGCGTCGACGCGCGGAATGTCGTAGGGCAGAAAGGCCAGCGTATCGCTTTCGCCCGTGTCAAACACGCGCCCCAACGATTCGCGCAGTTTGCGCCCACTTTCCCCCTCATTGGGGAACATCTCGAAGAGGGGTTTGCCGATCAGCTCGCTGCGGCTTCGGCCGGTCGCGGCCTCATAGGCGGGGTTGGCTGCAACGAAGCACAGGTCGCGGTCGAGCACCATGTGAGGGCTCGGCAGGCGCTCGAACAGGGATTCGAAATCGACACGATGCATGAAGGCTGAGAGGCCACCCGTCGGCTGCGCCGGCGGAACCGACGAACCACGAACACAACCGCACCCGAACGCGCCGGGAACGCGATCGTTCCCGGCGCGGCGCGGATAATCAGCGCGTCAGGCGCTTGTAGGTGACGCGGCGCGGGTTCGCGGCCTCCGGGCCGAGACGACGCACCTTGTCCTTCTCGTAGTCTTCGAAATTGCCCTCGAACCATTCCACGTGGCTGTCGCCCTCGAAGGCCAGCATGTGGGTCGCCATGCGGTCGAGGAACATGCGGTCGTGGCTGATGATCACGGCGCAGCCGGCATAGGCTTCGAGCGCGTCTTCGAGCGCCGACAGCGTTTCGGTGTCGAGATCGTTGGTCGGCTCGTCGAGCAGCAGAACGTTGCCGCCGTTCTTGAGCATTTTCGCCAGGTGCACGCGGTTGCGCTGGCCGCCCGAAAGGTTGCCCACCTTCTGCTGCTGATCGCCGCCGCGGAAGTTGAACGACGAGCAATAGGCGCGGCTGTTCACCTCGTGCTTGCCGAGCTTGATCACCTCGGCGCCGCCCGAAATCTCTTCCCACACGGTCTTCGACGGGTCGAGCGCGTCGCGGCTCTGGTCGACATAGCCAAGCTTCACTGTCTCGCCGACCTTGATCGCGCCGTCGTCTGGCGTCTCCTGGCCGGTGATCATCTTGAAAAGCGTGGTCTTGCCGGCACCGTTCGGCCCGATCACGCCCACGATGCCGCCGGGCGGCAGGCGGAACGACAGGTCTTCGATCAGGACCGTGTCGCCATAGCCCTTTTCCACCTTGTCGAGGTCGATCACGTTGTTGCCCAGGCGTTCTCCGGGCGGAATGACGATCTGCGTGTCGGTCGGGCGGCGGCTGTCGGCTTTTTCGAGCAGCTCGTCATAGGCCTTGATGCGGGCCTTCGACTTCGCCTGACGCGCCTTGGGTGACGAACCGATCCACTCGCGCTCGCGCCAGATCGCCTTCTGGCGCGCATCGTCCTCGCGGCCTTCCTGGATCAGGCGCTTGGCCTTGGCGTCCAGATATTTGGTGTAGTTGCCCTCGTAGGGGATGCCCCGGCCGCGATCGAGCTCCAGGATCCAGCCCGTCACATTGTCCAGGAAGTAGCGGTCGTGGGTGATGATCAGCACGGAGCCCGGATATTCGCGCAGGTGCTTTTCGAGCCAGGCCGTGGTCTCGGCGTCCAAGTGGTTGGTCGGCTCGTCGAGCAGAAGAAGGTCGGGCTGCTGGAGGAGCAGGCGGCAGAGCGCGACGCGGCGGCGCTCGCCACCCGAAAGCTGCGTGACGTCGGCGTCTTCCGGCGGGCACTGCAGCGCTTCCATCGCCATCTCGACCTGTTGCTCGAGATCCCACAGGTTCTGGCTGTCGATGATGTCCTGGAGCTTGGCGGCCTCGTCGGCCGTCTCGTCCGAATAGTTCATCATCAGCTCGTTGTAGCGCTCGATGATGGCCGTCTTCTTGGCCACGCCTTCCATGACGTTGCCCTTGACGTTGAGGGCTGGGTCGAGGTCCGGCTCCTGCGCGAGGTAGCCGACGGTGGCGCCCTCGGCGAGCCAGGCTTCGCCCGAATATTCCTTGTCCATCCCCGCCATGATCTTCAGGATCGTGGATTTGCCCGAGCCGTTCGGCCCCAGGATGCCGATCTTGGCGTCGGGGTAGAAGGAGAGATGGATGTTCTCGAGCACCTTCTTGGTGCCGTAGGCCTTGTTGAGGCCCGACATGTGGTAGATGAACTGGCGTGCCACGCGCGACGAACCCCGGCTTGCAGTTTGGGAAATGAATGGAGCGCGGCTCATGTAGGCGAAGCCGCGCCAAACAGCAATGCAGGCGAGGCAATGGCCTTCACGGAAGCGTTTCACCATCCATCGCCCACCGGTGCCCGCCTTCAGGTCTACGCCACCCTTCCGGAGGGCGCGCGGCCCCGCGCCATCGTTCAAATCAACCACGGCTTGGCCGAGCACGCCGGGCGCTATGCCCGTTTCGCAGGCTTGCTTGCGGCTCGCGGTTTCGCCTCCTACGCCCACGACCATCGCGGCCATGGCCGCACGCAGGCGCCCGATGCTCCGCTCGGCCGCTTCGCCGCGAGCGAGGGGGCAGCGAAGGTGGTGGCCGATGTGCTCGCGGTGCACGACCTCATCGCCGAACGCCATCCGGGCCTGCCCGTCATCGTGTTCGGCCATTCGATGGGCGGCCTCGTCGCGCTCGACTTCGCGCTGTCCCATCCCACGCGCGCGACTGCCCTCGCCGTCTGGAACGCCAATTTTTCCGCAGGCATCCTCGGCCGCCTGGCACAGGGCATCCTTGCGTGGGAGCGCTTCCGCATGGGCTCCGACGTGCCCTCCCGCCTGCTCCCCCGCCTCACCTTCGCTGCCTGGGGCAACGCCATGCCCAACCCCCGCACGCCCTTCGACTGGCTGTCGCGCGACGAAGCGGAGGTCGACGCCTACGTCGCCGACCCACTCTGCGGCTGGGACGCGTCGGTTTCGCTCTGGCAGGACATTTTTAAGCTCATCTTCCTCGGTGCCAGTGACCGCAACCTCGCAAGTCTCCCCAAGCATCTCCCGATCCACCTTGTCGGTGGAGCCGAAGATCCCGCAACCGACAAGGGCAAGGCGGTATCTGCGCTAAGCAGCCGCTTGGCCGCTTTAGGCTTTTCCGATGTCACCACAAGGATTTACCCGGACACCCGCCACGAATCTCTCAACGAGTTGAATCGCGATGGGATCATGCGCGACTTCGCCGAATGGCTCGAAGCCCTCCCCAAAGGGTGACATGCCCTGCCACCCTTGCTAGTCGGGAAGGACACCCTCCCGCCCGCAGCCCCAGATTTCTCCCCGCATGAACCCACCCCTCCAAGGCATCCGCGTCATCGAGCTTGCTCGCATCCTTGCGGGACCCTGGGCCGGCCAGTGCCTGGCCGATCTCGGCGCGGACGTGATCAAGGTGGAGAATCCCCAAGGTGGCGACGACACCCGCACCTGGGGCCCGCCCTTCGTGGAGGGTGCCGATGGCGAAAACCTGTCGGCTGCCTATTTCCACGCCTGCAACCGCGGCAAGCGATCGATCGCCCTCAACTTCGCCTCGCCCGAAGGCGCCAAGACCGTCCGCCGCCTGGTCGCCTCGGCCGACGTACTCATCGAGAACTTCCGCGTGGGCGGCCTCGCCAAATACGGGCTCGACTACGCCTCGCTCAAGGCGATCAACCCGCGCCTGGTCTATTGCTCGATCACCGGCTTCGGCCAAACCGGCCCCTATGCGCCGCGCGCGGGCTACGACTTCATCATCCAGGGCATGTCCGGCCTGATGTCGATCACCGGCTCCGCCGGCGGCGAGCCGCAGAAGGTGGGCGTCGCCGTGGCCGACATCTTCACCGGCCTTTATTCGGTGATCGCCATCCAGGCGGCGCTCCGCCATGCGGAGGCGACCGGCGAGGGCCAGCACATCGACATGAGCTTGTTCGACAGCCAGGTCGCCGTTCTCGCCAACCAGAACCTCAACTTCCTCCACTCCGGCCAAGCCCCCAAGGCCATGGGCAACGCCCATCCCAACATCGCGCCCTACGAGGTGCTGCCGGTGGCGGACGGCCACTTCATCCTCGCGGTCGGCAATGACGGCCAGTTCCGCAAGTTCTGCGCCGTTCTCGGACTGACGCTCGCCGACGAGCCCGACTTCGCCACCAACGCCGCGCGCGTGAAGAACCGCGTAGCCCTCCGCGAGACCCTGGTCGCAGCGCTTGCCGCCTGGCCCCGCGCCGACCTTCTTTCGCGCCTGGAGGCAGCCGGCGTGCCCGCTAGCCCCATCAACACGGTTGGCGAGATGTTCGCGGACCCGCAGGTGGAAGCACGCGGCATGCGGCTCGACCTGCCCGACGAGGCCGGCACACCGCTTCCTTCCGTGCGCTCGCCCTTCGTCTTCTCGCAGACGCCGGCGGCTTATGAACGACCCTCGCCGCGGCTCGGGCAGCACACCGCGGAAATCCTGGCTGAACTGGAGGAAAACCCATGACGCGCACCGGCGGCCAGCTCATCGTTGACTGCCTGGAGGTGAACGGCGTCGAGCGCATCTACTGCGTGCCGGGCGAAAGCTATCTCGCCGTGCTCGACGCGCTGCACGACAGTGCCATCCGCACGGTGGTCTGCCGCCAGGAAGGCGGGGCGATGATGATGGCCGATTGCGAGGGCCGCCTGTCCGGCCTGCCCGGCATCTGCTTCGTCACCCGCGGTCCCGGCGCCACCAACGCCTCGATCGGCGTCCACATCGCGTCCCAGGACTCGACGCCCACCATCCTCTTCATCGGCCAGGTGGCACGCTCCATCCGCGAGCGCGAAGCCTTCCAGGAAGTCGATTTCCGCGCCTTCTTCGGCCCGATCTGCAAGTGGGCCACCGAGATCGACGATGCTCGCCGCATCCCCGAAATCCTCACCCGCGCCTTTGCCGTCGCCACATCGGGCCGCCCCGGCCCCGTGGTCATCGGCCTGCCCGAAGACATGCTGACCGACCTCGTGGAAGCGCCGGCGCCCCTGCCCTTCGTGTCCGTCGAAACGCGGCCCGGCAAGCATGAGATGGACGAGTTCTTCCGCCTCCTCAACGCGGCCGAGCGCCCATTCATGATCCTGGGCGGCTCGCGCTGGACGCCGAAGGCCTTCAACGACATCGCGAAGGCCGCCGAGGCCTGGGGCATGCCGATCGGCTGCTCCTTCCGCCGCCAGGCGCTCTTCGACGAGTTGCATCCATGCTATGCCGGTGACGTCGGCATCGGCATCAACCCTTCGCTCGGCCGCTACATCAGGGAGTCCGACCTCCTGATCCTGGTCGGTGCTCGCATGGGCGAGATGCCCTCGGCCGACTACACGCTGATCAAGAGCCCCTATCCCGACCAGCCGCTCGTCCACGTATTCCCCGACGCCTCCGAACTCGGCCGCGTCTACCGTCCGACCTTGCCCATCCAGGCGAGCCCTTCCGCCTTCGTGGAAGCCTTCGCCGCCAACCTGCCGGATTCACCGCCGCCCTTCGCCGATATGACCACCGTGCTCCACGGCGAATACCGCAAATGGTCGACCCCGCCCAAGGAGGGGCCGGGCGCGGTGCAGATGGGCCCTATCATCGAGCATCTGGAAGAGGTGCTGCCCGAAGACGCCATCATCACCAACGGCGCGGGCAACTACGCCACCTGGATCCACCGCTTCCACCGCTTCCACCGGTTCCAGAGCCAGGCCGCCCCCACCAACGGCTCGATGGGCTACGGCACGCCGGCTGCGGTCGCTGCCAAGATGATGTTTCCCGAGCGCGAGGTCGTGGCCTTCGCAGGCGACGGCTGTTTCATGATGAACGGCCAGGAATTCGCCACCGCCGTGCAATACGGCTTGGCCATCACCGTAATCGTCGTCAACAACGGCACCTTCGGCACGATCCGCATGCACCAGGAGCGCGAATATCCCGGCCGCGTCTCGGGCACCGACCTGCACAATCCCGACTTCGCAGCCCTCGCCCGCGCCTATGGCGGCCACGGCGAAACGGTTACCCGCACAGAAGACTTCGCGCCCGCCTTCGAGCGCGCCCGCTCAAGCGGCAAGCCCTCGATCATCGAGATTCAGCTGGACGCGGAAGCGATCACGCCGACCCGCACGCTCACCGAGATTCGCGAAAAACGCTGAAACCCATCTCGCCGCGCTCCAGTCGCGCGGCGATCGCTTCGGCTCGCTGCACACACGCTGCAATGAAAAAGGGGCAGTCGCCCGCCCCTTTCAACGTTTCGATACGGCGCTGTGCGCTTACTGCACGGCCTTGTCCGTGATGGCGCTCGTCCAGGCGCCCGAGGGCTCCTTGGTGACGATCTTCTGGTCGAGCAGCGCCTTGGCGGTGCGGTCGTAGGCCGCCTGGTCGAGCTTGCCGGATGCGTTGTCGATCAGCTTTGCCACTTCGCCCATCATGCGCTTCTGGTGGTTCTCGTCCTGGCCGCCATTCTCGACCACGATGTCCGCAGCCTCGTCGGGGTTGTCGACGGCATACTTCCAGCCCTTCATCGAAGCGCGCACGAAGCGCACCATCTTGTCGGCGAATGCGGGGTCGGCGAGCTTGTCCTCCATTGCATAGAGCCCGTCCTCGAGCAGGTCGTTGCCCATGGCCGAGTAGTTGAAGACGGTGAGGTCCTCGGGCTTGTAGCCCGCGTCCATCAGCTGCCAATACTCGTTGTAGGTCATCACCGAGATGCAATCGGCCTGCTTCTGGATCAGCGGCTGCACGTCGAAGCTCTGCTTGAGCACGGTTACGCCGTCAGCACCCCCTTCGGTCGAAAGGCCGAGCTTGTTCATCCAGGCGTAGAACGGATACTCGTTGCCGAAGAACCAGACGCCCAGCGTGTGGCCCTTGAAGTCGGCTTCAGTCTTGATCGGGCCATCCTTGGGGCAGACGAGCTGCATGCCGGCCTTCTGGAAGGGCTGCGCGATGTTGACGAGGTTCACGCCCTTGTCGCGCGCCGCAAGCGCTGCGGCCATCCAGGTCACCACCACATCGGCGCCGCCGCCAGCGATCACCTGCTCGGGCGCGATGTCGGGGCCGCCCGGCTTGATGGTGACGTCGAGGTTCTCTTCCTCGTAGAAGCCCTTGTCCTTGGCGACGTAGTAGCCTGCGAACTGGGCCTGGGTCACCCACTTGAGCTGGAGCGTCACCGGATCGGCGGCCCAGGCCTGTGCTGCGAGGAGCGAGAGTGCCCCACCCAGCGCGGAAACCAGAAGTTTTTTCATTGTTGTTTCCCTCTGAGGTTACGCCCGTCCACCGCGGACGGACGGATGCCAGAACGTGACCGCCCTCTCCACCAAGGCGATCAATCCGTAGAAAAGCGAGCCGATCATGGCTGCGACCGCGATCTCGGCCCACACCATGTCGATGTTCATGCGCCCCACCTCGGTGGAGATGCGGAACCCCATGCCCACCACCGGCGTGCCGAAGAACTCCGCCACGATGGCCCCGATCAGCGCCAAGGTCGAGTTGATCTTGAGCGCGTTGAAGATGAATGGCATCGCGGCCGGCAGGCGCAGCTTCCACAGCGTCTGCCAGTATCCGGAAGCGTATGTGCGCAGGAGGTCGCGCTCCATGTGACCTGCGGCGGCAAGCCCTGCCACCGTGTTCACCAGCATCGGAAAGGTGGTCATCAAGACAACGACCGCCGCCTTGGAGTGCCAGTCGAAGCCCAGCAGGTTCACGAGGATCGGCGCCACCCCGATGATCGGAAGCGCCGACATCAGGTTGCCGATGGGCATCAACCCCCGCCGCAGGAAGCCGAAGCGGTCGGCCAGAACGGCGAAGGCAAAGCCCAGGCCGCAGCCGAGCACGTAGCCCGTGAGTGCTGCGCGAAAGATCGTCTGCACCACATCGGCCCACAGCACCGGCACCGACGAGGCAAGCCGCACGCCGATGGCGGAAGGCGGGGGAAGCAGGATGAATGGCACGCCCAGCCCCCGCACCAGTGCTTCCCACAGAACCAGGATCCACACCCCGAACAGCGCGGGCACCAGAAGACGCAGCAGCGCGCGGGCGGCGCCGCTCTCCGGGCCGAGCTGCGACAAGCAGGCTGCCGCCCGCCAGGCCAGCAGCCAGCTCGCCGCCAACAGCAGGAAGAAGGGCGCGAGCGCCGTTCCCTCCGCTCCCGCAATGCCGTCGATCAGCAGCCACGCGGCTGTCGATGAACCCACCAGCAGAATCACCGCCTCGACGCCCGCGCTCAGCCGCAGCATCGAAAGGAGCGCCGCCAGGGTCAGCACGATGCGGATGACGCTTTCCGTAACCTCAAAAGGCACTTGGTAGCTGGCAGTCGGATTGGCCGCAGCGTCCAGCGCGATCGTCGTCATCGCCGGCAGAAAGATCGACACCGCCATGAGCGCGATGGCTGAAAGCGCCTGCCAGGATGGGTCGAGCCGCTTCATGCCGGTCGCGCGCCCATGCCACGCTCCACGATCCGCCCGATGAAGCCCACCAGCCCCACGAGCAGGGCTGCCACCACCGATCCGGCGATGAGTGCCGCCCACATGTCCACCGTCTGGCTGTAATAGGCCCCCGACAGAAGCTTGGCACCAATGCCCGCCACGGCACCCGTGGGAAGTTCACCCACGATCGCACCCACGAGGCTCGCTGCCACCGCTACTTTCATCGAGGCGAACAGGAACGGCACGGAGGCCGGCAGTCGCAGCTTCCAGAAGGTCTGCGCGGCGCTCGCATTGTAGGTCCGCATCAGATCAAGGTGGAAGGCCTCGGGCGAGCGCAGCCCCTTCACCATGCCGACCGTCACGGGAAAGAAGGAGAGATAGGCCGAGATCAGGCTCTTCGGCAGGAGCCCGGTGATGCCGACGGCTGCCAGCACCACGATGATCATCGGCGCCACCGCCAGGATCGGCACGGTCTGCGATGCGATGATCCAGGGCATCAGCGAGCGGTCGAGCGTCAGAACATGCACGATGCCGACCGCGATCCCGATGCCGAGCAGCGTGCCCAGCACGAAGCCGAGCATGGTCGACGAAAGCGTGACGCCCGCATGGTAGACCAGCGAGCGGTTCGACGTGACCTTGCGCAGGAACGTGTTCTCGAACACGTTCACCGCCACTTGGTGTGGTGCGGGAAGCGTGGGCTTGGGCTGGTTCAGCACACGGCTCGCAAAGGCCAGCGCCCCACCCTGCGGCGCGTCCCCATCCAGGCGGCGTTGGAACGGCGCATTCAGCGAAAACGCCGCCGCATACCAGACCGCGACGAGGATCACGACGATCGTCAGCACGGGCACGATGCGCCCGCCCGACAGCCGCGCCCAGCGCGAGCGCGCCTGTGTGCCCGTGCCGGCACCCGGAGCAGCGATAGCCGTCATCGCCGGCCGCCCTCAGTCATAGGAGTGCCCTGCCCGCAAACCCTCGCGCACGCGGTGGGCGATCGCCAGGAACTCCGGTGTTTCACGGATTTCGAGAGGCCGCTCCCTGGGCAGGGTCGACTCGATCACATCCGTGATGCGGCCCGGCCGCGGGCTCATCACCACGATCCGCGTGGAAAGATAGACCGCCTCGGGGATCGAGTGCGTCACGAAGCACACGGTCTTTCCAGTTTCCGCCCAGAGTTGCAGGAGCTGCGCGTTGAGATGATCGCGCACGATCTCGTCCAGCGCGCCGAAGGGCTCGTCCATCAGCAGTAGGTCGGCGTCGAAGGCGAGTGCGCGGGCGATCGAGGCGCGCTGCTGCATGCCGCCCGACAACTGCCAGGGAAACTTCTTTTCGAACCCCGAAAGGTTGACCAGCGAAAGCGTGCGCTTGACGCGCTCCTCGCGTTCAGCCCGCGAAAGCCCGATGATCTCGAGCGGCAGCGCCACGTTCCGCTCGATCGACCGCCAGGGATAGAGCGCAGCGGCCTGGAACACATAGCCGTAAGCCCGCCGCTCGCGGGCCTCACGCGGGCTCATGCCGTTGACGCGGATCGTGCCTTCGGTTGGCTGCTCGAGATCAGCCACCACGCGCAGAAACGTCGTCTTGCCGCAGCCGGACGGACCGATAAAGGAAACGAACTCACCCTTATTGATCGAAAGATCGACCCCCGTCAGTGCCTGAACGGGCCCGTCGGCTGTGTGGAAGGCCAGGCCCAGCCCCCGCGCATCGACGACGGCTTCGGATGGTGTGACGGGCGAGGCTGGCAAAGGCTGGCTTCTGGCAAGGGTCATGCGTCAACATTCATGACAGTTCGGGCGGAACGCTGTCCAGCCTGGGTTGCGGGTTGTTCCCGCCTCACAACCCTGCGGCATCTTCACCGGCAGCGCGACACTTCGCCGAAAAGCTGGCCGTCCTCGTCGAGCAGCTGCAAGATGCCCTTCTTCTTGGCGCGACGGACGGTGAACTCGGCCGCTTGGCCGTCCGGCTCCCCCTCCATGTCGCAACGGGTGGAGAGCCTGAGCGAACCGTCCTTCGCGGTCTGGACGCGCTCGATCTCGCAGGCGGAGGCCGAAGTGGTCAGACGCTCGCGCGTCAGGAGCAGCATGTTTTCGGAGTAGACCTCCTGCTGCACCTTGTTGATGCAGCCGTCCTTGTTGCCCCAAGGCTTGGACAGGTCGATCGGCTCGGCGGCCGATGCCACGCCTGCCACAAGAAGAAATGGCAAGCCGATCCAGAAGCGCGTCATCGACCAGTCCTCCCCGTCAGGAAACGATCTCGGCCGTTTCCAGGACCGCGTGAAACAGCACGTCGCAGCCCGCTCCCGCCCAGTCCTTGGTGATCTCCTCCGCCTCGTTATGGCTGAGCCCGTCGACACATGGGCAGAAGATCATGGCGGTGGGCGCCATGCGGTTGATCCAGCAGGCGTCGTGGCCCGCGCCCGATACGATGTCGCGGTGCGAATAGCCCAGCCGCTCGGCGGCATCCCGCACGGTCTTCACGCAACCGGGGTCGAAGGCCACGGGGTCGAATTGGCCGACCTCCTCGATCGCGAATTCGATATCGAGCGCCTCGCAGATTGTCGCGATGCCTTCGCGGATGCGCGAGTTCATCACATCCAGCACTTCCTTTTCGGGCGAGCGGATATCGATCGTAAACGTGGTGCGCCCCGCGATGATGTTGCGCGAGTTGGGGTAGACCTCCATGTGGCCCACCGCACCCACGGCGTCCGGCTGGTAGTCCATCGCGATCTCGTGCACGAGCTCGGTCACGCGCGCCATGCCGAGGCCCGCATTGCGCCGCTTGAACATCGGCGTCGAGCCCGTGTGGGCCTCCTTGCCGGTCAGCGTCACCTGCAGCCACTTCAGTCCCTGGCCGTGGGTCACCACGCCGATGTCGATGTCCTCGTCCTCGAGGATCGGACCCTGCTCGATATGCAGCTCGAAGAAGGCGCGCATCTTTCGCGCGCCCACCTCTTCCTCGCCGCGCCAGCCGATGCGCTCCAGTTCCTCGCCGAACACCTTGCCCTTGGCGTCGGTGCGCGCATAGGCCCAGTCCTGGGTGTGGACGCCGGCGAAAACACCGGACGCCAGCATCGCCGGCGCGAAGCGTGCGCCTTCCTCGTTGGTCCAGTTGGTGACCACGATCGGGTGCTTGGTCTTGATGCCGAGATCGTTCAGCGAGCGCACCACTTCGAGCCCGCCGAGCACCCCCAGAACCCCGTCATAGCGCCCACCGGTCGGCTGCGTGTCGAGATGGGAGCCGACATAGACCGGCAGCGCGTCGGGATCGCTCCCTTCGCGGCGCATGAACATCGTGCCCATCTGGTCGACGCCCATGGTCATGCCGGCGTCCTCGCACCAGCGCTGAAACAGGCGGCGGCCCTCCGCGTCCTCGTCGGTCAGCGTCTGGCGGTTGTTGCCGCCCGCCACGCCCGGCCCGATCTCGGCCATCGCGTTGAGCGAATCCCAGAGCCGGTCCGGGTTGATGCGCAGGTTCTCGCCGGGTGCGGCCATGATCAGTCCTTCAATTCCACTTCCACGAAGCTCATCGACGCTTCGCCGCCATTGACCACGTTGTGCTCGATGCCGAGGTCTCGCCGATAGGCCTGGCCCGCGTCGAGATCCACACGGCGCGAGCCGCCGCCCGCATCTTCCAGGAGAAACGCGCAGGGCGTGAGCGTGGTCACCACATAGTCCATCGCATGCCGGTGCCAGCCGGTTTCCGCACCCGGCTCGAAATCCCAGCGCGTCACGCGCACGCGGGCGTCGTCCACGAGCACGGTCGAGATGGCCGGCGGCCGCGCGGAAAAGGGCACGGGCCTACTCCACCTCGCCCAGCACGGTGCGGATCGTGTCGACGATCTGGTCGATCTGGCCCTTTTCCACGATCAGCGGCGGCGAAAGCGCGATGATGTCGCCGGTGGTGCGGATCAGCACGCCTTTCTCGAACGCCTTGAGGAAGGCGGAGAAGGCACGCTTGGTGGGCGAGCCCGCGATGGGCTGAAGCTCGATCGCGCCCACCAGGCCGATGTTGCGGATGTCGATGACGTTGGGCGCGTCCTTCAGCGAATGCAGTGCATCGGCCCAATACGGCCCAAGCTCCGTGCCGCGCGTGAGCAGCCCCTCGTCCTTGTAGGTCTCGAGCGTGGCCAAGCCCGCGGCGCACGCGATCGGATTGCCCGAATAGGTGTAGCCGTGGAAGAACTCGATCAGGTGTTCCGGCCCGTTCATGAATGCGTCGTGGATGGCGCTCGTCACGAACACCGCGCCCATCGGGATCACGCCGTTGGTGACGCCCTTTGCGGTGATCATGATGTCGGGCTTCACCCCGAAATAATCGGCCGCGAATGGCGTTCCCAGGCGTCCGAAACCCGTGATCACCTCGTCGAAGATCAGGAGGATGCCATGCTTGGTGCAGATGTCGCGCAGGCGCTGCAGATAGCCCTTGGGCGGGATCAGCACGCCCGTCGAGCCCGCCACGGGCTCCACGATCACAGCTGCCACGGTGGAGGCGTCGTGCAGCGTCACGATGCGCTCGAGCTCGTCGGCGAGGTCCGCCCCATGTTCGGGCTCGCCCTTCGTGAAAGCGTTCTTGGCGGGGTTGTGAGTGTGCGGCAGGTGGTCGACGCCCGTGAGCAGCGTGCCGAACATCTTGCGGTTGGCGACGATGCCGCCGACCGAGATGCCGCCGAAATTCACCCCGTGATAGCCGCGCTCGCGCCCGATCAGCCGGAAGCGTGAGCCCTCGCCGCGTGCGCGGTGATAGGCGAGCGCGATCTTGAGCGCAGTCTCCACCGACTCCGAGCCGGAATTCGTGAAGAACACGTGCTCCATGCCCTCGGGCGCGATGTCCACCAGCCGGTTGGCGAACTCGAAGGCCAGCGGATGACCCATCTGGAAGGCTGGCGCATAGTCGAGCTCGCCCGCCTGGGTGGCGATGGCCTCGGTGATCTTGGGCCGGCAGTGGCCCGCATTCACGCACCAGAGCCCCGCCGTGCCGTCCAGCACCTCGCGCCCGTCGCTCGTGGTGTAGTGCATGTCCTTCGCACCCACGAACATGCGCGGCGACTGCTTGAACTGCCGGTTCGCCGTGAACGGCATCCAAAAGGCCGAAAGGTTGTTGGGCGTGATCCGGTTGAGCATGGGGTGAGGTCCTGTGGCTGCGCAAGCGGCGCGCGGATCGGGTTGGTCGGCTGAGCCGCCCCGTGCTAGGGCGGATTCTGACCGTCTGGTCAGAGTGTTACCAGCCCTCGTCCGACGGTCAAGGCGCGATGGTGGACCAGAAAGGGGTGTGGGATGGATCATCCAGCGAGCGGCAGCGACTGGGCCAGAGCGGGCCTCAGCCCCGCATGACGGACACTGCCACCCGTCCGCGCACGCGCATCCAGAGCGAGAAGCGCGAAGCGATCCTCGAAGCAGCCCTCGACGTCTTCTCGCAGGAAGGCTTCCGCGGCGCCACGATCGATCGCATCGCGGAAACCGCGGGCATGTCGAAGCCCAACCTCCTCTATTATTTCCGCCGCAAGGAGGACATTCACGCCGAGCTGATCCGCCGGATGCTGACGATCTGGCTCGATCCCTTGCGCGCGCTCGATGCCGAAGGCGACCCCGTTTCCGAACTGCGCTCCTATATCCGACGCAAGATCGAGACCTCGCGCGACTTTCCCCGCGAAAGCCGCCTCTTCGCCAACGAAATCCTTCAAGGCGCCCCCCGCGTGCTACCCCTCCTGGAAGGCGAGCTGAAGGCTCTGGTCGACGAGAAGGCCACGGTCCTCCAGACCTGGATGCGCGCCGGCCGCCTCCGCCGCACCGACCCCTGGCACCTCATCTTCGCCATCTGGGCCACCACCCAGCACTATGCCGACTTCGACGTCCAGGTGCGCGCCGTGCTTGGCCCCGACCGCGGCGCCGAAGGCCGCTTCGAGGACGCCGCGCGGTTTTTGGAAGATCTCTTTCTGCGGGGATTGGTGGACCGCTGAGGTTCCGACGCGAGATGGGATTGAGTCATCTCCGGGCTTGGCAGGGCCCTCGCACCCCTACCCCGCCACTGCCGGCGCCATCACCATCATCAGCCCGCCCACCAGCGTGATGTTCACCAGCACGAGATAGATGTGCAGGTCGCGCTGCCCCTTCGGGAAGCAGAGCGGATTGTGGAAGAGCGCGGTCGCCGCGACCAGGAACAGGATGAGTCCGACCGAGGCCCAGACCGTCCACACGGCGAGCACGAGGGCAGCCCCCGCCAGCACCTGCAGCGCGAAGCCCGCGCCCATGACAGCCGATGGCAGGTGCCAGCCATAGTTGGTCGGCCCCGCGCGCCGCTCGCCGAAGCGGCGGAAGTTGCGGATGCCAGCGATCAGAAAGAACGCGCCGAAGATGATGCGCCCGGCATCATGCAAGCCCAAAGCCCAGTCCATCGCAGCCCGTCCCCCGATCCGATCTCGCAACCGGTTATCGGATCGGGCGGGGTCTGCAAAGACGTGAACCTATTCGGCAGGCTCGGGAACCTGAACCGGCGGTTCCTTGTGCATGGGGTTGTTGGGGTGCGTGGTCCAGTTGGCATAACTCGCCTCGACCGTCTTGCCCGTGCGCTTGTCGAGCGCACCGACCGCCAGGGGCTCCATCGTGATGCAGTCCTGCACGGGGCAGACGTTTACGCAGAGATTGCAGCCGACGCACTCCTCTTCGATCACCTCGAAGTGGCGCTTGCCGTCCACCATGCTGGTGATCGCCTGATGCGAGGTGTCCTCGCAGGCGATGTGGCACCGGCCGCACTTGATGCAGAGGTCCTGATCGATCTGCGCCTTGGTGATGTAGTTGAGGTTGAGGAACTGCCAGTCGGTGACATTGGGCGTGGCGCGTCCGATCACGTCGTCGAGCGAGTGGTGGCCCTTCTCGTCCATCCAGTTGGACAGCCCGGTGATCATCTCCTGGACGACCTTGAACCCGTAGGTCATCGCAGCCGTGCAGACCTGCACGTTGCCCGCTCCGAGAGCCAGGAACTCGGCAGCGTCGCGCCACGTGGTCACCCCACCGATGCCCGAGATCGGCAGCCCGCGTGTTTCGGGGTCTCGCGCGATCTCGGCCACCATGTTGAGGGCGATCGGCTTCACCGCCGGCCCGCAATAGCCGCCATGAGAGCCGCGCCCGTCGATCGAGGGCTCAGGCGAGAACGAATCCAGATTGACCGAGGTGATCGACGAGATCGTGTTGATCAGCGACACCGCGTCCGCCCCGCCCCGCTTGGCCGCGCGTGCGGGGTAGCGGATGTCTGTGATGTTGGGCGTCAGCTTCACGATCACGGGCATGCGCGAATACTGCTTGCACCAGCGCGCCACCATTTCGATGTATTCGGGCACTTGGCCGACGGCCGCGCCCATGCCGCGCTCGCTCATGCCGTGCGGGCAGCCGAAATTCAGCTCGATGCCGTCGACTTCGGTCTCCTCGACCAGCGGCAGGATGCTTTTCCAGGCCTGTTCCTCGCAGGGCACCATGATCGAGGCGATCACCGCCCGGTCCGGCCAGTCGCGCTTGACCTGCTTCATCTCCTGCAGGTTCACCTGCAATTGCCGATCGGTGATGAGCTCGATGTTGTTGAGCCCCAGAAGCCTGCGGTCCGCCCCCCAGATCGCGCCGTAGCGCGGCCCATTGACGTTGACGACAGGCGGTCCCTCCTCGCCCAGCGTCTTCCACACGACGCCGCCCCAGCCGGCCTTGAAGGCGCGCACCACGTTGTAGGCCTTGTCGGTCGGCGGCGCGGAAGCCAGCCAGAAGGGGTTGGGCGACTTGATGCCGAGGAAGTTGTTGCGGATGTCAGCCATGATGCGCTCCTCAGCCCACGAGTGCCCGGTGAATGCTCTCGGCGGCATCCCGCCCCTGCGCCACCGCTGAAACGGTCAGGTCTTCACCCGCTGCTACGCAGTCGCCGCCTGCCCAGACGCGGGCAAGCGAGGTGCGGCCCTCGCCATCCACCGCGATGCGCCCGCCTTCGAGCCTGATCTCGGCACCGCTGCCGTTGAGCGGCCCCGGAGTGAAATTCTGCCCGATGGCCTTGAACACCTGGTCGGCCTCGATCACCACGGTCTCGCCCGTGCCGCCGAGGCGGTCTTCGGAAAGGGCGGTATATTCGAGCTCGACGCCCGCGACCTTGCCATCCTCGACCAGCACGCGGCGCGGCTGCACCCAATGGCGGATCTTGACGCCCTTGGACGCCGCGAGATCCTGCTCGAAGCCGGACGCGTTCATGTGCTCCTTGCCGCGGCGATAGGCGATGGTCACCTCTTCCGCCCCGAGCAGTTTCGCCTGGACGGCCGCGTCCACGGCCGTCATGCCGCCGCCGACCACCACCACGCGCCGGCCGATTTGCAAGCTGCCGAGATCGCCGGACTGGCGGAGCGTCGCGATGAAGTCCACGGCGTTCTCCACGTTTGCCGCTTCCTCTCCGTCCGCGCGCAACGCGTTGACGCCGGCGAGCCCCATGCCGAGGAAAACCGCATCATGCGTTTCGAGCAGGCTCGCAACGGAGAAGTCGCGGCCCAGCGCCTGGGCGTTCTTCAGCTCGATGCCGCCGATGCCGAGCACGTAGTCCACCTCCGCCTGGGCGAAATCGTGCGGCGCCTTGTAGGCGGCGATGCCGTATTCGTTCAGGCCGCCGGGCTTCTCGCGCGCATCGAAAATCGTCACCGCATGACCGTGGCGGCTCAGCCGGTGGGCTGCCGCCAAGCCAGCCGGTCCCGCACCAACGACGGCAACGCTCTTTCCCGTATCCGGCGCGCGCGTGTAGAACTGCTTGTCCGCCTGCATCGCCGCGTCCGTCGCGAAGCGCTGGAGCCGGCCGATCTGCACCGGCTTGCCCTCGGCGGTCTCGCGCACGCAGGCTTCTTCGCACAGGGTTTCGGTGGGGCAGACGCGCGCGCACATGCCGCCCAGGATGTTCTGGTCGAAGATGGTCTTGGCCGCGCCGATCGCGTTTCCCGTTCCGATCTCTCGGATGAAAAGCGGGATGTCGATCGCGGTCGGGCAGGCCTGCATGCAGGGCGCCTCGTAGCAGAAATAGCAGCGATCGCTTTCCACCAGCGCCTCGTGATGGTCGAGCGCGGGGTGAAGGTCTGCGAAGTTCTCGGCATATTGCGGCTGCGCCAGCCGCCCCGCCACGATGCCGTCGGTGAACTGCCCTGCGGCCATGCTCATGTTCCCCTGTGTTGCCACGAGGCTAGCACAGCGGAAGCTTTTATCAATCGGTCAAATTTCAACGTAACGCGTTGTTATCACTCCAATAAAATATGATGAAGAAAATCAAGTTTCGACAGGCAGCCGTGCGACACCCGTCCAATGAAGAGCCTCTGGCGCCAGCCTCGAAGCGACACCCGAATGAAAAACGCGGACGATCAAATCGCCCGCGTTGAAACAAATCAGAAGGCCGATGAGGTCATCGCCTTGCATCGTCCCGATGGGTCAGAGCGAGACCTTTTTGTTTTCCACCACATCCGACCCGTCGCCCTTGCCGAGCTTGGCCTTTACGTAACCGATGGCGGTCGCAAGCGCCGAAGAACCGGTGTCCCAGAACTCGCCTTCGCTTGGATCGACCTTCAAAAGCGCGATGTTCGGGTTGTCCTTGCCGCCCTCGAACCAAGCGGCGACATCCTCGCTCCACTTCTCTTCGATCTTGGCACGGTCCTGTACGAGCGACGCCGTTCCGGAGACAGCGACGTAGTTGTCGCCCGAGGGGTCGGAATAACCGAGGCTGACCTTGGAATTGGCTTGGACGGTCTTCGCGAGATCCGAGGTGCGATCGAGGAAGAACCAGAGATTTCCGCTTTCGTCGGACTCCTGGTTGGCCATCGGCCGCGAGTGCAAGCCGCCATCCTTTTCGATGGTGGTGAGCATCGCGATCTTCACCTTGTCGATCATCGCGTAGAGCTTCTCGCGCGGGTTCTCGGTCTCGGCCATGGAATTCACCTTTTCGTGTCGGTTGACGGCTTGGGAATGGCCGAAAACCATTTCGGTTCCCGCGTCAGGCGAAGCGCTGGAACTGGCGCAACCAGCTCGGAGCGAGCCAGTGCCCCAGCGGGCGATGCCAAGCATCGTGTGGCCTGCTTCGAACTTCAGAAAAGGAACGTTCCTTGGGGCGAAGCGCTCAGCTCCGGTCGGGCTTCAACCCGTCGATCTCCCCCTGGCGAGTGTCACCTAGCGCAGGCGTGACGTTCGCTCCCGTCGCCTGGCGGCCGTCGCCGACCTCGGTCTGGAGCTTGTCCGGCGAGGAGTCGCCAGGATTGCCGGTGATCTCGGGCGAACCCTTGGCGATCGGCGCATCCCGCTCGATCCCCGCAACTTCGAAGCTCGCCTCGGCATCGCCTGTCTTGCCGTGCGGACGCTGCGGAGGCACGCCAACAAAGCCTGGGCCGGTGCCTGCGCCCTCGCCGTGGGGCTCATCCTCCGGCACCGGGTCAGATATCTTGGGCGCCCCGCCCTCGAAGCTGATCACCGGCTCCATAACCTGCAGCACGTCGTCGCCCAGCCAGCAGAGCGACTGGTGCCCTGCACCGAGATTGCGCAACGGCGGAAGCTGCGTCTCACACTTGTTGCCGGGCACCAGATGCTTGTAGCGACAGCGCGTCTGGAAGGGGCAGCCGGGCGGCGGATTCATGGCCGACGGAATGTCGCCTTCGAGCACGATGTGCTTCTTGATGACGCTCGTATCCGCGATCGGGATCGCCGAAAGCAGCGCCTCCGTATAGGGATGGTAGGGCGGCGAGAAGATCTGGTCGGTGGTACCCTGTTCCACGATGTGGCCGAGATACATGACCACCACGCGGTCCGCGATATAGCGCACGACGGACAGGTCGTGGCTGATGAACAGCATCGTCGTCTTGTTCTTGCGCTGGATCTCCATCAGGAGTTCCGTCACCGCCGCCTGCACGGACACGTCGAGCGCGGACACGGGCTCGTCGGCCACCACCACCTTCGCCTGGCCCGCGAAGGCGCGCGCCACGCCGATGCGCTGCTTCTGGCCGCCGGAAAGCTGGCGGGGACGGCGTGAGGCGAAGGCGCGGGGCAGTTTCACCAGATCGAGCAGCTCGAACATGCGCTGCTCACGCTCGGCCTGTGTCTTGCCGACACCGAACTTCTCCAGTGTCCGGATGATCTGCGAGCCCACCGAATGCGAGGGGTTGAGCGTGTCGAAGGGATTCTGGAACACCATCTGGATCGACGAGATCGTGTTTACGTCACGCTTCTCGATGGCGGTCGACTGGATCGGCGTGTTGCCGAGCACGACATCGCCTTCGGACGCCGTCTCCAGCCCGAGCAGCACCTTGGCGAGCGTGGACTTGCCGCAGCCCGACTCGCCCACGATCGCCACGGTCTCGCTTTCGCGCGCCTCGAATGTGATCGCCTCGTTGGCCTTCACCACGCGCGACTCGGCCCCGCCGAAGATGGCGTTGGCCGCCACGTGGTAATACTTCTTGAGATTGTCGACCTTGAGCACGGGCGCACCCGGCTTCACCGGGTCCTGGGCCTTCTTGGCGCCCGGCGGAAGCGCTGCCCAGTCGATCTCGTTGAAGCGGACGCAGCGGCTGAAGTGCCCTTCGTGACCCTCCACCGGGATCATCGGAATTTCATCGGCGTTGCAGACGCCTTCCACGAAATGGTGGCAGCGCGGACCGAAATTGCAGCCCTTCGGCCGCTCGTGCGGCAAGGGCAGCTGGCCGGGGATGGCGATCAGCGGACGCTCGTTCTTGTCCGCGCCGGGCAGCGGGATCGAGCGGAACAGCCCCTGCGTGTAGGGGTGGCGCATCCGGTCGAACACGTCGCGGATCTTGCCCGTCTCGACCGCCTCGCCCGAATACATCACCGTGATCTTGTCGCAGGTCTCCAGGATCAGGCCCAGATTGTGCGACACAAACAGCATGGATGTGCCGAAGCGCTGCCCCAGACCCTTCACCAGTTCCACGATGCCTGCCTCCACCGTGACGTCGAGTGCAGTTGTGGGTTCGTCGAGCAGCAGCAGTGCCGGCTTCGAAAGCAGAGCCATCGCGATCACGATGCGCTGTTGCTGGCCGCCCGAAAGCTGGTGAGGGTAGGAGCGCATCATGCGTTCGGGGTCGGGCAGGCGCACGGAGCGAACCATTTCCAGCGCTCGGGAATAGGCCTCGTCCTTCGACACCTTGTCGTGGATGAGCGGCACTTCCATGAGCTGCTGGCCGATCTTCATGGCCGGGTTCAGCGAGGCCATCGGCTCCTGATAGATCATGGCGATCTTGTTGCCGCGGACCTGGCGAAGCTCCTCCTCCGACATGTCACCCATGTCGCGGCCCTGGAACTTGATGCGCCCGCCCACGATCTTGCCGATGTTGGAGAGGTCGCGCATCACGCCGAGCGATACTGTGGACTTGCCACAGCCGGACTCACCCACGATGCCCATCGCTTCGCCGGGCATCACCGTGCAGGAGAAGTCCATCACGGCGGGGATCTCGCCCTTGCGGGTGAAGAACGAGATCGACAGGTTCTCGATCTCCAGGATCGGGCTCGTGCCGGGGTTCTGGCTCGGGTCGGTCACTCGCTCGTTCATGGCGAACCTTCCTGGCTGGAGTTGGAGGATCAGTCCTTCATCGACTGTTCGCGCAGCGCATCGGCCAGGAGATTGAGGCCGAGCACGAAGCTCATCAGCGCGAAGACCGGCGGCAGAGCCGGATGGATGAAGGAGCGCAGGAGGCGGCTGGCATCCTTGATGGCGGTGCCCCAATCCGGGCTCTCGGGCGCCAGACCCAGGCCGAAATAGCCGAGCGTGCCCAAAAGAATCGTGGTGTAGCCGATGCGCAGGCAGGCATCGACGATCAGGGGCCCGCGCGCGTTGGGCAGGATTTCCCAGAGCATGATGTACCAGGGCGTCTCGCCGCGCGTCTGGGCGGCAGCCACGTAGTCTCTTGTCTTGATGTCCATGGTCAGGCCGCGAACGATGCGGAAGACGCCGGGCGACGAAGCGAACACCACGGCCACGAAGATGTTGAGCTGATTGGGGTCGATCGCGATGATGCCGAGCGGATCGGCATTGAAGGCGAGGCCGAGATAGACCCAGCCCCCCAGCAGAACGATGATCGCGAGCTGCACGGCCAGTAGCTGCGGCCGGTTCTTGAAGCGGGTGAAGAAGAGGGTGCCGAAGAAGATGATCGGCACGATGAAGAACACGCGCGCGATCCACTGCGGCATGCCGGTTTCCACGATGCCCGGCGTGACCAGGAGGTAGAAGAGCAGGATCACCGGGAAAGCGAGCACGAGATTGGCGAGGAAAGACAGGATCGCATCCACCTTGCCGCCGTAATAGCCGGCCGGCAGGCCGAGCGTGGTGCCGACCATCAGCGCGAAAGCGGTGGCGGACGGTGCGATGATGAGCACGATCTGCGACCCGTAGACCATGCGCGAGAACACGTCGCGCGCGAGTTTGTCGCCGCCGAAATAGTAGACGAGGCCGGTGTCGGGCACGACCGTGCCCGGCATCGCGTCCTTCATCACGGCGACCTGCACCAGCGGATCGAAGGGCGCGACGATGCCGGCAAAGATCGCCGTGAACAGCCAGAACGCGCAGATCGCGACGCCAGCGATGCCGACGTTCGAGTCGAAGAGCTGCCCGTAAAGGCCGAGGTTCTTGCGCCAGGTGAAGCTCGCCGCCATCAGCACGGCGATGCTCAGCCAGACCGGCCAG
>QFNI01000147.1 GCA_003240775.1 Mesorhizobium amorphae | reverse complement strand
CGCGCATCGCCCGCCAGTCCCCGCCGGCGGTCATGCGGTAATCCAGATCGACGTCGCCGGTGTAAACGCCGGACGGCGTGTCCGCGCTCACCATCGGGCTGCCGTTCAGGTCGAAGACGCGCGCCTTGCCCGCCTCGCTCAGCGTCACCAGGCCGGCGACGCCGCCGGGAAGGGCGTCGTAGCTGACGCTCGAGCCGGAGCCGTAGGCCCGGGTGTAGCGGACATAACCGTCCATCTGCTTCGCGGCGCCGGTCCGGGCGAAGGCGGCCAGGTCCTTCGCGGAACCGCTCGCCGGACGATCAGCCGGATTCCCAGGCTCGGCCGGCTTGGGCTGGGTGGGCGTCGGAACCGGATTCGGGGCCGATCCGCCGCCGCCGCCGCCGCCGCACGCCGTCAGGGCGCTGATCGCCAGAACGGCCGCCAGGCCGGAAAAGGTCTTCGAGGTCTTCATGATCATCTCCAAGGCTCCGGCGTCATGCCGTGATTCGCTGTATGACCACAACATTGCGCTAAACTTTTAACCGGGTCAACCGCAATCTTTCACGACAAGCCTTGCCTGAATAACACGATTCGTGGCATGATGGTCGCGTTCAGGGAGATCAGCTCATGAAAAGCCTCATGGCCGCCGCCGCGTTCGCGGCCTCTTTCGCCGCCCCCGCCTCGCACGCGGGCGGCACGCTGTTTGACGCCGTGTCGCTTGGCGGGTCCCGCGGCATGGCGCTGCGGGTCCTTTCCGAGCCGGGCCTTCCGGCCGAGGCGGCGGGCGTGCGGGACGGGATCGCCCGCTCGATGGGTCTGGCCGGGGATCAGGGCTCCCTCGTGTCGACGAGCCTGAAGGTTTCCCCGGTCCTGCGCTTGGACGACAACGTCAACGGCGGCATGGCCTCGGACGAGCTCGTGATCGGCGGATACCGGTTCCTCGTGGATGAGCGGTTCCGCGCCCGCGGCGGCGTGGTCGTCGGCGGCGCGGTGAGTGCCGGCGCCGCATACGCCCTCGGCGAGCGCACCGGGATCGAGTTCGGGCTGCAGGCGAGCGCGGCCTTCGCCCCCGCCCTGTCGATGACGAAGACCGCCGTTCGCGGGGAGGCGTGCGTGCGTCACGTGACCGCCGATTACGGCACGCTCCTGTCCGGCTGCGCGGACGTGTCGGCGCGCGACCAGGAGCTCGGCTCCTCGCGCAAGGCCGGCGTCGAGGTGTCCGCCTCGCGAACCTTCGTCGGACGGGCCGCCGTTCACGAGGCGGAGGTCACCCTGCGCCGCGAGAAGGAGTTCGAGAACGGGGCGGTGCGGGACCAGGTCGGCCTGCGTTACGGCGCGGCGACCCCGGGCGGGGTCGCGTTCTCGGCCGAGATCGGCTTCGGGACCGCGTCGAAGGACGTGATGACGACGCGCCGCCGCGCCGGCGTGAGCGCGGCCGCCATCGTCGCCGGCCGACCGACGCGCCTGGGGGTGTCGGTCCAGGAGGGCCGCGGCGGCCTCTTCCTCGGCGAGGAGCGTCGCGAGGTGACGATCTCCGCCTTCGCGTCGCGGCAGGTGACGGACCGGCTGACGATCGGGGTCCACGCGACCCGGACGAGGGCGCGGCACGACTTCTTCGACGACGCCGGGTTCGGGGT
>QFNI01000105.1 GCA_003240775.1 Mesorhizobium amorphae | reverse complement strand
TTCTGACCGGGAACCCGGGTATCGATGCTCCGCCGCGCAGGCGGCCTGATGCGGTCTGAAGGCTGATCTTGGCGAGCCGGCTTCTCTTCTGCGTGGTGAAACCGCCCCTCCCCCTCACCTCCGATCTCGGGTATCATGATACGATGCGCAACCTGATCATCATCAACGAATCGGAAGGCGCCGCCCTGATCAGGTCGGCGCGCGTGCTCGACGCTTTCTTCTGGCGGGTCGGCAGGTCGACCTGGCGGGGCCGGGCGTCGGACGCCTGCCTGAAGCGGGTGGCTAAGGAGCTTCGCGCCCGCGCGAGCCGGAACACGGCCGTCGCGTTCCATGTCGCGCGCGAGGGGTCCGACTACCGGGACCCGATCCTCGTCGTCGGCTCGAGATCGTCGTTCGGCCCGCGCGGGGTCGTGCCCGTTTCAAGAAGGAAGGCGCCCGAGATGCCCGCCCCCTCCCCCGCCCGCCGCCGCTCCGCCGCCGTCCTGCGGGTCGCCGCGCTGCTTCACGATCTGGGCAAGGCGGGGTCCGACTTCCAGCGCAAGCTCGACAGGTCGCACGGGGACCCTGCGGCGCGGATCGCCGACCAGGCGCGACACGAGCTGATCTCGTTCGCGCTCTGGGACGTCGCCTACGGCGGCATGGACGACGAGACGCTCGGCGCGGCTCTGCGCGCCTACGACCCCGCGGCGATCACCTCCGCCTGGGAAAGCCTGGGTTCCCGGAAGATGGTCGGGCGATATTTCGCCAGGAGCGAGATGCTCGAGAAGCGAATCCTCGCGACCTGCCTGCCCTCCTCGGGGCTGTCGCGCACGATCGGGCTGCTGATCCTGTCACATCACCGGCTGCCGGCGTCCGACGGCGAGCACGCGCTCTCCACCGGCAACCACGTCCGCGACGCGGACGAGAGGGGGCGGATCCCCGCGATCGGCTACCCGGACCCCGGACCTGACGGGCCTTTCTGGGCGACGCCCGCGTTCGTGGCCGCGATGCGGGCGGCGGGGGAGGCGTTGACGCCCGGCCCTGTCCTCATGCCTGACCTCGTCCTCAGGACCGCCCTCATGCTCGGGGATCATCACGGCTCGTCCCTGAAATCCCCTTCCGCGGAGCGTCCGGCTCACGTCGCGAACCTGATCGGCGGGGAATGGGCGGACGGCCTTGACGTCCACACCGACCGCGTCGTCACCTGGTCCTCGGCCGCGCTCCGCGCGCTGGAGGGGTCGTTCCCGGAGATCCGGCCGCGCGACGTCCCGGACGGGGTGGCGCGGCCGCCGATCGAGGGGCTTTACGGCTGGCAGGGCCGCGCGGCCGCCGCCGCGGCGGAGGTCGCGGCCGAAGGCGCGGCCTTCTTCGCCTGCGTCATCTCCGGCACCGGGACCGGCAAGACGTTCGGCCTGCCCGCGATCCTCGCCGCGGCCGCCCGCGCGCATCCGGACCCGGCCATGCGCGGGCTGCGGTTCTTCCTCGGCCAGGGGCTTAGGACGCTCTCGACGCAGTCCGCCCGCGCCTACGTCGAGGACGCCGGGTTCCCCGCCTCGGCCGTCAGGGCGGCCGTCGGCCGTCCGGTCGTCAGGATCCCCGACGCCGGCGAGGCGCAGGGGAGCGAGTCGCTCGACGCGACGCAGGACCTGACCTCCGCCGCGGTCGGCGCGGAGATGATCGCCGAGCCGCTCCCGGCGCCTCTGGACGTGATGTTCCCGGATCCGGGCGACGCCGGGTTGATCGCGGCGCCGATCGTCGCCGGGACGATCGACCAGATCGCCGCTTCCGCGACGCCGCTCCGGTCCTTCCACCTGTCCGCCTCGGTCCGGGTGATCAGCTCCGACCTGATGCTTGACGAGATTGACCAGCTCGCCCCGGAGCAGCTGTTCATCGCCTACGCGCTCATCCGCCAGGCGGCCGCCTGCGGCCGCCGGGTGATCGTCGCCTCCGCGACCCTGCCGCCCGACGTCGCGCGGCGCGCCTTCGACGCCTTCCGCGCCGGCGTCGCGGAGCGCGCGGCGTGGCTCGGAGAGACGCCCCGGATCTGCGTCCTGGTCACCGGGGACGCGCCCGGCGCCCTGGCGTTCTCCCCGGACGCCCGCGAGATCGGGCCGCTCTACGACGCCTGCGTCACGGCCCAGGTCGCCGCGGCGGGCGACCCTCACGTCGTCCCCGAGGTCATGGGCTCCGGCCGCGGCTGGGACGGGATCGTCGACGCGATCTCGGCCCGTTGCGACCTGCAGCACGAGCGCCACGCGGTTTCCGGCGTGTCGGCCGGCCTGATCCGGGTCGGCCGGGTGGCGACGGCGTCAGCCCTGGCCGCGGCGCTCGGCGAGATGCCGTCGACGGTCGCGGAGCGCAAGGTGATCCTGCTCCATTCACGCCTGACCGGCGCCGCCCGGGCGATGGTCGAGGACTGGCTGCGCCGCGCCCTGAACAGGAAGCGCGACCCGCGCGGCGCGCTGCCGGGCATGCTGGACGAGATGGCCCCCGGCCGGGGAGGAGAGACCCAGCTGGTCGTGATCAGCTCTCCGGTGATCGAGACGGGCAACGACCTCGACTTCGACTACGCGATCATCGACCCGACGGACGCGCGCTCCGTCGTCCAGGCCGCCGGCCGGGTGCGCCGCCATCGCCGCGACACCCCGTCCGGGCCGAACCTGTCGATCCTCGACGTCCCGCTGCAGATCGCCGCGGGGGAGGATCTGCTCCGGAACCCGGGCCCTGAGAGCGACCCGGTGCCCGGCCGGAAGGTCCTGATCGGGGAGGCGCGCGCCTCCGCCCGCGCCCTGCTCGGATCCCTGACGGAGGCCGTGTCGCCGTCGGCCATCCTGACAGGTGACCCCGAGAGCCCGGCGGTCGGCTTCGAAGCGGAGGGGCGGGAGGCGGCGTTCGAGCCGGACGGGTCCGGCCCGTCCGCCTTCGACCCGGCGGCGCGCGGCGAGACGGAGCGGTTCGCCGCGGATCTGCTGCGTCGACGCCGGCTCCGGCGCGAGACGATGCCGTCCACCGAGGTGACGCGAAGCTTCGGCGACGGCTGGGTGGGCGACCGCTGGACGGCCCGGTTCCGCAGGGAGCCTCCGGTCGGGTTCGTCCCGAGGCCAGGCCGCCCCGCCCCGACGCTCGCGCTCATCCCCGACCCGGAGGCGATCGGCATCGGCCTGATCACCGCCGGAGGGGGCGCGATCGGCCCCGCGGCGATGTCGATCTCGGTGCCGTTCCGGGAAACGAATGAGAAGCCGTTCGGCAGCATGAGCTACGCCCCCTTCTTCGGCATGGGGCCGCCGACGCATGACCCCTGGTCGCCGTTCGGCAAGAGCGCGCGCGGGTGATCTCGGGACCTTCGTTTCCGCAGGCGGAAAATTATCCAGATAAATCAACCATCAGGTGGTGGACGAGGAAATGAAGGTTTCCATGGGGTGACGACAGGATTATCCTTGCGGGGAAGAGGATTGCATGATTCAAATCGGGGTTCGCCGCCGCATGGGCGGCTTAGAAGACAAGGTCAATGGCGCCTCCCCTGCCCCGCTCGTTCGCCGCCGCATGGGCGGCTTAGAAGTCTGCCCGCGCTTGAGCGGACAGATCGGGACGGTTCGCCGCCGCATGGGCGGCTTAGAAGGCTATGGCGACCCGAAGTTCTCGGGCGTCATCGTTCGCCGCCGCATGGGCGGCTTAGAAGGGCCAGACCCCGCGCGACCTTTCGACCGAGTTGTTCGCCGCCGCATGGGCGGCTTAGAAGTCCAGCGTGGTGTTTCGCTCCTCGCGGTCAACGTTCGCCGCCGCATGGGCGGCTTAGAAGCGAGGGCGTAATCGAGCGCGCCCCGGAAGCCGGTTCGCCGCCGCATGGGCGGCTTAGAAGTTGCCGGGGGCTCGAGGGGGGCGGGCTGGCCCGTTCGCCGCCGCATGGGCGGCTTAGAAGCCAGGCGCCGCCGACCCTCACGCATCGCTGGCGTTCGCCGCCGCATGGGCGGCTTAGAAGTTGATCACGCCGTATTTGTCGACCTCGTCCATGTTCGCCGCCGCATGGGCGGCTTAGAAGGGGGCGGGCGCTGTCTTCGGCGCAGCGGAGTCGTTCGCCGCCGCATGGGCGGCTTAGAAGCTGGCGGGTAATGATCGATGCGGGGGCGTGACGTTCGCCGCCGCATGGGCGGCTTAGAAGCGGGGCGCAGGACAATGTCACGCGCCGCAACAGTTCGCCGCCGCGTGGGCGGCTTAGAAGGTCGCGACGCCGTCGCTGACGCCGCCGTCGACGTTCGCCGCCGCGTGGGCGGCTTAGAAGTTGTGGAGCCCATCGACGTTCTCGACGTGTTCGTTCGCCGCCGCGTGGGCGGCTTAGAAGTTCGCGCCCTCGCCCAAGGTGATGTTGAAGCCGTTCGCCGCCGCGTGGGCGGCTTAGAAGATGACTGATCCCAGCGATGACCGACCGACCGTGTTCGCCGCCGCGTGGGCGGCTTAGAAGGTAGCGCGCCGCCTCACGCTGTCCGGCTTGATGTTCGCCGCCGCGTGGGCGGCTTAGAAGTCGGCGCGCGCCCTGCGCGGCAGATCGGGGCGGTTCGCCGCCGCGTGGGCGGCTTAGAAGGGCAGGCGGTCCTGAAGGTGCCGAAGAAGCCCGTTCGCCGCCGCGTGGGCGGCTTAGAAGCGCACGGGGGCTTTTGTGCTCGTCCCCGCCGCGTTCGCCGCCGCGTGGGCGGCTTAGAAGGGCGGGAAAACCGGGGCCTTCAATCGGGCGAAGTTCGCCGCCGCGTGGGCGGCTTGGAAGCTCTGGCAGCGGTTAGCCGATAGATCAAAGATGTGCGCCGCCGCGCAGGCGGCCCTCACCGCCCCGCCCGCGCGATC
>QFNI01000054.1 GCA_003240775.1 Mesorhizobium amorphae | reverse complement strand
CTCCGTCGGCAGTTTCCAAGCGATCGACACACGAGAACCTCTTTCCTGAGGGCCGAAAACGGCTTTCCGGAAACGGGTTTTCAACCGTTTTCGGGGGTGGCCTCAAGCCCATTGGCTGCCTCCCGCATGAAGCAGGCAGGGCCTTGCCGCCCTCGATACCCCCGGTCCAGGGGCGTCTGAGCGAGGCGAGGCATACAAGGAGCGACGATGGCCCAGACCCAATCCTTCAACGGCCGCAGGCGGGTTCGCAAGTTCTTCGGAAAGATCCCCGAAGTCGCCGAGATGCCGAACCTCATCGAGGTCCAGAAGGCCTCCTACGACCAGTTCCTGATGGTGGACGAGCCCAAGGGCGGCCGCGGCGACGAAGGCCTGCAGGCCGTGTTCAAGTCGGTGTTCCCGATCTCGGACTTCTCCGGCTCCTCGATGCTGGAATTCGTGAAGTACGAGTTCGAGCAGCCGAAATTCGACGTGGACGAGTGCCGCCAGCGCGACCTGACCTTCGCAGCACCCCTCAAGGTGACGCTGCGCCTGATCGTGTTCGATGTCGATCCCGACACGGGCTCGAAGTCCATCAAGGACATCAAGGAGCAGGATGTCTACATGGGCGACATGCCGCTCATGACCATGAACGGCACCTTCATCGTCAACGGCACCGAGCGCGTGATCGTCTCGCAGATGCACCGATCCCCGGGCGTCTTCTTCGACCACGACAAGGGCAAGACGCACTCGTCGGGCAAGCTCTTGTTCGCCGCCCGCGTGATCCCTTATCGCGGCTCTTGGCTCGACATCGAGTTCGACTCCAAGGACGTCGTCCACGCGCGCATCGACCGCCGCCGCAAGATCCCTGCGACCTCGCTTCTGATGGCGCTCGGCATGGACGGCGAAGAGATCCTGTCGACCTTCTACAACAAGGTCACCTTCGAGCGTGACGGCGACCACTGGCGCATTCCCTTCTCCGCAGATCGCTTCCGGGGCATGAAGGCCGTGAACGACATGGTCGACGCCGACACCGGCGAGATCGTGGTCGAATCCGGCAAAAAGATCACCGCGCGCCAGGCCCGCCAGCTCGCCGAGAAGGGCCTCAAGGCCATCAAGGCGACTCAGGACGACCTCTACGGCTCGTATCTGGCCGAGGACGTGGTCAACTACGAGACGGGCGAGATCTATCTCGAAGCCGGCGACGAGATCGACGAGAAGACGCTGAAGGTCCTGCTCGAGACGGGCGCGGACGAGATCAACGTGCTCGACATCGACCACGTGAACGTGGGCGCCTACATCCGCAACACGCTGGCCATCGACAAGAACGAAGGCCGCCAGGACGCGCTGTTCGACATCTATCGCGTGATGCGCCCCGGCGAGCCGCCGACGCTCGACACAGCCGAAGCCATGTTCAACTCGCTGTTCTTCGACTCGGAGCGCTACGACCTGTCGGCCGTGGGCCGCGTCAAGATGAACATGCGTTTGGAGCTGGACGCCGCCGACACCGTGCGCGTGCTGCGCAAGGAGGACATCCTCGCGGTCGTGAAGACGCTGGTCGAGCTGCGCGACGGCAAGGGCGAGATCGATGACATCGACAATCTCGGCAACCGCCGCGTGCGCTCGGTGGGCGAGCTCATGGAGAACCAGTATCGCCTGGGTCTTCTCCGCATGGAGCGAGCCATCCGCGAGCGCATGTCGTCGATCGAGATCGACACGGTGATGCCGCAGGACCTGATTAACGCAAAGCCCGCGGCAGCGGCTGTGCGCGAGTTCTTCGGCTCCTCGCAGCTCTCGCAGTTCATGGACCAGACCAACCCGCTGTCGGAGATCACGCACAAGCGTCGTCTCTCGGCCCTCGGGCCGGGCGGTCTGACGCGTGAGCGTGCGGGCTTCGAGGTGCGCGACGTGCATCCGACCCACTATGGCCGCATCTGCCCGATCGAGACGCCGGAAGGCCCGAATATCGGCCTGATCAACTCGTTGGCGACGTTTGCGCGCGTCAACAAGTACGGCTTCATCGAGAGCCCCTACCGCAAGATCGTGGACGGCAAGCTCACCGACGAGGTGGTCTATCTGTCGGCGATGGAGGAGGCCAAGCACTTCGTGGCGCAGGCGAATGCCGAGCTCGACGGCCAGGGCCACCTCGCGGAAGAGTTCGTGATCTGCCGCAACGCGGGCGAGGTTCTGCTCACCCCGCGCGAGAACGTCGACCTGATGGACGTGTCTCCGAAGCAGATGGTGTCGGTGGCTGCCGCGCTCATCCCGTTCCTGGAGAACGACGACGCGAACCGCGCGCTGATGGGTTCGAACATGCAGCGTCAGGCCGTGCCGCTCGTGCGTGCCGAGGCGCCCTTCGTGGGCACCGGCATGGAGCCGATCGTGGCGCGTGACTCAGGCGCTGCGATTGCGGCCCGCCGCACGGGCATCGTCGACCAGGTGGACGCGACGCGTATCGTCATCCGCGCAACCGAAGACTTGGAGGCCGGCAAGTCGGGCGTCGACATCTATCGCCTGATGAAGTTCCAGCGCTCGAACCAGTCGACCTGCATCAACCAGCGCCCGCTGGTCCGCATGGGCGACCGCATCGAGAAGGGCGACATCATCGCGGACGGTCCGTCGACCGATCTGGGCGATCTCGCGCTCGGCCGGAACGTGCTCGTGGCCTTCATGCCGTGGAACGGCTACAACTACGAGGACTCGATACTGCTCTCCGAGCGCATCGTGGCCGACGACGTGTTCACCTCGATCCACATCGAGGAGTTCGAGGTCGCGGCGCGTGACACCAAGCTCGGGCCCGAGGAAATCACGCGCGACATTCCGAACGTGTCGGAAGAAGCGCTGAAGAACCTCGATGAAGCGGGCATCGTCTATATTGGCGCTGAAGTGCAGCCGGGCGACATCCTGGTCGGCAAGATCACGCCGAAGGGCGAAAGCCCGATGACGCCGGAGGAAAAGCTCCTCCGCGCCATCTTCGGCGAAAAGGCCTCCGACGTTCGCGACACCTCCATGCGCATGCCGCCCGGCACCTTCGGCACGGTTGTCGAAGTGCGCGTCTTCAACCGCCACGGCGTGGAGAAGGACGAGCGCGCGATGGCCATCGAGCGCGAGGAGATCGAACGCCTCGCCAAGGACCGCGACGACGAGCAGACCATCCTCGACCGCAACGTCTACACGCGCCTCGCCGACATGCTGTCGGACAAGGACGCGATCGCTGGGCCGAAGGGCTTCAAGAAGGGCACCAAGCTCTCGCGCAATCTCCTGACCGACTACCCCCGCTCGCAGTGGTGGCAGTTCGCGGTCGAGGACGAGCGCGCGCAGGGCGAGCTCGAAGCGCTTCGCGGCCAGTATGACGAGTCCAAGAAGGCGCTCGAGCAGCGCTTCATGGACAAGGTCGAGAAGGTGCAGCGCGGCGACGAGATGCCTCCCGGCGTCATGAAGATGGTCAAGGTCTTCGTGGCCGTGAAGCGCAAGATGCAGCCCGGCGACAAGATGGCCGGCCGTCACGGCAACAAGGGTGTGGTGTCCCGCATCGTGCCCGTGGAGGACATGCCGTTCCTGGAAGACGGAACGCATGCCGACATCGTGCTCAACCCGTTGGGCGTGCCTTCGCGCATGAACGTGGGCCAGATCCTGGAAACGCATCTGGGCTGGGCGTGCGCCGGCATGGGCCGTCAGATCGGCGAGCTGATCGAGGCCTACAACACCGGCGGCGACATCAAGCCGCTGCGCGCCACGATCGAGGACCTGATCCCGGCCAACGACCGCAACGAGCCGGTGCGCGACTTCGACGACGAGAGCCTAGTGCGTCTCGCCGAGCAGATGAAGCGCGGCGTTTCGATCGCCACGCCCGTCTTCGACGGAGCCAACGAGCCCAACATCAACGAGATGCTGGAGCAGGCGGGGCTTCATTCGTCGGGCCAGTCGCAGCTCTATGACGGCCGCACCGGCGAGCCGTTCGACCGCAAGGTGACGATGGGCTATATCTACATGCTCAAGCTTCACCACCTCGTGGACGACAAGATCCACGCGCGCTCGATCGGGCCTTACTCGCTCGTCACCCAGCAGCCGCTGGGCGGCAAGGCGCAGTTCGGCGGCCAGCGCTTCGGCGAGATGGAGGTCTGGGCGCTGGAAGCCTACGGCGCGGCCTACACGCTGCAGGAGATGCTGACGGTGAAGTCGGACGACGTGGCCGGCCGCACCAAGGTCTACGAGGCGATCGTGCGCGGCGACGACACCTTCGAGGCGGGCATCCCCGAGAGCTTCAACGTTCTCGTCAAGGAGATGCGCTCGCTCGGCCTCAACGTGGAGCTGGAGAACTCGCGCCTGGACGAGGCGCCGGGCCATCTCCAGGACGCCGCCGAGTAAGAGGCGGCATGCCCGCGCCGCGACGCCGCGGCACGGGCGGAAATTCGAGGGGAGGGGAGCGCGAGGCGAGACACCGCCGGCCGCTCCCCGAACCCGTCTCCGGGACGCTTCCCGGACCGAAATGAATAGGGGCAGCCCCCAGGCCCCAAAAGGAGAACGGCATGAACCAAGAGGTCATGAACCTTTTCGGCAATACCCAGGTGCCGGCGCAGACCTTCGACTCGATCCGCATCTCGCTCGCCAGCCCGGAAAAGATCCTTTCCTGGTCGTTTGGCGAGATCAAGAAGCCCGAGACCATCAACTACCGCACGTTCAAGCCCGAGCGTGACGGCCTGTTCTGCGCGCGCATCTTCGGCCCCATCAAAGACTACGAGTGCCTGTGCGGCAAGTACAAGCGCATGAAGTACAAGGGCGTCATCTGCGAGAAGTGCGGCGTGGAAGTCACGCTCAGCCGCGTGCGCCGCGAGCGCATGGGCCACATCGAGCTGGCCGCGCCCGTCGCCCATATCTGGTTCCTGAAGTCGCTGCCGTCGCGCATCGGCACGCTGCTCGACATGACGCTCAAGGACATCGAGCGTGTGCTCTACTTCGAGAACTACATCGTCACCGAGCCGGGCCTCACCGCTCTCAAGGAGCACCAGCTCCTGACCGAGGACGAGTACATGCTCGCCGTGGACGAGTACGGCGAGGACTCGTTCGAAGCCAAGATCGGCGCGGAAGCCATCCATGAGTTGCTCGCCTCGATGGATCTCGAGAACATCGCGGGCGAGCTGCGCACGGAGCTTGCTTCGACCACGTCCGAACTGAAGCAGAAGAAGTTCCTCAAGCGCCTCAAGGTGGTCGAGAACTTCATGGAATCGGGCAACCGCCCGGAGTGGATGATCATGAAGACCATCCCCGTGATCCCGCCGGACCTGCGCCCGCTGGTTCCGCTGGATGGCGGCCGCTTCGCGACGTCGGACCTGAACGACCTCTACCGCCGTGTGATCAACCGCAACAACCGCCTGAAGCGGCTGATCGAGCTGCGTGCGCCCGGTATCATCATCCGCAACGAGAAGCGCATGCTTCAGGAGGCCGTCGACGCTCTGTTCGACAACGGTCGCCGCGGCCGCGTCATCACGGGCGCCAACAAGCGTCCGCTGAAGTCGCTGTCTGACATGCTCAAGGGCAAGCAGGGCCGGTTCCGTCAGAACCTGCTCGGCAAGCGCGTCGACTATTCCGGCCGCTCCGTGATCGTGACGGGCCCCGAACTGAAGCTGCACCAGTGCGGCCTGCCCAAGAAGATGGCGCTCGAGCTCTTCAAGCCCTTCATCTACGCCCGTCTCGACGCCAAGGGTTTCTCCTCCACCGTCAAGCAGGCGAAGAAGCTGGTCGAGAAGGAAAAGCCCGAGGTCTGGGACATCCTGGACGAGGTGATCCGCGAGCACCCCGTGCTGCTCAACCGCGCACCCACGCTGCACCGCCTGGGCATCCAGGCCTTCGAGCCGATCCTGATCGAGGGCAAGGCGATCCAGCTGCACCCGCTCGTCTGCACCGCCTTCAACGCGGACTTCGACGGTGACCAGATGGCCGTGCACGTTCCGCTTTCGCTGGAAGCCCAGCTGGAAGCGCGCGTGCTCATGATGTCGACCAACAACATCCTGCACCCCGCCTCGGGCGCGCCGGTCATCGTGCCGTCCCAGGACATGGTTCTCGGCCTCTACTACCTCTCCATCGTCAATCAGGGCGAGCCGGGCGAGGGCATGGTGTTCTCCGACATGGGCGAGCTCCAGCATGCGCTGGAGTCCAAGGCCGTGACGCTGCACACCAAGATCAAGGGCCGCTTCAAGACCATGAATGCGGAAGGCAAGCTGGAGTCGAAGATCTACGACACGACGCCCGGCCGCATGATCCTGGCCGAGCTTCTGCCCAAGAACGTCAACGTGCCCTTCGAGACGGCCAACCAGGAGATGACCAAGAAGAACATCTCCCGGATGATCGACACGGTCTATCGCCACTGCGGCCAGAAGGAGACGGTGATCTTCTGCGATCGCATCATGGCGCTCGGCTTCAAGCACGCCTGCACGGCCGGCATCTCGTTCGGCAAGGACGACATGGTGATCCCGGACACCAAGGCGAAGCTCGTCGCCGACACCGACGCGCTGACCAAGGAATACGAGCAGCAGTACAATGACGGCCTGATCACACAGGGCGAGAAGTACAACAAGGTGGTCGACGCCTGGGCGAAGTGCTCGGAAAAGGTCGCCGACGAGATGATGGGCCGCATCAAGGCGGTCGAGTTCAACGACAATGGCCGCCAGAAGCCGATGAACTCGATCTACATGATGAGCCACTCGGGCGCCCGCGGCTCGCCGACCCAGATGCGTCAGCTCGCCGGCATGCGCGGCCTGATGGCGAAGCCTTCCGGCGAAATCATCGAGACGCCGATCATCTCGAACTTCAAGGAAGGCCTTACCGTGCTCGAGTACTTCAACTCGACCCACGGCGCCCGCAAGGGTCTGGCCGACACCGCGCTCAAGACTGCGAACTCGGGCTATCTCACGCGTCGTCTGGTCGACGTCGCGCAGGATTGCATCGTGAACTCGCCCGATTGCGGCACCGACAAGGGCCTGACCATGCAGCCCATCGTGGATGCCGGTCAGGTGGTGGCCTCGATCGGCCAGCGCGTGTTGGGTCGCACGGCGCTCGACGACATCCTGCATCCCGTCTCGGGCGACGTGCTGGTGAAGGCCGGCACGCTCATCGACGAGCGCGACGTGGACGTGATCGAGAAGGCCGGCGTCCAGACCGTTCGCATCCGCTCGGCTCTGACCTGCGAAGTGCAGGTCGGCGTCTGCGCGGTCTGCTACGGCCGAGACCTGGCGCGCGGCACCCCCGTCAACCAGGGCGAGGCTGTGGGCGTCATCGCCGCGCAGTCGATCGGCGAGCCGGGCACCCAGCTCACCATGCGCACCTTCCACATGGGCGGCGCAGCCCAGGTGGCCGACCAGTCGTTCCTGGAAGCGTCCTATGAAGGCGTGGTCCAGATCCGCAACCGCAACGTGGTGCGCAACTCGGACGGCAACCTCGTCGTCATGGGCCGCAACATGGCGGTGCTGATCATGGACGAGGCCGGCAAGGAGCGAGCGACGCACCGTGTCACCTACGGCTCGCGCATCTATGTGGACGACGGCGACAAGGTCCGCCGCGGCCAGCGCATCGCCGAGTGGGATCCCTACACCCGTCCGATCATGACGGAAGTGGAGGGCCGCGTGTCCTTCGAGGATCTGGTGGACGGCATCTCGGTGCAGGAAACCGCCGACGAGTCGACCGGCATCACCAAGCGTGAGGTCATCGACTGGCGCTCGACGCCGCGCGGGTCGGACCTTAAGCCCGCGATCGTGGTGCAGGGTTCCAACGGCAAGCCGGCCAAGCTCGCCAAGGGCGGCGACGCGCGGTTCATGCTGTCGGTGGAAGCGATCCTGTCGGTGGACCCCGGCTCGACCGTGAAGCCCGGCGACGTGCTCGCGCGTATCCCGATGGAGTCGGCCAAGACCAAGGACATCACGGGCGGTCTGCCGCGCGTGGCGGAACTGTTCGAGGCCCGTCGTCCCAAGGATCACGCCATCATCGCCGAGATCGACGGCACGATCCGCTTCGGGCGCGACTACAAGAACAAGCGCCGCATCATCATCGAGCCGCATGACTCGGGCGCTGAGCCTGTCGAGTACCTGATCCCGAAGGGCAAGCCGTTCCATCTCCAAGACGGCGACGTCATCGAGAAGGGCGACTACATCCTCGACGGCAACCCGGCACCGCACGACATCCTGGCGATCAAGGGCGTGGAGGCACTCGCTTCCTACCTCGTGAACGAGATCCAGGAGGTCTACCGGCTCCAGGGCGTGTTGATCAACGACAAGCACATCGAGGTCATCGTCCGGCAGATGCTGCAGAAGGTCGAGATCACCACCCAGGGCGACTCGACCTACATCCCTGGCGACCATGTGGACGTCGTGGAACTGAACGAGGTCAACGAGCGTCTGGCCGAAGAAGGCAAGCTGCCCGCGGAAGGCCAGCCGGTTCTGCTCGGCATCACCAAGGCCTCGCTGCAGACGCCGTCCTTCATCTCGGCGGCCTCCTTCCAGGAGACCACCCGCGTGCTCACCGAAGCGGCCGTTGCCGGCAAGACCGACACGCTGCAGGGCCTGAAGGAAAACGTCATCGTCGGCCGTCTCATCCCGGCCGGCACGGGCGGCCAGATGACCCAGATCCGCCGCATCGCGACCACACGCGACGACCTCATCCTCGAGGATCGCCGCAAGGCGTCCGGCGGGGACGTGGCGGACGCCATGCTGACGGACATGACCGCCAACGAGCCTGCCGAATAAGGCAAGATCGACGGAATGAACAAAGGCCGCCGGAGCGATCCGGCGGCCTTTTTCGTTATGGCGGGGGCAGGGCGCCTCGGTGCTCTGCATCCACTGCCCTCTCCGTTTCCCTTCCCCCTTGAGGGGAGGGGTTAGGGGTGGGGGTAACCTCGAACCAGTTTCTGCCAAGCAGGGGTGAGTCTCGCGTTTCCATCCACCCCGTCCGTTAACCTTAACAAACAGTTACCGTTGCCCCTGCTGCCCATCCGCGCCACTTTGATTCAAGTGCTGTGGCCCGAGTCCTTCTGGGCGGAGACGATCATGCGTTGGCTGTTGATCCTGTGGGGCGGACCCCTCGTGCTGTTCTGGGGATGGTATTTCATCAGCCTCAACGACTGGCATTTCGGCTTCGTGCTTCTGACGCGCGAGGCGCACGACCTGATCTTCCAGGTCTATGCCAGCGCCGTGGGAGACCTGACGCAGCAATATCTCGGCCAGCGGCTGGAGATCGATCCTGCGGCCCTGCCGGGCATGCTCGCGCGCACTTTCTTCTACGACAGCCTGCTGCTCGGCGCGCTTCTGGCCTTCCGCCGCCGCAAGAGCATCGCTGCCTGGGTGCGGGCGCGCTATGCGGGCGCGGAGCCATCTGCGCCGAGCGCATAAAGGCGATCGAGCACGCCCTGCAGGATGAAGGCGGCGGCCGCGGAGTCGATCCGCTCGTCGCGTTTCCGGCGGGACACATCCATCGCGATCAAGGCGCGCTCCGCGGCGACCGTGGAAAGGCGCTCGTCCCAGAACAGGAAGGGCAGGGGCGAAAGCCGCGCCATGTTGCGCACGAACGCGCGGCTCGCCTGGGCGCGGGGGCCTTCGGAGCCGTCCATGTTGACGGGCAGGCCCATCACGGCCGCCGCGATGTTTTCCTTGGCGACGAGTTCGCCGAGCAGCCCCGCATCGCGCGAGAACTTGCCGCGCGCGATCACGGGACGCGGATGGGCGAAGGCCAGCCCTGCATCCGAAACCGCGATCCCGATCGTTTTCTCGCCGAGGTCGAGCCCCATCAGCCGCCTGCCCCCCGAAAGGAGGGCGGGCAGTGCTTCGACCGCGATCACGTTCACCGGCTCGCTCTCCCGCTTTGACGCTTCTCGCCTCGCTTCTATCTAGCCGCCCACACAAAAGGGAAGGCGAGACGCATGAAGATCACTTGGTACGGGCAGTCGGCATTCCGCGTGGAAACGAGCGGCGCGGTCATCCTGTTCGACCCCTTTCTGACGGGCAACCCGTCCTGGGGGAAGGACTGGCGGGGGCCGGCTGAGGGGGTGACCCACATCCTGCTCACCCACGGCCACGGCGACCATCTGGGCGACACGCTGGAAATCCTGAAAGAAAAGAAGGACGCGGTGGTCGCAGCCAATTTCGAGCTCGCTTCCTACCTGATGGCCGAAGGCATCGCGGGGGACCGCGTCCGGTTCGCCAACACCGGCGGCACCGTCGATTTCGACAGCTTCACCGCGACCTTCGTTCAAGCGCTGCATTCGTCGTCATTCACGGATGCCAAGGGCGTCACGCATTACATGGGCAACCCCAACGGGATCGTGCTCCACGCGCCCGACGCGCCCACGCTCTATCACATGGGCGACACCGACATCTTCGGCGACATGGCGCTGATCAACGAGCTGCACGACCCCAAGGTGGCGCTGGTGCCGGTGGGCGACCGGGTGACCATGGGGGGTGCGGTGGCCGCGCTCGCCTGCTCGCGCTTCTTCAAGTTCGACGTCGCCATCCCCTGCCATTACGGCACGTTCCCTTTTCTGGAGGAAACCGCCGACAAGTTCGTGGCCGGCATGGAAGGCTCGGCCACCCAGGTGATCGTGCCCGAGCTGGGCCGGGCGGTCGAAGTGGGCGGCGCGCGCTAGCGCTGGCACCTGTGAGGGGCGGCTGCGAGGCGGCCCCCGGTTGCGCCCACCCGGTTGCGCCCCATGGCAGGCCCCATTATAGCCCGAGCCACACCCTCCAGCCGGAAGAGCCGATGTCCGTCGATCTCCAGACCGTCAAGCGCGTGGCGCATCTCGCGCGCATCGCCGTCAGCAAAGACGATGCGCAACGCATGGTGGGCGAGCTCAACACCATTCTGGGCTTCGTGGAGCAGTTGGACGAGGTCGACGTGTCCGGCGTCGAGCCGATGACCTCGGTGACGCCCATGGAAATGCGCAAGCGCGAGGATCGCGTGACGGATGGCGCAAAGGCCGCCGACATCGTGGCCAATGCGCCGGCCACGGAAGCCAATTTCTTTCTTGTGCCGAAAGTGGTCGAGTAGGATTTCGCCATGACCACCGAACTGACGAAGAAGACCATCGCCGAAGCGCGCGCGGGCCTGCGCGCCAAGGAGTTCACGGCTGTCGAGCTGACCGAGAGCTATCTCGGCGCGATCGAGCAGGCCAACCCTGTACTCAACGCCTATGTGGCGACCACGCCCGATCAGGCCCGCGAGATGGCCGCCAAGTCCGACGAGCGGCTCGTTAGAAACGAGGGCGGGGCGCTGGAGGGCATCCCGCTCGGCATCAAGGACCTGTTCGCGACCTTCGGCACCCACACCCAGGCCGGCAGCCACATCCTAGATGGCTTCAAGCCGCGCTACGAATCGACCGTGACGAGCAATCTCTGGGCGGACGGCGCGGTGATGCTGGGCAAGCTCAACATGGACGAGTTCGCCATGGGCTCGTCCAACGAGACCTCCTATTACGGGCCGGTGGTGAACCCCTGGCGCCGGGCGGACGGCGACAACAAGCAACTCGTGCCCGGCGGATCCTCGGGCGGTTCGGCAGCCGCCGTCGCGGGCTTCCTGTGCGCAGGCGCCACCGCCACCGACACCGGCGGCTCGATCCGCCAGCCTGCGGCCTTCACGGGCACGGTGGGCATCAAGCCGACCTATGGGCGCTGCTCGCGCTGGGGGATCGCGGCTTTCGCATCCTCGCTCGACCAGGCCGGCCCGATCGCGCGCGACGTGCGCGATGCCGCGATCCTGCTGCGCTCGATGGCCTCCGTGGACCCCAAGGACACCACCTCGGTAGACCGCCCCGTGCCCGACTACGAGGCGGCCGTCGGCCGCTCGATCAAGGGGCTCAAGGTCGGCATCCCGCGCGAGTACCGCGTGGAAGGCATGCCCGAGGAGATCGAAAAGCTCTGGGCGCAAGGCATCGAGTGGCTGAAGGCCGCGGGCGCGGAGATCGTCGACATCTCGCTGCCTCACACGAAATACGCGCTGCCCGCCTATTACATCGTGGCGCCCGCCGAGGCGTCCTCCAACCTCGCCCGCTATGACGGCGTGCGCTACGGGCTCCGCGTGCCCGGCCGCGACGTGGTGGAGATGTATGAGAACACGCGCGCGGCGGGCTTCGGCCGAGAGGTCAAGCGCCGCGTGATGATCGGCACATACGTGCTGTCCGCCGGCTATTACGACGCCTACTATCTCAAGGCGCAAAAGGTGCGGACCCTCATCAAGAAGGATTTCGAGGATGTGTTCGCCGATGGCGTGGACGTGATCCTGACGCCCGCCACCCCATCGGCTGCCTTCGGCATCGCCGACCAGGAAATGGCAGCCGATCCGGTGAAGATGTATCTGAACGACGTCTTCACGGTGACCGTGAACATGGCGGGCCTGCCGGGCATCGCGGTGCCTGCGGGGCTGGATGCGTCGGGCCTGCCGCTCGGCCTCCAGCTGATCGGCCGCCCCTTCGAGGAGGAAACGCTCTTCCAGACGGGCGCCGTGATCGAGGATGCCGCCGGCCGCTTCCAGGCCAAGCCCTGGTGGTGAAGCCGAAGCAGGCATGTTCTTCATTGTCTCCAAGATCGTCGGCTTCGTTCTTCAACCGCTGAACTTCGCGATCCTTCTGGGGCTTTTCGGCTCGGTGCTCGCGCTGCTGCGTTGGCGGAAGGCCGCGCTCGGCTTTCTGGTCGCAGGCACGCTGGTTCTGGTTCTCTGCGCCTGGACGAGCTTCGGCGCGCTTCTGCTGCATCCTTTGGAAGACCGCTTCCCGCGCCCCGACACCGCTCCTCAGAATGTCGCGGGCATCGTCGTTCTCGGCGGCGGGTTCGAGGGCGGCATCAACCTTGTGCGCGGCGGCTACGAGCTGAACAGCTCGGGCGACCGCTTCGTGGAAGCGGCCGTGCTCGCGCGGCGTTACCCGGATGCGCGCGTGGTGATCTCGGGCGGCACGGGCGCGCTGATCCTGGAAGGCGAGGCGGATGCCACATCGGCCAAGCGCCTGCTTACCGCGCTCGGCGTGGCGCCCGAGCGGCTCGTGCTTGAAGACCGCTCGCGCAACACCGACGAGAACGCGCGCTTCACCAATGCGCTCGTGAACCCGCAGGCAGGCGAGACCTGGCTGCTCGTCACATCCGCCTTCCACATGCCGCGCTCGGTTGCGCTCTTCCGCAAGAACGGGTTTCCCGTGACCGCCTGGCCGACCGACTACCGCACGAGCGGCGAGGAGGGCGTGGGCCTGTTCAAGGACAACGTGACCGACGGGCTGACCAATGCGACGCTCGGCATCCGCGAGTGGGTGGGCCTCGTGGTCTACCGGCTTTCCGGCCGGACGGACACGCTGCTTCCCGCGCGGGAATAGCCCGGCCTCACGGCTCCAGCGCCGCTTCCCGCGCAGCCGAGAAGAACTGCCGCCGCATCAGAACGCCGAGCAGTAGGAGCGTGGTCGCTCCCAGCGCCAGTGGGTGGATGAACCATCCGAGATAGGCGACCGAGAAGAACACGCCCCGCAAGCCCGCTCCGAAATGCTTGGCGGCCAGGATGTTCATGCGCGCGGCCCGCTTCACGGCGCGCTCCGCCCGTTCGGGGTCGTTGGGGAATTCGGCTGCCGGCGGCACGGCGCCGATCAGGATCGAGCAGTAGTTGAAGAGCCGGTAGGCCCAGGAGAACTTGAAGAAGGCGTAGGCCAGGATCAGCACCAGGCCGATCACCTTGAACTCGAACAGCTCGCGCGTGGGTGGTGCGCTGTAGGGCAGGTCGGCCAGAAGCGCCAGGAGCTTGTCGGGCGTGCCGAGCAGCGCGAAGCAGCCGCCCACCGCGATCAGCGCGGACGACGCGAAGAAGGCCGTGCCCTGCTGCAGGCCCAGCATGATCGAGGTGTCGATCATGCGCAGATCGCGCCGCGCCATGGTGCGGATCCAGATCTCGCGCTGCCGGTTCATCGCGACCGTCAGCGAAGGCCGCTTGGAGATCACGCCCTCCGCCGCATAGGTGAAGAAGGCCCAGACGAGAAGAAAGAAGGCCAGGGAGGCGAGGTCGGCCGAAGTGAGCTGAAGCGTTTGGGCCATGCGGAGCCTGACAAGGATGGATGCGCGCCCTTACATACATGCCGTGACGCGAATGTCGCGGTCCAGCCGGTGGAAGTCGGGCGAGGTGGCGAAGCCTGCCGCATCCCCAGGCTAATCCTCGACTTGGTTAGGCGCTTGGGGGTTCGAGCAATGTTTCTTTCGGTCTTCGACCTCTTCAAGATCGGCATCGGCCCGTCGTCCTCCCACACCATGGGACCGATGACGGCTGCCGCGCGCTTCCTGGACGAGTTGGCGCGCGGCGACTGGCCGAAGCCCGCGGGCGCCACCGTCGAGCGCCTGAGCGCCAGTCTGCACGGCTCGCTCGCCTTCACTGGTGTCGGCCACGGCACGGACCGCGCGGTGATCCTGGGCCTGACGGGCGAGACGCCGCTTTCCGTCGATCCCGACAAGATGGATGCGGCGGTGGAAGAGGTGAAGCGCACCAAGCGCGTTTCGCCCCCCGGCCATCCCGGCTACCGCTTCGACCCCGCTGTCGACCTCGTGCTCGACAAGCGCGTCTCGCTGCCCGGCCACGCCAACGGCATGAGCCTGTCGGCCTTCGACGGCGCCGAGCGGCTGCTCCTCAAGCGTGTCTACTATTCGATCGGCGGCGGCTTCGTGGTGTCCGACGAGGAATTGCAGCGCATGAAGGCAGGCGTGGGCAAGGGCGGCGGCCCGCGCGTGCCCTATCCCTTCGCCAACGCGCGCGAGATGCTGGCCATGGCATCGCGCTCGGGCCTCTCCATCGCCGAGATGAAGCGCGCCAACGAGGAAACGCAGGTCGGGCGCGAGGAACTCGACGCCCGGCTCGACGCCATCTGGAACGCCATGCGCGGCTGCATCGACCGCGGCCTGTCGCAGGAAGGCATCATGCCCGGCGGCCTCAAGGTCCGGCGCCGCGCCCGCGCGCTGCACGACAAGCTCCAGGAGGAGTGGCGCCGCAACCGACCAAACCCGCTTCTCGCCAACGACTGGCTCTCGATCTACGCCATGGCCGTGAACGAGGAGAATGCGAGCGGCGGGCGCGTGGTGACGGCACCCACCAACGGCGCGGCCGGCGTTGTGCCGGCTGTGATGCGCTACTGGCTGCATTTCTACGACGAGGCCGATGAGGGCTCGATCCGCGACTTCCTGCTGACGGCGGCCGCCATCGGCGGCATCATCAAGACCAACGCCTCGATCTCGGGCGCGGAAGTGGGCTGCCAGGGCGAGGTGGGATCGGCCTCGGCCATGGCGGCGGCCGGCCTCTGCGCCGTGATGGGCGGCACGCCCGAGCAGGTGGAGAACGCGGCCGAGATCGCGCTGGAGCACCATCTCGGCATGACATGCGACCCCGTGGCGGGCCTGGTGCAGGTGCCCTGCATCGAACGCAACGCGCTGGGAGCGGTGAAGGCTGTGACGGCGGCCTCGCTCGCTGTGAAGGGAGACGGTGTGCATTTCGTGCCGCTGGACGCCGCGATCGAGACCATGCGCCAGACCGGCATGGACATGAGCGAGAAGTACAAGGAGACGAGCCTGGGGGGCCTGGCGGTGAATGTGGTGGAGTGCTGAGGAACTGTCTCAGACATCTCCGGATTCCCCTCCCCCTTGAGGGGAGGGGTACGGGGTGGGGGTGTCCTGAATGACCGGGTGTGCGGCGGAGGTTTTACCCCCACCCCCAACCTCTCCCCTCAAGGGGCAGGGGAGCTCGGCAGGCGCAGCCCCGACCTCGCACCCGCCTCGCGCAAGCGTCGCCATGGCCTTTGCACAATTCGGGCGTTAAGCCGCGTCTGATCCTTTGAGGCGACATTCCATGCGCAAAGCCCTGCTGATCCCGCTCCTGCTCGCCGGCACGCTGTTTGCGGCACCGAGCCATGCCCAGGACGACCCGCTCTCGACGCTGCTTCGCGGCACCACCACCGACGGCACGCCAGCCGAGCGGCGCGTGCCCTTCAGCCGCCAGGAGCTGCAGCTTTCGTTCGCGCCGCTCGTGGCTGCGACCGCGCCCGCCGTGGTCAACGTCTACGCCACCCAGCGCCCGCGCGAAACGCGCCGCTCTCCCCTGATGGACGACCCCTTCTTCGCCGAGTTCTTCGGCCGCCGGATGCAGCCGCGCGAGCGCTCGTCGCTGGGCTCGGGCGTGGTGATCGACAAGGCCGGCTGGATCGTCACCAACTTCCACGTCATCAAGGACGCCGACGCGGTGAAGGTCGCGACATCCGACGGCCGCGAGTTCGAATCCAAGGTGATGCTGAAGGACGAGCAGCTCGACCTCGCCGTGCTCAAGGTCGATGGCGCCGACTTCCCCGCGATCGCCATCGGTGACTCGGAAGCGCTCGCGGTGGGCGATCTCGTGCTCGCCATCGGCAACCCCTTCGGCGTCGGCCAGACCACGACCAGCGGCATCGTCTCGGCGCTCGCACGCTCGCATATCGGGGTGGGCGACTTCGGATTCTTCATTCAGACGGATGCGGCCATCAACCCCGGCAATTCGGGCGGCGCTCTGATCGACATGAGCGGTCAGCTCGTCGGCATCAACACGGCGATCTACTCCCGCTCGGGCGGCTCGATCGGCATCGGCTTCGCGATTCCCGGCAACATCGTGCGCGCGGTGGCGGCGTCAGCCATGCGCGGCGAGGATTATTTCGAGCGGCCCTTCGTGGGCGCCATCTTCGAGCCTGTGACCGCGCCCATCGCCGAAGCGCTCGGCCTCGACCGGCCCTATGGCGCGCTGGTGGCGGATGTGACGGAGGACGGGCCGGCAGCCGCAGCCGGCCTCAAGCCTGGCGATGTGGTGCTCGCCTTCAACGGCGTAGTCGTGGAGCATGTGGATGCGCTCGGCTATCGCCTGGCGACCCAGCCGATCGGTGCCAAAGCCAAGCTCACCGTGCTTTCCGCAGGCGCGGAGCGGCAGGTGGAGGTCAGCCTCGTGCGCGCTCCCGACAATGGCGGGGAGGAGCTCGCGATCGACGGTCGCGGGCCGCTCGCGGGTGCCAAGGTGGCCGACCTTTCGCCGCGGCTCGCCCAGCGCCTTGGCCTGCGCACGGACCAGTCGGGCGTTGCCGTGCTCGAAGTGGCACCGGGCTCGCCCGCGGCACAGGTCGGTTTCCGCGCCAAGGACATCGTGCGCGAGATCAACGGCCAGCCGGTGGAAACGGCTTCCGCGCTGGAGGAGCTCGCCACCTCCCAGGCGCGCCGGTGGCGCTTGACCATCGAGCGCGACGGCCGCGTGATCACGCAGACCCTGCGCTTCTGATGGCCGACCTGTTCGGCACGGAAGATTCCAGGCCCGCCGCGCCGGCCAACCGCCCGCTGGCCGACCGGCTGCGCCCGCGCACGCTGGCCGAGGTGGTGGGCCAGGAGCACCTGACGGGTGAGGACGGGGTGCTGACGCGGCTGATCGGGTCGGGCTCGCTCGGTTCGATGATCTTCTGGGGCCCGCCCGGCACGGGCAAGACCACGCTCGCACGCCTGCTCGCCAACGAGACAGCGCTCGCCTTCGAGCAGATCTCGGCGATCTTCTCGGGCGTGGCCGACCTGAAGAAGGTGTTCGAGGCCGCCCGCCTGCGCGCGGCCAAGGGGCGGCAGACGCTGCTCTTCGTGGACGAGATCCACCGCTTCAACCGCGCCCAGCAAGACAGCTTCCTGCCGGTGATGGAAGACGGCACGGTTGTGCTGGTGGGCGCCACCACGGAGAACCCGTCCTTCGAATTGAACGCCGCCCTTTTGTCGCGCGCACGCGTGCTCACCTTTCGCGCGCTCGGTCCCGAAAGCGTGGAGAAGCTGCTCGCCCGCGCCGAAAGCCTGGAGAGAAAGGCGTTGCCGCTCGACGCTGAAGCGCGCGCGGTCCTTCTGCGTATGAGCGACGGCGACGGCCGCGCGGCCCTCACGCTCGCCGAGGAAGCCTGGCGGGCGGCGCGTCCGGGCGAGACCTTCGATGCCGACGGCCTTCAGCGCGTTCTCCAGCGCCGCGCGCCCGTCTACGACAAGAGCCAGGACGGCCACTACAACCTGATCTCGGCCCTGCACAAATCCGTGCGCGGCTCCGACCCCGATGCGGCCCTCTACTATCTCTGCCGCATGCTGGATGCCGGCGAGAGCCCGCTTTTCCTCGGCCGTCGTTTGGTCCGCATGGCTGTTGAGGATATCGGCCTAGCCGACCCCCAGGCGCTGGTCGTCGCCAATGCCGCAAAGGACGCCTACGACTTTCTCGGCTCTCCCGAGGGCGAGCTCGCTCTCGCCCAGGCCTGCATCTATCTCGCGACCGCACCCAAATCGAACGCCAACTACATCGCCTACAAGGCCGCCACCCGCGCCGCCAAGGAGCACGGCTCGCTCCTGCCGCCAAAGCACATCCTGAACGCGCCCACCAAGCTCATGAAGGACGAAGGCTTCGCCACCGGCTACGCCTACGACCATGACGCGCCCGACGCGTTTTCGGGCCAGAACTATTTCCCCGAGCAGATGCACCGCCAGACCTTCTACGACCCGCCCGGCCGCGGCTACGAGAAGGAAATCCGCCGCCGCCTCGACCGCTGGTCCGAACTGCGCCGCGAGCGCGAAAGGCGTTAGCAGGATCGTAAGCGCTGTCTGCTTCGATCAGGCGTGTCCCAGCCTCAGCCCGAAGCACCCGACAGCCTGATCGTCCGCCGCACGGGGGACTGGTGGAACGATGAGCGCCGCCACTGGTGCGCGTATTGCGGCGGTGCGCTGACCAAGGGAACCAGCGCGGCCGGCAAGCAGCGGAGCACGCGCGATCATGTGGTCTCGCGCCAGCACAAGGGACGCCACATCACCATTCCCGCCTGCCAGCCCTGCAACACGGCGAAGTCCAACCTCGGCATGCCCGAATTCATGCTCACGCCCTATTTCGGCAAGGTGAGGGCTCGCACGGCGCCGCATCGGTGGGCGCTGCGAGACCTCTGGCTCGTGGTGGCGCTGGCCGCGGTCCATCAGGCAAGGGATGCATCGGGCTAGAAGGGGCTTGCCGTGCTCAACCTGCTGCTCGTGATGCTTGGCGGCGGCCTGGGCGCGGGGGCGCGGCATCTGGTGAACATGGGCGCGGCGCGGGCGCCCGTGCTGATCCCCTGGCAGACGGCTGCCATCAACCTTTGCGGCTCGTTCCTGATCGGGCTTCTCGCGGGCTGGTTCGCGCGGCGGGCGGGCACAGCGCCGGAGCTTCGGCTGTTTCTGATCACCGGCGTGCTCGGCGGCTTCACCACGTTTTCCGCCTTCTCGCTCGATTTCGCGACGCTCTGGCAGGGCGGAAGAGCGATGCAGGCGGCAATCTATGTGGCGGCAAGCGTCGGCGGCTCGCTTCTTGCCGTCTTTCTGGGCCTGGGCCTCGCGCGAACGCTTCCCTGATGCTAGGAGCCCGCTCATGGCAGGCGTCGAGCAGATCACGGTGGAAGCGGGCGAGAGCGGCATGCGCCTCGACCGCTGGTTCAAGGCCCATTACCCCGGGCTCGGCTTCGGCCATCTTCAGAAGCTGCTCCGCTCCGGTCAGGTGCGGGTCAACGGCGCGCGCGCCAAGGCCGACACCCGCATCGAGCCCGGCCAGACCGTGCGCGTGCCCCCGCTCGACGTGGACCGCAAGGGCGGCGAGGCGCTGAGCCCATCAGCCGTCCGCTCGGGCGGTGACGCGGAAGTCCTTCAAAAGATGCTGATCCACGAGGACGACAAGGTGTTCGTCTTCAATAAGCCGGCGGGGCTCGCCGTGCAGGGCGGCTCTGGCGTGTCGCGCCATGTGGACGGGATGCTGGAAGCCTGGCGCAACAAGAAAGGCGAGAAGCCGCGCCTCGTCCACCGCCTCGACCGCGACACGTCGGGCGTGCTGGTCGTCGCGCGCACGCGGCTCGCTGCGATGAAGCTCGCCGAGGCCTTTCGCGGGCGCGACGCCAAGAAGACCTACTGGGCCCTGGTCAAGGGCGTGCCCAAGAAGCGCGAAGACAAGATTTCGTCCTGGCTCGTCAAGGAGCCGTCGCCCGACGGCGACCGTGTGCGCGTCGCGCGCCACGGCGAAGATGGCGCCGACCACGCCGTTTCCTTCTATCGCATCGTCGAGCAGGCGGCGCAGTCGCTGTCCTGGCTGGAGATGGAGCCCTATACGGGCCGCACCCACCAGTTGCGCGTGCACGCGGCCTCTATCGGTTGCCCGATCATCGGCGACCCCAAATATTTCGAGGCCGACACCAACTGGGAATTTCCGGGCGGCATCCAGAACCGCCTGCACCTCCATGCGCGGCGCATCGTGATCCCCCACCCCGACCGGGGCGTGATCGACGTCACCGCCGCCATGCCCCCGCATATGCGCCAGACTTGGAACCTGCTCGGCTTCGAGGAAGCGTCGGCCGACGCATGAGCGCGGCCGCTCCCGTCGCGCGATACGACCGCATCGACGGCTTCGCGGCACTTCTGATGGTGGGGCTGACCTTCTCCTGGGGGTTGAACCAGGTCGCCATCAAGCTGTCCAACACGGGCTTCAACCCGCTGGCCGTGTCCTGTGCGCGCTCGGCCATCGGCGGGGCGCTCGTGCTGTGCTGGTGCTGGTTTCGCAGCATCCGCCTCTGGGAGCGCGACGGCACGCTGTGGGCCGGGCTCTGGGTCGGCGCGTTGTTCGGCGCGGAATTCGCGCTGATCTTCTTCGGGCTCGACTACACCACCGCGAGCCGCGGCGTCCTCATGATCAACACCATGCCCTTCTTCGTGCTGGTGGGCGCGCATTTCCTTTTGGGTGAGAGGATGCGCCCGCGCCACTGGGGCGGGCTTCTGCTCGCCTTCTCAGGCGTGGCGCTGGTGCTGGTGGACGGACGCCAGGCACTCGGCGGCGACACGCTGTTCGGAGACGCGCTCTGCCTGGGCGGTGGGGTGCTGTGGGCGGCGACCACGCTCGTCATCAAGCGCACCAAGCTGCGCGAGGCGGTGCCCGAGAAACTTCTGCTCTACCAGCTCGGCGTTTCCGCGCTGATGACGCTGCCGCTCGTGCCGTTGGCCGGCCCGCTCCTGCGCGATGTCAGCATGATCGCCATCGGATCGGTGCTCTTCCAGGCTGTTTTCGTGGTGGCCTTCACCTATATCCTCTGGTTCTGGCTGATGCGCTCTTATCCGGCGGCCGGCCTGACGAGCTTCACCTTCCTGACGCCCGTCTTCGGTGTTCTGGCGAGCGGCCTGCTGCTTGCCGAGCCGGTGGGCTGGAACGTGGCGGTGGCGCTGGCGCTCATCGCCTGCGGGCTTCTTCTCGTGAACCGCCCGCAGGCACGTGCCTGAACTGGGATTTCTCTTATGCGCGACATCATTTCCGATCTCGAGAACGGCATCTTCCTGTCGGACCCAGACCCCGTGCGCCGCGCGCAGATCCAGATGCGCGCCCCTCTGCCCAAGCGCTTCTACGAGAAGGCTTCCGTGATGCCCGCCGAGGGCGGGTTCGGCGTGGCGCTCGACGGCAAGCTCGCCCGCACGCCGGGGCGCATGCCCGTGATCCTGCCCACGCAGAAAGCCGCGCAGCTGGTGGCCGACGAGTTCGAGGCCCAGACCGCAGAGATCGTGCCGGTGACGATGCCCGTGCTTCGCCTGGTCAACACCGCTCTCGACGGCGTCGCGCAGAACCCCCAGGCCGTGGCCGACGATGTCGCGCAGTTCGCGGGCTCCGATCTCCTCTGCTATCGAGCGGAAGGCCCCGAAGCGCTCCAGGCGCGCCAGAGCGCTGCGTGGGACCCGGTGCTCGACTGGGCAGAGCGCAGGCTCGGCGCCCGCTTCCTCCTGGCCGAGGGCATCATGCCGGTGACCCAGCCGCCGCGCGCGATCGATGCCGTGCGCGCGCATCTCGCAGACCGTCTCGAGCCGCAGCGCTTGGCCGCCATCCACCTTCTCACCACGCTGATGGGCTCCGCCCTTCTGGCGCTCGCCGTGGAAGACCGCGCGCTTTCGCCCGACGAGGCCTGGGCCGCCGCCCATGTGGACGAGAACTGGAACGCCGAGCAGTGGGGCCATGATTCGGAGGCTCTCGCGCGCTTCCACGCCCGCGAGCGCGACATGCGGGCCGCTGCCGCTCTTCTTGGGGCGCTTGAGCGTTGATTATTTCTCACGCGGCCTGAAAAACCTGCGGTTGTTCCAGGGCCGAGTGTTTTCACTTCCGCCGAAGCATGGTTAGCATCCGGTCAAGCGCGTCGAGGAGGACACGTGGCGCGCCGATGACACCCCGCTATCCGATGGGAGGATGATCGATGGCAGTAACCGCAGCACACGGCTCAGAGAGCCGTGCGATGACGCGCGAGGAAAGGAAGGTGATCTTCGCCTCCTCGCTCGGCACGGTGTTCGAATGGTACGACTTCTACCTCTACGGCTCGCTCGCCGTCTTCATCGGTGCGGCATTCTTCAGCGAATATCCTGAAACCACTCGCAACATCTTCGCGCTTCTGGCCTTCGCGGCGGGCTTTCTGGTTCGTCCCTTCGGTGCTCTTGTGTTCGGCCGCCTGGGCGACCTCGTGGGCCGCAAATACACCTTCCTCGTCACCATTCTCATCATGGGCGCCTCGACCTTTTTGGTCGGCATCCTTCCGGGCTCGGCAAGCTGGGGTATCGCGGCTCCCATCATCCTGATCGTGCTGCGCATGCTGCAGGGCCTGGCGCTCGGCGGTGAGTATGGTGGGGCCGCGACCTATGTGGCCGAGCACTCGCCCAACAACCGGCGCGGCTTCTACACCTCTTGGATCCAGACCACGGCCACGCTCGGCCTGTTCCTGTCGCTGATGGTGATCCTGCTCATCCAGAACTCCATGTCGCGCGAAGCCTTCGCCGCCTGGGGCTGGCGCATTCCGTTTCTGGTCTCGATCGTGCTGCTCGGCATCTCCGTCTGGATCCGCATGACGCTTTCGGAATCGCCCGCCTTCAAGCGCATGAAGGAAGAGGGCAAGACCTCGAAGGCTCCGCTGAAGGAGGCGTTCGGCCAGTGGGGCAACGCCAAGATCGCGCTGATCGCACTCTTCGGCCTCACCGCCGGCCAGGCCGTAGTCTGGTATTCCGGTCAGTTCTACGCGCTGTTCTTCCTGACCAACGTGCTGAAGGTCGACGGCCAGTCGGTCAACATCATGGTGGCGATAGCGCTTGCGCTGGGCACGATCTTCTTCGTGGTGTTCGGTTGGCTGTCGGACAAGATCGGCCGCAAGCCGATCATCATGGCGGGCCTAGCACTTGCCATCGTCACCTACTTCCCGCTCTTCAAGGCGTTGACCTGGGCCGCGAACCCAGCCCTCGCCCAGGCGCAGGAAACGGTGCGCGCGACCGTGACCGCCGCACCCGGCGACTGCCTGTTCCAGTTCAACCCGGTGGGAACCCGCAAGCCCGCCACCTCGTGTGACGTGGCGACCGACTTCCTGGCGAAAAGCTCGGTGCCCTACGACATCGTGGCGACCGCGCCTGCGGGCACGCCGGCGACGGTCCGGGTGGCCGAGACCACGATCGAGTCCTACGACGTGACTGCCGCAGGCGCTGATGCGGCTGCGCGCGACGCGGCCTTCAAAGGCGGGGTGAATGCGGCCCTTCAGGCAGCCGGCTACCCGCTGGTGCGGGACGCGGCGCGTGTCGCAGACGTCAAGCTCGACGCCTTCGTCGCGGCGAACCCGGCTCTTGAGCTGAACGCTGCAGCCATTCGCGGCACGACCTCCACCACCTTGCCTGCATCGGATGCCGTCACTGCGAAGATCGTGACGGCCGAGGAAGCGGGCACGGGCGACGTGACGGTCTATTCGGTTCCCAATGCGGGCGCGTTCCGCATGGTGGCCGATCCCGAAGCCGTGAACTGGACGGGCATCATCGCCATCCTGTTCGTGCTCGTGCTATACGTGACCATGGTCTACGGCCCGATCGCCGCCATCC
>QFNI01000053.1 GCA_003240775.1 Mesorhizobium amorphae | reverse complement strand
AGCGCCGGCACTTGAGCGACCACGTTGGCCGGCTCGAAATCCTCCAGCTTCTCGAATTTGAGGTTCACCGCCATGTCGGTGCCGTCGCCCTGCAGCGTGTTCTCGACCGAGAGGTTGAGGCCGGGCGTCATGCGCCGCATCACCTCGTCGAAATTGTCCCTGTCGATCTGCACGAATTTGCGCTCGCCGAAGGGCCGCAGCGGCTCCGTCGGGTTGCCGGAGAAGTCTCCCAGCACGCCCACCACGAAGGGCAACTCCTTTTCGATCTGCGCTCCTTCGGTTTCCACCTCGTATTTGATGTGGACGCGGGGCTTGCGAACCCGCTCAAGCTTGTCGTGCACACTTGGCATTTCGATCTCCTTGGCTCGTTTCCGGCATGGGGAAGATGCGGGATTTCCCACGAAAAACGGCCGTCGGGGTTGGAAAATGCCCGGCAGCCTCGTGGTTTCCCTTAGGAATCTGGTTTGATCCCCGCAGTAATCAAGATGGTGCGCCGCGCATGGTCGTCCTGGACGAGGTCGGCCAGGAGGTCGGCGAAATTCATGCGGCCGCGCGCGATGATCGTGTCGATGGCCGGCGCGAGCGGCGATTGCGGCTCGGTGCGCCGGAAGAAATCGGCCACTTCCTGGAGCTTCGCGAACGCGTCCTCGCGCGAGGCGATGGGGCGAGGCCGCGCGGGCGCGGCTTCGGTGGCCAGGGCTTGCGCGGCACTGTCCGCTTCAGGCGCGGCTTCCACCCCATCGCCGGAAACGGCTGCGGCCTCGCCCTCGAAGCCGCCGAGATTGACCACGGCCAGGCGCGCTTCCTCGAGCACGTTGCGAATGGCGGATGACGCCGGCGCATCCGGCCCGCATCGCGCGTCGAGCGCGGCGGTCAGCGCGTTGAACGTGGCCAAGCACTCGTTCACCACAGCGAGATAAGCCCGCATCGCTTCCTTGCCGGCGTCGTCGGCGGCTTCGCGAAGGGCCGCGCGGCGCGTCTCTTCGCCGGGCCGCTGGGCCAACTGGAAGTCCCACAGGCTCGACTGGAAGAAGCCTTGTCCCGGCACGACGGGCGAAAGCCGGATCGGCTGGATCAGCGTGCCCTCGCCGCCCACGCCGTTCAGGCCCGACAGCGGCGCAACCTTGTCGGCGATGGTTTCGTTGTCGATCGAATGAAGCGAATCGAAGCGATCCTCTACCAAATCAGTGGCGAGGCGGAAGACGTCCCGCAGGCCGCCGAACCCCGAAAGCCGCAGTTCCGCTTCCATCAGCCAGGCGAGGATTTCGATGTCGGACGTGACGGTTTCCAACAGTTCCACGCAGAGCGCCCGCACCTCGTGCCAGGCCGGCGACAGCCGGAAGGGCTCACCCGCCGGAAGCGCGCGCTCTTCGGTGCGCGCCGCCGAGCGCGCGTCCTTCAAGCGATAATAAAGCTCCACGCGGGAGCTCGTCCGGACGTCCTCTCCCGCCGGAAACTCGGCGGTGATCGGCGCCCTCATGCGCTCAAAATCGAGCGTGGAGGTAACCATTCAGAAACCGACAATGTTGAGCTTCGGGGTTGACTAAAAGGATTATTCCAATATTTCAACCCCCACCCAATGGTTTACGGCGAAGTTCCTGTGGGAAGGTTCTGTTGCCGAGGGGTGCGGAAAGCCCTGCATTGCATTGGGTTTGCGTTAGTCAGGCGGGTGTTCTCCGCCTTGCTGTCTTGTTGCTGTCGTTTGTTTTGTGTATGGTATCGGTCTGCTCGGGAGTGTTTGTTGCACCCTGAGCGTTGTTTTTTGCGGCGCATGTTTTGCGTCACGACCTGACTGAGGAAATCCTGCGCCGGCGTTGTTTTCGGTGAGGGGTCGAGACCAGGAACAAGGGGTGACTTCAGACCATGAGTGCGGTGGATCTCCAGCATCTCATCAAGCGCTTGGACACGGACGCGCGCATTTCCCTCGAGGGTGCCGCAGCGCTCGCCGTGCGCAGCAGCCACGAGGCGATCGAGCTCGCCCATTGGATGGGCGCGCTCGCCTCGCGTCCCGCGTTCCGCACGCTGCTCGAAGATTCGGGCGTTGATCCACAGCGCTTTGAAGCGGAATGCACCCGTGCGGTCGCCGAGATGCGCCGCGGCACGGGCAGCACCCCAGCCTTCAGCCAGAACGTGATCGCGCTGGCGCGCGAAGCGTGGCTCGGCGCATCGCTGACCCATGATCGGGGCCGAGTGGGTCTGGCCGATCTGCTTCACACGCTTTGCACGGATTCCAGCTTGCGCATTGTTGCGCGCGCGGTCGCGCCGAGCCTGCGCGAGATCAATCTCGCCCCGGTCGATGCCGCGCGCAACGCTGGTGCTTCCGTCGATGCCGGCTCAGGCGACGGATCGGCCGAGATCGCCCGGTCGATGGGCGGTGCCGGCGCCGGGGGCGAGGACTTCCTCAAGCTCTACACGCAGGACATGACGGCGGATGCCGCGGAAGGTCGGATCGACCCTGTGGTGGGGCGCGATCCCGAACTGCGCCAGGTGATCGACATTCTTCTGCGCCGGCGCCAGAACAACCCGATCCTCGTGGGCGAGGCGGGCGTGGGCAAGACGGCGGTGGCAGAAGCCTTCGCGCTTGCGGTCCATGCCGGCCAGGTGCCCGAAAAGCTGCGCGGCGTTCGCCTCTTGTCGCTCGATCTCAGCCTGCTGCAGGCGGGTGCGGGCGTGAAAGGCGAGTTCGAGCGACGCCTGCGCGGCGTGGTGGATGCCGTGAAGGCTTCCCCGCAGCCGGTGATCCTGTTCATCGACGAGGCGCACGGGCTGATCGGCGCGGGAAACCAGGCCGGGCAGGGCGATGCCGCAAACATCCTCAAGCCTTCGCTGGCGCGCGGCGAGCTGCGCACCATCGCTGCCACCACCTGGGGCGAGTACAAGCGCTACATCGAGCGCGATCCGGCCCTCACCCGGCGCTTCCAGCCGGTGAAGGTGGAAGAGCCCGACGAGGAAACCGCCGTGCGCATGCTGCGCGGGGTGGTGGGTGTCTTGTCGCGCCATCATGGCGTGCGCATCCGGGACGAGGCGCTGCGCGCGGCGGTGCAGCTGTCGGCGCGATACATCCCCGCGCGTCAGTTGCCCGACAAGGCCATCAGCCTGCTCGACACGGCTGCCGCTTCGGTCGCCTTCTCGCGCGAAAGCGATCCCGCACTTTTGAACGACAAGCGCCGCGAGCGCGAGCACCTCGTTCTCGAAGCCGAGCGCCTCGGCGCCGAGCCCTCCGGCGAAGATGCTGAGACGCGGCTTGCGGAGATAGAAGACCGCAACGCAGCGCTCGACGAGGAGATCGCCGACCTCGAAGCCAAGCTCGAATCCGAGCGCGCTTTGCTCGAAGAAACCGACCGGCTGGAAGACGCCTTTGCCGAGGACGAGAGTGCGCGAGGCACCTATCCCGATGCGGCGAAGCGCCTTCGCGAGACGCAGGGCGAGGCAGCCCTCGTGCACCGTGTCGTGGATGCGGATGCGATAGCAGCCGTCGTCGCGCGCTGGACGGGCGTGCCCGTGGGGCGCCTCGTCAGCGACCAGATCACGGCGGTGGGCACGCTGGCCGACCGGCTCAAGCGCCGGGTGGTAGGCCAGGACGCTGCACTCGACGCGCTGTCGTCCGCCATGCGCGTGTCGCGCGCCAAGCTGTCGGACCCGCGCCGTCCGCCCGGCGTCTTCCTGATGGTGGGCATGTCGGGCGTGGGCAAGACCGAGACCGCGCTGGCGCTGGCCGACCTTCTTTATGGCGGGCCGCAATATCTGACGACGATCAACATGTCGGAGTTCAAGGAAGAGCATAAGGTCTCGATGCTCGTCGGCTCGCCGCCCGGCTATGTCGGCTTCGGCGAAGGCGGCGTGCTGACCGAGGCCGTGCGGCGGCGTCCCTACGGCGTTCTCCTGCTCGACGAGATGGACAAGGCCCATCCCGGCGTTCAGGACGTGTTCTACCAGCTCTTCGACAAAGGCAGCCTGCGCGACGGCGAAGGCCGCGACATCGACTTCAAGAACACCGTCATCCTGATGACGGCGAACACCGGTTCGGACGTGCTGGCGGCATTGGCAGCCGACCCCGAGACGATGCCTGAAGGCGAGGCCTTGGCCGGCGCCCTCAAGGGCGCGCTGCTCGAGCAGTTCCGCCCCGCATTCCTCGGCCGCACCACGGTGCTCGCCTTCCGCCCGCTCGATCACGAGGCCCTCGCCGGCATCGTGGACATCCAGATCGAACGGCTGCGCGATCGGGTGCGCGAGACCTATGGGGCCGCACTTTCGCTCTCGGCCACGGCGCGCGAGCATCTCGCGGCGAATGCCGAAGCCGGCGATGCTGGCGCGCGCGCCATCGAGACAACCATCGCGGGCGCGATCCTGCCTGTGCTCGCAAGCTTCTTCCTGGAGAAGCTCGCCCGAGGCGACGGCGCGGAGCGCCGGCCCGCCGAGATCGATTTCGTGGAGGGGGCCTTTGTGGTCGTGCCCGCTCCCAAGCCATTCGCCGTGCCGACGGTCACGGCGGATACACCCGCTTCCTTTGAGCCGGCCGACGAGCCGGAAAGGATGGCGGTGTAAACGGCGCGAGACATCTCTGCGCCTTTCCCGAAAGAAGCGAACTCAATCGAGAAGGACACACCGGAACATGCCGATTTATCTCCAGATCGACGGTATCCAGGGCGACGCCACCCATGAGCAGCACCGCAAGTGGATGGACATCGAGGCGATTCACTGGAACGTGTCGCGCAACATGAACACGGCGGCCGGTTCCGCCTCCAATCGTGAGGCGTCCGAGCCTTCGATCTCCGAGATCGTGCTGACCAAGGTCAGCGACTCCTCGTCCACCAAGCTCTTCAAGGAAGCCTGCTCCGGCGCCAAGGGCCTGCGCGCGGTGATCCATCTCGTGACCACCGGCAATCCGGGCGACACCTACATCGAATACACGATGACCAACACGCTGATCGCCAACTACTCGATCGATTCCAACGGCGACCGGCCGCTGGAGACCATCCGGCTGAACTTCACCAAGCTCGAAGTGAAGTACATCCCCTACGACGACAACAACACGCCGCAGTCGCCGATGATCGCATCCTACGATCTGTCGACCACCAAGGCCGCCTGAGGCGGATCACGCCGAAGACCGCGCCGGGCCTTGGGCCCGGCGTGCCGTTCGCCGCCGGTTTTCCGGGCCGGCGGACGGCATCTCCCATGATCCGATCCCAGCGCCAGGAGAGACGCCGGCATGAGCAATCGGCTTAACGACCTCCGCTTGAGCATTCTCGAAGCGGAAAAGGCTTGGTTCAGCCTCTTTGTGGAACCCTATGTCGACGCCTACCAGCAGGCCTTCGACAACTTCAAGAACAAGCTCGACGAGCAGAACGAGGCCAACAAGCGCAACGCCGAGATGATCGTGCTCGCGGCGTCGGTGGCGTCGGGGTCGCTCTTCATGGCGATCGTCGGCAGCGCGACGCTGACCACGCTCGCGCGCCGCGCGACGCTTCGGCTCGTCGCCCGCAACAATATCGGCGGCACCTATCGCGCCGTCCGCGACATCGCCACGCATGAAGCGTCCACCTTCGCGCTCGGCAAGTTCATGGACGAGGTGAAGTCCGTGGCGAAGCGGGAAGCCCAGAGCGCGGTTTCGCGCACCATCGGCTCGATCCCCAACCGGCTCTCGTCGGCGCCGCTCTCCATCTCCAACCAGATGCAATCGGCGCTCAACATGAACGGGCTCTGCCTGTCGCAGACGGCGCAAGCCGTCGAAGCGAGCAACGGGCTTTCGGCCACGGAGAAGGACGCCTATTTCGCCAAGCTCCGCCAGGCGCCGCTGTTGAAGTGGCCGGAGGGCCGGGTGGACAAGGAAAAGCTGTCCAAGAAGATCGAGCTTTCGATGTTCATGGGCTTCCTGCTCGATGCCGACCAGCTCGTCCAGGTGCCGCCCCGCACGACCATGGGCGGTCAGTACCAAGCGCTCGCCGACACGTTCGGACCCGTGGGCGCACGCCGACAGTCCATCGAGACGAGCCCGAACGCCCAGAACTACCCCCAGCGCACCCACCCGCAGCTGCAGTCGGCCGGGCAGGTGATGTCGGGCTACCAATATATCCGCATCGCGCAGCCGGGCGGCCGCATCGTGAACCGGGTCAACCAGCTCCACGGCGACGTGATCGGCGGTCCTTTCTTCACGCGCACCGGCTGGTTCGACCAGTCGCTGCAGCATCAGGAGCTGCAGAAGGCCGAAACCGTGCTGAACGAGATCGGGCGTCGCACGCGTCCCAATCAGGCGCATGCGATCCTTGTCTAAGGGCATGCTCGCCACGCAGGGGCGCAGGCTTGCGCTCGCGCTCGTCTGCGCGCTCGCGATCGGGGCGGTGGGGCCGATGCTCCCCCGCTTCTGGGTGCAGCCCGCAACCGCCGGGGCCAAGGCGGCCCGCACCCTGATCGAACTGGAGATGCCGGCGGAAGCCGTCCGCCGCATGCGCTCGCTGCCGCCCTATGTCGTCGATTGGGAGCAGGGCGCCGGCGGAGAAGCCGTGCCCGACAAGGTGCGCGCAGCGCTCCAGAAGGCGGTGGACCAGGCCTTTGCCGTGGAGTCCGTTGCCGATGCGATGCGCGGGCCGCTGGAAAAGGTGGGCGGCGAGCTCGCCGTGCCGGAAGCCGCGGCCCAACGCTTTCTGGCGGCAGGCCATGAGATCGACGTGCGCATGGCGGGCGACGTGGTTTCCAGCGCGCGCGATCTCGGCTTGCGCCTCCAGGGGCGCGGCGACCGCGCGCGGATCACGGAACTCTCCGAACTGATGGCGCGCGCGCCCATCGCGGGCGAGGTGGCGCTGACGGCCTCGCGCATCGCGCGCGCGATCGACCTACCGCGCCGCGCCGGTCCCGAGGGGCTCGACGCGGAGGGAGCGAAAGCCATCAGCGCCGAGATCCCCGCTTTCGTCGCCACAAGCCGCGCCGAGCCCGCAGACGATCTTGGGCCCTTCGGCCGCGAGGAGGCGGAGCGCCGCGCCAAGGCGCAGATCGAGGCGCAGCTCGCGCTTTTGTCGGAGGAAGACGTCGCGGCACTCCACGACTTCTATGCGAGCGCGCCGGGACGAGAGCTGCGCCAAGCCATGGTGCAGGCCTTTGCCGCCCAGAACGACCGCAATGCCGAGGCTATGCTCCAAGCCTTTGTGGGCAGCCTGGGCCAAGCCGGGAGCGTGAACCCATGACCGTTGCCAGCGCCCTTGCCGCGTTCCTTCAGGCCGACCGCCTGTTGCGCATCGACACGCCGCTCGGGGCTGACCTGTTCCTGATGGAGAGTTTCACGGGAACCGAGATGGTCAACGACCTCTTCGAGTTCACGGTGGCGCTGCGCGCCAAGCGCGACGATGTGCGGGCCGAGGAGCTCGTCGGCAAGAACGTGGACGTGACGCTCGATTTGGGCGCAGGCGAACGGCGCAACTGGAACGGCCTGGTCACCGCGCTCGACGAGGAGCCGCGCCTCACGCGGACCCTGCGCCAGTATATCCTGACCCTGCGGCCCGATCTCTGGCTGCTCGGGCAGAAGAGCGACTGCCGCATCTGGCAGAACAAGACCGCGCTCGATGTCGCGGAAACGCTGATGTCCGAGCACGGTCTCCGCGCGCCCGATGCGGGCGGGGTGCTTCAGCCGCCCCCGCCGCAGGAATATTCGGTGCAGTGGAACGAGACCGACTTGGCCTTCCTGCTTCGCCGCCTGGAAGAAGACGGCATCCACTACTGGATCCGTCAGGAGGATGGCGGGCAGACCCTCGTTCTGGCCGACAGCCCGGAAGGCTGGGACAAGGGCGCGGATGGCGGCGAGGGCCGGGAGCGCTATGCGGCGGGCTCCACCGACCGCAACCATGTGACGTCCTGGAAGCGGCGCTTTGCCTTCACGCCCGGCAAGCGCTCGGGCCGCGACTGGAATTTCGAGACGCCGGGAACCGTGCCTGGCGCCACCACGCCCTCCCAGGTGAACCTGCCCCGCAACGGCACCTACGAGCTCTATGAATATCCGTCCCGCGCGCTCGACACGGGCTCGAACGAGCGCGCCGGGCGGTTGCGCATGCAGTCGGTGGAAGCCGATCACGAAGGCATCGAGAGCCAGAGTTCGGTGCGGACTCTGAAGCCCGGCGCCAGGCTCACGCCCTATGACGTGGCGCATCCCGAGCACCAGTTCGAGACAACGGTCGTGATGCGCATCACGCATGAAGCGCACGACACGACCTACGAGACCGGCACGGGCGAGCCCTCCTACGAGAACCGCTTCACAGCACTTCCCGCCCGCCTCGCCGCGACCCCCCACCGCCAAACGGCGCGCCCCCGCATCGACGGCTCGCAGATCGCGCTGATCGCCGGCCCGCAGGGCGAGGAGATCCACACCGACCAGTATGGCCGCGTGAAGCTCTGGTTCCCCTGGGACCGCCGCGCGAAGAAGGACGGTTCCGACACCCGCTGGGTGCGCGTGGCGCAGCCCTGGGCGGGCGGCACCTGGGGCTCCCAGGTGATCCCGCGCATCGGCATGGAGGCGGTGGTCTCCTTCGAGGCGGGCGACCCCGACCGGCCGATCGTGACGGCGCTCGTGCCCAATCCCAGCCAGTCCGTGCCCTATGAGCTGCCCGCCAACAAGACGCGCATGACGTTTCGCTCCAACACCCATAAGGGCGAGGGCTTCAACGAGTTCTCGATGGAAGACGAGGCGGGCAAGGAGAACTTCTTCCAGCACGCGCAAAAGGACATGACCACCCGCGTGCGCAACACCCGCACCTCGCGCATCGACAGCCACGACATCCAGTCGGTGGGCGCCAACCGCGCGGTCGAGGTGGGCGGCAACCAGAAGCAGGAGATCGGCGGCTCCATGAACCTGACGGTCGGGGGCACGGGCGGCAACGCACTGGCCTTGATGGGCCAGGTCGCGGGGCTGGCCGGCCAGACGGCGGGGCTCCTGTCGCAGGCGAGCCAGATCGCGGGCGGCGGCGGGCCTGCCATCGCGTCCTTCGTCACCACGCTCGCATCGTCCGCGCTCGGCTTCCTCGGCTCGGACGGCCTTTCTTCGCGCGAGGGCGTGGTGGCAGGCTCCAACCCCCGCGCGGATGCCGGCACGGCCCTCGCGGGTTCCGGCACGGGCGTGGGCCAGGACGCTGCCAGCCTGTTTCCCCTTTCCGGGATCATGAACACCGTGGTGGGCAGCTTCAAGTCCGACACGGTGGGCGTGGCCCGCGTAGAGCAGGTGGGGGTGAGCAAGGTCACCAATGTCGGTCAGACGCAGCTGACCTCCGTTGGAAAGTTCAAGAAGACGATCGTGGGCGAGGAGTTCGTGATCGAGTGCGGCGCTTCCAAGCTGATCATGCGCAAGGACGGTACCGTCATCATCCTCGGCACGAACTTCAACTTCACCGCCTCCGGCCCGACCCAGATCAACGGCATCGTGGTCGACCTGAACAAGCCGGGCGGCGGCGTGTCGGAAGCCTCTCCCAGTTCGGCCGACAGCGCAGCGAAAGGCTGAGCGGCATGTCCGTCGACAACCGGACACCGTTTCCCGCCCTTGCTTTCCGCCAGTTCACCATGGCCGGCGATCTGGCCGGCATCGTCGTGGCGCGCGGAACGTTCGAGTTGGGTGAAAACGGGGCTCTGCGCTTGGCGAAGGAGCAGATGCCCCTCGTGATGTCCGACACCTATGCGGGTGATCCGCACGCGAGCCCCCAGCTGGCCTGCACGGATCTGGCGCCCTTCAAGCCCGGCACGGACGTGACTTTTCTCGGCACCAGTTTCGCGCCGGATGGCGTGGCAACTCCGTCCTGGACCTGTGGACTGCGCGTCGGAAAGCTCGCCCGGCGGTTGCGGGTGACGGGGCCGCGCGTGTGGCGCGCGAAGACGCGGCGCACCTGGGCAGGGCTCGTGGACCGCACGAAGGAATGGGCGCTCGACGGCTGGGAACTGACCGAGCCCGCGTCGGTCGACCAGGTGTCGATCGACTGGTCGCTCGCCTTCGGTGGCACGAACGGCCGGGAAAGTGTGGAAGCAAACCCGCTGGGCCGTGGCCTCGTGGACGATGTGCTCTTTCAGGAGCGGCCGGAATGGCCTGCACCCCAGATCGAGGACGCGGACCAGCCGATCACGGAGGTAACCGAACAGGGCACGCCTGCCGGAATGGGGCTCGTGTCGCCTTTTTGGCAAAGCCGCGCGGCAAAGGCCGGCACCTATGACGAGGCCTGGGTGCAGAGCCGCCACCCGCTGCTGCCGGAGGATTTCGATTACCGTTTCTGGCAGGCCGCAGCGCCCGGCATGGTGGCTGAGCCCTGGCTGCAAGGCGACGAGGATTTCGAGCTCACCAACCTTTTGCGCGGGCGCTCCCTTCTGCGCGGTGTTCTGCCGGGCTTCCACCTTCATCTGGGGATCGACAACGGCCAGGGCATCGAGCGGGGCTGGATGGTGCTCGATGGCGTGCATTTCGACATGCGTCCCGGCGTCGAGCGCGTGTTCCTGACATGGCGCGCCAACTTCCCCTGGCCCGAGCGCCGCGGCATGCCGGTCATGGAGTGCATCCGGGGTGAGGCGGAGGCCGCCTGATGGCAGGAGAGGAGCCGATTCAGCTCGACCCGATCGTGGTGTCTCCGCCCGTCACCAATCCGGGCTTTGCCGCCGACCACGGGCTGCCGGCGAACACCTTGTTCGAAGCCTATCCCGATGGCAGCGGCTATGTGCCCTACGGACCGCCCGGTGCGGATTCCCTCGACGGCACGGTGTTCGACCGGCGTCTCGTGGGCACGGGCGAAGGCCCGGCCAACGCCACGCTCGAGCAGAGGCTGCGCGACAAGCCGGCCGCAGCACGCCAGCCGCCGCCGACCGCACCCGTTCCGCCGCCGCCCGAGATCGTGCCGGAGGAGCGGGCAGCCCTTGCGGTCTGCCTGTCGCCCGATGTCTGCCGCTCGCCCCAAACCCCTATTCCCTACATGTCGTGGGGGCAGGGCAGCGACGAGCAGAACTACTCGCCCGACGTGTTCGCCAACGGGTTGCGCGTCAAGCGCGCGGACTCGCAGTTCTCCCGCTGCTACGGCGACGAGCCGGGCACGGGGTTAGGCGTCGTTTCCAACACGGTGGGCGACATCGTGGAGCCCGTCACCTCATCCACCATCGTGCGCGTCAACGGCGAGTGGGTGCAGCGCCACACGGATCGCTGCACGCTCAATCGCGGCAACACACCGGGCGAATACGTCCATGTGAAATCCACCGAAACCAACGAGGCGCCCGACGCCAACGACAGCCAGGACAAGACGCGCGAGGAAGAGATCGCCGACTATGCGCGCTCCAAAGGCTACCAGCGCGCGCCGCAGGGCGGCTGGAACACCAATCCGAATGGCGGCATCGGATGGGTGTCGGACACCAAGCTCGGCGAGGAAATGGACTATGTGGCGAGCGGCGCGGGGCAGGTCCGGCCGTTTTCCCTAGGCTCCGGTCCCACCGAGTTGCGCGCCTACAATCCGTCCTGGGCCGAGAACACCCAGCACTGGGTGCAGGAGCGCTTGGAAGCGCTCGGCGTCGAGCGCTACAACGCGCGCGGTTGGGGCGAAAAGGTCCGTACGCTGGGCGAATGGGCGCCGGTCACCGGCAGCGGCCTGTCGGCCAACGAATCCAAGCGCGCCTTCGACTCGGGCCAGTATCTGTTGAGCGCCATCCACGCGGTCGGCGCCCTGCCCATCCCAGGCGCCGCCAAGATTGCGGAGAAGCTCGGCGCGAAGGGCGCCCAGCGCCTCGCGCAGGAAGAAGCCGAACGCCTCGCGGCCAAGGCGGCTGAGGACCGGGCCGCGCGCGAAGCGGCCGAGGCGGCATCACGCAGAAACGCCGAGACCACCGGGCTGGCCGGTGGGCGGGTCACTCGCCGGCAACGATCCATTGACGAGCTTGCGCCGAACGGCAAGGTTCCCGGGACAGCCAATGGCGAGTTCCAACGCTGGTTCGATGATCTTTCCCCGGACGAACTGGACGCGCTGTGGGCCAATGACGATATTCGCAAGCAGATAGAGCGCCGCATTCGGGCGCCGGGCGGGCTTCACGAGTGGTTCGCGACATCAAGAGCCCCGACTTTCAAGCGTTGGGGCGTACCCATGAGTGAGATACAGGATCTGCGAACGGCTACCAGCACGACCGGGGGCATAAATCCCGATTGGGTGCATGGCGGAGTCGGGTCGACAACAGCGCACAACGAGCTCTTGAACATCATCGACAACTCGCTCAATCGGGACCAGTTCGTAAGGAACCTCAACAACTGGGCCGATTACAGGCTCACCAACGGCCGGGCTGATCTTCCCGGCGGCTTGCAGTTAGGACCATAGAATGTCTCTGATCGCGGAATGGGAAAAGTACGCGTCCCAAGACGGCAAGGCCTACACCGACAGGTTCGCGAATCTTTTCCGCGAGCACCATTCGCCGGAAGAAATCGAGCGAATCTTTGCCTTTTCGCGGAGCCGCGAAATCGCCGTCGCGAGAATGGCAGGCTTCTTTGCAGAGACTGTTTCGACTGGCTACCGGCAACCGGCGCCTCGGTTCCGGCTTGAAGACGATGGTCTGATTGCTGAAGCAAGGCAGATGCTTGCCGACGCGGCAAGATTCCTCGATTCCGCGAACGAGCCGGAGCTCGCCGGAAGCCTGCGAGACATCGAAGACTTCGTCATCGAGGACAGCAAGGTGGTAAGAACCACCCTTGATGCGGGCAACGCTCTTCACGCGGTCTACTTCGATACTCTCGGAGATGCCTTCGGAGACCGGTTGAAACAAGACCGGCGGCGGCTTTATCCGCTGGATGAGGCTGCGTATCAGCTGACCACCTCCTTCGATGTTACGCGCTATCTCATCTCCTCGCTTCTGGAGGAAAAAGACGCTTTCAACGCGGCATATCGGTTCTGGCGCGGCGGGGGTGACTACTGCGTGATGGACGGAAAGTGTCTCATCTCGCATCGTTGACTGCGAAGGAGCGCATGCCCGAGGTGATGACGACCACCCTCGACCTGTGGCCGAATGCAACCTGGTCTATCACTTGATCGCATCACCACTGCTCAGTCCCGGTGGACGCGGGGCGGCGAGGCTTGGCGAGCTCTGCTCGCATGAAAGGCAGCCTGACACAGGGCATGCCCTGGCTCACTTTCGACTGAAGCACCCGCGGGTTCCACTCCGACAACTACAACGCGATCCACATCTATCCGAGGGGCGACCCCAACTACACCAGCTGGCGCCGCGTGAACCCAGCCGATGCAAGGCAGCATGACAGGCCTCGCGGCGAATACTGAAAAACCCGGGCGATCGATTTCTAGGGACACACCATGGCCAGTGCCGTCGACGATTTCAGCAGCGCCCTCCAGCTGCTTCGGGACCATGGCGTAGAGCCGGACGGTGCGGGCGTGATGCCCGGGGCCGAGGTTGACGCGTTGGAGAAGCGCCTGGGGGTTCGCCTGCCGCCATCCTACAAGGCGATGGTCAGCCGCTTCGGATTTCTGGAGTTCGACACGGTGGAGATCTACGGTCTTGTGAAGGCCGGTCTCGACGCCAAGGGCATTCCCAACGTGGTGTTCGCCACGGAAGGCGACCGCGCGAAAGGCCTGATCTCGCCGCAGATGGTCCGCTTCATGGATGCGGGCTACGGGCCGAGCTTCGTGCTCGATTGCGCTCTGGCCGATGCGGCGGGGGAGGCACCCGTGTTCGAGGTCTCAGCGGGAGGCTCGGTGGAAGGATCGGATCGTGTGGCGGACAGCTTCGGCGCCTTCGTGCTGGCGGAAGCCAAGCGCCTGGTCGGGCTGGAGGACGACGCTCCCGCCCCTGAGGGCACTCCAGGCCGCGAGGAGATGTCCCGGTACTGGAAGAAGCGCGCTGGGGATTTCGAGTAGCGGAGTGCCCGACTGCGACTGAGCGATGGGAAAGCCTGCGGCTCGGACGCGGATGCATTCGTGCCCGTATCCCTGACAATCTCCCCGGCGGCTTGCAACTGGGATCACGCAATGTCTTTGATCGAGGAATGGGAAGAATACGCATCCCAAGACGGCAATGCGGACACCGCAAGGTTCGCGAACCTGTTCCGCGAGCACCATTCGCCAAGCGAGCTCGAACGGATTTTCGCCTTTGCGCGGAGCGGTGAAGCCGCGGCCGCGAGGATGGCCGGATTCTTCGCCGAAACTGTCTCAACAGGCTATCGGCAGCCTTTGCCCCAATTCAAACTCGACGACGATGCCCTGGTCGCGGAGGCCCGGCAGATGCTCGCCGATGCGGCCGCCTTTCTCGAAGCCGCGGACGCAACCGATCTGGCGGAGTGCTTGCGAGAGATCGACAGCTTCGTCATTGAGGACAGCAAGGTGGTGCGCGCAACCTTGGAGGCGGGCAACACGCTTCACGCAGACTATTTCGACACGCTCGGAGACGCCTTCGGCGACCGGTTGAAACAAGACCGGCGGCGGCTTTATCCGCTCGACGAGGCGGCGTATCAGCTGACCACGTCCTTTGATGTCACACGCTACCTCATCTCCCCGCTTCTGGAGGAAAAGGACGCCTTCAACGCGGCATACCGGTTCTGGCGCGGTGGGGGCGACTACTGCGTGATGGACGGGACATGTCTCCTCTCGCATCGTTGACCATGCGAGAGGCCGGGCCCGGGGTGGTCGATCTCGGCGGTCAATCCCGCAGGAGATCAAACATCAGCTTGAAGAAGCGCGGGGCGTCCACTTCATAGGCGATGCGGGCGTTGTCCTTTTCGCCGCGCTCGCCCCAGTAGTCGGCGACCGTCGCGCCGAAGGCGTAGGTGCCCGAAAGGTCCACGCCGATATGGGCGGGGCGGGTCTTCACCAAAGTGGGGTCGATCACGAGCGCCAGCGCCAGGGGGTCGTGCATGGCGCCGCCGACGCCCATCGAGTTGCGGTGCAGCTTCTCGTAGAAAAGGAGCCAGTCGTTGACCAGGCGCCCGAGCGGGGTGTCGATTGTTGCGAGCTCGGCATACTGCTCCTGTTCCACCAGGACCTGCATGGTCACGTCGAGGCCGACCATCAGGATCGGCACGCCGCTGTCGAGCACGATCTTGAGCGCTTCAGGATCGCAGAAGGCGTTGAACTCGGTGGGCGTGATGATCTCGCTCTTGCGGAAGAACACGCCTCCCATCCAGATCAGCTCCTTGATCTTGGGGAGCACGTCCGGGTGCTTGAGCACCAGGAGGCCGATGTTGCAGAGCGGGCCGGTGGCCACGACGATGAGCGGCTCGGGCGCCGCGCGCAGCTTATCGGCGAGAAAGTCCACCGCGTGGCTCTCGACGGGCTTGATCGTCGCCTGGGGCAGGTAGGGCGACCCTTCGAGGCCGCTCGGGCCGTCGGCCGTGCCCAGCACCAGCGGGCGGGCGAGCGGGCGCTCGCAGCCGGCCGCCACGGGCACGTCGCCCGCGCCCAGATATTCGAGAATGCGCAGCGCGTTGGTCGTGCACTTCTCCAACTCGGCATTACCGCAGGTGGTGGTGACGCCCAGAAGCTCGATCGCGGGCGAGCGGTGCGCCATCACCAGCGCTATCGCGTCGTCGTGGCCGGGGTCGCAGTCGTAGAGGATGGGGGTCGCGGTCATCATGATCAGTTTCCGCGCTCGTAGAGCGCCATCGTGTCCTTGAACATGCGCAGGAAGCGCTTGCCGTCGAGGGTCTGGCCGATCCGCGTGGTCTGGGGGCCGCCGCCGGGCAGGAGCTGGCGGCCGCGATAGGCCACCGTCTGGCCGCGCGCCACGCCGCGGTCGATCACCACATCCGCGAAAAGGGGAGGGGTGGTGGAAACGAGGTCGGGCGCGAACGCCAGAGCAACAGTGATCACGTCGTCCATGGGGAAGCCCACGAGGTCGAAGAACTCGCGCCAGATGTCGACATAGATCGGGAAGGAATCCGCGATCATGTCGATCACCGGGTTGTTTGTCGCCAAGGCCTGCATGTCGGCGATGTCGTCGCGGGTGAGCATGGAATCCGCGACGCGGTTGTCCTCGCAGATGTCGAGCGGCACGAGGATCTTGTCCACCTCGGCGTTGAGCATGATGCGGGCGGCCTCGGGGTCGGCCCAGATGTTGTATTCCGACAAGGGCGTGATGTTGCCCGGCGTCGCGAAGTTGCCGCCGAGCACGATCATGCGCTTGAGCACCGAGACGAGCCTGGGCTCCTGCAGCAGCGCCATCGCAGCATTGGTGGTGGGGCCGGTGGTGACGAGCGTGATCTCGCCCGGGTTCTCGAAGGCGGTGCGCAGGATGAAGTCCACCGCGTGGCCGGGGGTCGCCGGGCGCTTGGGCTGCGGGGCGGGCGGGTTGAACTTCTTCAGCCGCTCGCCGAAGCGGGCGGTCAGCCGCTTCTCGAAATGAACGGGCGCTTCCATGTCTGCCTTGGAGTTGCCGACGATCGGCCGCCAGGCGCCCGCATGGACGGGGATGTCGTCGCGGCCGGCAAGCGACAGCGTGTTCAGCACCACGTTCGTGACCTGCTCGATGGGGCCGGCGGCGCCCGTCACGGTCGTCACGCCTTCGAGCTTGAGGTTGGGGTTTGCTGCGGCGAACAGCACGGCGAGAATGTCGTCGCCTGCCGAATCCACGTCGAGGATGATGCGTTCCACTGGGTCTCTCACGGGGTCTTGGAAGGTTCTTCGGCGCGCAGGAAGCGGCGCATGGTCTCGGCCGTCTCCCGGATCAGCCGGGGCCGGGCGCGGTAGGACAGCGCAAACAGCGCGGCCAGTGCTACGAGATAGGGCACGGCGAGGATGAGGTAGGAGGGGTAGCCGAAGGTCTGCAGGCGCAAGGAGAACGCGTCCGCGAAGCCGAAGAGCAGGCAGCCCGCGATCACGCGCCAGGGATCGCCGTTCGAGAAGATCAGGATGGCCACCGCCATGAAGCCGCGGCCCGACGACATGTTCTCGGTGAACATGGTGATGTAGCCGAGCGAAAGATGCGCGCCGGCCAGCCCCGCGAAGAGGCCGCAGAGCAGCGAGGCCGTGTAGCGGGTGCGCGTGATAGAGATGCCAAGTGCCTCGGCTGCCTCGGGCTTCTCGCCGACCACGCGCAGGTGCAGGCCGAGCCGCGTGCGGCGGTAGAACAGCACGAGCAGGGGAACGGAGACGAAGGCCACATAGACGAGCGGCGTGTAGCCCGAGATCAAGGGTGCCCAGGAGCCGAGCACGTCGCGCGCATAGGGGATCTGCACCTTGGGCAGGCCGACGATGCCCTGGCCGACGATCGAGCCGCGCGTGCCGAAGAAGGCCTTCATCAGCGAGATCGTCATGCCGCCGACCAGGATGTTGAGCGCCAGGCCCACCACCACCTCGTTGGCGCGGAAGGACACCACCAGAAGCGCGAAGATGAGCGAAAGCACGAGGGCCGCCGCCACGCCGCAGAGCACGCCGCCCCAGGCCGAGCCCGTCCAGATCGAGCCGAGCACGGCGAAGAAGGCACCGGCCAGCATCTGGCCTTCGAGGCCGATGTTGAAGATGCCGGCCTTGGTGGTGAAGGAGCCGCCGAGCGCGACCAGCAGGATCGGAACGGTGGTGCGCAGCGTGGCGACCAGAAGCGCCACGTTGAGGAGGCTGGTCAGAACTTCCATCGACGCTCTCCCCCTTGCGCGTCGCCGCGACGGCGCCACAGGACCTGGGCGGACACGCTCAGGATGATCAGCGCCTGGATCACGGTGATGATCTCGCGCGAGGCGTTGGTGTCGGTCTCGAGCAGCAGCGAGCCCGAGCGCAGCGCACCGAAGAAGAGCGCCGTCGCGATCGTGCCGAGCGGCGAGCCGTTGGCGAGAAGGGCGGCGATCAGCCCGTCGAAGCCGAAGCCGGGCGCGAAGCCCTCCATGAAGCGGTGGTGGACGCCGAGCGTCTCGACGCCGCCGGCAAGCCCGCCCACCGCGCCCGAGACGATCAACACCCAGAAGCCACGCTTCTTGACGTTGATGCCGCCATATTCGGCGAAGCGGGGGGCCGAGCCCGTCATGGACACGGAATAGCCGCCCGGCGTGTTGCGGAAATACCAGGCGACGAACACCGCGAGCACGAGGCCGAGCACGAGGCCCCAGTTCAGCCGCGAGAAGTCGAAGATTTGCGGCAGGTAGGCCGTGGGCAGGATCGGCGGGGTCTCCGACCAGCCGCCGGGGCGCTTGAACAGAAAGATCGTGAAATAGGAGGTGAGCAGGATCGCCACGTAGTTCGACAGGATCGTGGACACCACCTCGTTGGTGTTGAAGCGCACTCGGAACCAGGCGGGGATGGCCACCCAGGCAGCGCCCGCCGTGATGGCCGCCGCAAGCGCCACCAGCATGTGCAGGCCCGTGGGGAGGTCGAGGCCGAAGCCGACCAGGGCCGCCGCAAAGCCGCCCAGGAAGAGCTGGCCCTCCACGCCCACATTGAACATGCCGCCGCGCAGCGCGATGCAGGCCGCGACCCCGCTGAGCAGGATCGGCGTGGTCTGCAGAAGCGTCCCCGCGACGCGGCCCGCATCGCCGAACGCGCCGCGGAACAGCGTGGTGAAGACGCGGATGGGGCTTTCGTCGATCAACAGGATGATCAGCGAGCCCAGAAGAAGGGCGAAGCCCACGGCCACCAGCTGGCCGACCAATGCCTGGATGCGCCCATTCATGCGGGTTGTTCCTCTGCCGACACTCCCGCCATCATCAGGCCGATCCGGTCCTCGTCCGCGCCGTCGCCCGGCACTTCGCCCATGATGCGTCCGTTGAACATCACGAGGATGCGGTCGGCGAGCTTCATCAGTTCGTCGAGCTGCACGGAGATGAGGAGAATGGCCGTTCCGCGCTCGCGCTGGCGCATGATCTCGTCGTGGATGGCTTCCTGCGCGCCGATGTCGACGCCGCGGGTGGGCTGGTCGATCAGGAGAAAGGGCGCGTCGTTGGTGAACTCGCGCGCGAGCACGACCTTCTGGATGTTGCCGCCCGACAGGCGGCGCACGGTGTCGTCGGGGCCCCGCGCGCGGATGTCGAAGCGCTCGATCATGGCGCGCGCATCAGCTGCCGCGGCCTTCCAGTCGAGCAGGCGCCCGCGCTTCCAGGGCGCGCGGTTCTGGCGGCCCATCACAAGGTTTGACGCGATCGAGGCGTTGCCGTCCACGCCGCGCACCATGCGGTCGCCCGGCACATGGGCGAAGCCCGCGGCGCGGATTTCGGCAGGCGACAGCGACAGCATGTCCTGGCCCTTCAGCGTCGCCGAGCCGTGGCTCGACGGGCGCAGGCCCGCCAGCACTTCGGCAAGCTCGGTCTGGCCGTTGCCGGCAACGCCTGCGATGCCGACGATCTCGCCCGCATCGACCTCGAAGGAGACGTCGCGCAGCGCGGGATGGCGGCGGTCGTCGCGCGCCCAGAGATCGCGCACGGCCAGCACGGTGTCGCCGCTGGAGAGCGGGCGCTGCGGGCGCTCGAAGCTCACCTCGCGGTCGACCATCAGGCGCACCATCTCGGCCTTGGAAAGCTCGGCCGTGGGCCGGGTCGCGACGAGCTTGCCCCGGCGCAGCACGGAAACGGTGTCGGACACTTCCATCACCTCTTCGAGGTGGTGGGAGATGAAGATCACGGTCATGCCGTCGCGGGTGAAACCGCGCAGCGTGGCGAACAATTCGCGGCTTTCCTGGGGCGTGAGAACCGCGGTCGGCTCGTCCAGGATCACGGTGCGCGCACCGCGCACGAGCACCTTCAGGATCTCGATGCGCTGCTCGATGCCGACGGACAGCAGGCCGACGCGCTCGGTGGGATCGACGGCCAGGCCGAAGCGCTGCGAAAGTTCGCGCGTCTTTTCTTCCTGCGCGCGGTGGTCGATCAGGCCGTTGCGGAGGATCTCCATGCCGAGGAAGACGTTTTCCGCGACCGACAGCGAGGGCACGAGCTTGAAGTGCTGGTGCACCATGCCGAGCCCTTGCGCGATCGCGACCGAGGGGTCGGCCATCACGGTCGGCTTGCCGTCGATGCGGATTTCGCCCTCGTCGGGCTGAAGCAGGCCGAACAGCACGTTCATCAGCGTGGTCTTGCCCGCGCCGTTCTCGCCGATGATCGCGTGGATGCCGCCGCGCTTCACGCGCAGCTCGATCCCGTCATTGGCGGTGAACGCACCGAAGCGCTTGGTGATGCCCAAGAGCTCAACCGCGTAGTCCGCAGCCGTGGTCAATGGAGTGGTCCTCGAAGAAGGGGAGCCCGTGCCGGCATGGGAGGAGGAAGGAGCCGGCACGGGCCGCAAGGCGCGGGAGTGGCGCCTTATTTCGCGCGGGAGACCGCGATCGAACCGTCGAGAACGCCCTTCTTGAGCTCCTCGACCTTGGCCGTCACATCGGCCGGGATGGAGGCCGCGATGTCGTCGCAGACCTTGAACTCCACGCCGCCCGAGGCAAGGTCGAAGGTGCGGGTGCCGGCCTCGACCTTGCGGCCTTCCACCTCGTCCTTGATCAGCGTGTAGACGGCGATGTCGCCGCGCTTGAGCATGGAGCCGAGCACGTTGCCCGGCGCGGAGCCGCACATGTCCACATCGACGCCGATCGAATACTTGTCGGCTGCGGCACTCGCCTGCATCACGCCTTCGCCGGTGGGGCCGGCCACGTTGTAGACGATGTCGGCGCCCTGGCCGTAGAGCACCATGGCGAGTTCCGAACCCTTGGCGGGATCGTCGAAGGTCCCGGCGAAAACGGAGGAAACGGTCACGTCTGGGCTGGCTGCCTTCGCGCCCTGCTCATAGCCGCCCAGGAAGTTGCGGATCACGGGAATGTCGCGGCCGCCCACGAAGCCGATGGCCTTGCCGTCGCCGATCTTGTCGAATTCCGAGCCCTTGGCCTCGATCAGGGCCGCCATCGCGCCGGCCACGAAGGAGCCCTGCTCCTCGGCGAAGTTGGCATAGATCAGGTTGGGGCTTTCGAGCACGCCGTCGATGAACACGAAGCGCTGGTTGGGATAGGCGGCGGCGGCCTTCTGGAGGGCGTCGGTCAATTCCCAGCCCATCACGAAGATCAGGTCGTACTGGCCGTCGCGGGCGAGGTTGGCGAACTGCTCCTCGTAGTCGAGTGCGCGGTTGCCGGTGTCGACCAGGCGCAGGTCGATGCCGAAATCTTCCTTGGCCTTGTTGAGGCCGCTGACGATCGAAACGCCAAAGCCCTGCGCGAAATAGCCGGAGATGGCGGCGATCTGCACCTTGTCCTGCGCAGACGCGCCCGCAAGCGAGGCGAGCAGGGCCGCGCCCGCCAGCAATCCCTTGCCGAATTGAGTGATCATGGCTGAACCCCTGTGTTGTGGTTTTCGCCGGCTTCTCCCCGCCGACCCCGCCAAACTCGTTGGTGGTCATATGAGGTTATGGGCGGTCCCGCGACCTGTCAATCAGGGTGAACACGGCTTCCCACGGGTGAAAGCGGGCACACCGATCCCCGTTGCGCTCGTTGACCGAGTGGTCAACCACCCGAGCATGATCGACATCGCCCGGCAAAGCGGGCAGATTCGGGCGAATGACGGGCCTCCACGGCCGACACCGGCTTGACAGACCCTTCGGTAAATATTGTTAGTACTCAAACAAAGAATGCACTCAGGGCGAGAGAGGGACGCGGCATGGCGGTTTCGGTTCGCAAATTCGTGACTGTGGTGGACGAGGTGTTCCACGAGGGCGGGCCGGTGTCCGACAACCCGCCGCGGCGTGGCGCGGTGATGGCGGTGATCGAGAACCCGTTCGCGGGCCGCTATGTGGAGGACATCCAGCCCTTCATGGAGGAGCTGAAGCCGCTCGGGCTCGAGATGGCTAAGCGGCTGCTCTCGGCGCTCGGCGGCGATGCTGGCACAATCGAAGGCTACGGCAAGGGCACGATCGTCGGCGAGCGCGGCGAGCTCGAGCACGGCGCGCTCTGGCATTCGCCGGGCGGCTACGCGATGCGCGAGCTTCTGGGCGGCGCCAAGGCCATCGTGCCCTCCGCCAAGAAGGTGGGGGGCTTGGGCACCCGTATCGACATTCCCGTGACGCACAAGGACGCGTCCTATGTGCGCAGCCATTTCGACGCGATGGAAGTGGGCGTGGGCGACGCGCCGCGCGGCAACGAGATGGTGGTGGTGCTGGTGATGACCACGGGCGCACGCGTGCACAACCGCGCGGGCGGGCTCGAAGCCTCCGCCATCAAGGGCGAGGACGGCTTGCGATGAGCGCTGCCATCCGCCGGATCGTCATGATCACGGAAGAGGTGCTGGTGGAAGGCGGCAAGGCGCTGGACCGCCCGATCCGCCGGGCCGCCGCCGTGGCCGTGATCGAGAACCCCTATGCCGATGCCTTCGCCGAGGACCTGACCGAGCTGATCGAGGCGGGTGCCGAACTCGGCCGCCTCCTGCCCGAGCGCGCGGTCCAGGCGCTGGGCATCGCGGGCGAGGCCGTGCATTCCTTCGGCAAGGCAGCACTCGTCGGCGCGGAAGGCGAGCTCGAACATGCGGCGGCCCTTCTTCACCCCCGCCTGGGCGCGCCGTTTCGCGACGTGCTGGGCAAGGGCGCCTCGCTCATTCCCTCCTCCAAGAAGCGCGGCCGTCCCGGAGCGCCCTTCGACGTGCCCTTGAACCACAAGGACGCCGCCAAGGTGCGCTCGCACTTCGACGGCATGGAGATCCTGGTGCCCGACGCCCCGCGCGAGAACGAGATCGCGGTTGCCATCGCCGTCACCGACGGCGGCCGCCCCCACCCCCGCGTCGGCGGTCTGGAACTGGGCGACGTGAAGGGCGAAGACGGCCTGGTCTGAGCCCGGCCGGCATCGTCCCCTCACACTTTTCCGGCGACACGCCCGGCTCTTGTCGTCTGCCTGGCTCGGAAAACGGTGCTGACCCCACTTCCATCGCGACGCGTGCGAGCGGGCCAACCGACGACTTCGGAAGGCAGCACTCCCCGCTCCCACCCCCACCTCGTCATTCTCGGGCTTGACCCGAGAATCCATGCCGTGACCGGGGCATGCCGCTGAGGGGCCAGAATCACGCCCCCTCAACAAGGGCACCACTCTCTCCCCGATGCGCGCAGCGTCACCATCAAGCGTTCCCGGAGGCCCGCGTTCTGCTGGCGCTTCAGGATAACGGGCATGGTCCGCGTTGCTGAGGCGGCGGGTTGTTTGGGCAATTGGGGAGATGCCCTACATGAAGGCTGGAGTTCCCCAACCCCATATCCTGCACGGCTGACCGAAACTCTCCCACATCGGCTCCCACACAGCGAGGATCGATGCCGCCTTTCGTTTCCCTGCTGGCGCTCGCTGCCTCCGGTCTGCTCTCGCAGGAGATCACCGCCTCGGCCCCCGGCGGAGACCTCAAGGGTCTCTGGACCAGGGCTGCGAACCCATCAGCTCCCGTGCTGCTCGTGATTCCAGGCTCCGGGCCGACCGACCGGGACGGAAACAGCCCGCTCGGCATCCAGGCGGGAACCTACCGGCTGCTCGCCGAGGCGCTGGGTGAAAAGGGCGTCTCCACGGTCCGGATCGACAAGCGCGGCATGTTCTCGAGCGCTGCTGCCTCTTCCGACCCCAATGCGGTGACCATCGACGATTACGCGGACGACCTGCGCCGGTGGGTGAAGACCGTGCGCGCCGCGACGGGTGCCGCGTGCGTCTGGCTCCTGGGGCACAGCGAGGGCGGGCTGGTGGCGCTGGCCGCCGCGCAAAGTGCGGCGGATGTGTGCGGTCTGATCCTAGTCGCGACGCCCGGACGGCCGCTCGGCGAGGTGCTGCGCGCACAGCTTCACGCGAACCCCGCCAACGCGCCCTTTCTCGCGCAAGCCGATGCGGCGATCGAGGCGCTTACGCGGGGCGATCGCGTCGATGGCGGAACGCTGCCCACCGAACTGATGCCTCTCTTCGCGCCTGCTGTTCAGGGTTTCCTCGTCAGCGCCTTTTCCCTCGACCCCGCCAAGCTTTTGGCCGGGGTCTCGAAACCCGTGCTGATCCTTCAGGGGGACAGCGACATCCAGGTCGGCGTGGCCGATGCGGAGGCCCTGAAGGCCGCCGCGCCGTCAGCCACCCTGGTCCGGCTGCCCGGCATCAACCACGTGCTCAAATCGGTCCCGCCGAACGATCCCGCAGCGAATGTCGCGACCTACGCCGATCCCGACCTGCCGCTTGCGCCCGGTGTGGCGGAGGCGATCATCGAGTTTCTCGAAGCGCACGAGAAACCCGACTGATCCCAACCCCCTCAGCCCGCATCCGCGATGCGGCCGAGCAGATCGAGCAGCATCAGGCGTTCGGCCTTGTTGAGGGGCTGGAGGAGGCGGTTGCCGACTTCCACGCTGCGGGCCAGGCGGTTCACCGTGTAGCGGCGGCCCTCTGGGGTGAGGGCGAGGATCGTCAGGCGGCCGT
>QFNI01000146.1 GCA_003240775.1 Mesorhizobium amorphae | reverse complement strand
GTCCGTTCTCCTGTCCGGCGCCCCCGGCCCCGCGATCCCGACCGGGAGGATGTTCGCGCAGATGAGGCGGCTCTCGGCGGATCCGGAGCCTGAGATCAGGGACAACGAGACGACGCCCTGCGGACCGTGATCTCGGCTCTGAAAGGCGCGGAACGGCAACACGGAGAGAAGGAGATCTCGATGGCCAAGACCCCCCAATGGAAGATCATGATCGCCGAGGCGCCGTCCCGGCACGCCTTCGAGAAGCACCCCCGTTACCGGGTCCTGCTGAACGGGGATCCGGCGCCAGGTGTCGAGGACATCTACTACAACCTGACCGGCTACCGCGGGGCGGTCCCGATGATCGACGGCACCATGTTCGATCCGGGCGAAAGGGGCATCTCGGCGTTCCGCGAGGCGGCCAGGATCTCGAACCGTGAGGCGGCCGTCGCGATCGAGGCGTCGATGAGCGACCCGCTGGTCAGCCACGTCTTCCTGGCGACGGACCATCCGAAATACATGCTGGGCCGGTTCGTGGCGCGCGAAGGGGGCGGTGAGGCCGTCGAGCGCGTCGTGCGCGCCGACCAGGTTTCGAGGGCGGGCATGGCGTTCGGGGAACTCGTCGGGGTCGGGGCGTCCATGTTCCATGAGGCCGAGATCCCCGCGCCGGACCTGGCCGAGATGAAGCGGCACCTCGCGGGCATGGCGGAACGTCATCCCGATCATCACGCGGCGCGCCTGGCCGCGGAATTCGACGAGCTGAGCGTTCCCGACTGGTCTCGCGAGGACGTCGAGGCGATCCTGGACCTGGCGGAGGCCGACCGACAGGACGCCTCGCCGTCCCCCTGAAAGGCGCCGGAACCAACGCGCAACGACGCCCGAGGCGCGCGCGAACCGGTCAGCGACCGACATCTTCCGCTTGCGCATTTCGTCGCGACGGCCGATCCTCAGGCAAGCATCTCAGGGAGTTCGGCATGGCCAGGGCCTACGGGTATTACATCAATCTCGACGAGCGCGGCTCCTTTCACGCGGACGTCCGCGGCATCGACGGCAAGACGATCCTCGAGGTCCGCGCCGAGGGCGAAGACCCCGAGCTGGTCGAGGACGGCTTCATGAGCGACCGGCACGACGTCTCCGGCCTCGAGGCTCACATGCGAGAGGTCGGCCTGATCGGGGAAAACGATCGCGTTCTGCCCTTCTGCGAGTTCGAGAATGCGCCGTTCATCGATCGCTCCGGTGACATGATCTCCGAGGACGACCTGGACTACCGCGACGGGTTCAACTACAAGCGGACCGGCCACGCGCTCCTCGACGGGGCGGTGACGCCGGACCTCGAGCGCCGCCTGGCGCTGGCGATCGACCATTCCGAGTTCGAGCCCGCCTTCATCCCGGCCGAGGTCGGGTTCGGACCGCACGTCAGCCCGGACGACTGGGACGAGGAGATCGATCACCCGTTCTGCGTCATCACGCAGGTGCGCGACTTCGACCCCGCCGCGGACAACAAGGAGCCCGCCGGCGCGGTCGTTTACGGCGCCGGCAGCTTCGAGGACTTCGTCCGGCGGGTCGAGGAGGCGCCGATGGATCAGGGCTGGCGGCCGGAAGGCTGGACGCCGGAGAATCCTGGGTCCGAAGAAGATTACGGCTTCTGATCACGAAATGATCCTCTACCACGGCACCCGCAACGTCTCTCTCGACGCTTTCACCGAGGACGGCGTCGGCCGCGGCGCCGAGCCGAACTCTGAGCTGGGCGTCTGGCTGACGCGCGATCCGCACGCGGCCGCGGCCTACTGCGGAGATCGCCGGGTGCTCATCGTCGAGATCGACGCGCCGCGCCTGGCCGTCGCGCGCGACAAGCACGTGGCGATCTGGGGAGACCCCGAGGTTTCCAGCGGGAACTGGCGCTTCAGGGCCGTCCAGGGCTCCCTCTTCGCCGCGGCGCGGGAACGTCTCAAGGCTGAAGGTTTCGACGGCGTCTGGTGCGAGATGGGCGAGGAGGACATGGCCGGCGCGGTCTGCGTGTTCGACCCGTCGAGACTCCGCGTCGTCGGATGGGTCGATTATCCGGAGGGCCGCGATCTCGATGAGATGGCCGACCCCGCCGACGACAGCGAGGTCGATTTCGGGGCCGATCTCGAGAGCGTCCTTGACGAGATCCGCGCCGGGACCGACGAGAACTGCGCCCCCTGAGGAGATGAGCATGCGTTTCGAAGACCACATCCCCAGGAATCACAGGCCCTTCTTCAGGGACATGGACGATCTCGTCTCGTCCGGCTACCTCGTGAGCGTGCATGGCCCCGACAAGAACGGCAGATGCGTTCTCGGCCTCGTTGATGGTGAGGCGCTGGTCGTGGATGA
>QFNI01000052.1 GCA_003240775.1 Mesorhizobium amorphae | reverse complement strand
CGGGGAGTTTCCCCGCCCGATGATCGATCCGGTCACCCCCTTCGAAGGGGTGTTAACGCATCACGAGTTCCAGTCGTCCGATTTCTGGTATTGGGGTTTGCCCTATACCCACGTTCTGGGTGGGTGGGCGACGGCCTCCCTGTTCGCGCCTCTCTTGCCGGACGCGTTCGGCTTCCTCGGCGCACGGGCATTCAACTGGCTGTTGTCGTTGCCGTTCGGGTTGGCGCTTGTCCTGCTCGCCAGGAATTTCGGGGTCTCGCGCCCATGGAGTCTGGTCGCCGCGGCGGCGGTGCTGTTCATCCCGCAGGTGATCTTCGTCTTCAGCTCCTTCAATTCCGATGCTTTCGGCCTGACGATCGTGGCACTGTCCGCCCTCGCATTCCAATCTCTGGAGCGGCACCCTCCGCCAGCAAAGCTGCTGCTTTTCGGCATCGGCTGCGGGCTCCTTCTCACCGTGAAGCTCTATTTCCTGCCCGCTCTCATCTACTTTCTTTGTTTATACTGCGTGGGGCTCCTGACGGGCAGCTACAGCTTCAGTCGGAGGGGGGCCGTGATCCTGGCGGCCGGCATCGTCATCGCTGCTTTCCCCATCCTGCTCGGCACCTATCTGCGCTTCGGCGAGATACTCGGAGCGAGCGGCCAGTTTCAGTTCGCGGAGCTGCATCGTGCGAGCCCTTCGGCACGATATGGAACATGCTTCCTCTTCTGCGGGGGACAACTGCTGCACGTCGACAATCTGCACTGGTGGTTGAGCACCACATTCGCATCGTTCTTCGCCGTTCTAGGCTGGATGAACATTCTCATTCCCGCACCCTTTTACGAGTACGTCTTTCCCTTTGCCGCCATCTCGCTCTTCCTTTTGAGCGTGGCCTGGAGCGCACGCGCGCTCATCATGAGGCGTGGTCTCATCGTCGCGCATCCCTTTTTCTTCTGGGCCATGGTCGCGGGAACAGCGCTGATGAGCCTCTTGTCCTCCCAGACCACGCTGCCTCAACCGCAAGGCCGATACATTTTCGTCGTGGTGCCCTTCATACCCCTTATGATTGCGGCGCTGCTTTCTCCCGATCGTCTGCCCGCAAGGGAGCAAAAGGGATGAGCGGCGGCAGAATTTCTCGCCACATGGCCAAGCTGGCCGTTGCCCTCATCCTCGCCGGCAACTTGGCTGCGGGTTTGTTCGGGTTGGCGGCCTTGTTTCAGGCCCAGGCGGACCCTGGGCAAGTGCCCGTCGTGGCGATGCTGCTGAAGGCTTCCGGCGTCAGTGGGGAAGCGCTCTCACCCGACCACATCTCCATGCCTGTCGACAGTCTGCAGACTTTGGACATCCGCGGCGAGCGGCTTTCGGGCGCGGCCCCGCGTGCCTCGGAGCCGATTCGCGGCAACATCGATGAAGTCGTGCTTCCTTCCGATAGTCCGGGATCGATCAGGGGGTGGGCGATCGCGCCCGATCCGCCTTATCGGCCACTGATGGTCCTGGCGGTGCTGGATGACAGGGTCGTGGCGCACGGCCGCGCGAACATTTCCCGAGGCGACATCGTGGCGGCTTTCGGAAGCAAGCGATACGAGTGGTCGGGATTCGCGATGGCGCTCCCAGCCATGAGCCGTGAGGACGCGTGCAGACTGGAAGTGATCTATTTGATGCCGGGCTTCGAGTTCGCGAATGGCACCCTGCCGGATGCGGGGTGCAACTGAGACGCGATGCCTGTCGGTGAAGAAGCCAACGTGCCTCGAGACACCGCGCTATTTCGATCCGGCCGCCACCAAACTTACAAGACATCGTTCGACACCGCTTTCCCACCTCGGCAGCACATGGCCGAAAGTCTCCCGGAACCGCGTGGTGTCGAGAAGCGAGTTCGCCGGGCGCTTGGCAGGCGTTGGATAATCCGCGGTGGTGATGCGGCGGACGCGGGCATGGGGGCCGCCTTGGGCGGCGGATTGGCGGAAGATCTCGGTGGCGAAGCCCGCCCAGTCGGTTTCGCCGGTGGCGACCATGTGGAAGGTGCCGCGCCAGTTCGTGTCGTCGGGGGCGGCCAGCGCTTTTGCCAGCACGGCCGTGATGGCTTCGGCGATGTCGGGCGCATAAGTGGGGGTGCCGCGCTGGTCGGCGACCACGCCGATCTCCTCGCGGTCCTTGGCCAGGCGGAGCATGGTCTTGAGGAAGTTCGCGCCGTGGGGGCCGTAGACCCAGGCGGTGCGCAAGATGGCGTGAGCCGGCTGGGCTGCGGCGACGGCTTCTTCGCCGGCGAGCTTGGAACGGCCGTAGACGCCGAGCGGGCCAGTGGGGTCGGTCTCGCGGTAGGGGTCTTGGCTCGTGCCGGGAAACACGTAGTCGGTGGAGAGGTGGACGAGCGGCAGGCCTGCATCGGCTGCGGCTTCGGCCAGGTTGGCCGGGCCGTCGCGGTTGGCGGCATAGGCCAGTTCGGGCTCGCTCTCGGCCTTGTCCACGGCCGTGTAGGCCGCCGCATTGACGATCGCGTCGGGCCGCTCGGCTTCGATCGCCCGGCGCACGGATGCGCGGTCGGTGATGTCGAGGTCGGGTCGGCCCAGGCAGACGAAACGGAAGCGCTCGTCGGCAAGCTCGGCCAGCGCGCGCGCGACCTGGCCCTCGCGGCCTGCGACGAGAACTGTCTTCATGCGGCCCCGCCCAGGCGCTTGCCGCTGTAGCGGCCCTCGCGGATCGGGCGCCACCAGGTCTCGTTGTCGAGAAACCACTCGATCGTGCGGCGCAGGCCGGTCTCGAAGCTTTCCTTCGCCCGCCAGCCGAGTTCGGATTCGATGCGCGAGGCGTCGATCGCGTAGCGCAGGTCGTGGCCGGGGCGGTCGGACACGAAGCGGATCAGCTCGCGGCGCGGCCGTTCCGCGGGGCGCAGCGCATCCAGCGTGTCGCAGATGGCTTCCACCACCTGGAGGTTCGTGCGCTCGTTGCGCCCGCCGATGTTGTAGGAGCGGCCGAGCTCGCCCGTGGTGGCGACCAGCGTGAGTGCTGCCGCATGGTCGTCCACGAAAAGCCAGTCGCGCACGTTTTCGCCCCGCCCGTAGACCGGCAGCTCCTTGCCCTCGAGCGCGTTCAGGATCACGAGCGGGATGAGCTTCTCGGGGAAGTGGAAAGGCCCGTAATTGTTGGAACAGTTGGAGAGAACGACCGGCAGGCCGAACGTGTGATGCCAGGCCATCGCGAGATGGTCGGAAGCGGCCTTGGACGCCGAATAGGGCGAAGACGGCGCGTATGGCGTGTCTTCGGTGAAGAGACCGCCATCGAGCGGAAGCTGGCCGAACACCTCGTCGGTCGAGACATGGTGGAAGCGGAAGCGCTCGCGCCGCTCGGGCGAAAGCTTGCTCCAATAGGCGCGGGCCGATTCCAGAAGCTTGTAGGTGCCCACGATGTTGGTCTGGATGAAATCGTCGGGCCCGTCGATCGAGCGGTCCACATGGCTTTCGGCGGCGAGATGCATCACCACGTCGATGTTTTCTTCCGCGAGCAGACGGCCGACCGTGTCGCTGTCGGCGATGTCCGCCTCCACGAAGCGATAGCGCGGGTTGTTGCCGATGCCGGCGAGCGAGGAAGGATTGGCGGCATAGGTCAGCTTGTCGAGGTTGACCACGCGGTGCTCGGTGTGCCCGATCAGATGGCGGCAGACCGCCGAGCCGATGAAGCCGGCTCCGCCCGTGACCAGGAAATTCATGGCGTCAGTCCTTCGCTGGCATGGTGGAATGCGGGAGATTGCTCGGCGAGAAGCGGGGCGACCCGGTCCTTGGCCGACAGAACGGGTTCGGACCCGCCGAGCGGCCACTCGATGCCGATCGCGGGGTCGTTCCAGCGGACGCCCCGGTCGTGGCTCGCGGAATAGGGCGCGGAGACCTTGTAGAAGACTTCCGTGTCGGGCTCGAGCGTGAGAAAGCCGTGCGCGAAGCCCTTGGGCACCAGGATCTGGTTGAACAGGTCGGCCGACAGCTCGAGCGACACCCAGCGGCCGAATGTCGGGGAGCCCTGACGGATGTCCACCGCGACGTCGAGAATGCGGCCGCGCAGCACGCGCACCAGCTTGTCCTGCGCGAAAGGGGGCTCCTGGTAGTGGAGGCCGCGCAAGGTGAAGACGGGTGCGGAAAACGACTGGTTGTCCTGCACCCAGGGCATTTCGAGGCCCGCCTGGAGGAAGCGCTCGGCGCTGAATGTCTCGGAAAAGAAGCCGCGATCGTCACCGAATTTCTTGGGCGTGATCTCCAAAACGTCCGGCAAAGCGAGCTTGCGAGTTTCCAGCATGGATCGGAGCTTCCGGCACTTGATTGTTCTGTGAGCAACCGTCCTATGCGCGATGCGGAATGCAAGCGCAACCGCCTGAAACGCTGGCCCAACACGCGCCCAAGCGCTATAGCAGCGAAAACAGCACAACCGGACGAGGGTACTACCCATGAAGGGCATCATACTGGCGGGTGGAAGCGGCACGCGTCTTCATCCGATGACGCTGACGATGTCGAAGCAGTTGATGCCGGTTTATGACAAGCCGATGATCTATTACCCGCTTACCACTTTGATGCTGGCGGGTATTCGTGACATTCTTATCATTTCGACGCCGCACGATCTTCCGCGGTTTCGTGCGCTTCTTGGGGACGGCCAGCGCTGGGGCATCAATCTGTCCTATGCGGAGCAGCCCCGCCCGGATGGACTGGCACAAGCCTATCTGATCGGCGAGGAGTTCATCGCGGGCGAGCCGTCGGCTTTGGTGCTGGGCGACAACCTCTTCTACGGCCACGGGCTGCCGGAGCTTCTTCAGAGCGCAGCGTCACGCGCCAGCGGTGCCACCGTGTTTGCTTACCACGTGGCCGACCCCGAGCGGTATGGCGTGGTTTCCTTCGACGCTGAAGGCCGCGCCAGCGCGCTCGAGGAAAAGCCTGCGGTTCCGCAGTCGAACTGGGCGGTCACAGGCCTCTACTTCTATGACGGTCGTGCGTCCGAGATCGCGCGCAGCCTGAAGCCCTCGCCACGCGGTGAGCTGGAGATCACCGATCTCAATCGCGTCTACCTCGACGAGGGCACGCTCAGCGTGGAGACCATGGGCCGCGGCTATGCCTGGCTCGACACGGGCACGCCGGATTCGCTTCTGGAAGCAGCCGAGTTCGTGCGCGTGCTCGAGCGGCGCCAAGGCTTCAAGATCGCCTGCCCGGAGGAGGTCTCCTTCAACGCGGGCTTCATCGATGCCGCACAACTGCTCAAGCTGGCCACCGAGCTCGGCAAGAGCACCTATGGACAGTATCTCGCCCGCATCGCGCGAGAAGAGCGCTAGCATCTGAAAACAACCGGTCGTGACACGTTCGACCGTTCTCTGCGCGGTTACAGCTTTCCAGCCGGAAGCCGAGTTGCTGGACAAGCTGCTCGCGACACTCCTCGACGATGGCTCCTCCGTGGCGATCCTCGTGGATGGGCCGGTTGGAACAGCGATTGACGAGGATTTGCTGCGCCGCCTCGAAACCGAGCCGCGGCTCGATGTTCTGCGCTCGGAGAGCAATCGGGGAGTCGGTTGCGCGCTCAATCGGTTGGCCCATCACGCTCGGAACCGAGGATGCAGCCACGTCCTGTTTTTCGATCAGGATTCGGGCCCTCCACGCGGTCTGGCACAGGATCTGTTGGGGGTGTTCGAGGCGCTGGTTTCTGCCGGCTTGCACCCAGCCGTCGTCGGCGCCTTGCCGATCCGACCCGGGGGCGAGGACGCGAATCAGCCGCCGCGCTACAAGGTCCGAGGCGCCACGGCGCTGGAGGGGGTGTTCGCCACGGATTTCGTGATCACCTCGGGCAGCCTCGTCGGCCTTTCGGCGCTCGACGCCGTGGGGCCGTTTCGCGAGGACTATCATATCGACGCCATCGACACGGAATGGTGCTTCCGGGCGATCGAGCGCGGGTTCGGGGTGTTCGTCGCGGGCGATGTCGCGATGCCGCATCGGGTGGGTCATGGCACGGTGCGCGTCGGGCCCCTGCGCTTTCCCCTGCAGTCGCAGGAGCGGATGCTGACCTATATCCGCAACCAGGCGCATTCCTTGCGGCTCAGCCACGTGCCCTGGCGCTGGAAGCTGCGGGTGGCGGTCTACCTGCCGCTGCAATCCGCGTCCTGGCTGCTCACCGGCCACGGCGACAGGCGCAGCCCCGCGCGGTTCCTGAAGGCGTTCGTCGATGGATTGCGCGGGCGTTTCGGTTAGCCGCGCGCCTCGCGCAGCTCGGCCATGCCCCTGGCGAGGAGGCGGTCGGCCAGTTCCGGCGTGTCCGCTTCCACATAGCAGCGCATCTCCGGCGCATTGCCCGAGGCGCGGAAGTGGATGGTGGGACCGTCGCGCAGAGCGACCCGCAATCCGTCCACCGTGTCGAAGGATGCGACTTGGCCGATCTCGCCCAGGAATGCCTGGAGCTTGCCCACGTCTCCGCTCAGCTCCGCCAGAAGCCGCTGGCCGGCGTCGGACGGGAAATCCTGTACGCGGTCGCTGCGTGAGACCGGGAGCTTCAGCTCCTCCACGAGGTCCGCGACGCGCACCTTGCGGGAGGCTGCGGTGAACAGGACGGCCAGGATCGGCAGCACGCTGTCGCGGGTGGGCAGCGCGCCGAGCGTGCGCGGGCCAAGCGCGAACGCCGTGCCCGCCAGAACGCCGCCATTGGCCTCGAAGCCCAGCACCGCCGTCTTGCCGGCATTCACGGCCTCGTCCATGCCCGCGATCACGAAGGGCGAGCCGACCCTGGTGCGGACCACCTCAGCATCCAGCGCGCTTTCGATGCCGGAGCTCGACGTGACGGGCGTCACCACGACCCGAGCGCCGAGCGCCTTTGCGGTCAGGAGCCCCAGCACGTCCCCGCGCACGAGTTCGCCCCCTGCGCCTGCGAGCAAGGGGCGGTCGCCGTCGCCATCCGCCGAGACGATGGCGTCGAGCTTGTGGGCTGCGCTCCAGATCCGCAGGTTCTCTTCCGTGCGCGGGTCGGTCGCTTCGGTGTCGACGGCCACGAAGATGTCGGAGCGGCCGAGCGGCACGACGTCCGCGCCGAGCCCCGCCACGATCTCGCGCAGGAGGTCCCGTGCAACCGTGCTGTGTTCGTAGATGCCGACGCGGAGGCCGCCGAGCGCGCCCGCGGGAAAGGCGTCGAGATAGCGGCGCCTGAAGCCTTCGAGCGCTTCCGATGCGCCGTTCTCGGTTGGGGGAAGCTCGGTGGGAGGCGTGCTCGCTACGCCGGCTGCTGCGCGCTCGCTGATGGCCCTCTCGTCCGCCTTGTCGATCTCGCCGGCCGGCTTGTAGAACTTGATGCCGTTGCGATCCGCCGGAATGTGGGAGCCCGTCACCATCATCGCGGCCCGCCCCAGCCGATGCGCCTCGAAGGCCAGCGCGGGCGTCGGCAGCAATCCGCAGTCGCGCGGCACGAGGCCGGCTTCCGCGACCGCCCGAGCGCAGTCCCGCGCGATGGCCGGGCTGGAATCGCGCAGGTCGTAGCCGAGCAGAACCGCATCGCCCGGAGCCGCAAGCTTTTCCTCGATCAAGAAGCGCGAAAAAGCTGCTGCATAGGCGTAGCCCACGCCTGCCACCAAGTCGGCGGAGAGACCACGCAAACCGCTCGTGCCGAACTTGGGCTGCATGCAAAGTCTCCCGGCCGGTTTGACTGGAACCTCGTTCTGCCGCCACGCGGCGATCGTTCCGAGCCTCCGTTCGATTCAGCTAACCGAGCGGCATCACCCGCGCAACGGCTGCGGCAAGGCAGAACCTTGCGCGCGGCGGGGCAGGGTCGCCCGAAACGGTTGCCGCTTCCCCATCAGGGAGGAACCATATTCCTTGTCTGTGCTTGCTGGTGCGATCAAATTCCGCGTCCATGGTGTGACGCAAGCTTTTGTTGCGCGTCCGAACGCACGGGAGACACCGCGATGATGAAACTGGTGGGCGCACTGCTCGTCGCAGGCGGGCTGGCAGCGGGGCTCGCAAGCCCTGCCGCCGCGCAATCGAACCTGGAGCGCATCCGCGAGGCGGGCGCCATCCGCATCGGCACGGAGGGCACCTATGCGCCCTTCACCTTCCACGACGCCTCGGGCGCGCTGGTGGGCTTCGACGTGGAGATCGGTCGCGAGGTGGCCAAGCGTCTGGGTGTCGAGGCACAGTTCCAGGAAGGCAAGTGGGACGGGCTCATCGCCGGCCTCGACGCCGACCGCTACGACGCGGTGATCAACCAGGTCGGCATCACCGAGGAGCGCAAGCAGAAATACGATTTTTCCGAACCTTACATCGCCTCCAAGGCCGTTCTGATCGTCAAAAGCGACAATGAGGAGATCAAGGGCTTCGCCGATCTCAAGGGCAAGCGCTCGGCGCAGTCGCTGACCAGCAATTTCGGCCGCATCGCGGAAGCGAACGGCGCCGAACTCGTCGGCACCGACGGCTTCGACCAGTCGATCCAGCTCGTGCTTCAGGGCCGCGCGGACGCGACCATCAACGACAGCCTGTCCTTCTACGACTTCCAGAAGGCCAAGCCCGACGCACCGGTCAAGATCGCCGCGCAGGAAGAGAACGCCGACTATTCCGGCATCATCATCCGCAAGAACGAGCCCGACCTCCTGGCCGCCATCAACAAGGCCCTTGAAGAGATCCGGGCGGACGGCACCTATGCGAAGATCGCCGACAAGTATTTCGGCCAGGACGTGTCGCAATAGGCCTGAGAGCCGTCTTCGAAAGGAAGCCGCATGCCGGATTGGCTGCAGCTCATGTGGAACTCGCTGGGGCCGCTCCTTTGGGCGGCCTTTGCTTTCACGGCCCCGCTCACGCTCCTGTCCTTCGCCTTCGGGCTGGCGCTCGGCCTGGCCGTCGCGCTCGTCCGGCTGTTCGGAGCCTGGCCTCTGGTGCTCGTCGCGCGCTTCTATGTCTGGGTGATCCGCGGCACGCCGCTTCTCGTCCAGCTCTTCCTGATCTTCTACGGCCTGCCCGCGGTCGGCATCGTGCTCGACGCCTTCGTGGCGGCCCTGATCGGCTTCACGCTCAACATCGGCGCCTATTCGTCGGAGATCGTGCGCGCGGTGATCGCGTCCGTGCCGCGCGGGCAGTGGGAGGCGGCCTATTCCATCGGCATGAGCTGGAGCCAGGCGATGCGGCGCACGATCCTGCCGCAGGCCGCGCGCACGGCGGTGCCGCCGCTGTCTAACACCTTCATCTCGCTCGTCAAAGACACTTCGCTCGCCGCAGCCATCACGGTGCCCGAGCTGTTCCAGTCGGCCCAGCGCATCGTGGCCGTCACTTACGAGCCCTTGATCCTCTATGTGCAGGCCGGGCTGATCTACCTCGCGCTGTCGTCGGTGCTGTCTTCGCTCCAGGCCCGGCTCGAGCGCCGGCTCGACCGTTACGGCGGCTTCCTGGAGGCGCGCGCATGATCGAGCTTTCCGACATTCACAAGCGCTTCGGCGATCTGGAAGTGCTGAAGGGCGTCTCACTCCGCTTCGCGGAAGGCAGCGTGACCGCGCTGGTCGGCCCATCGGGCGGCGGCAAGAGCACGCTGCTTCGCTGCATCAATCTCTTGGAGCAGCCGACATCGGGAGTGGTCCGCATCGGCGCGGAAGCCATCGCCTTCCAGCCGGGCGTGAAGGTCGGCTGGAGCGCCATCCAGGCCGTGCGCCGCCAGACCGGCATGGTGTTCCAGAATTTCCAGCTCTTTCCCCACCGCACGGCGAGCGAGAACGTGATGGAAGGGCTCGTCACCGTGCTCGGCTGGCCCAAGGACAAGGCGCGCACCCGCGCCATGGAGCTGCTCGCCCGTGTCGGCCTCGAAGCGAAGGCCGATGCCTGGCCAGCCACGCTTTCGGGCGGCCAGCAGCAGCGGGTCGCCATCGCGCGGGCGCTCGCGCCTTCGCCCAAGGTCCTTCTCTGCGACGAGCCGACCTCCGCCCTCGACCCCGAGCTTGCGGAGGAAGTGGTGGATGTGCTCGCCGGGCTGGCGCGCGAGGGCACGACCATGGTGATGGCCACCCACGACCTGCGGCTCGCCTCGCGCATCGCGGGCGAGGTGGTCTTCCTCGAAGGCGGCGTGGTGGTGGAAGAGGGCCCGGCGCGCGACGTGTTCGAGCGCCCCCAGCGCGAACGCACCAAGCGCTTCCTCGCCTCACTCGCAGCGGCCTCCGCTGCCTGAGGCAGAGCTTTCCTCACGATTCGAACTGTGCGAGACAGCGGCCCCCGCTGGCGCCCGCCTGGCGCGAGGCGTCCAGCCGGGCTTTTTGTAGCTGTCGCGTGCCCGAGGACCGTCGCTCTTGACCCCAGAATCAATCCTGCAGTCGGCGTTCCGCACCGTTGAACTCGAGGTCGAAGGCCTGCAAGGCCTGCGCCGCGCTATCGGCGAGGGGCTGCATGTCGCCATTGCGGATACCGTCTCGCGCATCCTTGGCATCGGCGGCCGCGTGATCGTGTGCGGCATGGGCAAGAGCGGGCACATCGCGCGCAAGGTCGCGGCCACCTTGTCTTCCACCGGCACGCCGAGCATCTTCATGCACCCCGCCGAGGCAAGCCACGGCGATCTCGGCATGGTCACCGAGCACGACCTGATCCTGGCGTTCTCCTGGTCGGGCGAGACGCGCGAATTGCACGATGTCACCAGCTATTCGCGCCGCTATGCCATTCCCTTCGTGGCCGTCACCAGCCGGGCCGATAGCACGCTCGGCCGCGCGGCCGACATCGTGCTCGCCCTTCCCGTGATGACGGAAGCCTGCCCGCATGGGCTCGCCCCCACCACGTCCACTCTGATGCAGCTCGTGCTGGGCGACATCATCGCGGTGGCCCTTCTGGAGGCGCGCGAGTTCACGCCAGCCAATTTCCACCGCTTCCACCCCGGCGGCAAGCTGGGCTCGGGCCTGAGGACGGTGGGCGACCTCATGCGCAAGATGCCCGACGTGGCCTTTGTCAGGACCACCGCCACCATGGACGAGGTGGTGCTGCAGATGACGTCGAAGAGCTTCGGCAGCGCGTTCGTGGTGGACGACGCGATGGCGATCGTGGGCGTGGTCACCGATGGCGATCTGCGCCGCCACATGACGCGCGACTTTCTTTCGCTCGCGGTGACGGAAGTGATGACGCCCGGTCCCGTCACTTGCGGCCCCGACATCCTGGGAAGTGCCGCGCTTCACCTGATGACGCGCCGCAAGGTCAACGCGGTCGCCGTGGTGGAGGGCGGCCGGCTCGCCGGTGTGCTCACCATGCACACTCTGTTGTCCGCCGGCGTTTCATGAGAAAGGCCGCGCACCGCGCGGCCTCGTTCGGCTGGGAGTGCTGCCCGCTTCAGGCGGCCTGCGTTTCCTCGTAGCGCTTGCGCTCCTCGCGCCAGAGCTCGGCGTAGTCCACCTCCTGCCAGTTGTCGAACCAGGGTCCGCCATTGGTGTAGTGGATGGCGTGCGGCGTCTCGGCGGGCTTGGGATATTCGCCTTCCAGGAAGTTCCAGCCGAGCGGCAGGGCGCCGATCAGGTTGTCGTCGGGGATCCACGAGAAGCGGTGCAGGAAGGCTGGGCTTTCGGAATTCACCACTTCGGGCGTCAACGCCTTCACCAGCGGGTGGGCGTTGTTGAAGAGAATGAAGGACGACCAGTTCTTGCGAGGGTAGGTGGCCTGCGCCTGCCCGTCCATCTTCACCGAATTGGCCGGCACATAGTCGTGCTGCACCACATAGACGGCCTTCGAGCGATCCGCGCCTTCGAGCACCTTGTTGACATCAACCGTGTAGAGGAAGTCGCAGTCCACGAAGATCGTCCAGCCGTCATGGGCGGCGAGATAGGGCACGAGGAAGCGGGTCAGCGAGAACTCGGTTGCGGCCTTGTCGGCGCTGCGGGTGTAGAGGCCGAGCTCGCGCAGCGCGGTCTGCTTCAGCGGATAGATCTCGGGCGCCGTGCTCGCATGGCGCAGGATCGAGTGGCGGCACACCTGCCAGGCGATGTCCTCGCGGCTGTCGTATCCGACATAGATCTTCAGTTTGTCGCTCATCACTCTCCACTCTGCCGTTTGTCGAACGAGATGCGCCCTTGCGGGCACCATTCGGCGCCCCGACGCAATGCGGCCTGGCTTCGCCCTTTCGAGCGTCGGCTTGGGACGCGCTCCCTATAGCAGCAAGCCTCCGCCTGGGAGAAGGCCGGACGTGCCGCCTTTCGTTCGGGCTTCCCTTGCGATAGAGCGCGCCGGTCGGATGAAGGGCGAAACGATGGACATTCGCGGCAAGCGGTTCGTGGTGATCGGCGGCGCCGGGCTGATCGGCTCGCACACGGTGGAAGCGCTGCTGGCAAACGATGTCGGCCAGGTCGTGATCTACGACAACTTCGTGCGCGGCCGCGAGGAGAACCTGGAGGGAGTGCTGCGCGACCCGCGCCTCAGCATCTTCGAAGCGGGCGGCGACATCACCCAGACAGACATCCTCGACCGCGCGCTGGAAGGTGCGGACGGCGTGTTCCACTTTGCGGCGCTCTGGCTGCTCCAGTGCCACGAATATCCGCGCGCGGCCTTCGACACCAACGTGGCCGGCACCTTCAACGTGCTGGAAGCCTGCGTCCGAAGGAATGTGTCGCGTCTCGTCTATTCCTCGTCGGCCTCCGTCTACGGCGACGCGGTGGAGGAGCCGATGCCCGAGAGCCACCCATTCAACAACAAGAACTTCTACGGCGCGACCAAGATCGCCGGCGAAGCGATGCTGACGGCCTTTTCGCACCGCTACGGCCTTCCCGCCGTGGGCCTGCGCTACATGAACGTCTATGGCCCCCGGCAGGATTACCGCGGCGCCTATATCGCGGTGATCATGAAGATGCTCGACGCCATCGATCGCGGGGAGGGGCCGACCATCCTGGGCGACGGCTCGGAGGCCTTCGACTTCGTGGCCGTGGAAGACTGCGCGCGCGCCAATCTCTGCGCCATGGAGGCCGAAACGAGCGCGGAGTTCTACAATGTCGGCACGGGCAGGCGCACCTCGCTACGCGAGCTTTCGGAGATGCTGCTGCGCCTCACCGGCTCGAACCAGCCGATCCGCACCGCGCCGCGCTCGCAGGCGACGCTCGTGCGCAACCGCATCGGCGCGCCCGAGAAGGCCGCGCGCGAGATCGGCTTCACGGCAACGGTCGGGCTGGAGGAGGGGCTCCAGCGCCTGATCGACTGGCGCAGCAACCACAAGGCGGAAGTGGACGCGCGCCGAGCCAAGGCCTGAGCGCGGCCGCCCGTGACCTTGCCGCATCCGCCAAAAGCCGCTAGCGCCTCGGCATCTGATGGCGCAACCGGGATCAAGCGCGCGTGAGCGGACGAAACGAGGCGGAAGCGGGAACCGTGCGGACGCTGGATTCAGCGCCCGTCACCACCCTTCTTCGGCGCCTCTGGCGTCACCGCGACCTCTTGCGCGAGCTGACCGCGCGCGACCTGAGCGAAGCCTATGCCGGCTCCATGCTGTCGCGGCTCTGGGCGGTGCTGCACCCGCTGCTTCTGATCGGCGTCTATGTCTTTGTGTTCGGCTATGTGTTCACTGCGCGGCTCGGGGCCGACCTGCCGGCCGAGCCGGATTTCGCGGTGTTCATTCTGGCTGGCCTCGGCCTCTGGCTCTCGATCCAGGCGGCCCTCGCCAAGTCCGCCTCCGCACTTGTCGGCAGCGCGAACCTGGTGAAGCAGGTGGTGTTTCCGATCGAGCTTCTGCCGGTCCGCTCGGTGCTCGCAGCCCAGCTGCCGTTTCTGGTCAGCACCGTGGTGGTCGTGCTCTATTCCGGCTTGCGCTTCGGCATGGTCAGCCCGCTGCTTCCGCTCGTGATCTATGTGGCGTTCTGGACACTCGTGCTTCTGGTGGGATTGGCGCTGATCCTCGCGCCGCTGACGGTGTTCCTGCGCGACACGCGCGACGTGGTGCAGGTCGTGTCCTCGTTCGGCGTGTTCCTGCTTCCCGTGATCTACCTGCCCGGGAGCCTGCCGCCCTGGTTCGAGACGCTCCTGCATCTCAACCCCTTCTCCTATCCCGTCTGGTGCATGCAGGACGCCCTGTTCTTCCAGGGCTTCGAGCACCCCTTTGCGTGGCTCGTGCTGCCGGTCCTGGCCTTGCTCGCGCTTTGGGCGGGCCTGCGCTTCTTCGAGCGGACGCGCCACAATCTGGGGGACGTGCTGTGAGTGCCGTGGCGATCGCGGCACGCGGGCTGTCCAAGACCTACAAGGTCTATGGCAAGCCGTCCGATCTCTTGCGCGAGATCTTCGGCAGATCGCCGCGTCACACGTTGCACAAGGCGCTTGACGACGTGTCCTTCGAGATGCTGCGCGGCGAATGCGTGGGCATCATCGGCCCGAACGGCGCGGGCAAGAGCACGCTTTTGAAGATGATCGCAGGCACGCTTTCGCCGAGTGCCGGCGCGCTTTCGGTTTCGGGCCGGGTTTCCGCCATTCTCGAACTCGGCACCGGGTTCCACCCCGAATATTCCGGCCGCGACAACGTTTTCCTGGGCGGCATGTGCCTGGGCATGAGCCGCGAGGAGATGGCCAGGAAATACGACTGGATCGTCGCCTTCTCCGAACTGGGCGCGGTGATCGACCAGCCCTTCAAGACCTATTCCTCTGGCATGCAGGCGCGGCTGACCTTCGCCACCGCCATCAGCGTCGATCCCGAAATCCTGATCATCGACGAGGCGCTGGCGGCGGGCGACAGCTATTTCGTGGTCAAGTGCGGCCGCCGCATCCGCGAGATCTGCGCGAGCGGCGCCACCGTGCTGTTCGTTTCCCACTCGACCCACCAGGTGGCCACGCTCTGCACGCGCGCCATCTGGATCGAGGGTGGGCGCGTGCGCGAGATCGGCGACGCCATCGATGTCTGCCGCCGCTACGACTACGCCGTGCACGAGCGCATCTCGGGCGGCACGGGCAAGGTGGTGACGGCGGAAGCGACCGAGCCTCAGCCCGTGGTGGAGATGGCCGACACGGTCGACCACATCCCGCCGGCCGATGAGCCGGAGCCTGCAGCGCCCCCGATCGAGCCCGAGCCCGAGCCCCAGCAGGCGCCAGCCGCGACTGCCGGCTATCGCCGCGCGGATGTGGGCGGCCTGCTCGTGCTCCACGACGAGATCTTCCGGCGCGGCCCCTTGCGCATCACCCGCACCGAACTCCTGGGCGCCGACGGCCTGCCCGTGGACGCGGTGCACTGCCACGACCCTCTCACGCTTCGCGTGCACTATCGCTGCGAGCGGCCCGAGGAGCTGGCCGACGACACGCTGGGCCTGGCCGTCGCCTTTCAAAGGCGCCACGACACGCTGCTGGTCGCCCAGATGAACACGGTGAACCCCGTGCGCGACGAGGGCATGCGCGACTACGACCAGGCGTCCTTCCGCACGGTCGCGGGTCATGAGGGCTACATGGAGGCGCGTTTTCCAGCCTTCGAGCTGATGGCGGGCGACTACCTGCTTTCCACCGGGCTGCTGCCCAACCGTCCGGGCACCTCGGACTTCTACGAGTACCACCACCAGCGCTACCTGCTCACCGTGCAGCGCACCGGCTATCCCAGCGGCGCGGTGATCTACCACCAGGTGGAGTGGCGCCACGAGGTGGAGAAAGCGTGAGCGAGGCTCGGGCGACACCGCGTGGACGCCGGGTGCTGCACGTCTTCAACATCGCGCAGAACGCCTATCTCAACGCGTTTTTGATGAACGCGCGCGGCTACGACTGCGACGTTCTCTCGTTCGACTGGTATCACTTCGCCTCGTCACCGGAATGGAACGAGCTCTTCGACGCCGATCTCGGCCCCGACGCGTTTCCCGACGCGCAGTTCCCCGACTTCTATGCGCTGGGCAAGGCGATGCCCGTGATTCCGGACTTCGCGGCCGTCGGCCCGCTCTTTCAGGCGCTTCTGAGTCTTGTTCTCAAGCGCGAGGGCGATCCGCGCGCGCAAACCGCGCGCGACGTGCTGAGCTATCTGCGCTTCAAGTGCACGGTCTTCCGCACACCAACCCCGTTTGCCTGCGAATGGCGCGAGGAGGCTTTCCAGAGGCGGCTCGCGGAATGCGATCTGCCCGACGCCATCCGACTGCCCATCCTGCGTGGGCGGCTGTGCGACCGGGTGTTTCTCGCCATCCGCCACCGTTTGATGCGCTTCGCTTCGCCTGCCGAGCTGCGCGCGATCTCCGCACCCCTGCCCCGCGCCTATCTCGACGGCTTCATGGCCTATGACGACAAGCTCAAGCGCCTGATCGAGCCGCTCCGCGCCCGCGGCCTTCTCGAGGCGCTCGGCCTCGAATACGAGCCGGACGAGGGACCCGGCCCCGCGATCGAGGGCGCCGACGCCTATCGCACCTATGCGCCGCTCTGGCGCCGCCTGCGCGCCTGCTACGACGCCTGCGTGTTCTATGCGAATAGCCCGATCTTCGCGCTCGCCAACGATCTCCAGCCCTATTGCGCGCTGGAGATCGGCACGATCCGCGCGCTGCCTTTCGCCGACACGCCTTTCGCGCGCCTCTTGACCGAAAGCTACGGGCAGGCGGCCAAGGTGTTCATCACCAATGCGGACTATGTGACGGCCGAGCCCCGCCTGGAATTTGTGGGCAGCCAGCGCGTCTTCGCACTCCACCCCTTCGATGAGCAGCGCGCCATGCGCTTTGCCCGCGATCACGCCGATCTTCGCGCGCGCGGCACGGCCGTGCGCTTCCTCGCACCCGCCCGCCAGGACTGGACCGCGCGCGACCCGCAGATGTCCAAGGGCAACGACCTGTGTTTCCGGGCCTTGCGCCTCGCGATTGATCGCGGCGCCGGCGATCTCTCGATGACCTGCGTCGCCTGGGGCACCGACCTCGAAGCGTCCCGCGCGCTCGTGGCCGAGCTCGGCCTCCAGGCGCATGTGGAATGGGTGCCGCCGCTCACCAAGCGGCAGCTCTGGGAAGCCATGCTCGGCCACCATGCGGTGATCGACCAGTTCCTGATCCCCGCCATCAGCGGGGTCGCCTTCGAGGCGCTCGCTCTCGGCTGCCGCCTGATCACCTGGGACGACGGGGTTTCAAACCGCACCTTCTTCGGCACGCAGCCGCCGATCCTGTCCGCGCAGAGCGTGGACGAGATCGCCCGGCGGCTGATGGAGGTGGCGCGCGATCCCGAGGATCGCGAGGGCTGGGGCGAGCAGGGCGTTGCCTGGATCGAGGCGGTTCATTCCACCGAGCGCAATGTCGCGCTACAAGCCCAGGCATTCGCCGACATTGAAGCGGCGGCCTCCAACGGAAGCGAGCAAAGCCCTTGAGCACGGACCCCGCTTCTTCCTTTCCCGGCGGCGCTTCCCATCCGCCGAAAGCGGATCGCTCCTTTTTCATGCGCGCAGCGGCCTACCTGACCGCGCCCTGGCGCGCGCGCGGCCGCATCGCTCAACTCGACGATGCCTTCCACCGAAGCCGCATCGAAGCCGCCAATCTTCAAAACGAGGTGTCGCTGGTCGAGACCAACCTGAATGCCCTGTCCCAGACGGTCGGCACGCAGCAGCTGGCACTGGCTAACGCCGCCGACAGCCTCGAACGGCAGGACACGATCCTCGCCGAGGTCACGGTGGCGCTCGACCGCCATCAGGCATCGCTCCGCTCGCTGGAGGACCGTCTCACCCATGTCGAGCGCTGCCTTGGCCTGGGTGATGAGAAGACAGAACCCGATGCGGCGAGGGAAGCAGCCCTCGACCAGCGCGTGGCGGAAGCCGAGATGCGCCTGCTCGCCTATCTCGAAGGCCCCTTTCTCGACCGCGTGACGGTGGCGAAGACGCCCGACCCCACCGCCTGACGGCTCACGCCAGATCCCAGGTCTCCAAAGCCTGTTCGAGATAGATCAGAGACCAGATCAGAAGCCGGTGATTGTGCTGGCCCGCGAAGTGCTGCCCGAGCAGCCCGTCGATCGTGGGCCGATCGAGCAGCTGGAAAATGCGCGCCTTGGGCGTGCCGAGGCGGCGGCGCACATAGTCGATGCTCTGGCCCTTGAACCAGGATGCGTCGGGCGCGGAGAAGCCTTGTTTCTCGCGTGACGCCACTTCCGCCGGCACGAAGTTCCCGGCCACGCGGCGCAGCAGGCGCTTGCCCTCATTCGAGCGGCGGTGTCCGGGCGCCATGGGGCCGCCGTCGCCCGGCAGCGGCGCCAGCTTGTGACGCATCGCGAGCCGCGAGCCGAATTCGGCCAAGTCGTTGTCCAGAAACGGCACGCGCGCTTCGAGCCCGTGCGCCATGCTGACCTTGTCGTCCACGGCCAGAAGCCCGCGCAGGAAGCTGTTCGCCTCGAACGTCATCAGCGCATGGATGCGTTCGGCGGGCGTCGCGCGAGGCCCGGTTTCGGGCAAAAGGCTGCGAAACAGCTCGAAGGGCTCGGGCCCGCCGTCGCCTGCGCCCCGCAGCGGCGCGAGGGCTGCCGGCGCAAGGTCCGGCGGGATAAGGCGCTGCCAGGTGCGGAAGGCGTTGGCTTCCAGCGCGTCTGGCGTCGCGCCATAGGCCGAAAGATAGCGCCAGGCATAGCCGCCGAAGATCTCGTCGCCGCCCGTTCCCGCCAGCACCACCTTGTTGAACTTCGACGCGAGCCCCGCGATGTAGAAGTTCGGATAGCACTGCCCGACCCGCGGCTCTTCCAGGTGCCAGACGAGCTTGGGGATGATGCGCTCCATGTCGCCGGCCTTGAGCACCATCTCGTAGTGTTCGGTGCCGAAGCGCGCGGCCATCATCTCGGCGTCGCGCCGCTCGTCGAAGACGAGCTCCACGCCGGACGCGGAGCTGAGATCGAAGCCGCAGGTGAAGGTGCGCAGATGCGGAATGGCGCTGGATGCCACGGCCGCGATGGCGCCCGAATCGATGCCGCCCGACAGGTAGGCGCCGAGTTCCACATCCGCCACGAGCTGCCGGCTGACAGCCTGGCGAAACAGGTGGTCGAGTTCGGCCGCGAGATCGTCCTCGGAGCGCTCCGTGTCAGGCTCGGAGAAGGCAAGGCTGTGATAGCGTCGCGGCGTGGGTGAAACGGTTTCGCCCATCCTCCAGCTCACGACCGTGCCCGGCGCGAGCAGCGACACGCCCTTGAACAGAGTGCGCTCGCTCAGGAAGTTCTGGAACGTCAGATATTCGCGCAGCGCGCCAAGATCGAGCGCAGCCTCCATCCGGGGATGGGCGAGCAGCGCCTTGATCTCCGAGCCGAACAGGAGCGTGCGGCCCGCAAGCGCCCAGTAGAGCGGCTTGATGCCGAAGCGGTCCCGCGCGAGGTGGAGACGATGCTCCACCGCGTCCCACAGCGCGAAGGCGAACATGCCGTTGAAGCGCCTGAGCGCGTCGAGTCCCCAATAGGCCAGCGCCTTGAGCACCACCTCCGTGTCCGAAGAAGAGCGGAAGCGGATGCCGAGCGCGGAGAGCTCGGTCTTCAACTCCGCATAATTGTAGAGCTCGCCGTTGTAGACGATCGTCCAGCGACCGTCCTCGGTCTGCATCGGCTGGCGGCCGCCGTCCGACAGGTCGATCACCGCAAGCCTGCGGTGGCCGAGCCCCACCGGGCCGCCGATCCAGATGCCTTCGCCGTCCGGCCCGCGATGGGCGACCGCATCTGTCATGCGCCGCACGACCGGGGTCGCGGCCGGCGCACCGTCGAGGTCCAGATAACCTGCGATCCCGCACATCTCTACGCGTCAGGCCATGTGCCGCGAGGCGGCGGGGAGGGGAGGGGAGAAAGGCATGGACCTTCGTTCTCGAATGCGACCTGTGCCTTCCATCTGCTGCGCCATGCGTCAAGGCCGCAAGCCGGCGCTGGCATTTTCCAGCGCAGGCTTTAGGAAAATCACCGCAACGGATGGAGGGCCGCGGGTTGGACGAGGTGGAGTGCGTCGTCGTGGGGGCGGGGGTGGTGGGGCTCGCGGCGGCGCGGGCGCTGGCGCAGGCCGGCCGCGAGGTGGTGGTCGCGGAACGCGAGGGGCTGATCGGCTCGCACACCTCGGCGCGCAACAGCGAGGTGATCCATGCCGGGATCTACTATCCGCCGGGCTCGCTGATGGCGCGGCTCTGCGTGGAAGGGCGGGAGAGGCTCTACGGCTACTGCGAGGCCCACAACATCCCGCACAGGCGCATCGGCAAGCTGATCGTGGCGAGCGATGCGGCGGAAGCCAGTCGTCTCGATGCGATCGCCGCGCGCGCCAAGGCGAACGGCGTTTCCGACCTCGAACCGCTCTCGGGCGCGGAGGCGCGCGCGTTGGAGCCGCATCTCGCGGTGGAAGCTGCACTGCTCTCGCCGTCCACCGGCATCGTCGACAGCCATGCGCTGATGCTGGCACTTTCCGGAGATGCCGAGGCGGCCGGCGCGGCAGTGGCGCTCAACGCCCCGCTCGAAAGCGCTGAGATCACGTCTGGCGGCTTCGCGCTCCGGTTCGGCGGTGCCGAGCCGATGCAGCTTCACGCGCGCAGCCTCGTCAACGCTTCGGGCCCCTGGGCGCCGGAGGTGGCGGGCCGCATCGATGGCTTTCCCGCCGAGCATCTGCCTCGGGCCTTTTATGCGCGGGGATCGTATTTCACGCTGAGCGGGCGCTCGCCCTTTTCCCAGCTCGTCTATCCCGTGCCCGTTCCCGGCGGGCTCGGCACGCATCTGACGCTCGACCTCGCAGGCCAGGCGCGGTTCGGGCCGGATGTGGAATGGGTGGAAGGCGTGGACTATTCGGTCGATCCCGGCCGTCTCGGAGCCTTTGCTTCGGCCATCCGACGCTTCTGGCCAGACCTCGACGAAAGCCGGCTCCAGCCGGGCTATGCCGGCATCCGACCCAAGATCGCCGGCCCCGGCGAGCCGCAGCGGGATTTTCTGCTCCAGGGCCCGGCCACGCACGGCGTGCCGGGGCTCGTGAACCTTTTCGGCATCGAATCGCCGGGGCTGACCGCCTCGTTGGCGCTCGCCGACCGAGTGGTGGAAGCGCTCGGCGAGCGCCCTTGATCAGAGCGGGTCTTTCTCGCTGAGCAGGCTGTTGAGTTCACGTCCTGCGGCATCCAGCAGGCTCGCGAGCGCCTCGCGGCCCCCGGCCTTGGCCTGCGCGCGCAGGCGTGAAAGCTCGCAGGCCATCTCGTTCAGGTCTTCGCTGGGCGGCGGGGTGGTCGAGTCGCCCGACAAGGCCTCGCGCCAGCGCGCGAAAAGCTCGATTTCGGGGTCCGCCCCCGGCACACCCAGCGCCAGCGCGTAGACGGGCGCCACCGTCAGTTCGGTGAGCCCCACGGTGCGGCGGATCAGGCTGTGATCGAGCGCAGCACTGGGGCACGCCGTCAGGCCGGATCGCGACGCGGCGAGCATGATGTTCTGGCCGACATGCCCGGCCTCGATCATCACCACGCGGTAAGCGTTGGGATCGTCGTATTTCCACATGGTGCGCTGGAGATGCGCGCAGAGCACGATCGTGCAGGCCATCCCGTCGGCCCAGTCCTGCCCGCCGATCAGCGCGCCACCGGTTGGCAATTCGCCCTCGAAGGGCACGGGCGCCAGCGAATGATCGGCCGCCGAATAGTGGTAGAGCCCGGGCTGCAGCCCTTCCACCGCCCGCACGAAGACATAGGCCTCGTAAGGGTTGCGTGCGCCGCCCGACGGGGTGAGCTTGAGCGGCAGGCGACCGGCGCGGTTGGTGGTCTCGCCGATGATGCCGAGCCCGGCGAAAAGGGCTGTGGAAAGCTGTTCGAGCGCGACCGGAACATCGAGTGCCGCGCGCACCGTGCGCCGCCTCGCCATCAGGCGCGTCAAGCCGTTGTCGGTCAGCGGGTCGGGCAGCGCCAGCTGTCCGGGAAGATGCCGGTTGGAGGAGTGAAGCTCGGGCAGGTTGCCGAGCGCGGCCTTCTCGACCTGGCGCCCTTCGCTTTCCTCGATGGCGAGGAAGGGGCGGTCCTCCAGCGTGAAGTGCATCAGGGCGGTCGGCACGGACCAGGCCCAGTCGGACTGGAATTCCTGCTCGCGCAGCGCTTCTTCCGAATCGGCGCGCACCACGGCCGAGACCTCGATCAGGCGCTCGAGCAGGCCCACGGTCTCGGGCACCGAGAGTTCGAAGCGCTCGGCGACGTCCTCAGCCTCGCACCAGTCGGACAGGCCGTGAAGAAAGCGCAGCGTGTCAAGTTCGCAGTGGAAGACCTGCTTGGTCAGGAAATTGCAGCCGAGCAGCGCATCGCCTTCCGCGGAATAGACTAGCGTGGAAGCGGCCTTCACCCTGAGCGGGCGGGCGGGGACAGGCGGGGGAAAGTGGCTCGGGCGGTCGCCCGTCGGGCGCGGCATGGCGGATGGCATGAAGGGAGAAGGAGCCGTTCACGCGGGGTTAGAACGTGAACGGCTCCTGCGGTCTCAGCGCTTGGTGTAGTGCTGAGCCGGAACGATGAACTTCTTCGCATCGACCGAAGCCGTCTTCGACAGAGCGGCGGAAAGTGCAGCGGCATTGATCTTCATGGTCGTTACCCTTCTCTTCTTGCGCTCCTTCATGAACGCATGACAAGGATGGTTCGCCATTGGTTAATGAAATAAACTGGTAATCAGGAAACGTCTCCTATATCGCGCCACGACTTGCGTTGTTCTAGCGCGAAATAAGGAGGTTTTTACGCGAGTTTTGCGCTAATTCAGCATCTTGGTATGTGCCGAAGCGCTACGAATGGCGCAGGAGCTGGGTTTTCCCCCGCGCGCCAATGCTGTGGAGAGGTGAGAAATCTACCGGACGGGCGGCGAACGCAGCAGGATTTCCGCGACGAGTTCGCCCACGAATTCGTCGTTGAGCCGGTAGGAATGCGCCGCGCGCAAAACGCGCAAGAGGCTCATGTCGCTGGGCGCCGGGCGCATCGCGACGGGAACGGACACCGGCCCGGCCTCCGTCATCACGCTTCCCTTGCCGCTCAGCACCGGCTCGGAGAGCTGCTCCCAGGCCATCACGAGCAGGGACGGCTCGCGCGCGGCGCCCAGGTTGATGGCCATGAAGTAGAAATGGTTGAGCCGCTGCACCACGAGCCCGCGGTGATCGCCCTTGGCATAGGAGAAGTAGGAGCCCATGCGCTCGGCCAGCCCCGTCATGCGCCGGAAGGTGACGGCATCCTCTTCGTGCCGCACCACCGTCACCGAGCAGATGGCGGAGTTCGGCTCCTTCAGCGCCGGAAAGAAGGTGAAGTAGTAGCCTTCCTCAATGCCCGGCTTGGGGCTCGCGAAGCGGCGCAGCATCTCGCCGCGCTCGGCGAAGCTCGGTTCCTCGCGCGCCGGGCGTTGCCGGGGAGGGGGCGCGTAAAGAGCGCTTTCGGTGACGCCGAAGAAGTCGCAGATGCGCGCGGCCGTGCTCTTGTGGGGCAGGCCCTTGGCCTCGAGATAGCGCTCGAACTGGGAGCGGTTGATCCCGATGCCGCGGCAGGCTTCGCTGATGCTGAGGCTTCGCTCGGCGCAGAGCCGACGCAAGTTGAAGGCGAGATTGCTGCGCAGATCTGCCATCGCCGCCGTTCATGCCCCCGCAATTCGCCCACAGCGAGAACACCTAGTGTGCTCGCCGTGCCCTGCCACTCTCCTGCTGGTGCTCGGACGTGTGCCCCCGCTCGGCTCCAACCCCTCTTTGTTGCCGCAAAACGGCGAGGAGGGAAACGGTTTTAGATGTGTTGCTTAATGGATGCTGGGGATAGAGCGCGAGGCGCATCACGCAGCGGAAGGAGGGGCCTCGGCGACAACGGTGGGGAGAGCCGCAGAAAGGCTGGAACCGCATGGCGTCATGGAGATTTGCGTGTCTGCCGCCTTGTTTGCGCGGTGTGTGGAGCGAACGGAAAACGGCAGACGCACGGGGAACACCGGAACGATGTGCGCCAAGGATTTGGGCAGTGCGCTGGCCGCGATGATCGGCGGCGAAAGCGCGATGGATCTCTACGCCATGCGCCGCATGGCGCGCGAGCTTTCCACGCCGGAAACCGAGACGGATTGCCGCGAGCTCATCGAGGCGGTCGAGCTGCTCGACCTCGCAGTGCTGCACGGTCTGCCCGAAACGCTTGTCGCCAAGCTGCGCGCGGACGCAGCCACCTGCCTGGAACGCTTCGCGCCCAAGGACCTCCTCAGCTGAGCGCCACGGGCTTGCCCGGATTGCTCCGTGCCCGGCCCGAAGCTAGAGATGCCGGGAGTATTCCTGTCGCCGGACCTTCATGCCGAAAGCCCCTTTCGCCGCCGGGCGCCTGAGCCGGCTCGACGATCACTTGCCGCTCGCCCGTCTCGCGGGGCTGATGGGCGTTCTCGGGCTCGCTCTCGTTGTCGCTGTGTCGATCTTCCTCGCCTGGACCGAGCGCAATCGTGCCGTGGAGCAGGCGCGGCGCGAGATCACGACCGCCGCCTTCGCACTCGCCGACCATGCCGGGCGCTTGTTCGAATCGGCCGATGTGGTGCTCAAGGCAGCCGCGACGCTGACCGGCCTCGAAGACTGGAACACGGTCGCAGCCGATGCCGAACTCCAGCGCCAGCTCGGAAGCATCGTCGATTCGCTTCCCTATGTGGGCGACGTCTGGCTGAACGACGCGGCGGGCGATCTGCGCCTCACCACCTTCGCCTTTCCGGCCCCGGCCTCCAACTCGTCGGATCGCGCGGTCTTCCAAGCGATGCGCGAGCCCGACGATCGGCTCTTCATCGGCCAGCGCATCATCGGCCGCGTGACGGGCGAGCCGACCTTCCTTCTCGCGCGCCGGCTTTCCAATCCCGACACCACCATGCGCGGCATGGTCTCGGTTTCAGCGCAGCTCAAATACTTCAACGATTTTTGGGACGAGATCGAGCTGCCGCTCGACGCCCATGTCCACCTCGTCCGCAGCGACAATGTCAGCGTGCTCGCCCAGCACCCGGCGGAAGGCGCGGAAGTGGCGCTGCCGGCAGGCGAGGTGGAAAGCCTGCGCCAGGCGCTGGCGGCATCGCCCACCGCAGGCGAGATCGAGATTCCCGCTGAAGGAAGCGAGCCCGCGCGGATGGTGGCCTATCGACAGGTGGCGAACCTGCCGCTCGTCTTGAGCGTCGACGTGT
>QFNI01000051.1 GCA_003240775.1 Mesorhizobium amorphae | reverse complement strand
ACCGTCACCCCCACCCCGTACCCCTCCCCTCAAGGGGGAGGGGAAAACGGAGAGGTCTGCGCCTCAACACGCAAAAACCACCTCGCAAGGCGCATGAGACAGCATGAATGTTGGTGTCCCCCTCCCTCCCAAGCGAACTGGAAGGCGGCGGCTGCAAGGCCGGGATGAGGCCGCAGACGATGGCCTCTTCCGCCTCGAACGCCCCCATCCAAACGAACGGCCGGCCAAGACCAGGTGCAACCCTCTCCGCCCCCCTCCCCCTTGAGGGGAGGGGTATGGGGTGGGGGTATCCTCGCCGCCGCACGAGATTGCCGGCTTCTCGCAAAGGCCGAAGCTGCGGGACCGCTACCCCCACCCCGTACCCCTCCCCTCAAGGGGGAGGGGAAACCGGAAAGGTCTGCGCCTCAACCCTCCAAAAAACCACCTCGCAAGTCGGGCACCCAACGGCCTGCAGAAGCTCTCACCCCCACACCCCTCACGTAATCACCGTCGGCGCCTCGAACCCCGTTCTCTCCTTGATCCCCGCGACCTCCTCCGCCGCCTGGATCAGCCCCGCCAGCGCGGCTTGCGTCTCCATGCCATGCTTCGCCGCATCCCCCTCGAAATGCTCCACATAGACCCTCAGCGTCGCCCCGCTCGTGCCCGTGCCCGACAAGCGGAACACCACGCGGTCGCCGCCCGAAAACAGGATGCGGATGCCCTGGTTGCGGCTCACCGACCCATCTACCGGGTCATGGTAGGCGAAGTCGTCGGCCGCCTTCACGTCCATGCCGTTGATCGCGGTGCCCGCCAGCGTGTCGAGCTTGGCGCGCAGGGCCTCCATCAGCCCGTTGGCGCGATCGGTCTCCACGCCCTCGTAGTCGTGGCGCGAATAATAGTTGCGGCCATACTTCGCCCAGTGCTCGGTCACGATCTCCTTCACACTCTGCCCCCGCGCGGCCAGCACGTTGAGCCAGAGCAGCACGGCCCAGAGCCCGTCCTTCTCGCGCACGTGGTCCGAGCCGGTGCCCGCACTCTCCTCGCCGCAGATCGTCGCCATCCCGGCATCCAGCAGGTTGCCGAAGAACTTCCACCCCGTCGGCGTCTCGTACATGCCGATGCCGAGCTTTTCCGCCACCCGGTCCGCCGCCCCGCTCGTCGGCATCGAGCGCGCGATGCCCTTCAGGCCCCCGCGATAGCCGGGCGCCAGATGCGCGTTGGCGGCGAGCAGCGCCAAACTGTCCGATGGCGTCACGAAGATGCCGCGCCCGATGATCAGGTTGCGGTCGCCGTCGCCGTCGGACGCCGCGCCGAAGTCGGGCGCGTTCTCGCCCATCAGCTCCTCATAGAGGTCCTTGGCATAGACGAGGTTGGGGTCGGGATGGTGCCCGCCGAAATCCTCGAGCGGCACCGCGTTCACCGCCGTGCCTTCCGGCGCGCCCAGGCGCCGCTCCAGGATTTCCTTCGCATAAGGCCCCGTCACCGCATGCATCGCGTCGAAGCGCATGCGGAAGCCCGAGCGGAACATCGCCTGGATGGCGCCGAAGTCGAACAGGCTCTCCATCAGTTCGGCATAGTCCGTCACGGGGTCGATCACCTCGACCACCATGCCGCCGTCCACCGTGGTCTCGCCCAGCGTGTCGATGTCGACCGTGCCCAAGTCCGCGATCTTGTATTGCCGGATCGTCTTCGAGCGCTCGAACACCGCATCCGTCACCTTTTCGGGCGCGGGGCCGCCGTTTCCGGCATTGTACTTGATGCCGAAATCCTCGTTCGGCCCGCCGGGATTGTGGCTGGCCGACAGGATGAAGCCGCCGAAGGCGCCGCGCTTGCGGATCACGTTGGAGGTGGCGGGCGTGGACAGGATGCCGCCCTGCCCCACCACCACGCGGCCGAAGCTGTTGCCGGCGGCCATGGCGATCACCTTGCCGATCACCTCGCGGTTCAGGAAGCGCCCGTCGCCGCCCACCACCAGCGTCTTGCCCTCGAACCCGTCGAGGCTGTCGAACACCGACTGGATGAAGTTCTCGGCATAGTTCGCCTGCTGGAAGACCGGCACCTTCTTGCGCAGGCCGGACGTGCCGGGCTTCTGGTCGGAAAAGGGCGTGGTCTCGACGGTTCGCGTCATGGCAAATCTCTCAATCAAGAAGGGAACGGAACAGCGCCGCATAGCGCGCCGCACTCCGGTCCCAGGAAACGTCGGCCTTCATGCCCTGCCGCACGAGGTTCGCCCAGGCGGGCTCGTCGCGATATAGGGCGCAGATGCGCCGAACCGCATGGAGAAGGGCGGTCCCGCTGCCGGGCGCGAACTGGAAGCCCGTGGCGACGCCCGCGGCAAGGGCTGCCTCGTTCGCGTCGATCACGGTGTCGGCGAGCCCGCCCGTGCGCGCCACGGCCGGCACGCAGCCATAGCGCAACCCGTAGAGCTGGGTCAGCCCGCAGGGCTCGAAGCGCGAGGGCACGAGCATCACGTCCGCACCCCCCTGGATCAGGTGCGACAGGGCCTCGTCATAGCCGATCACCACGCCGACACGGCCGCGATGCCGGGCCGCGGCCGCAAGCAGCGCGCCTTCGAGCGCCGTGTCGCCCGCGCCCAGCACGGCCACCCGCGCACCGGTTTCCACGATGGCGTCGATCTCGGCCACGAGAAGGTCGATGCCCTTCTGCCAGGTCAGCCGCGTGACGAGCCCCAGGATCGGCCCCGCGGAGTCGTCGAGCGCGAACTGCACCGCCACCGCGCGCCGGTTCTTGCGCCGCCCGGCCAGCGACTTGCCGCCATAGGTGGCGGCCAGATGCGGGTCCGCCGCCGGGTTCCAGACCTCGGTGTCGATGCCGTTGACGATGCCCGAAAGCACGCCCGCGCGCGCGTTCATCAGCCCGTCGAGCCCCATGCCGAATTCCGGCGTGCGGATTTCCTGCGCATAGGTCGGGCTCACGGTGGTGATGGCATCGGCCGCCTGCAGACCCGCCTTCAGAAAGCCCACCCCGCCGTAATATTCGACGCCCTCCACCGTCATGGCGTCAGCCGGCAGGCCGAGCTCGGGAAAGATCGCAGCCGCGAACTGCCCCTGGAAGGCCAGGTTGTGCACGGTGATCACGGAAGCGGGCGGGGCAGCACTCCCGAAGCGCAGATAGGCGAGCGTCAGGGCCGCCTGCCAGTCGTGCACATGCACGAGGTCGGGCCGGAAGTCGGGCAGGAGCCCCGTGCCGAGGTCCGCGCCCACGCGGGAAAGCGAGGCGAAGCGCAGCCAGTTGTCGGGCCAGTCCGCGCCGCTCGCGTCGCCATAGGGCCCGCCGTCGCGCTTGAAGAGATGGGGCGCGTCGAGCACGTAGAGGTCGAGCCCGGCCTTCGCGGCGCGCAGGATGGAAGCCGGCCCGCCGCCCAGATCGGCATAGGCGTGGACGCGCTTTGCCTTGAGGTCCTTCATGACGCGCGGATAGCCCGGCAACAGCGTGCGCACGGCCACCCCATGCCGCCCCAGCGCCAGCGGCAGCGCGCCCGCCACATCGGCGAGCCCGCCCGTCTTGATCAGCGGAAAGATCTCCGGCGTGACGCTCAGAACCTGCATCGGCGCCCCCTACCCATGCCCAAATCTCCTACGTTCCAGATCCCCCTCCCCCTTGAGGGAAGGGGTAAGGGGTGGGGGTAACGGTGCCGCGACGCAAACAGCGGATCATGATCGACCGCACCCATAGGCGGAGAGGTCACCCCCACCCCATACCCCCTGCTCTTCGCATAGCTCAGAGCGTTCGATGCTCAAGAAGCCATCTCTATGGCTTCTTGCCGGCCTCCGGCCGTCGCCTCTCACCCCACTCAAGGGGGAGGGAAACGTCGGCGTCTGCGCTCCAGCTTCCGCGAGCAGCACCCTACATGTCCAACCGGTTGATCATGTCCTGCGTGATCAGGCAGATGCCCTTTTCCGACACGCGGAACCGCTTCTTGTCCAGTTCCGGGTCCTCGCCCACCACCAGGCCCTCGGGGATCTTCACCCCGTGGTCGATCACCACCCGGCTCAATTGCGCGTTGCGCCCCACCGTGCAGTCGGGCAGCACCACGGCCTCTTCCAGCGAGGAGAACGAGTTGATCCGCGCGCCCGTGAAGATCAGCGAGCGCTTGAGCGAGGCGCCCGAAATGATGCAGTCGCCCGCAACCAGCGAGGAGGTGGCCGAGCCGCGCCGGCCTTCCACGTCATGGACGAACTTCGCCGGCGGCTTGATCTCGGCATAGGTCCAGATCGGCCATTCGCGGTCGTAGAGGTCGAGCTCGGGGGTCACGTCCGTCAGGTCGATATTGGCTTCCCAATAAGCGTCGATGGTGCCCACATCGCGCCAGTAGGCCTCGCGCTCGAAGGAGGAGCGCACGCAAGACGAGGTGAAGCGGTGCGCCTGGGCACGCCCGTGCTCGACGATGAAGGGGATGATGTCCTTGCCGAAGTCGCGCGAGGAAGCGGGGTCGTTCGCGTCGCGGCGCAGCTGCTCCATCAGGAAGCTCGTCTTGAAGACGTAGATGCCCATCGAGGCCAGCGCATGGTCGGGCCGGTCGGGCATGCCCGGCGGGTCGGCGGGCTTTTCGATGAAGGAGATGATGCGGTCGGCCCCGTCCACATGCATCACGCCGAAGCCGGAGGCCTCGAGGCGCGGCACTTCGAGACAGCCCACGGTCACGTCGGCGCCCGTGTCCACGTGCTGGCGCAGCATCAGCTCGTAGTCCATCTTGTAGATGTGGTCGCCCGCCAGGATCACCATGTATTCGGGGCCATAGGCCTCGATGATGTCGGCGTTCTGGAACACGGCGTCCGCCGTTCCCTCGTACCACTGGGTTTCCGACACGCGCTGGGAGGCGGGCAGGATGTCGAAGCTCTCGTTGCGCTCGGGGCGCAGGAAGTTCCAGCCGCGCTGGAGGTGGCGGATCAGGGAGTGCGCCTTGTATTGGGTGGCGACCCCCATGCGGCGGATGCCGGAATTGTGGGCGTTGGACAGGGCGAAGTCGATGATGCGCGTCTTGCCGCCGAAATAGACGGCGGGTTTCGCGCGCCGGTCGGTCAGCTCCTTCAGCCGCGAGCCGCGCCCGCCCGCCAGCACATAGGCCATCGCGTCGCGTGCCAGGGGCTGCGTCTTGCGTGTTGCCATTCCATCCTCCCCAGAATGCCTGTCACTCGAGTTCCAGCATCAGCGTGCCGAGCGGCGGCAGCGTGAGCGAGACCACCCCGCCACCCCCTTCCGCACCGGCCTCCACCGCGCCCATGTTCCCCACGCCCGAGCCGCCATAGGACCCGGCGTCGCTGTTGAAGATTTCGCGCCAACGCCCCGCCTGTGGCAAGGGCACGCGATAGTTTTCCCGCACCACGGGCGTGAAGTTCGCGATCACCGCGACCGGCTTTTCGCCCGGCGCGAAACGCGCCCAGGCGAACACCGAATTCTCCGCGTCGTCGGCGATCAGCCAGCGGAAGCCGTCGCCCTCGCAGTCGCGCGCGTGAAGGGCCGGCGTCTGCCGGTAGAGGTGGTTGAGATCGCGCACCAGGCGGCGCACGCCCTCATGCGCGGGCGCGTCCAACAGCCACCAGTCGAGCGCGCGGGCTTCCGCCCACTCACCGCGCTGCGCGAACTCCTGCCCCATGAACAACAGCTTCTTGCCGGGATAGCCCCACATGAAGCCGTAGTAAGCGCGCAGCGTCGCGAATTTCTGCCAGTCGTCGCCCGCCATCTTGGCGAGCAGCGAGCCTTTCCCGTGCACCACCTCGTCGTGGGAAAGCGGCAGCACGAAGTTCTCGCTGAAGGCGTAGAGCAGCCCGAACGTGATCTCGTTGTGGTGGTACTTCCGATGCACCGGCTCGTGCGCGAGGTACTGCAGCGTGTCGTGCATGAACCCCATGTTCCACTTGAACCCGAAGCCCAGGCCCCCCTCGTGCACGGGCTGAGACACTTTGGGCCAGGAGGTCGATTCCTCCGCAATCGTCAGGATGCCCGGATGGGAGCCGTAGACGGCCTTGTTCATCGCCTGGAGAAACCGCACCGCCTCCCAGTTCTCGCGCCCGCCGTCTTCGTTGGGGATCCACTCGCCCTCTTTCCGCGAGTAGTTGAGGTAGAGCATGGACGCCACCGCATCCACGCGAAGCCCGTCGACGTGGTACTTCTCCGCCCAGAACAGCGCGTTGTTGACGAGGAAGCTCACCACCTCGCGCCGCCCGAAATTGTAGATCAGCGTGTTCCAGTCGGGGTGGAACCCCTTCTTGGGATCGGCATGCTCGTAAAGCGCCGTCCCGTCGAACAGCCCGAGCCCGTGCGCATCCGTCGGAAAATGCGCGGGCACCCAGTCGAGGATCACGCCCAGCCCCGCTTGGTGCGCCCCGTCCACGAAGCGCGCGAAGCCTTCCGGTTCGCCGAAGCGCGCGGACGGCGCATAGAGCCCGGTCGTCTGGTAGCCCCAGGAGGGGTCGTAGGGGTGCTCGGAAACCGGCAGGAACTCGACATGGGTGAACCCCATGTCCACCGCATAGGGGATCAGCCGGTCCGCCAGCTCGTCCCAGGACAGAAACGTCCCGTCGTCGCGCCGCTGCCATGAGCCGGCATGCACCTCGTAGATCGAGATCGGCTGGCGCCGCGCGTCGGCATCGCGCCAGAACGCCCGGTGCGCGCCATCCCCCCACGCGTGCGCGGGCGGGTGATCGGTGACGGACGCCGTCTTCGGCCTGAGCTCCGAGCGGAACGCGAACGGGTCGGCCTTGAGCGGCAGCACCTCGCCCCCCGCGCCTACGATCTCGTATTTGTAGGCGCGGCCCGCCTCGATGTCGGGGATGAAGGTCTCCCACACGCCCACGTCGCGCCGCAGGCGCATGGCGTGGCGGCGCCCGTCCCATTCGTTGAAGTCGCCCACCACCGAGACCCGCCGCGCGTTCGGCGCCCAGACGGCGAAATGCACGCCGTTCACGCCCTCATGCGCGATCAGGTGCGCGCCCAGCTTGTCGAAGAGCCGCGCATGCGAGCCCTCGGCGATCAGGTAGTCGTCGGTCGGCCCGAGCACGGGGCCGAACGAATAAGGGTCGGTCAGCCACCACGCGCCGCCGGAGTTCTTGGCCTGAAACTTGAGCGGCTGGCGCTCCGGCAACGAGACCCGCCCCTCGAAGAAGCCCCCGTCATGGCGGCGCTCCAGCGCCCCCACCGGTTCGCCCGCGAGCGTGAACGCTTCCAGGCTCTCGGCATGGGGCACGAAGGCGCGCGCGGTGAAGCGGCCGTCTTCGCCGTGCAGGCCGAGGATCGCGAAGGGGTCGCCGTGGCTTCCCGCAACGATCGCCTCGATGGCGTCCATCGGCGCGGCCACGGGCGCGCGGGCGGCCTCGTCTGCCGCCGTTGCGCGTCCCGCTGGCACCGTCATGGCGATCGTCCCCTCCCTTGGCCGGCCGTTCTATGTGGCGCGCCCCGGCCCTCCCGGCCAGGGCCTCGCCCCAGCCGATTACGCTTTTGCCGGCACGTTCCAGATCTCGCCCGCATATTGGCGGATCGTGCGGTCCGACGAGAACCACGGCATCCGCGCGACGTTCAGGATGGCCTTGCGGTTCCATTCCGGGCTGTCGCCCCACAGCGCGTCCACGCGGCGCTGCGCATCCGCATAGGCGTCGAAATCGCCCGCCACCTGGAACCAGTCGTGGTCGTAGAGCCCGTTGACGAGCTCGCGGTAGCGGTCGGGATCGTCCGGCGAGAACACGCCCGACGAGATGGCCGAAAGTGCCTGCGCAAGCTCGGGCGAGCCCTCGATCACCGCGCGCGGGTTGTAGCCGTTCTTGCGGCGCTCGGCGACCTCGTCGGCCGTCAGCCCGAAGATCACGATGTTGTCCTCGCCCACATGCTCGCGCATCTCGACGTTCGCGCCATCGAGCGTGCCGATGGTGATCGCCCCGTTCAGCGCGAACTTCATGTTGCCCGTGCCCGACGCCTCCATGCCGGCAGTCGAGATCTGCTCCGACAAATCGGCTGCCGGCACCATCACCTCGGCGAGAGACACGTTGTAGTTCGGCAAAAACACGATCTTGAGCAGGCCGCGCACGGCGGGATCACGGTTCACCACGCGCGCCACGTCGTTGGCGAGCTTAATGATGAGCTTGGCGTTGTGATAGGAAGGAGCCGCCTTGCCGCCGAAGAACTTCACGCGCGGCATCCAGTCCCGCTCGGGGTGCGAGCGGATCTGGTCGTAGAGCGCCACCGCTTCCACGATGTTGAGCAACTGCCGCTTGTATTCGTGGATGCGCTTGATCTGGATGTCGAACAGCGCGGAAGGGTCGACCTTCACGCCCAGCCGCTCGGCCACGAGGTTCGAAAGCCGCACCTTGTTCTCGCGCTTCACGCCCGCGAACCGCTCGCGGAAGCTCGCATCCTCGGCATAGCGCTCGAGCCCGCCCAGCGCCTCGATATGGTCCTCGAACCGCGCGCCGATCGTGTCGCGCACCAGACCCGTCAGTCCGGGGTTGCACTGGATCAGCCAGCGCCGCGGCGTGATGCCGTTGGTCTTGTTGTTGATGCGGTCGGGGTAGAGGCGGTGCAGGTCGTGGAACACCGTTTCCTTCATCAGGTCGGTGTGGAGCGCGGACACCCCGTTGATCGAGTGCGAGCCGGCGAATGCCAGGTTGCCCATGCGGACGCGGCGCCCGCCGTTCTCGTCGATCAGCGAGATGTGCTTGATGCCCTCGTCGTCGAACCGGTCGGCCGCGCGCGCTTCGAGCAGCAACTGCGCGTTGATGGCGTAGATGATCTGCATGTGGCGCGGCAGCAGCCGCTCCATCAGCGGCACCGGCCAGCTTTCGAGCGCCTCGGGCAGAAGCGTGTGGTTGGTGTAGGCGAAGGTGCCCTTGGTGATCGCCCAGGCCGCGTCGAAGTCGATGCCGTGCACGTCCGTCAACAGGCGCATCAGCTCCACCACGGCGATGGCGGGGTGGGTGTCGTTGAGGTGGATCGCGGCCTTGTCGGGCAGCGAGCGCAGGTCGCCGTGCTGGCTCAGGTGGCGCTGGATGATGTCCTGCAGCGAGGCGGCCGAGAAGAAATATTCCTGCCTGAGCCGCAGCTCCTGCCCCGCCTGGTGGCTGTCGGCGGGATAGAGCACGCGCGTCAGGGTCTCAGCCTTGTTCGATTCGCGCAGCGCGCCGATGTGGTCGCCCGCGTTGAAGGCGTCGAGCAGGATCGGGTCCACCGGCGTCGCCCACCAGAGCCGGAGCGTGTTCACGCGCGTGCCGCGCCAGCCCACCACGGGCGTGTCGTAGGCCACGGCCAGCACCCGGTCGGTCGGCTTCCACACATGGCGCTCGCCCGGCTGGCCCTCGGTCTCCACCGCTTCCACGGTGCCGCCGAAGCCGATCTCGAAGGCGCGCTCGCGGCGCTCGAACTCCCAGGGGTTGCCGTGGCTCAGCCAGGTTTCGGGCAGTTCCACCTGCCAGCCGTCGGAGAATTCCTGGCGGAACATGCCGTTGGCGTAGCGGATGCCGTAGCCGTGCGCGGGCACGTCAACGGTCGCCATGGATTCCATGAAGCAGGCGGCGAGCCGCCCCAGGCCCCCGTTGCCGAGTGCGGCATCGGGCTCGAGCGTCGCGATCACGTCGATGTCGACGCCCAGATCGGCCAGCGCTTTTTCCATCTCGCGCATCAGGCCGAGATTGGAGAAGGCGTCGCGCATCAGGCGCCCGATCAGGAATTCGAGCGAGAGATAATAGACCCGCTTCGAACCGCTCTCGTAGGAGCGCTTGGTGGAGGCGATCCACTGGTCCACGATCCGGTCGCGGATCACCTGGATGGACGCCGCCAGCCAGTCATGCGGGGTCGCCACCGTCTTGTCCTTGCCCAGCCTGTAGCGGAGCGCGTTCTGGATGTCGGCGGAAAGGGAGCGGGGATCGGTCATCACAGTCCGGGAGGAGGGAATAGCCAAATCAAGCGTCATGAGGCCTCGTTGGTGCAATCTCGCAGCATCCCGCACGATGTCTCCGCGCGGCCTCCCGCAAGCAAAGTAGCGTGCTGCCGGTCTAGCTTCAATCGATTGAGGAAGTGCTTATTCAAAGAAGCCCAGCCTGTGCCTTTCCGGCCTTGTTTCTTGCAGGAGACGGGAGATTTCCACCGCCCACAGCGGGTCATGTTCGATCGACCAAGCGGCGGCGCGGTCACCCCCACCCCTACCCCTCCCCTCAGGGGGGAGGGGAAACTCCACCCTCCGCGCCAACCCCTCAAGCGCGAGGGAGAAGCCTCACCGCCGCACCAATCCAAGCACCGCCCTCTCCGTCCCCCTCCCCCTTGAGGGGGTGAGAGGCGACGGCCGGAGGCCGGCAAGAAGCCATAGGGATGGCTTCTTGAGCCTCGAACGCGATGAGCCATGCGAAGAGCAGGGGGCATGGGGTGGGGGTAACCACGCCACCCCACCCACAGCAGATCATGTTCAACCGACCAGATGGTGGAACCCTCACCCCCACCCCTTACCCCTCCCCTCAGGGGGGAGGGGAAACGTCATCGTCCGCGCCAATCCATCAAGCGGGAGGGAGAAGCCTCACCGCCGCACCAATCCAAGCACCGCCCTCTCCGTCCCCCTCCCCCTTGAGGGGAGGGGTATGGGGTGGGGGTATCGGCGCCGCCTCGCAAACGGCAAATCGTTCTGAGATGTTGAGCTTGGTTGACCCCTCAACCCCAGCCCTCAAGCCGCCAGCGCGCTTTCCGGCGGCTTCTTCGCCCCCGTCATCAGCGCCACCGCGTCCGACATCGTGATCTCCTTGGGGTCCACCACGCAAAGCCGCCGCCCCAGCCGGTGGATGTGGATCCGATCCGCCACCTCGAACACGTGCGGCATGTTGTGCGAGATCAAGACGATCGGCAGCCCGCGCTTCTTCACGTCCAGGATCAGCTCCAGCACGCGGCGCGATTCCTTGACGCCGAGGGCTGCCGTCGGCTCGTCCATGATCACCACCTTGGAGCCGAAGGCGGCAGCGCGTGCCACCGCCACGCCCTGCCGCTGGCCGCCCGAAAGCGTTTCCACGGCCTGGGAGATGTTCTGGATGGTCATCAGGCCGAGCTCGGTCAGCTTCTCGCGGGCGCGCTTTTCCATGGCCGGGCGATCGAGCATGCGGAACACGCTGCCCATGATGCCCGGCCGCCGGATCTCGCGGCCCAGGAACATGTTGTCGGCGATCGACAAGGCGGGCGAAAGCGCGAGCTGCTGGTAGACGCATTCGATGCCCGCCTCGCGCGCCTCGATCGGCGAGCGGAACTGGACGGGGCGGCCGTCCAGCTCGATCGTGCCCTCGTCGGCCACCACCGCGCCCGAAAGCGCCTTGATGAGCGAGGACTTGCCCGCGCCGTTGTCGCCGATCACGGCCAGGATCTCACCCGGCATCAGGTCGAAGTCGCAGTCGTTGAGGGCGGTGACGCGGCCGTAGCGCTTCACCAGGCCGCGGGCCTTCAGGATGGGTTGGAGAGCCATGACTACACCGACACCTTTCTGATCCACTGGTCGACCGCGACCGCGCCGATGATCAGCACGCCGGTCAGGAGCACCTTCCATTGCGGGTCGGCGCCCAGCATGTTGAGGCCCATCGAGACCACGCCCACGATCATGGCGCCAAACAGCGTGCCCAGGATCGAGCCGCGCCCGCCGAACAGCGAGATGCCGCCGATCACGGTGGCCGTGATGGCCTGGAGATTGTAGTCGGTCACGGCCGCCGAGGGCGAGATCGAGCCGTTGCGCCCGATGGCCACCCAGGCCGCGAAGCCCGCGATCAGGCCCGCGATCGTGTAGACGGCGATCAGCACCTTCTTGGTCTGGATGCCCGACAGCTTGGCCGCTTCGGGGTCGTCGCCCACCGCATAGACGTGGCGGCCCCAGGCGGTGTGGTTGAGCACGTACCAGAGCACCGCCACCAGCGCGACCATGGCGATCACGCCGAGCGTGAACACCGCCCCGCCCATGCGGAAGCTCGTGCCGAAGAGGTGCAGCAGCGGCGCCTGGGCGGCGACATCGGCGTCGCGGATCGTTTCATTGGCCGAATAGATGAAGTTGGTGGCCATGACGATGTTCCAGGTGCCCAGCGTCACGATGAAGGGCGGCAGCTTGACCACCGCCACCAGCACCCCGTTCACGAAGCCGAAGAACGCGCCGGCCGCGAGCCCGGCCGCCACCGCGAGCGGCGCGGGCAGCCCGGAACTCACCGCGAGGTTGCCCATGATCACGGAGGCGATCACCATGATCACGCCGACCGACAGGTCGATGCCCGCCGTCAGGATCACGAGCGTCTGGGCCGCGCCCAGGATGCCCACGATGGCGATCTGCTGGAGGATCAGGGTGAGCGTGTAGGAGGAAAAGAAGCGTCCCCCGATGGTGAGGCCGAACACCAGGATCGACAGAACAAGCACGATCAGCGGAACGGCGGCCGGAGTGGAATGCAGGAAATGCTGGGCGCGCTTCAGGGGCGACAGCCCCTCATGCTCGAAGGACGCCACGCTCCGGTCGGCGGCATCCAGCGTCTTCTCGAATTCCTGGGCCTGAGCCATGCGACATCCTCCCATTCCGGCGCGAGGCCGCGCGGAGACCCCTTTTCGCCTGGGGCCTTCCGCGCCTCCCGGCAGGCGCCGTCACGATGCAAAGAGAAGCGGGACCGGCCGGAAGCGGATGCTCCGGCCGGCACGGGTTCGGGTCAGGTGCGGGGCATCAGCCCCAGCACTTCGCGAGACCGTCGGCGACGCTGATCGAGGGCACGCCCTCGGCGGGCTTGTCGGTGACGAGGTTCACGCCCGTGTCGAAGAAGTCCTTGCCTTCGGTGGGCTTGGGCTTCTCGCCGGTGTCGGCGAACTTCTTGATGGCTTCCACGCCGAGCGCTGCCATCTGCAGCGGATACTGCTGCGAGGTCGCGCCGATCACGCCTTCCTGCACCGACTTCACGCCGGGGCAGCCGCCGTCCACGGATACGATCAGCACCTGGCTTTCCAGGCCCACCGCCTTGAGCGCCTGGTAGGCGCCGACGGCCGCCGGCTCGTTGATGGTGTGGATGACGTTGATGGAGGAATCCTTCTGGAGAAGGTTCTCCATCGCCTTGCGGCCGCCTTCCTCGTTGCCGTTGGTGACGTCGTGGCCGACGATGCGCGGATCGTCCTCGTCGCCGATCTTGTTTGCGTCCTTCACGTCGATGCCGAAGCCCATCATGAAGCCCTGGTCGCGCAGCACGTCGACCGAAGGCTGCGAGGGGGTGAGGTCGAGGAAGCCGATCTTGGCGTCTTTCGCCGCGTCGCCCATGGTGGCCTTGGCCCACATGCCGATCAGCTTGCCGGCCTGGAGGTTGTCGGTGGCGAATGTCGCGTCGGCGGCGTCGAGCGGCTCGAGCGGGGTGTCGAGCGCGATCACGAGCATGCCCGCGTCACGCGCCTTCTTCACGGCCGGCACGATGCCCGCCGTGTCGGAGGCCGCGATCAGGATGCCCTTGGCGCCGTCGGCGATGCAGGACTCGATGGCGGCCACCTGGCTCTCGCTGTCGCCGTCGATCTTGCCGGCATAGGCCTTGAGCGTGACGCCCAGCTCCTGGGCCTTGGCGGTGGCGCCTTCCTTCATCTTCACGAAGAAGGGGTTGGTGTCGGTCTTGGTGATCAGGCACGCGGACACCGCGTCCTGCGCGGAAGCCGCACCCGCAAAAACGGAAAGCGACAGAGCAGCGGCCGCGAACACGCCCGATTTCAGCATGAGCTTGGTCAAAGATTCCTCCCGGTGAACAGAGCGCCGCGACAGGCCTCCTCGACCTGCCGGGATGAGCCGGCTCTTCCCGATCCGGCCTCCCATCCAAGCAACCACAGGCCCGGGAGCCTGTCAATAAGTAAATCATTCTTATTTAGTATTGACTTCCCGACCGCCCGGCGCGAGCGTCCGCGCTTCGGAGGAACTGGGAGGGAGTTCCGTCTTGGACGCCCCTGTGCTGAAGTCCGCCCCGCGCGGACGAATGGTGCTCGGCACCAACCAGAGCGGCATGCGAGACGCCAACGAGCGCCTCGTGCTGTCGCTCGTGCGCCGCCACGAGGCGCTCGCGAAAAGCGACATCGCCCGCATCACTGGCCTGTCCGCGCAGACCGTCTCGGTGATCGTGCGCGCGCTCGAGCACGACGGCCTCCTCGTCCGCCGCGATCCCGTGCGGGGCCGCGTCGGCCAGCCTTCCGTGCCGATCGCGCTGCATCCCGAGGGCGCTTTTTCCTTCGGCGTGAAGATCGGCCGCCGCTCGGCCGAGCTCGTGCTCATCGATTTTCTGGGGGTCACGCGCGGCATGCTGCGCCGCGCCTACCGCTACCCCTCGCCCAGGGAAACCGTGGAATTCGTGGCGTCTGGCGTGCAGCGCCTGCGCTCCACCCTGTCGCACGGCGAGGACCGCCGCGTGTCGGGCCTGGGCATCGCCATGCCCTTCGAGATGTGGAGCTGGGCGGATGCCGCGGGCGCGCCGCGCGAAGTGCTCGACGAATGGCGCCACCGCGACATCCGCGCCGACATCCAGGCAGCCCTTCCCTTTCCCGTCTTCGTGGAGAACGACGCCACCGCCGCCTGCGGGGCGGAGCTCGTGTTCGGCTCGCTGGGAGATCTCGGCGACTTCATCTACTTCTATCTCGGCGCGTTCGCGGGCGGCGGCATCGTGCTCGGCGGCAGCCTGTATTCGGGCCGCACGGGCAATGCGGGTGCGCTCGGCTCGATCCCCGTGCCCGGCCCCAAGGGCCCCGCCCAGCTGATCGACATCGCCTCGCTTGCCACGCTCGAGCGCCTGCTCGCCGCGCGCGGGCGCGACGGGGCGGAACTGTGGTCCTCGCCCGAGACATGGAGCGATCTCGGCGAAAGCCTCGACGAATGGGTGGAGATCTCGGCCTCCGCCCTCGCCTATGCCATCACCTCCGCTTCCGCCGTGATCGACTTCCAGGCCGCCGTGATCGACGGCTGGATGCCGCGCCCCGTGCGGGCGCGCCTCGTGGACGCGGTGCGCGAGGCGCTCGGCACCGTGGACGCCGAGGGCCTGGCCCTGCCGGACGTCTTCGAAGGCACGGTCGGCATCCACGCGCGCGCCATGGGTGCCGCCTCCCTGCCGCTCGCCGACCGCTTCCTGTTCGGCTCGGGCATCACCGGAAAGACCATGTGAGATGCTGATCGGCGTGCCCCCCATCCTCGGGCCGGACTTTCTCTTCACGCTGCGCGCCATGGGCCACGGCGACGAGCTGGCGCTGGTGGATGCCAACTATCCCGCAGCCGAGCACGGCCGCCGCCTCGTGCGCGCCGACGGCCACGGCATAGGCCCGCTTCTCGACGCCGTGCTCCAGGTGCTGCCGGTGGACGATTTCGTGGAGGCGGCGCTCTTCCGCGCGGCCGTGGGCGGCAACGCATCCGCCCCGCCCGACCCCGTGCACGAGGAGATGGAGCGCGTGGTGCGCGCCCGTGCGCCCGCCCACCGGCTGGTCGCGCTCAATGGGCCTGATTTTTACGCCCGCGTGCGCGAGGCCTATGCCGTGGTTGCCACCGGCGAGGGGCGGCTCTACGGCAACATCATCATCCGCAAGGGCGTGATCCGCCCGGAACTCTCGAGACCCCACCCATGATCGTCTGCTGCGGCGAAGCCCTGATCGACATGCTGCCGCGCGAAAGCCGCGAAGGCGAACCCGCTTTCGCGCCCTATGCGGGGGGCGCGGTGTTCAATTCGGCCATCGCGCTCGGCCGTCTGGGCGTGCCGGCCGAGTTCTTCTGCGGCCTGTCCTCGGACTTCTTCGGCGACATGCTGCGCTCGACGCTCGCCTCAGCCCAGGTGGGCACCGACCTCTCGCCCCGCTCCGACCTGCCCACCACGCTCGCCTTCGTGCGGCTCGTCGGCGGCCACGCATCCTACCTCTTCTATGACGAGAACACGGCCGGCCGGATGCTCGAGGAGCATCACCTCCCCGCCTTGCCCGAACCGGCGGACGCCATGCTGTTTGGCGCGATCAGCCTGATCCCCGAGCCTTCGGGTGCGACCTACGAGGCCTTGATGCGGCGCGAGCACACCCGCTCCGTCTGCATGCTCGACCCCAACATCCGCCCCGGCTTCATCCGCGACCGCGCCAAGCATCACGACCGCATCCGGCGCATGATGGCCATGGCCGACATCGTGAAGCTGTCGGACGAGGACCTCAACTGGTTCGAGGAGGAAGGCACACCGGAAGAAATTGCACGCCGCTGGCTCGAAAGCGGCCCGAGCCTGGTGATCGTCACGGGCGGCGCCAAGGGCGCCACGGCCTTTACGCGCGATTTCTCGGTGTCCGTCTCGCCGCCCACCGTCACGGTGGTCGACACGGTGGGTGCGGGCGACACCTTCAACGCGGGCGTTCTCGCCGCGCTCTTCGAGGCCGGCGCGCTTTCCAAGGACAAGATCCGCGCGCTCTCGGAGGAAACCGTCCGCGCCGCGCTGTCGCTCGGGGCGCAAGCCGCAGCGGTGACGGTTTCCCGAGCCGGAGCCAACCCTCCGTGGCGGCGCGAGCTGGGCTGAGGGGCGATTACCTTGACTTCGAGAGTGTGAAGATCAGCCCCACCCTCTCCGAATTCCCCTCCCCCTTGAGGGGAGGGGTAAGGGGTGGGGGTAACCGCGCCACCGCACCTCACGGCAGATCATGTTCGGTCGATCGAGTGGTGGAAGCCTCACCCCCACCCCTTACCCCTCCCCTCAAGGGGGAGGGGAAATCTCCGCCGCCGCGCCAATCCGATGCAGTGCCCTAGCTGCCCCTTCTCCCCCTCCAGGGGATACATAGGGGGAGGTCTGCGCTCCGCTGTCGCCGACCCCTTGCCCCTCGCATCCCCCAACCGCCATAAGCCACCCATGGCGCTTTCCTTTGACCGCACCTTCGACCCCCAGACGGGCACCCTCGTGCCGGTCGCACCCGGCGTCGCACGCATCACCGCGCCCAATCCCGGTCCCTTCACCTTCACCGGCACCAACACCTACCTGATCGGCACCGACCGCCTGGCCGTGCTCGACCCCGGTCCGCAATCTCCCGAGCACCTGGACGCGATCCTGCGCGCGGTTGCCGGCCGCACCGTGTCCCACATCCTGGTTTCCCACACCCATCGCGACCATTCCCCCCTCGCCCGCCCGCTCAGCGAGGCCACCGGCGCGCCCGTTCTCGCGCAGGGGCCCCACACGACCTTCCGCCCCCGCGCGGACGGCGAGTCGAGCCCGCTCGATGCGGGCGCGGACACCGAATTCCGGCCCGACCGCACCTTGGAGGACAGCGAAGCGGTGGAAGGCGACGGCTGGGCGCTCGAAACCGTGCTCACCCCCGGCCACGCCGCAAACCACGCCTGCTTCGCGCTTCGCGGCACCGGCATCCTGTTTTCCGCAGACCATGTGATGGCCTGGGCCACCACCGTGATCGCCCCACCCGACGGCGCGATGCGGCCCTTCATGCTCTCGCTCGACAAGCTGCTCGCGCGCGAGGACACGCTCTACCTGCCCGGCCATGGCGGCCCGGTGCGCAAGCCCAAGACCTTCGTGCGCGGGCTTCGCGCCCATCGCCGGATGCGCGAACGCGCCATCCTCGAGCGCCTTGTGACCGGCGACCGGACGATTCTTGCGATCGTGGAAGCGCTCTACGCCGACACCGACCCGCGCCTGCATGGGGCGGCGGGGCTCTCCGTGCTCGCCCATTGCGAAGACCTCTGCGAGCGGGGCCTGGTGGAAGCTGACGGACCGCCCTCGCTCGAAGCGCGTTTCACTCCGCGGGGGCAGCCACCGGCGCGACCGTGACCTGGCTCACGCGCGTGTCGAGCTCGGCCAGGAAGGTCTCGATCCGCTCGGCATTGCTGCCTGCGTCGTGGCTGCCGAAGCGCGAGCGCGAGCGCATGTCCACGAAGCTCGTCTCGCCCTCGTCGGTGATGCGCACCGCGACATCGCTGGGATAGCCGAGGATCAGCGTGCGCGCGGAAGCCCGCAGGCTGATCTCGGTGGTGCCGGGCACCACATCGCCCACGCTCCAGCCCCAGTCGCGCATCAGGGTCTCGCACAATTCGGCCAGCCGGTCGGCGGGCAGCGCATAGCGGCGCCCCGCGACCTCCGGATAGTTGGCGGCCTGAAGCGCGCGCGCTTCCTCGCCATATTGCGTGCGGTCGCCAGTTCTGAGCGCTGGCGGGTCGTCCAGATCGGTGGCGATGTCGGAAAGTGCGGGATGGCTCCGCGCCTGGCCGAACGCCCAGCCGAAGGGCGTGAGGATCAGGAGGCCGACCGCCACCGCCAGCACCATGTCGGTGCCGCCGCGCTTTCCATCCACCCAGACCGGCTTCCAGGCTGCCGCCACCAGCACGAAGGCTGTCGCCACCAAGCCCAGCACCACGGCCAGCACCGCCAGGAACGGCTCGGTCTCGATCCACTGGAACCGGTGCGCGGCAGACGCGACCGCCCCCAGAAGGGCGGCAAACAGCGCGAGCCTGCGCGCGAGTGCCGCCGGACGCGCTTGCCCGGGCCGGGGAAGCCGGTCGGCGCGCGCCCAGGCCGTCATGACGCGGGAAACTCGAACGTCGCGAAGCGCTCGCGGAGCGCGCGCTTTTGGATCTTGCCGGTCGCGGTGTGCGGGATCTCGTCCACGAACACCACGTCGTCGGGCATCCACCACTTCGCGACCCGCCCCTCGATCACCGAAAGCACGGCCCTTTTCTCGATCACCTTGCCGGGCTTGGGCACCACGACGAGCAGCGGCCGCTCGTCCCAGCGCGGATGCGGCACGCCGATCACGGCCGCTTCCGCCACGTCGGGGTGGCCGACGGCCAAGTTCTCCAATTCTATGGTCGAGATCCACTCCCCGCCCGACTTGATCACGTCCTTCGCGCGGTCGGTGATCTGCATGAAGCCGTTCTGGTCGATATGGGCGACGTCGCCCGTGTCGAACCATTCGTCCTCGTCGAACTGCTCGGCCCCTTCCCCGCCGAAATAAGCGCTCGCGACCGCGGGCCCGCGCACCTTGAGCCGGCCGAAGCTTGCCCCATCCCAGGGCAGCGCGCGGTTTTCGTCGTCGGTCACCTTCATCTCGACGCCGAAGGGCGCGTGGCCCTGCTTGGACTTCACCGCATAAAGCGCGTCGTCCTCCAGGCCTTCTGTTTCAGGCTTCATGGTGCAGAGCGAGCCGAGCGGCGACATCTCCGTCATGCCCCAGGCATGCACCACCTCCACGCCGTAGCGCTTCTCGAACTTCTCCGTCACGGCCCTCGGGCAGGCGGCCCCGCCGATCACCACCTTGCGCAGGTGCGGCAGCTCCGCCCTCGTGGCCTCCAGATGCTGGAGCAGCATCAGCCAGACCGTCGGCACGGCGGCGGAGAACGTCACCTTCTCCGTGTCCAGGAGCTCGAAGATCGAGGCCCCGTCCATCTTCGGCCCCGGCATCACGAGCTTCGCCCCGATCATCGGCGCGCTCTGGGCGAGACCCCAGGCATTGGCGTGGAACATCGGCACCACCGGCAGCACCACGTCGCGCGAGGAAAGCCCCATCGCATCGGGCATGGCGGCGATCATGCCGTGCAGCACGTTGGAGCGGTGCGAATAGACCACGCCCTTGGGGTTTCCGGTGGTGCCCGAGGTGTAGCACATGCCGGATGCGTGGTTCTCGTCGAGCTCCACCCAATCGAAGCCGTCCGCGCCTTCCGCCAGATAGTCCTCGAAGGCCACGGCACCGGGCAGCGTGGTCTCGGGCATGTGCGCCCCGTCCGTCATCACCACCACGCGCCGGATCGTCGGCACCTGGGGCACCAGCTTCTCGGCCAGCGGCACGAAGGACAGGTCGACGAACAGCGCCTTGTCGCCCGCATCCGCCATGATCCAGGCGAGCTGGTCGGGAAACAGGCGGGGGTTGAGCGTGTGATAGACCGCGCCGATGCCGTTCGCGCCATACCAGGTCTCAAGGTGGCGCGCCGTGTTCCAGGCGAGCGTGGCGATCCGGTCGCCGGCCGCGAACCCGTCATCGGCGAGGCGTGCCGCGAGCTTCAGAGCGCGTTCGCGCAGAGCGCCGTAGGTGGTGGAAACCACCGGCCCCTCCACCGAGCGCGACACGACCGCCCGGCTGCCGTGCTGGCGCGCCGCGTGGTCGAGGATCTTGCCGCATGTGAGCGGCCAGTGCTGCATCAGCCCTTGCATCCGGTCTCCTCCAATTCTCCCGGCATCCCTTATCGGGTGGCAGGGGCGGCCGAGTCCAGCGGGAACGGCAGCGTGACGCTTGACGTTAGGCGCCCGACGCCCTCGCGCAGGACAGCGCGAGGCACGAGATCAGGAGACGAGCGACCCATGCAGTCCGGCCTCAACCCCGCCCCTGGCTTTCAGAAGAACCCCGGCAAGCGGATCACGATCGAACCCTATCCCGGCACGGTGACGGTGAGCCTGGGGGACGCGGTCATCGCTTCGTCCAAGGATGCCAAGCTGCTGCGCGAGGGCGACTACCCCGCGATCTTCTACATCCCCTTCAAGGACATCTATTTCGAGCACCTCGAAAAGACTGCTTCCTCCACCCACTGCCCCTACAAGGGCGACGCCTCCTACTGGCGCGTGCAGGCCGTGGGCGAAGCGGTGGACGACGCGATGTGGGCCTATGAGACGCCTTACGACGAGATGGCCCTCATTCGCGAGCACGGGGCATTCTATCCCGACAAGCTCCGGATCGAGGCGGGCGAGTAGCGGGGGATACCAGCGCAGACTTCGACGATGTCCCCTCCCCCTTGAGGGGAGGGGTAGGGGGTGGGGGTAAGCCGTGCCGCTTGGCTGAACGATCGTCGGCCTGGCGGAGACATCACCCCCACCCCTTACCCCTCCCCTCAAGGGGGAGGGTTAATTGCGAAGTCTGCAGCCGAGCCCTCCTCCTCGCCTCAAACCTACCTGGCCCGCACCGCAGCCTGCGCGGCGGCAAGCCGCGCGATCGGAACGCGGAAGGGGGAGCACGACACGTAGTCCAGTCCCACCTCCTCGCAGAACTGGATGGAACTCGGGTCGCCCCCGTGCTCGCCGCAGATGCCGAGCTTGATGCCGGCGCGCGTCCGCCTGCCCCGCTCCGCAGCCAGTTGCACCAGTTCGCCCACCCCGTCGCGGTCGAGCGACACGAAGGGGTCCTGCTCCACGATTCCGGCCCTGCGATAGGCTTCCAGGAACGAGCCTGCATCGTCGCGGCTGATGCCATAGGTCGTCTGCGTGAGATCGTTGGTGCCGAACGAGAAAAACTCCGCCGTTTCCGCGATCCGCCCGGCCTGGAGTGCCGCGCGCGGCAGTTCGATCATGGTGCCGACGAGATAGTCGATCCGCACACCGGTCTCCTGGGCCACGTCGCTCGCCGCCTTGTCGATGCGCGCTTTCACGAAGTCGAGCTCCGCCTTCAGCCCCACCAGCGGCACCATGATCTCGGGCACGATGGCCGCGCCGCCGATTCTTGCCGCTTCGCTCGCCGCCTCGAACACCGCGCGCGCCTGCATCTCGGCGATCTCGGGATAGGACACCGCCAGCCGGCAGCCGCGATGGCCGAGCATCGGGTTGAACTCATGCAGCGCTTCGGCCCGCTCGCGGAGCCTCGCCGCATCCACGCCCATGGCCTCGGCCACTTCGGCGATCTCATCTTCGGTGTGCGGCAGGAATTCGTGCAGCGGCGGGTCGAGCAGGCGGATCGTGACGGGCAGCCCCGCCATGATCGTGAACAGCTCCACGAAGTCCGAGCGCTGCATGGGCAGGAGCTTGGCGAGTGCCGCGCGCCGCCCCGCTTCCGTGTCCGCCAGGATCATCTCGCGCACGGCGATGATGCGGTCGGCGTCGAAGAACATGTGCTCGGTGCGGCAGAGCCCGATGCCTTCCGCGCCGAACGAGCGCGCGGCCTTGGCATCCGCCGGCGTTTCGGCGTTGGCGCGCACGGCCATCCGCCTTGCCGCGTCCGCCCATTCCATCAGCTTGGCGAAATCGCCCGACAGTTCCGGCTGCACCATGGCGACGGCGCCTTTCAGCACCTGGCCCGTGCCGCCGTCGATCGTGATCACCTCGCCCGCGCGAAACACCTGGCCGGCGGCGGTCAGCGTTCCCGCCTTGGCGTCCACCCGCATCGTGCCCGCGCCCGACACACAGGGCTTGCCCATGCCGCGCGCCACAACGGCCGCGTGGCTCGTCATGCCGCCGCGCGTGGTGAGAATGCCTTCCGCCGCGTGCATGCCGTGGATGTCCTCGGGGCTCGTCTCGGCGCGCACCAGGATCACCTTGCGCCCCTGCCCCTTGGCTTCCTCGGCATCCTCCGAGGAAAACACGATGGCCCCCGTGGCTGCCCCCGGCGAGGCCGGCAGGCCCGAACCCACGACGATCCGCTCAGCCTTGGGGTCGATGGTCGGATGGAGCAGCTGGTCGAGCGAGGCGGGATCGATGCGCAGCACCGCTTCATCCTGCGTGATCAGCCCCTCGCCCACCATCTCCACGGCCAGCCGCAGCGCCGCCTTCGCCGTGCGCTTGCCCGAGCGGGTCTGCAGCATCCAGAGCTTGCCGCGCTCCACCGTGAATTCGAGGTCCTGCATGTCGCGGTAGTGCTTCTCCAGCGTGTCCGCGATGCGGGTGAAGGAGGCAAACGTCTCGGGCATCAGCTTCTCGAGCGAGGGCTTGTCAGAGCCTGCCGCGACGCGGGCCTTTTCCGTGATGTTCTGCGGCGTGCGGATGCCCGCCACCACGTCCTCGCCCTGCGCGTTCACCAGGAACTCGCCGTAGAGCGCATGCTCGCCGGTGGAGGGGTTGCGCGTGAAGGCCACGCCCGTGGCCGACGTGTCGCCCATGTTGCCGAACACCATGGCCTGCACGTTGACAGCCGTGCCCCAGCTCTCGGGAATGTCGTGGAGGCGCCGGTAGGTCACGGCGCGATGGTTCATCCAGGACGAGAACACCGCGCCGATCGCTCCCCAGAGCTGCTCGTGGGGGTCCTGCGGGAAGGGCGCGCCGCTTTCCTCCTCCACCTTCTGCTTGAAGAGACCGGCCACGCGCTGCAGGTCTTCCGCCGAAAGCTCGGTGTCGAGCTCGACGCCGCGGCGCGCTTTTTCGTCTTCCAGGATCTCGTCGAATTCCTCGTGGTCGAGGTCGAGCACCACATTGGCATACATGGTGATGAAGCGGCGGTAGCTGTCCCAGGCGAAGCGCGGATCGCCCGAGCCCGATGCCAGCGCCTCGACCGTGCGGTCGTTGAGGCCCAGGTTCAGCACGGTGTCCATCATGCCGGGCATGGAAGCGCGCGCGCCCGAGCGCACGGACACCAGAAGCAGCCTCTCGGCGTCCCCGAAGCGCCCGCCCGTGATGCGCCCGATCCCTTCGAGGGCTGCATCCACTTCGCCGCGCAGACTGCCGGGGAACTTGCGCCCATCGGCGTAGAAGCGGTTGCAGGCGTCCGTCGTGATGGTGAAGCCCGGCGGCACGGGCAGGCCCAGGCTGCACATCTCCGCCAGGTTCGCGCCCTTGCCGCCCAGCAGGTTCTTGTCGCCCGCCCGGCCTTCGGCCGCGCCGTCGCCGAAAGAATAGACCCATTTCTCGGTCATGCCGCCCGCCCCTCTCGCTTGGCTTTGGTTCGCACCGTTGGCCGATGCCGGGGTCCCGCGCAACCGCGGGCGCCTCCCGTCGGCTTGTCAAAATCGATTAGCATGTGCGGAAAGTTTTTCCGCATTGCCGCATCCCCTACCGCACCCTAGAACATAAAGAGAACACATGGAGAGGGCGATGAAGCGGGACGGCCAGCTGGATTATTGGGAGATGCCCGCCACCGGCGGCACGCTCGACCGCATGAAGGCCTTTTATTCCGAGGCCTTCCGCTGGTCCTTCACCGATTACGGCCCGACCTATTGCGCCTTCGAGGAAGGCCTGGAAGGCGGTTTCCAGGCCGATGCGAGCGAGGCTCCTGCCGCGCCCTTGCCCGTTCTCTTCTCCGTCAATCTCGAACGCACCGAAGCCGTCGTCCGTGCTGCGGGCGGCACCGTCACCAAGCCCATCTTCGCCTTCCCCGGCGGCCGCCGCTTCCACTTCCGCGACCCCGCCGGCAACGAACTCGCCGTCTGGAGCGAGCGCTGACACGCCCGCTTTTCCCCCGTTGTCATCCCCTTGCCCCTTCCCTATAAGCCCCCTCCATCCACACGGCCCCCGGGCCGGGATTGGGGCGTCGCCAAGTGGTAAGGCATCGGTTTTTGGTACCGACATTCCCAGGTTCGAATCCTGGCGCCCCAGCCATCCGCTTTTAGCTTAAAAAAGCAATGACTTATGAGCAATTTGTGAGATGGTTCTAAGTCAGTCCGATAGGGCACCTAGGCTGTGGATAACCTGTGGTTGTTCGAAGCTACTGCTTAGGTCATGCTGAGAACAGCAAGCCCACCGAAGCTGACAGATGGCTGATTTTCTTGCAGTAATAATGAAGAGGCTTTCTAGGTTTGGCGACCCTGATCTAGCGGAGAGACATCACACTTATACGCGCGTCCGAGGTGTCTTTGGAAAACGCATTTCTGCGCTCAGTCCGATGCCTCCTCTAGCAGTCATAAAGAGGCAACTTTCTCTACTAGAGTCCGCTATAGAGTCGATCGAGGATGGCCTTATGCATCTTTCATTCGACGAATTTAAAAATATCGTTGCACAACGGCCACCTGATACAATCGATTTTCAGTCTAGAACTGACTTGATTATAGACACCCAGCCTCCGGAGCCTCAAGCTGGTCCTGGGCCAAAATACGAGCTCAAGGGCGGCAAGCTGGCTACTACAACTTTGGTAGCTGCTACCGATGAAGTTGCCCGACAACGGCGATTGCACGATCGAGTGCGTGAATCCGCAACAAACGCACAGAGCGCAGTATCCAGGGCGTCTAACCGCTACCCTCAAATTGCGGGGGCAATAAGCGAGTATGCAACAGTTCTAAAACCTGACACCGATGACTTGAACATCACGGACGTATGGGTGTCAGGCAATGCACTTAGTGCTTTTGTAGAGACATATCGTCGGCAGAACGTTGAGCGCACCTTCTCTGAGCCTTTAGAGCCTGACGTGGAAGCAGCGCTGACGGCGCTTGCGCGTCTGCACGGGGCTTTCATTTTAGGCTTCGATGAGGGCGTAGAGCTTATACGGAGGGCCGACGAGTTCGCGATGACGCGCGAGCAAATTGAGCTCGTGAGCGCGCCTGGAAACGAGCTGATCCTCTCACTCTCAACATCCAATGAACTTGTGGACGTGGAAACGCAGCGTCTGCACCGGCCAGTTGCCGATTACCTGATTGAGTATGGTTGGCATACGTCACGGATGGCCTTCACGGCATACCGGATCGTCGAGAACGCTACGATCGCGATGCTGAAGTTTACCCTAGGCAATGACTGGAAGTCAGGAGGCGTGCTGACGGCTTACGGGACGTTGCTCGCTGTGGCACCAGAGTTCGGGTTCGCGGCTGCGGCGAAGCCGTTCATCTTGGCAAATGCGCAGAACTTTTTGGTGTTCTTTAGCCACTCGCCGGAGATGCGGCAGTATCTTGAGTGGGCGATTGAGCTCCTGCGGGAAGATGCAGGGACTTTTGAATTGGCGGCCAAACTCCACATTCCTCCTGACCGACGCGGTGGGTGAAGCGAATCAGCGATTCGTCAGCGAAGGCTTTCCCGACTTCTTTATCTACTTCGACTACATGAAGTGTCGATGTCGAGGGTTCAGAAGACGCCAAATAACGCTTGTGCAGCAACGGCTTATGCTAGCTGAGAAATAGACTCTTCACCGCGCTTGGCGATAACCAGCCGGAAAGTTTCCCCGGCCATAATACGCGAGGTGGCAGGGCTCGGGCGTCCTTGAGCTGGACGCATTCAACCGGCCCTGCCCCTGGCTCCCCGGAGGGAGCGCGCACGGGATTTTTCGCGAGGAACCGTGCGCGCTCTACCGTGGAGGGAGAAGGTTAATAACTGTTCCTATGGCGCATCATGCCGCCAATGCGTCGAGAGCCTTTTCTATCTCGGCGATCTTTGCCTCGGGCAAGGCTCGGCCTTTGTGCTTGGCGTCGAGCGTCGCACTGATTTTCGCTTCGATCTCGACAGCCGATGTGCCCTTATCCCTGCCGGCGCGGATTGCTCGCTTGACGATCTCGCGCTGATCCGCAGGCAGGGCTTGGCAGCGCTCCTGAACCGGGCGGGGCAACGAGAGTCCGCGCACACAAGAAAAACCCGCCTCGGAGGGGGTCGCGAGGCGGGTCGAGGTGGGGTGTTCAGGGAGAAGGTGACAGGATGTGCCCGCAAGCTTGCGCGAGGCTGGGGGGCCTGCTCAGCGGCAGTCCATGCGGACCCGGCCCTGCATGGGCACTTCGGTCTCGCACTGGAAGACGCGCTGCTCGGGCGGAGGGGCCGTGGCGCGCGGGGAGCGGGCCGTCCGGCGGGGG
>QFNI01000104.1 GCA_003240775.1 Mesorhizobium amorphae | reverse complement strand
GCGTGGTCTTGGCGCTCCCGTGACGAACTTGGCCCAGAATGCCTCCTTCCATTCCCAAGAAAGGACCGCACCATCAAACCGTGGGATCAAACAGCTAGCCGGCGAGAATGGACAACTCGCCCTCTAGAATGGCCAATTTATGGGTTACGCGACACGGTCAGCTGTTACCTCACCCAAAAAATGACCATTTAGATTGAGAAAAACAATAGTTTACCGAGCAGAAAGCTCGATACATGACCATTATGTCCCTGAAATCTGTCCACTTTCCGGACTTGCGCAAGAAAAAACCGCGCTCTTTCAAGCGCAGTTTAGCCTTTTCGACGCCTTCGGGTCAAGCGTTACGTATCGCCTCGAAGAAGCGTGGTTCGCGCCGGTAAATCCTTGCGCGAACGCGCTTCGCGGGAAACGCGGGCGAGATGTGGGCCGCATCGAGCCTCCGGACGGCCTCGGACGGGAAAAGCCTCAGGATGCGCGCCTCGTCGGTCATAAAGACGTATCTTCCGGCGAATATCTCCAGGTCCTGCCGTCGAAAAACCGGACGCTCTCCGCCGTTCCAGCGGACACGTCGGGCCTCTCTAAGCCCGGCAGGAGCCAGATCAGGCGAGGCGAGCCTGATCACCACCTCGGGGGAGGTTCGCAGGAACGCGGCGGCGGAACTGACGCAGATCTCGTCAGGATGCTCGGGCGATGTCAGGGCCTCCCGCACGGCCTCGCTGCGAAACCGCAGAGCGTCGAGGCGACGGCCTTTCGCGGTAATCGCCCGAATGTCGGCAAGCCCGCCGTTCAGGACTGCCTCGATGACGCGACCGCTGGACACGCCGGTTTGCCGTGACACCGCCGAGAGATTTGTCCATCCGGAGACCTCAGCGGCTTGCGCCTCAGCCCGTGTCGCAACGTCCCGCAGAAACATGTCCATCTCGGATCTCCGATAACCGGTTCGGCGCAGGCCGGCACGACCGTTCCCGATCGGGGCGATGACGCCCGCGTCGAGGAGGGATTTCGCGACACTGCGAGAGCAGCCGAGATATCCGGGAAGATCGATGAACCGCAGCGCGCTGCTCAGATCCTTGGCCAGTATTTCCGCGCCCGCCGAATCCAGGAGAATGAAGTTCGGCGTCCGAGCGTCGTCAGGCGAGATCATCCCCTCGGCCTCCAGCGCGCGCCTGAAGCGCTTCGGATGAGCGGCTGATGTTCGGCCCGCGCGACGAAGCGTCACTCCGTCCGGCGCGGGTGCCGGCTCCCCACCCACATTAGTGCCCTCATCATACGGGAACGCCCTGAACATGGCGTCCCGGAAGACGCTTCGCGACGGATCTGCCGATCTGCCCGGTCCAGCCTTGGCGAAGAAGTCGTGCAGGGCGCCGAAGGTGGCGCGTGGCGCGAACCGCTTCATCCCGCGACCCGTTGCGTCGCTGGCGATCCGGTCCAAAAAAGCGTGTAGCCCGTCAGGCCCTCCGTTCATGATCGTGAACCCGGCACGTGCCTCTTCAGACGTCGCGGAAGCCGCGTCCTCGTGATTGACGTTGACGCCGCGCGTCGCGACCACGCCGATCATTTCCGTCACGTTGATCGCGTCCCTGAGCTCGTGGGCGTCCAGGAAGGGCTGGCCCCGGGCACCATTCAGCCGATCCTCGACATAGGTCTGGAGGGGGCTTTCCTCCGTTGCCAGTCTCAGGGCCCGTGAGATCATGCCCGGGTCCCGGCCGATCAGTGCGGGAAAGTCGGCCATCGCCGACCGGGCGTCTGACGCGTCGATGTCGGTAAGCGCCAAACGGTGACGCGAGCAGACGCGACATGTCCTGATCTGCCATATCGTCCGGTGCGCCCAGGGGGCGCCCAAGTGATGCGGATGGTCCGACGCGTCCTCCTCCATACAGGCCGGACAGAAGCGGACAGGCCCCGCGATAACGGTGCGGGAGCAGAGGGCGTGCCCGCGGAACAGGTATCTTGATCGGGTCGTGCGGATCAGCGCGTCATGGCCAAGGGACTCGACCGGCTCGCCGCCCACCTCGGCGAGCGCGGCGAGCGCCGTCTTTTCGCCGCGGCAGACGCCGGCGCGGGAAAGGCCGACCAGTCTGCAAAAATCGTGCGCCGACGCCCCGACGTGAAAGCTCGCCAGCCGGGAGAGCCATGAGGAGGGGGACTCGCCCGCCCGTCTGGGCAGCGTCGGGAAGAGCCTTTCAGGAACGGTCATTCTTTACCCATCCCCAGAAACGGGTTGGCGTCGAACGGGACCCCCTCCCGGAACCCCCAGGACTCTGCGAGATGCTGACGGTCGACCGAGGTCGCTCTTTCCTGGCCGGCGAGTTCGATCGCGTCGAGAACGCCCTCGATCATGCGGCCGAACCCGTAATCGGCCGCCCGGGCCAGCGCCAGCAGATCGGCCTCGCTCATGTCGGACGCGAGCCCCGCCCTGTCGCAGTAGCCCGTCGCAAGCTCCATAAGGTCACGCCCGTCGCACTCCCAGGTCACCGGCCGGAGCGAGAGCTTGGCCATCCTGCGCGACACCTGCTCGTCGGAACGCACAGCGTCCTCCAGCATGGGCAGCCCCGAAGGCACGGGGACGACGGCATGATCCCCTTTCATCAGGGTCTTGATCGTGTTCAGGATGCCGTGGCGCTCCCTCGGGAGGCCGGTCCGGAACACGTCATGCGCCTCGTCTATCCAAAGGACCACCACCCCGAAGAGGGCCATCCGATGCCTCACCCGTTCCCAGATCTTGTGTTGCGGGTCGCGCGCGCCGGACATGTCCAGGCCGGTCACGCGGATGATCTCCGCGCCGAGGCTTTTGAGCGTCGCGGGGCTCGGCACGTCGATGGCGAGGGTCGGCATGGCGGCCGGCCCGGCCGCCGGGCCTAGCAGGTCGCGAAGCCCGCGTGCCACCAGCGAGGTCTTGCCTTGGCCGGGCGCGCCGGTGACCACGAGGCCGCGCGTCTCGCGCGTGGCGCCGAAGAGCCGGGGGCGAAGCGGCTGAGCCGGATCTTCGCCGGACGTCAGAAGCGCCCCCATGTGCCGCCTGAAGTCCGAGTCACGATCCCTCTCGACGTAAAGGGATCTGAGGCGGTCCATGCGGGAGCGGGAAAAGTCACTCATCGTCAGCCTCCCGCAAACGCCAGCCGCCCGCCCGGCCGGGACCGCCCTGCCGCCCGGCACGCGGCTCGCCGCCGGCCACGAACCCGCCGGCGAGGATATCGCCCGCTCGGGCATCCGCGGCCTCGGCGGGGAGGGCCGGGAACCCCGTGAAGAGGCGCGCCTCCGCGCGCCCCAACGCTTCCGTCGTCCAGTTTCGGGACGTGATCCCGGCGGCGCGGCAGGCGTCGTCGTTGATCCGGTCGATCTCCTCCAGCGCCTCATTGACCGCAACGCCGGCCGCCGCCGCGCTCCGGAGCCCCGATGCGCGAACGCGCCGAACCACGAGCTCCCAGGCGGCCGCGGTCACCCCTCTGAATCGGGGATCAGCGGCCGGGACCCCGTCCCAGCCCGCTCCGAAATCCGCCTCGATCCGGCCCAGATCCTCGGGCGACCACCTGACCTCCAACGTTCGCCCCGGGTTCCGGACGCGCCAGGCCGCAAGTTCGCGGCTCTGATACCGGACCCCCATCACGCTGACCCCGCCGCTTTGGGGCACGCGCGAGAGGCGAACGCCGAAAACGAGCCGCCGCAGGCGAGCGTCCGGCGGCGGGATCACCCCGAACTGGTCGTCGGCGCTGAGCGCTCGCCATACCTGAAGCGGGGTCCGTCCGGCGAGCCCCGCGTGAGGCCGGTTGTGATAGACGTCCACCACCCAGCGGATCAGGGCGCGGCCGAGATCATCCGCCGTCAGGGCGGCGGGGGCCTCAATGTCCGCGTCGCCGCGTTCGAGCACGTTGCCGAAGGTGCGGCCCGTCAGCCGGGCCAGCAGGTCCGTGCCGATGCTGCGAAACACCCGCTCGATATAGGGCCGCATCCAGGGCGTGCCCGCCGGCGCCCGTTCCACCGCGATCCGCAGGTCATGGCAGGCGGCCCGGAACTCGGCGGACTTGTAGGCCGCGCCGCAATCGGTGACGACCAGCTCCGGCGTGCCATGCATGTCCCAGGGGGAGAGGGCGCCGACCGCGTTCGCCCAGGGGCCCTTGTCGAGCGTGACCAGCTCCAGGGTGCGCAACGCCGTCGCGGCGGTGGGGGACTTGTCGAGCTTCATCGCGACGATGCAGCGCGAGGTCGCGTCGATCGCCACCGAGAGCCAGAGCCTTTCGGTTTTGGCGCGGTCTCCAATGCCGGACTCGTCCAGAAGGTCCCCGAGGCCCATATCGGAAATCAGGGTCAGCAGATCGACCAGCCACTCGTCGATCTCGACCCGCTCCAGGAGCCGGGTCGGCGCGAGGCCGGCGGAGACGGCGCGATGCTTGCGCAGCGCCGCCGCCTGGCCCAGGCGCTTCACGTCGATCTCGAACGGGTCCAGGCGCGCGATCGCCTGGCCGGTGGCCTTGCGGGACGGGACGGGCAGTTCGGGGTCGCCCGCCGCGCGAAGTTCGTCATTCCGGCTCGTGAACGCTCGAACCACGCGGCGATGGATCTCCTCCTTGGTCGGCCGCAAGGGGTCTCCGTATCCGGCCGCCACGGCGGCGAGGATCGCGCGCGCCTCCGGCGGGAAGTGCGAGCCGTGGCGGCCGGACCGGTTGCGGCCGTCGATCAGCGCGGGCAGCCCGCCGCCGCGTTCGAAATCGCGCACCCAGCGCCGCAGGGTCCTGGGCGAGGGAGGGACATGGCACTTGCGGTCCCCGGTGTATCCGGCCTCGCCGCGCACGATCTCGTTCGCGGCCCGGGTCATCCGGCCCATCGCGGCGTAGAGCGCCGCGTCCGTCCGGGACAGCTTGCCGGCCGCCTCCATGTCGAGGAAGGCCTGGACGTAGGCGTTGCGCCGCCTGATCACGTCCATCTGCCGGCCGCCGAGCCGTGACAGGCAGGCCGCGTCGGTATTGGCCGCGCCGTGCGGCGCGTAATGGTCACGCCGGATCTCGACGTCTTCGGATAACCGGCGGGCCAGGTCATGATGCGAGATCTGGACTGACAGGCCGTCCCGTCCGGGGCGGACGAGGACGTAGCCGCCCTCGGTCGCGTGTCCGACCTCGTGCGGGACGCCGCCGATAATCACGCAATCATGCCTGGAGAGCCGCCACGCGGGGACGGCGCGCGGAAGAGTGCTCATGCGGCCACCCCCGTCGGGGCGACCAGGGTGTCCGGCGTGATCGGCGAACGTCCGTGCGGCGCGAGCGCGCCGTCCCGAACCAGGCTCAGGACCGCCCGCGCCCCGGCACAGCCAGCGCCGGAAGCCTTGGCGATGGCGCCGATGGGCGACGCGCCCCCCATCGTTCGAACGACACTGGTCACGGCGGCCAACGCGTCGGGACATACGGGGCCGAGCCGGTTGAGGAGGGTCGCGTTGCGCACCTCGACCGGGTCGATGTCGCGATCCGTCACCAGGACGATACGGGCCGCGAAAGCGGGATCGATCTGCGCAGCGATCTCGGCCAG
>QFNI01000103.1 GCA_003240775.1 Mesorhizobium amorphae | reverse complement strand
GAGCGGATCGGCAAACAGGGTCGCCACGGTCTGCTGGAAGAGGAAGCGCACGGGCTGAGCGTTGCCATCGGCTGTGAGCACGAGGTCGCCTATGGCGAGGGTCTCGACGGGCACAGTGCCGGAGGGAGTGGCGATCAAGGTGCCGGGGAGGAAGCAGACGGTGAAGGAGGAGGTGTTGGCAGTTATTCTCTGACCATCGTCCAGGAGCGGGCCGCTAGTGAAATAATACAACGTGTTCGCAAGGCTTGGATTTGGATGATCCCCTACGATAACCCCATTCCCACTAAATCCATGATAGTAGTACGATTCGAAAAAGTTTGTGACCATATCCCCTACTTCAAAAGAAGTATCTGGTTCATTATCTGTCAAATCCATTTCTTCGTCTTGGCCAGCGAGACCAGCGACGATGTAGCTATTTGTTGAAGAGTCATAAAAAAGATTATTTGCGTTAAAATAAGTATATGTCGCCATGTGAAGTTCCCCTCTAGGTGTGCATCGTGCTTAGGCAAAAATAATCATGCCGAGCGAGTGGCCTGGGTGTCTGGCAGCAACATCTCGATGTCAAGCCAAGCGCGCTGAACCTGTCGCACGGAAGCATCCCGCACGGTGCTCGTTTGCGCTCTTCTGGATGGAAATGGCTCGCGGCGATGCATTTCCCAGCGCAAGCGGCTCCATTCACGACCCAGCCAGCGCCTCGGCGCCAGCCGTGCTTGATCGTCCTTGCCGTCTGAATTCGTGTTGTCGCTTCGCAGTCGGAGATTTGAAATCGCGTCAACACGAGCGGACAAAGCTGCCTGGCGGATGACGGCAAACGTCTATCGCAACACTTGCCCTGCGGGATCGCGGGTCATGAGCCGAGGCGGATGGGAAAGTCGGTGCTGCATCTCCGGTGGGCGCGGGCGGCGTGGCTGGGTGATGAGCCCCCGGCTCACTGCCCGCTTTCTGGACAGCGGGCATGTCCTGCGGATAAAGGTCCGGCACAGCGAGAACCACCGCGGGGCCGCGCGGCCAGCGCCCCTGCCCACGATCACGAGCGAACGAGAAGCATGAGCGGCGTCAACGACATCCGGTCGGGGTTCCTCGACTACTTCAAGAAGAACGGCCACGAGGTCGTGGCGTCCTCGCCGCTCGTGCCGCGCAACGATCCCACCTTGATGTTCACCAATGCCGGCATGGTGCAGTTCAAGAACGTCTTCACGGGGCTCGAGACGCGGCCCTATTCGCGCGCGGCCACCTCGCAGAAATGCGTGCGCGCGGGCGGCAAGCACAACGACCTCGACAATGTCGGCTACACTGCGCGCCACCACACCTTCTTCGAGATGCTCGGCAACTTCTCCTTCGGCGACTACTTCAAGGAGCGCGCGATCGAGCTGGCCTGGAACCTGATCACGAAGGAATTCGGCCTCGACGCCAAGCGCCTGCTCGTCACCGTCTACCACACCGACGACGAGGCGGCCTCGTTCTGGAAGAAGATCGCAGGCCTCCCCGAAGAGCGCATCATCCGCATCGCGACATCCGACAACTTCTGGGCGATGGGCGACACCGGCCCCTGCGGCCCGTGCTCGGAGATCTTCTACGACCACGGCGAGGGCATCCCCGGCGGGCCGCCGGGATCGCCCGACGAGGACGGCGACCGCTTCATCGAGATCTGGAATCTCGTGTTCATGCAGTTCGAGCAATTGTCGAAGGAAGAGCGCGTGGCCCTGCCGCGCCCCTCGATCGACACCGGCATGGGCCTGGAGCGGATCGCCGCCGTTCTCCAGGGCGAGCACGACAACTACGACATCGATCTCTTCCGCGCGCTGATCCGCGCCTCCGAAGACCTGCTGAACGTTCCCGCCGAAGGCAAGGCGCGCGCGAGCCATCGCGTGATCGCCGACCACCTGCGCGCCTCCTCCTTCCTGATCGCCGACGGCGTGCTGCCTTCCAACGAGGGCCGCGGCTATGTGCTGCGCCGCATCATGCGCCGCGCCATGCGCCACCTGCAGTTGCTCGGCGCGCAGGAACCCGTGATGTTCAAGCTCGTGCCCGCGCTGATCCGCGAGATGGGCCAGGCCTATCCCGAACTGGTGCGCGGCCAGCCCCTGATCGAGGAAACGCTGAAGCTCGAGGAAACGCGCTTCCGCAAGACGCTCGCGCGGGGCCTCGGCCTGCTCGAGGACGCGACAAAGGACATGGGCGAGGGCGGCCAGCTTTCGGGCGAGACCGCCTTCCGCCTCTACGACACCTACGGCTTCCCGCTCGACCTCACCCAGGACGCGCTGCGCCAGCGCGGCATCACGGTGGACCTGCCCGGCTTCGACGGGGCGATGGAGCGCCAGAAGGCCGAGGCGCGCTCCCATTGGGCGGGCTCGGGGGAGGCTGCGACCGAAACCGTCTGGTTCGGGCTGCGCGAGAAGCTCGGCGCGACCGAGTTCCTGGGCTACGACACCGAAAAGGCCGAGGGCGTGGTGACGGCGCTCGTGCGCGACGGCGCCGAGCTGGATGCGGCCGAAGCGGGCACGCAAGCCGCCCTCATCGTCAACCAGACGCCGTTCTACGGCGAATCCGGCGGCCAGCAGGGCGACCGCGGCACGATCCGCGGCGATGGCTTCGTGTTTGCCGTGTCGGAAACGCAGAAAAAGGCCGACGGCCTCTTCGTGCATCTGGGCACGGTGTCCGAGGGCACGGTGCGCTTGGGCGCGGCCGTGGAGCTCGAAGTCGACCATGCGCGGCGCGCGCGGCTGCGCTCCAACCACTCCGCGACCCACCTCCTGCACGAGGCGCTGCGCGAGGTGCTGGGCAGCCATGTCGCCCAGAAGGGCTCGCTGGTCGCGCCCGAGCGGCTGCGCTTCGACTTCTCCCACCAGAAGCCGATCAGCGCCGACGAGCTCGAGACCGTGGAGAAGATGGCGAATGCCGTGGTCGCCCAGAACGCGCCCGTTTCGACGCGCCTGATGACGCCCGAGGACGCGGTGGCGGAAGGCGCCATGGCGCTGTTCGGCGAGAAATACGGCGACGAGGTGCGCGTGGTCTCAATGGGCCGGGCGACCGAAGGCGAGAAAGCGGGCAAGCCCTATTCGATCGAGCTTTGCGGCGGAACCCATGTGGGCTCGACCGGCGACATCGGCTTGGTGCGGGTGTTGTCCGACAGCGCGGTGGCTTCGGGCGTGCGCCGCATCGAGGCGCTGACGGGCGAGGCCGCGCGCCGCCATCTCGACGAGCAGGACAAGAAGCTGAAGGCGACCGCAGCCCTTCTCAAGGTGGCGCCCGCCGATGTGCCGGCGCGCGTGGAAAGCCTGATCGAGGAGCGCCGCCGGCTGGAGCGCGAGCTTTCCGAAGCGCGCCGCCAGCTCGCCATGGGCGGCGGCTCGAATGCCGCCGGCGCAGAAAGCGTCCACGAGGATGTGGGCGGGGTGGCATTCCTCGGCAAGGCCGTCAGCGGCGTGTCGCCCAAGGACCTCAAGGCGCTGGCGGATGCGGGCAAGAAGCAGCTCGGCTCGGGCGTGGCCGTGTTCGTCGGCCAGACCGAAGACGGCAAGGGCAGCGTGGTGGTCGGCGTGACCGACGATCTCGTGGCGCGTTTCAGCGCGGTCGATCTGGTGCGCGCGGCGTCTGCGGCCCTTGGCGGGCAGGGCGGCGGCGGCCGTCCCGACATGGCGCAGGCGGGCGGGCCGGACGGCGCCAAGGGCGCGGATGCGATTGCGGCTGTGCGCGCCCTCATCGCCGGCTGAGACACGAAAAAGGGAGGGGTGATGCCCCTCCCTTCGGCTCGATCGGGTTCTTGGGCCGATCAGTCGGTGTGAACGGGGAAGTTGCTGATGTCGCCGGGATTGGTGGTCAGCGTGATCTTGTTCTCGGCCCAGCCGAACTGGTCGAGCGGGATCACGCGGTCGTCGCGGCCGTAATTGCTGTTGTCCTCGAAGTCGACGACCAGCGCCGTGGGGGTCGCGGCGTCGGTGCCCAGCACCTCGTCCACTTCGCCGATCTTGGCGCCGCCGGGGCCGAACACGTCGGCGTCTTCGAGCGCGTCCACGCTCACGTTCCAGGGCTGCACGACGAAGTTGTCCTCAAGCTCCACCAGGGCTGCGTTCTGGGCGAGCGCGGAACCGCCCATGGCGGCAGCGAAACCGGCGGCGAGAAGGATACGGGAAAGGGGCATTCGGGTGTCTCCATTGCATTGCACGGCGTCCAAACCCTTCAAACGCGGTTTGGTTTCCATGTTTTTGGCTGGAGTTCGCCGCCCGATGCACGCTCGCGCGCAAAGTGCGGGGTCAGGCGAAACACATAGCTGATGGATGTCGGGCAGTTCGGCGCGAGACGGGAAAGCGCCCACCGCCCGCGCGGCGACCGCGTTTCAGACCCGCATCGTCACCGGGCTTTCGGGCATCGACACTGCTGCCTAAGACTGGCGCGACCTGGAACGCGCCTGCAGGACCGAGCTGGCCTTCTTTCAGACGTTGTCCTGGTGCCGCTTGCGGTGCTCGCCTCCACCGTCTGGCGGACCTCGCGGCTGTGGATCGTCTCGCTGTGGCTGCCTCGCTTCGCCTGAGGATCCTCAGGCCTTCGGCACAGCGCCCATCGCGGCGTCGTCCAGCGCTGTGGCGCGGCGGAAGGCGGGCCGCTCCTTGAGCCGCCCGTGATAGGCGACAAATGCCGGGCGCTTCTCGATCGAGCCGAATTGCAGCCCCCAGCCGACATGCGAGCCGACATAGACATCGGCTGCAGTGAACCGGCCGGCCGCGATATATTCCTTGTCCGCGAGCGCGGCTTCCAGCGCATCCATCACCAGGCCGAAGCTGCCATAGCCGATCATGCCCTCCTTGTCGGAAGGCACCTCGAATCCCAGCGCCCGGTTGGATATGGCGGCTTCCAGCGGGCCAGCGGCGAAGAACATCCAGCGGTAGTAGTCGGCGCGGTCGTCGACGGGCGGCGCGAGGTTCTTCTCCGGGAAGGCGTCGGCCAGATAGGCGCAGATCGCGGCGCATTCGGTCACCACCGCGCCGCGATGCACCACGGTCGGCACCTTGCCCATCGGGTTCAGCGCCTTGTAGGCGGTGCCCTTCATGGACGGCCCGAAGCCGAGCAACTCTGTGCGGTAGGGCGCGCCCACCTCTTCCAGCATCCAGCGCGCGATCCTGCCGCGCGACATGGGATTGGTGTAGAAGACGAGTTCCTCGGCCATGACGTCAGTTCCTCGGGCTATGCACGGGCGGCAGGCGCAGCGCGTGTCGGCGCCTGCCGGAAAGCCCTCGTCAGCCCATCGCCTTCTGGAGGTTCTCGTCGATCTTGTCGAGGAAGCCCGTGGTCGAGAGCCAGGGCTGGTCGGGGCCGATCAGGAGCGAGAGGTCCTTGGTCATGAAGCCCGATTCCACGGTCTCGATGCAGACGCGTTCCAGCGTGTCGGCGAAGCGCTTCAACTCGGCATTGTCGTCGAGCTTGGCGCGGTGCGCGAGGCCGCGCGTCCAGGCGAAGATGGAGGCGATCGAGTTGGTCGACGTCTCCTGGCCCTTCTGGTGCTGGCGATAGTGGCGCGTGACCGTGCCGTGGGCGGCTTCCGCTTCCACCGTCT
>QFNI01000145.1 GCA_003240775.1 Mesorhizobium amorphae | reverse complement strand
GAAACGCGCGTCCATGGCCGCGTCCCGCTCCCCGCCCCCGGCGAGGGCGGCGACGTATCGCAGCGCCAGGATCACCTCGTCGCAGGGGATCTCCCTGATCGGGATGTCGATGCTCATCCTCACGGGACGTTCCTTTCCGGCAAATGATTGTCGACGATCATGGCGACGGGTCGTCGCCATGACCTCGATGTCCGAGATCTTCAGGTCGATCGCCACGCGCTCCCGGATCGCCCGGGCGAGATCAACCCGCAGGCCGAGGACCCGGTCCCGCTCCGGATCGAACTCGCTGTCATGGGCGCAGGCGAACCCCTGCAGGATCATGAGCCGCGCCTCATGGACGCTGATCTTCCGGTCCAGCATCTCGTCGCCGACGAACATGCGGTAACCCGCCGCCTCCGGGTCCGCGTCGTCGACGAAGCGGATCATCAGAACCGCGGCCGGGACGGCCTGGTCGATCCGCTCGGCGTCGAGCGTCGACCGCGCGCCGCCGCGAACGAGACGGTGCGCCTGGTGCTCGGTCAGCCGGCAGACGCGCTCCCAGCCGACGCCGCTCAGGTCGTGCTGACGGGTCTGGACCGAGTAGGCGTCGCCCAGCTGGCGGACGTAATACACTTCCTGCATGAGATGCCCCCTTTCAGGTCGGGCTGATCGTATCACGAGGGGCGGACGCAGACAATCACGGACGACGCGGATGGTTGAAGAAAAACGGCCGGCGCTCGGCGCCGGCCGCGAGGACACCCCCTCGATCACGCCGCGACGACCCGGGCACGGAGCGGACCCGTCGTCACCCTCCCGCCGGCGTCAGGGCCCTCTGGGGCCGTATGGCGAAAGTGTTTTCATCATGAAGAACAATTCGGAACGCGTCAACCCCGAAATCAGGATGGTGCGCGGGTTCGATGATGACCCTTCCCGATCCGGGACCGGCGGGCCTTCAGCCCGGGCGACGGACGTGATAAGCTCGTCTGGCAAAAGGGGGAGGCCCGTCATGGAGGTGAGCGGTTCGGGAAGGTCGGTCGTCGGCGCCGTCCGCGACGCCATGCGGCGTTACCGCGACCAGCCGCTCGGGGATCTTCCTGATCCCGGGTCGCCGCTGGCGCTTCTCCCGGACGGCTCCGCCGCCTGGATCACCGAGATCTCCGCGAGCGACGCGTCGGGGCTGCGCTGCCCGCTCTGCGGCGGCCCCCTCTCCCTGACCGGGGACGGGGCGTCGCGCCGCCTGGCGCATGAGGGCGCGTGCGATCCGGAGGGGGCTGCCCGCCTGGCCCGGGCCGCGGCGCTCGACGCGCTGCGCGAGGCGGGCATGGCCGCGTTCGCCCCGCTGACCGAGTTCCGGGACGGGGAGGACGTCCCGCTCCCCGTCCCCGG
>QFNI01000050.1 GCA_003240775.1 Mesorhizobium amorphae | reverse complement strand
GACCGGGCGGAGCTGCTCGTATTTCGCTATCTTTGATAGTGTAGAAGCACGCCGATCGTCGTCCCGATCATTTTTAATATCAGACAGATTTGCATGAGACACAAAGAGTTTTACATAATACGACGAGCAAATTCTAATAAAATCAGCAAAACTTTCTTTTATCGGGGCACTATCTTCGAGGCCTACTATTATATTTGTATCAATCAGGATGTTCAACTGGCCACCTGAACAAGTGAAGAAAGATCAGTAGGCGAGATGTAGCGATAAGATTGGGGTGGAGCAATGCCCCAAACGTCCTTTAATTCACTGTAGCTAACTGTGCGGGCGAGTGGCAAGACTGACTTGATTCTTACCGCGCAACCTTCGGTAGCCGAACCAAAGTATAAATCTATCTCCTGCGCAGAGAGCGCAGTTTGGGCGCCGTACGCGTTCCAAAATGATGCAACGGGCAGGCGTGTAACACTTTCTACCTCAACAAGAGCTACTAAGGATTTCGCGCTGCCCGACGAATATACTAGCATTCGCCCATCAAACGAGTTCATCGGCGGAAACTGTTTTCGAACCTCTATAGTTTTTTCGCCGCTGAGTATTTTATCAGCGAATTTCGTTTTGATACTTATCAACAGACTATCCCGGGCCGACCGGCTCACATCGATCCGTAATAGCTTGCCCTCACGAAAGCGATTGGTGCCTGCATGAAAGTTCATTGTTTCAACCCTTGGATACACAAGCTAGCCCGGCTCTAGCATACGCTATTTCTGGCTGGCGATATCGAGGCGCACCTTAGAAAGTAGCATGATCCTCAGGATTTTTGTCGGTAGCTGCCTTGTTTCCCGTCTAGCCCCTAGATGAACGGAGGCTATAGGATATCGGCGCTTCGAAGACTTCTGCACATTTGAGACAAGCTGCTGGATTGTAATTTGGGGCATTTGAACGTGAGGTGATGCGGGTCGGAATCACTTGCCAAGTATTGCTGGCTGAGCAGTAAGTGTGGCGCTCAATTTATGATATTGTGATGAGTTTTGGAAGCAACCGTCTACATCCTGCGCTGCTCCGACAACTCCTTCTATGTTGGCCTGACCAAGCAGGCGGTCGAGGCGCGGGTTTGGGAGCATAATGCGGGGGTGACGGACGGGTACACCAAGTGGCGGCGACCGGTGGTGCTGGTGTTCACGGAGACCTATGACCGGATCACGGATGCGATCGCGCGGGAGCGGCAGATCAAGGGGTGGAGCCGGGCGAAGAAGGAAGCGCTGGTGGCGGGGGAGTATGAGAGGCTGCCGGGGTTGGCGCGGAACAGGCAGCCGGGGGAGTATGTGAAGCGGTGGCCGCCGGTGGAGACGGGTGGCGGGGGTGGTGAGGTTTAGTGCCTGGCACCCTCGTGGTTCGACAGGCTCACCATGAGGGCTACTGAGATCTTGGCGCCAGTTGCACCGTCGCAAGACTCGCAGCCCTTCCAGTAACCCTCATGGTGAGCCTGTCGAACCACGAGGGTGCTGGGTGCTTCCCTTGCCGTGCTGCCTGAGTCCGGCTCGCCTCTGCTGAAACAATCCTGCCCCTGTCTCGTTTATTCCGCATGATCGGGATGATCGGTGATGGAGAAAGGCAATGGCCGGCAAGCGGGAATTGATCGAGCCGAACGGGGACAAGCGTTACGTGCGGCGCGACGAAAAGGGGCAGTTCACGGAGTCGGACGATGTTTCGCGTTCGCTCTCGCAGGATGTCCGCAAGTCCGCCAAGACCAAGGTGGCCGCCGGACAGGGCGACAAGGGCGATCAGAAGAAATAGCGGTTGGGCGCAGGCGGCACGTGGCGCCGGGTGACCGGGCCCTAGTGGCTGCGTGAGCGGGGTTTGGATGTCGCTTGCCGGGCCGGGGCGGCGGTGGGGTGGAGGGGTTTACCCCCACCCCTGACCCCTCCCCTCAAGGGGGAGGGGAAGCGGAGAGGGGGGTGGCTGTCATCCCCTGCCCTTCGCATGGCTTGAGGCGCGTTCGAGGCTCGGGAAGCCATTTCTGGTGGCTTCTTTCCGGCCGGAGGTCGGCAGCCCTCGCTACACTCAGGAATCGCCCATCTTCAGCGCCTCGATGAACGCCGCTTGCGGAATATCCACCTTGCCGAACTGGCGCATGCGCTTCTTGCCCTCCTTCTGCTTTTCGAGGAGCTTGCGCTTGCGGGTCACGTCGCCGCCGTAGCATTTGGCGGTGACGTCCTTGCGGAGCGCGGAGATCGTCTCGCGCGCGATGATGCGGCCGCCGATGGCCGCCTGGATCGGGATCTTGAACATGTGCTGGGGGATCAGCTCCTTCAGCTTCTCGCACATGGCGCGGCCGCGCTTTTCGGCGGCCGTGCGGTGGACCAGCATGGAGAGCGCGTCGACGGGCTCGTCGTTGACCAGGATCGACATCTTCACGAGATCGCCTTCGCGGTAGTCGGTGAGCGCGTAGTCGAAGGAGGCATAGCCCTTGGAGATGGATTTGAGGCGGTCGTAGAAGTCGAAGACGACTTCGTTGAGCGGCAGGTCGTAGACGAGCATGGCGCGGGAGCCGACATAAGACAGGTCGGATTGGATGCCGCGGCGGTCCTGGCAGAGCTTGAGGATGGCGCCGAGATAGTCGTCGGGCGTGAGGATCGTGGCGCGGATCCAGGGCTCCTCGATGGACGTGATCTTCATCACGTCGGGCATGTCGGCGGGGTTGTGGAGCTCGCGCACCGTGCCGTCGATCAGGTTCATGCGGTAGACGACGGAAGGGGCTGTCGCGATCAGGTCGAGGTCGAACTCGCGCTCGAGGCGTTCCTGGATGATTTCGAGGTGGAGGAGGCCCAGGAACCCGCAGCGGAAGCCGAAGCCAAGGGCCGCCGAGGTTTCCATCTCGAAGGAGAAACTCGCGTCGTTGAGGCGGAGCTTGCCGACGGCGGCGCGCAGGTCCTCGAAGTCGGCGGCGTCGACGGGGAAGAGGCCGCAGAAGACCACCGGTTGGGCGGGCTTGAAGCCGGGGAGGGCTTGGTCGGTTGGGCGGCGGTCCTCGGTGATGGTGTCGCCCACGCGGGTGTCGGCGACCTCTTTGATGCTCGCCGTGATGAAGCCGAACTCGCCGGGGCCGATCGCGTCGACGTTGAGCATCTTGGGCGTGAAAACGCCGGTGCGCTCGACGGGGTAGCGCGCGCCGGTGCCCATCATGCGGACGGTCTGGCCCTTTTTGAGCACGCCGTCGATGACGCGCACGAGCACGATCACGCCGAGATAGGCGTCGTACCAGGAATCGACGAGCATGGCCTTGAGCGGCTTCGTCGCATCGCCCTCGCGCGGCGGGGGGAGCTGCTTGACGATGGCTTCGAGCACGTCGGGGATGCCGAGGCCCGTCTTGGCGGAGATGAGGACGGCATCGGACGCGTCAAGGCCGATCACTTCCTCGACCTGGGCCTTGATGCGCTCGGGCTCGGCGGCGGGCAGGTCGACCTTGTTGAGGACCACCACGATCTCGTGGTTGTTGTCGATGGCCTGGTAGACGTTGGCGAGCGTCTGGGCTTCGACGCCTTGGGAGGCGTCCACAACCAGGAGAGAGCCTTCGCAGGCGGAAAGGGAGCGGGAGACCTCATAGGCGAAGTCGACGTGGCCGGGGGTGTCGATGAGGTTGAGGACGTAGGTCTCGCCGTCGTTCGCCTTGTATTCGAGGCGCACCGTCTGGGCCTTGATGGTGATGCCGCGCTCGCGCTCGATGTCCATGTTGTCGAGCACTTGTTCCTTGCCCGCCATCTCGCGCGCGTCGAGCGCGCCGGTGAACTGGATCAGCCGGTCGGCGAGCGTGGACTTGCCGTGGTCGATATGGGCGACGATGGAGAAGTTGCGGATGTGGGAGATCGGCGTCATGGCGGGCGCTTTAACCGATCGTAAGCCAAAGGGAAACGGCGCTTGACGGCGCAATGCCATCGAGGCCAAGGGGGCGGACCACGGAGACGAACCGCGTGCCGCTTTCCGGCCCCCTTCAGCTCGGCATATCCACCCTGGCGTTTCTGCTCGCGGCAAGTGCGGCCAAGAGCTGGACCGTTGCGCCGAGCCTGCCCAAGATCGCGCTCACGCTCGCGCTCTACTCGCTCGGCAACCTCATCATGCTCCGGCTGATCCGCGAATACGGCATGGGGGTGGCGTTCTCGCTGTCGGCGGTGATCCAGCTCGTGGCCGTGAACCTCGTGGCGTTCCTGTTCTTCGGCGAGCGGGTGGGGCCTGTGGAGACGGCAGGCATCGTGCTGGCCATCGCCGCGGTCGCGCTGATCATGCTCGGCCCGCAATGGCAGGGGCGCTGAGATGCGGGTGCGGGTGGAACTGGCGGCACTCGTGGCGCTTGCGCTGGTCGCGGGCGGGCTTTTAGGCTTCATCGCGCTGATGCAGGTGGCGGGCGCGGAAAGCCCGCATGCCTGGGACGAGCGCGTGCTTCTCTTCTTCCGCGAGCCCGGCGCGCTCGACGACCCGATCGGCCCCGCCTGGGCGGAGGAAGCCGTGCGCGACGTGACGAGCCTCGGCGGGGTCTCGGTTCTGGTGATCGTGGTGGCAGTGGGCTTTTTCGGGATGCTGATCGGACGCCGTGCGGGGGCCGCCTGGTTCCTGCTCGCTTCCGTCGCGGGCGGCCAAGTGTTGAGCACGCTCCTAAAGTCGTCGATCGACCGCCCACGCCCCGATCTCGTGCCGCATGTGGCGGAAACCTTCACGCAGAGCTTCCCGTCCGGCCACGCGATGCTGTCGGCGGTGACCTATCTGACGCTCGGCGCGCTGCTGGCGCGCGTGCTGCCCGGCCGCGGGCTCAAGGCCTATGCGATGGGGGTGGCAATCGTGCTCACGCTCTTGATCGGGGTGAGCCGCATCTATCTCGGCGTCCACTGGCCGTCCGACGTGTTGGCCGGCTGGTGCGCGGGGGCTGCCTGGGCCTCGCTCTGCTGGCTCGGCGCGCGCTGGGCATTGTCGCGCCGCGCGCCGGGCGAGAGCCCCGCCGCATCGCGCGAAAAGTAGAAGAAAGGCCGGTCGCGACGACCGGCCTTTTTTCGATCAGGCAGCCTTCAAGTTGACGCCGGTCTCGGCGAGCTCGGTCAGCTTCTTGTCGGTCGCGCGTTCCTCGTCGAGGTTCTTCTGGAGGACGCCCGCGCAGTCGTCGCGGCCGAGCTGCTTGGCCCAGGCGACGAGCGTGCCGTAGCGCGTGATCTCGTAGTGCTCCACGGCCTGGGCTGCTGCGATGAGGGCAGCGTCGAGCACGCTCTTGTCGGACACCTCGCCCGCCACCTCGTTGGCTTCCTTGATGATGCCGTCGATGGCCGGGCAGTTCACCGCCTTGACCTTCTCGTTGTGCATCTCGAACACCTGCTCGACGCGCTCGATCTGCACCTTGGTTTCCTGGAGGTGCTTCTCGAAGCCCGCTTTCAGATCGGGGGCGGTGGCCTTCTTGATCATGTCGGGCAGCGCCTTGGCGATCTGCTGCTCGGCGTAATAGACGTCCTGGAGCTGGTGGACGAAGAGATCGTTGAGCGTCTTGATGTCCTTGCTGAAAAGACCCATCGGGGTTCTCCTTCCTCGGATTCTGGCTGGGTTTTGAAACGGTTCGTCGGAGCGGGACCTGCCCCATCCGGCTCACGCTCTCAACGCCCGCCCAAGAGGCCGGTTCCTGCCGGTGTTGCCTGTCGGCCACGCAACGCGCGGGTTTCAGACGCCCTGCCGCCGCGACACATTCCCGTCACCGCTCCGCCTGCAAAAGACCCTGCCTGACCGCGACACGGATTCAGGAAGGATTCATGCTTTCCATTTTATTCAAATCCCCAAGGGCGGGGGCCCGAGCCGAGAAGTTGTGTTGCATGCGCGTCCTGTTTGAAGCCGCCAAGGCCATCCGCGAATTCGTGGTCCCCACCTACCGGCCCGAGCGCCACTACATGCGCGGCCCCGGCCCTGCCTGCGCGCGGCGCTCGATCCCCGCAAGGCTCGGGCGGGCCGCGGCCTGATCTCCGGAACTTGGGTGCATGGCGGGGCGGCTTCGAGCCCCCGCTTGGTCTGATCGAAACCTGACTGTCGGCGTCCTCTGACGCCCCACTCGCCGCTGGGATCGAAGGGGTCGCCGCGCCCAGCCGGAGAAGTCCGGCGATCGCGTTTCCCGCCGCATTGTCCCGGCGGCGGAGCGAGCGCTCCGCAGATTGCCGCGGCTGATTTTCCTCCCTCTGCTTGCACCTTTCACCCGGCCGGCTCCGTGCCCGGCCGTTTTTTGCGCTTTGCGGTCTCGCCGCAGCCAGTGCGGGCCGCGTTTTCCCACAGCGGGCGAGGCATTCTTCCAAACAAGAATCCGTCGAAGACCCTCTTTTGCTTCTTTGACTCTGTTGGAACCGGGGACGGCCGTTTTTCCCCTCAAACCCCATCGCCCGAAATGTTGGGCGCCTGCGGAAAGACAGGGTGCGCTTGCGGTGGACAGGTTCGGGCCGCAAGCGGAAGAAAGACAATCCTGGCAACGGGTTGGCACCCTCCTCCGCCTGCCGGGTGGGCAAGCGCAGGCCTGTGGATTGCGGGCGGTCTTCCCCTCCCCTTCCACAGGCCGCGATTTTGGCCCGGTTGCGGGGCGTTCTGTGGAAAAAGGGCGGGGTTATACAGAGCGGGCCGGAAGGCGACCGGTGGGGCCGAGGCTGTCCACACTTCTCCACAGGCGAGGGCGAAAACAGGGGATTGTCGGACGTGGCCGCTTCTGGGGCCGCTTTCGGGGCGGATGCCGGCCCCTCCCCTCTTCATTCACGTGCGCTCGCGCGAGCGCGGTGTGTGAGGAAACGGGCGCGGATGGGGCGGCTGCGGTTCGTTTCAAGCCCTGAAACGCCGAACCGCGACAAAGCGCGGATGCCGCACAACCGTGTCTTAAGGGCTTTCGCGTAATCGTGACGCAATGGAAAACCATTGTCGCATGTGATTGGCTCGATGCTGCGTAAATTTCTCAAGGACAGATCAGGTTCATTCGCCGTCATGGCGTCGCTGAGCTTGATTCCGATCATGCTGGCCATGGGCATGGCGGTCGACTATGTGCGGCTGCGCAACGCCCAGGCGCATTTGCAGGAGCTGGCCGACGGCGCTGTTCTGGCGTCTGCCGCCTCGCGCGAGAACACTTTCGACAAGCTGAGGGATATCGCCGAGAAGCAGTATCTCGCGAACTTCTCCGACAAGAGAAGCGGGGCGATCTCGGTCAGGAACTTCACGGCTGACGACAATTCTGTCAAGATGACCTTGCAGAGTTCGATTCCGATGATGTTCATGCAGATCATCGGGATCAGGACTGCGGATGTTTCCGCCGTTGCAGCCGCCGACCGCTCCATCGGAAATCTGGAAGTGGCGCTCGTTCTCGACAACACGTTTTCCATGTCCGACAAGGACTCGAGCGGCGGCACGAAGCTCGACTCGTTGAAGTCGGCCGCACTGACCCTGGTGGACGAAGTCACCAAGGAAGGCACCGACACCGTCAGGATCGCCGTCGTGCCCTACTCCGACTATGTGAATGTGGGGCTGGCCAACAGGAAGAAGAGTTGGATCAGCGTGCCCGACGACTACAGCGTCGAGCCCAAGGAAAAGGAAACCTGCACCACGCAGACGCACACCACGACCTGCAAGCGGCGCGCACCGAACTATTCCTGCCCGAAAACCGTGGACGGCGTCGAAGTGCCTCGCACCTGCACGGGCGCATGCCTTGAGGAAGAGAAGACCCCGCTCGATCCGCCCAAGACCACCTGCAAGACGAACAGCCCGACCTACTACAAGTGGTATGGCTGCGTGGGCTCGCGCACCGAGGGCACTCTGCGCTTGAGCGACATCACTCCCACCAAGCCCTATCCCGGCTATGCCGAGACCAGCCAGAAGTGCATGACGCCGATCGTGCCGCTGACCACCAAGAAGGCGGACGTGGTGGCAGCCGTGAAGGCGATGGCTTTCAAGGTCGGTTCATACGAGCCGCTGACCTATATCCCCGCCGGTGTCGTCTGGGGCCTGAACGTGCTGTCGCCCAGCCAGCCTTTCAGCGAAGGCGCGGAATACGACGCGCGCAACCGCGCGCCGCGCAAGGCCATGGTGCTGATGACGGACGGTGAGAACACGCTGCGCTTCCGCAACACGGACGGGCGCCATATCGCGCCAAACACGAACGCGGCCAAGGGTGCGGCCGAACTCGCGACCACGAACGCAGACACGGCCTCGATCTGCACCAATGCGAAGGCGCAGGGCATCGAGATCTTCTCGGTCGCCTTCATGGTGGACGACGCCAACGCCAAGACGCTGCTGGAAGGCTGCGCCACCGATGCCGAGCACTATTTCGACGCGACCGATGCGAAGAAGCTCAACGAGTCCTTCGAGAAGATCGGACAGTCGCTGCGTGTGGTACGCCTGACGCAATAGGTGGCAGGCCCCGCGCGGGCCCAGCCTGGAAAGAAAAAGGGCGCGGGCCTTTGAGGCCCGCGCCCTTTTTCATGGCTTGCCCGTTCAGGCGCCAAGGCCCTCGAAGAGGATCGTGGACAGGTAGCGCTCGGCAAAGGAGGGGATGATCACCACGATGTTCTTGCCGGCATTCTCGGGCCGCGCGCCGAGGATGGCTGCGGCCTTGAGGGCCGCGCCCGACGAGATGCCGACCGGCACGCCTTCGAGCCGCGCGACGAGCCGCGCATTGGCGACCGCGTCCTCGTTGGAAACGGTGACGATCTCGTCATAGACGCCGGTGTCGAGGATCTTGGGCGCGAAGCCCGCGCCGATGCCCTGGATCTTGTGGGGGCCGGGCTGGCCGCCCGACAGCACCGGCGAGTTCTCGGGCTCGACCGCGACCACGCGGACATCGGGCTTGCGCGCCTTCAGCACCTGGCCCACGCCCGTGATCGTGCCGCCCGTGCCGATGCCGGCGATGAAGATGTCGACCTCGCCATGCGTGTCGTTCCAGATTTCCTCCGCCGTGGTCTGGCGGTGGATCTCGGGATTGGCGGGGTTCTCGAACTGCTGGGGGATCACGGCGTCGGGGATCGAGGCGGCGAGCTCGTCGGCCTTGGCGATCGCGCCCTTCATGCCCTTGGCCCCTTCGGTGAGCACGAGTTCGGCGCCGAGCAGGGCGAGCATCTTGCGGCGCTCGACCGACATGGTCTCGGGCATGGTGAGCACGAGCTTGTAGCCCTTGGCGGCAGCCGCAAAGGCGAGCGCGATGCCGGTGTTGCCGGAGGTGGGTTCCACCAGCGTGGTCTTGCCGGGCGTGATGCGCCCGTCGCGCTCGAGCGCTTCCAGCATGGCCACGCCGATGCGGTCCTTCACGGAAGCGATGGGGTTGAAGAATTCGAGCTTGGCGAGGATGTTCGCCTTCACGCCCTTTTCCTCGGCGAACTTGTCGAGCCGCACGAGCGGGGTGTCGCCGATGGTCTCGGTGATGGAATCGTAGATCCGTCCGCGGCCCGGCGCGCGCGCGCCCTCTCCCGGAACAAATGCCTGGTTCACGGCGGCTCTCCTCATGGTTTCCAGCGTCGCGCGCAAAGATAGGCGCTGAGGCGCGCGATGCACAGGGGAAACTATTCCCCCATGCGCCGGAAAACCGGATGGAAATTGCGCGAAGGGTGCTTCTCAGCGAACGGCGATGGCTGCGGCCGCGCCCGCCATGAAGGCGCCCGCCGTGCGGCCGAGGATCTTGAGCGCGCGCGGCGTCTGGAAGAGCGTGCGCGCCTTGGCCGCGAGCACGAGATAAGGCACGAGCACGACAAGCAGCACGGCCACCGTGAGCGAGGCGAGCACGAGATAGTCGCCGAGCGTGATCGCGCCGAGATCGACCACGGTGGGCAGGATCGCGAGATAGAAGATCATCGTCTTGGGGTTGCCGAGCGTGAGCAGCAGGCCCGCCATCACCGAAGCGAAGAACCCGCCGCGCGAGCGCCGCGCCTGGACATGGGCGGGCATGATCCCGTTGCGCCAGAACACGAAGGCGAGCCAGGCGAGGTAGACGACGCCGAGCCATTTGACGACGAGAAAGAGCGTGCCGAAGGTCTGCGCCACGAGCGCGAGCCCGAGCACCACGGCCGAAAGATAGATGAGATCGCCCACCACGAGGCCGAGGCTCATGGCGAGAGCCGAGCGGAAGCCCGAGCCGAGCGCGCGCGCGACGAGTGCCGTGACGCCCGGCCCCGGAATCGCCGCGGCCAGCCCGAGCGCGCCGGAAAAAGCGAGATAGCCGGCGATGTTCATGCGAGGGTTCCCCGGAAAGCGCGGCTTCTCGCATGAAATCGCGAGCCGGGGAATGGGGTGCTCTAGTTCGCCCGGAGAGCTAAGCGGGCGCGAAATTCCGCGTCGCGCTGGGGTTTCAGGAAGAGGCCGGTGATCTCGGGCATCTCGGATTGCAGCTTTCTCTCGATTCGCTCCACGGCCGCCTCGATGGTGTTTGCGGTCGCTTCGTCGCGGAACTCCACGGACACGCTGACCACCACCTGATCGGGCCCGAGATGAACGGAAACCACGCCGTTGGCGTGCGCCACGTCGGGGTCTTCGGCCACGATGGCGAGCACGCGCGCTTCCATTTCGGGTGCGGCGGCCTCGCCCATCAGGAGGCCCTTGGCCTCGCGGGCGAGAAAGATCGCGGTCGAGGCGAGAAGCAGGCCGATGCCGAGCGAGGCCACCCCGTCGAGCTCGGGCATATCGAAGAGTTGGGCCGCCGTGATGCCGGCGAGCGCGATGCCCAGGCCGATCAGGGCCGCCGAATCCTCGAACAGCACGGTGTAGACGGTCGGGTCCTTGCTCTGGCGCACCGCCTGCCACCAGCCGAGCCCGCCCTTGGCCTGGCGGAACTCCTTGAGCGCCACCGTCCAGGACGCGCCCTCGAACAGGAAGGAGAGGCCGAGCACGACATAGTTGACGGTGGGGTTTTCGATCGGCTCGGGGTCGAGAACGTGGATCACGCCCTCATAGAAGGACACCCCCGCCCCCAGCGCGAAGACGAGCAGCGCCACGACGAAGCTCCAGAAATAGAGCTCGCGCCCGTGGCCGAAGGGGTGCGTGCGGTCGGGCGGGCGGGCCGCGCGGCGCAGGCCGTAGAGCAGGAGAAAGCCGTTGCCGGTGTCGACGAGCGAGTGGATGCCCTCCGACAGCATGGCCGAGGAGCCCGTGAGAAAGGCCGCCACGAACTTGGTGGCGGCGATCAGGAAATTGCCGGCGAGCGCCGCGTAGATGACGGTTCGGGAACCGGACTGGGACGCCATGCGATGGGCTCCGCGGGGGCAAGGGCGGGGAGATAGGGCGGAGGGGGAAGGCCTCCAGCGTGGCGGGACCATTCGCCAGCGGGGAATGATGGGGTAGGCAGCAGGTAGAGGATAAGATTTGGCGTGGCGCAGCCGTCTCGATTTTCCCCTCCCCCTTGAGGGGAGGGGTAAGGGGTGGGGGTGACGGTCCCGCAGCTTGATCCGTTCCCGAGAATCGCCAGCCCCGTGCAGCGGCGAGGATACCCCCACCCTCAATCCCTCCCCTCAAGGGGGAGGGAGGCGGCGGCCTATGCGCCTTGTTCGGGGGCGGGGCGCCTCAGCGCAGCATGCGCGAGATGAGCTGGGCGGTGTAGTCGACCATCGGCACCACGCGGGCGTAGTTGAGGCGCGTCGGGCCGATCACGCCGAGCGCGCCCACCACGCGGGCCTGGCCGTCGCGGTAGGGCGCGACCACGAGGCTCGAACCCGACAGCGAGAAGAGCTTGTTCTCCGCGCCGATGAAGATGCGCACGCCCGAGCCTTCTTCCGCGAGATCGAGAAGCTGCAGCAGGCCGTCCTGGTTCTCGAGGTCCTCGAAGAGGTGGCGCAGGAGGTCGAGGTCGGCGCCTGCGGAAACGTTTTCGAGCAGGTTCGCGCGGCCCCGCACGATGAGGCGCGAGGGCTGGCCGGTCTCGGTGCCCGCCCAGACGGCCAAGCCCTTCTCCACCATCGTGTCGGCCAGCGCGTCGAGCGCTGCCTTGGTTTCGGTGCGGATGCGGGCGATCTCGGCCTTGGCTTCGAGCAGGGTGCGGCCGCGGATGTGGGCGTTGAGGAAATTCGAGGCTTCCTGGAGCTGGGCTGCCGTGATGCCTTCGGGCAGCTCCACCACGCGGTTCTCCACCTCGCCGTTCTGGGAGACGAGGATGGCGAGCCCCCGCGTGGGCTCGAGCCGGATGAACTCGATGTGCTTGAGCGCGGTCTCGGCCTTGGCCGCGAGCACGAGCCCCGCCCCGCGCGACACGCCCGACAGCATCTGGGTGGCTTCCGTCAGCATGTGCTCGAGGGTTGCGCCCGCGCCCGTGGTGCCGATCTGGGTCTCGATGCGGCGGCGCTCGTCTTCGGAGGGCGCGCCGAGTTCCATGAAGGCGTCCACGAAGAAGCGCAGGCCCTTGTGGGTGGGAAGCCGCCCTGCCGAGACATGGGGCGCATAGATGAGGCCGAGATGCTCGAGATCGCTCATCACGTTGCGCACGGTGGCGGGCGAAAGAGAGGCCGGCAGCATGCGTGCGAGATTGCGCGAGCCGAGCGGCTCGCCGTCGTTGAGAAAGGAATCGACGATCAGCCGGAAGATGTCGCGCGTGCGCCGGTCGAGCGCGCCGAGATCAGGATCGAAGGGAGGGGGATGCAGGGGCCGGTTCATGGGACTGCCCCGAAGATATTGACGGGGGGCGAGGGAGGCAACCGGCTCCAAAAGAGGGCTTGCGGATTTCTCAGATAAGAGAAATATTCTCTTTCATGAGAAGATTTGAGTCTACAAGATGAATTCGCACATCGATGCGCGGCTTGCCGAGCGTCTGTGCTTTCTCCGGCAGGAGAAGGGTTGGTCGCTTGATGAACTGGCGGAGCACAGCGACATCAGCCGCGCGACCCTTTCGCGACTGGAACGCGGCGAAACAAGCCCCACCGCCGCTCAGTTGGGCCGCCTTTGCACCGTTTATGGCCGCACCATGTCCCGTCTTCTGGCCGAGGTCGAAAGTGATCCGCCGGAACTCTTGCGGCAAGCCGATCAGCCTGTCTGGACTGATCCTGCAACAGGCTTTCGGCGCAGAAACGTCTCACCTCCCGCGCACGGCTTTCTGGGCGAACTGGTCGAGGGCACCCTCACGCCGGGTGCGACGATCGCCTATGAGAACGCGCCCGTCGCCTGGCTGGAGCACCATCTCTGGATGCTGGAGGGCATGCTCTTGTTGGAGGTCGAGGGTGTCTCCCATCGCCTCTTGCCGGGCGACTGCCTGCGCTTCCGCGTGAACGGACCGACCCGTTACTCGGTGCCCGGCCCTGCGGCTGCACGCTACCTGATCGCCATTTGCCGACCTTGAGGTCCACCCATGTCTGATATTACCATCCACCCCCTCCCCGCTTCCCAGGCTGCCGGCAGGATCGGTGAACTCTCGGATGTTCTGATCGCCTGCGTGGAGGGCGGCGCGTCGGTTTCGTTCATGGCGCCGATGGAGCCGGAAACGGCCGACGCGTTCTGGCGGGGTGTGGCAGTCCGCGTGGAGCGGGGCGAGGCGGTGCTCGTGGTCGCCGAGAGCGAGGGCCGGATCGTGGGCACCGCGATGCTGGTGACCGGTCTGCCCGAGAACCAGCCGCACCGGGCGGATGTGGCGAAGGTGCTCGTTTCGCCCGCCATGCGCGGGCAAGGGGTGGGCGAGCGCCTGATGGGAGCGATCGAGGATGCCGCGAGAGACGCGGGCCGCACGCTTCTGGTGCTGGACACCGTGCCGGGCACCGCCGCCGACCGGCTCTACCGCCGCACCGGCTGGCAGGAGGTGGGCCGCGTGCCGGGCTTCGCGCTCTGGCCGGACGGGCGGGCTTGCGACACGATGTTCTTTTACAAGGAGTTGGGGTGAAGGGTGGAGGCCCTGTGCGTGCTTCGAGGCCCGGCTTGCGCCGGGCACCTCAGCATGAGGGAGGAGGGGCGCCAGGTTGAGACCCAGGTTGAAACACTGATCGTCGGCACCCACGTCCCTCATGCTGAGGTGCTCGCAAAGCGAGCCTCGAAGCACGCACCACCTTCCCGCCCCTACTTCACCAGGCGCCCTCGCCTGGAAAGCGCAGGTAGCCCATCGTAGTCCATCGCAATCAGTCTTTCCTTCTTCCGCCGCCCCCACCCCTTGATCTGCCGCTCGCGTGCGATCACATCCAGAATGCGCTCATAGCTCTCCGTCCAAACCAGTTCGACTGGTCGGCGCGAGGCGGTGTAGCTCGCAAGCGGGAGGTTGTTGTGCTCCCACACGCGTGCCTCGATCCCCTGCTTGGTGGAGCCGACATAGTAGGAGCCATCCGCACAACGCAGCATGTAGACGGTCATTTCGAACTGCATGCCAGCCTCCCCGCAGGCAGAGTGAGAGGAAGGCGATGCCGTGGCAAGGTGGTGCGTGCTTCGAGGCCCGGCTTAAGCCGAGCACCTCAGCACGAGGGAGGAGAGGCGCTGCCCAAGACGATCAGGCGTCGGCACCCACGTCCCTCTCGTGCTGAGGCGCCCGCGAAAGCGGGCCTCGAAGCACCCACGCCCCGCCCCGCCGCCTGCAATTTGCATCGCTTTTTCTTTGCCTGGACTCTTCGTCCGGTCTAAACGCAGCCGATTCCCTTCACCTGGACACCATCATGCGCCCTTCCAAACGCCAGCCCGACGAAATGCGCGCTGTGTCCTTCGAGCGCGGCGTGTCGCGCCATGCGGAAGGGTCGTGCCTGGTCAAGTTCGGCGACACGCATGTGCTTTGCACGGCCTCGCTCGAGGAGCGCGTGCCGTCCTGGCTGCGCAACGGGGGCAAGGGGTGGGTGACGGCGGAATACGGCATGCTGCCGCGCGCCACGCATGAGCGCATGCGCCGCGAAGCGGCGAGCGGCAAGCAGGGCGGCCGCACGCTGGAGATCCAGCGGCTGATCGGGCGCTCGCTGCGCGCGGTGGTGGACTTGCAAGCCTTGGGCGAAGTGCAGATCACGGTGGATTGCGACGTGCTCCAGGCCGATGGCGGCACGCGCACGGCAGCGATCTCGGGCGGTTGGGTCGCGCTGTCGGACTGCATCCAGTGGATGGAGGCGCGGGGCATGGTGAGCCGCGAGCGCGTGCTCAAGGACCACGTGGCCGCCGTTTCTTGCGGCATCCATGCAGGCACGCCCGTGCTCGACCTCGACTACCCCGAGGATTCGGCCGCCGGCACCGATTGCAACTTCGTGATGACCGGGCGCGGCGGGATCGTGGAGATCCAGGGCACGGCAGAGGGCGCGCCCTTTTCCGAGGAAGAGCTCGCCGCCCTCATGGGCTTGGCCAAGAAGGGCATCGGGCGCATCGTGAGCCTGCAGCAGATGGCGGTGGCATGAGCGGGCTCGCAGGCAGGACGCTTGTGGTCGCCACCCACAACGAGGGCAAGCGGCGGGAATTCGCCGAACTCTTCGCGCCCTTCGGCGTGGAAGTGCGCTCGGCCGCGGAATGGGGGCTGCCCGAGCCGGCCGAGACCGGCACGACATTCGAGGAGAACGCGCTGATCAAGGCGCAGGCCGCAAGCCTTGCCACCGGCCTGCCCGCCCTGTCGGACGATTCCGGGCTCTGCATCGACGCGCTCGGAGGCGCGCCCGGCGTCTACACGGCTGACTGGGCGACGCTGCCCGAGGGCGGCCGCGACTTCGGCCAGGCGATGGAGCGGGCCGAGCGCGAAATGGAAGCCTCGGGCGACCCCTCGCGGCGCGGGCGCTTCGTGTCCGTGATCTGCCTCTCTTCGCCCGAAGGCGAAGCGGAATATTTCCGCGGCGAGGTGGAGGGCGAGCTGGTCTGGCCGCCGCGCGGGGAAAAGGGCTTCGGTTATGACCCCATGTTCCTGCCCGACGGGCATGCGCGCACCTTTGGCGAGATGGTCTCGGAAGAAAAGCACGGGCTGAAGGCCGACGGCTCCGAGCCCTTGTCCCACCGCGCCCGCGCCTTCCAGAAATTCGCGCGCCTCAAGCTCGGAGCGGTTTGACGCGCCATGCTGATGGGCGGCGATCCGGGCTTCGGGGTCTATCTCCACTGGCCCTTCTGCGCGGCCAAATGCCCGTATTGCGACTTCAACAGCCATGTGCGGCGAGAGCCGGTGGACCAGGAGCGCTTCGGCCGGGCTTTCGCGCGCGAGCTTGAATATTTCCGGGAGAAGACGGGCCCGCGCACCGTGTCCTCGATCTTTCTGGGCGGCGGCACGCCCTCGCTGATGAAGCCGGAAACGGTGGCCGGACTGCTTGAAACCGTGGCGCGGCTCTGGACAGTCTCAGGCGATGCCGAGGTGACGCTGGAAGCGAACCCCTCCTCGGTGGAGGGCGAGCGGTTCCGGGGCTACCGGGATGCGGGCGTGAACCGCGTCTCGCTCGGGGTTCAGGCCTTGAACGACCGCGACCTGCGTTTCTTGGGCCGGTTGCACGGGCTCGAGGAAGCCAAGCGCGCGATCGGGCTGGCGCGCGAGCTGTTTCCGCGCATGTCGTTCGACCTGATCTATGCCCGGCCCGGCCAGACGCCGGAAGCCTGGGCGGCAGAGCTCGAGGAAGCGATCGGGCTCGCAGCCGACCACCTCTCGCTCTACCAGCTGACCATCGAGGAAGGCACGCCGTTCCATGCGCTGCACGCGCGCGGCAAGCTCATCGTGCCCACACCCGACGAAGGGGCGGAACTCTACGAGGTGACACAAGAGGTGACGGCCTCGCTCGGCCTGCCGGCCTACGAGATCTCCAACCACGCGCGGCCGGGAGCCGAGAGCCGGCACAACCTGATCTACTGGCGCTACGGCGAATATGTCGGCGCGGGGCCCGGCGCGCATGGGCGCTTCCGCGAGGGGCGGCGGCGGGTGGTCACCATGACCGAGCGGCTGCCCGAGGTCTGGGCCAAGCTCGTGGAGGAGCGCGGCCACGGCGTGATGGACGGCGAGGTGCTGGGCTCCGAGGAGGAAGCCGACGAGTTCCTGTTGATGGGGCTGAGGCTGACCGAGGGAATCGATCTCGACCGCTTCGAGCGCTTGTCGGGGCGGCCGCTGTCGGACCGCGCGATCCGCAACCTTCAGGACGAGGGGCTGGTGGCGCCGGTCGGCAATTCGCGGCTGCGGGCGACCGCTGCGGGCATGATCGTGCTGGACGCGCTGGTGGCGGATCTGGCGCGGTAAGGCTGGTGCGTGCTTCGAGGCCCGGCTTGGGCCGGGCACCTCGGCGTGAGAACCGTTGGCGGTGCTTCAGACCTCCGGCTTGGTGCCTCTTCCCTCATGCTGAGGTGCCCGCAAGGCGGGCCTGAAAGCACGTACGGTCTTGCCGCTCAGGCGGCGCGGGGCTGCTTGCCGGTCTTGTCGGAGTTCGCCGCATCTTCGCGCTTGGCCTTGCGCTTGGCCTCCGCCTCGGCATCGGCGAGCGCGGACGACACAAACGCGCTCTTGCGCCCGTCATAGTAAGCGTCGAAAACGTCGCACACGATCAGCGTGTTCATTGCATGTCATTCCCGAGAAGCGCCCCAAACACGCGAAGCCCCCGATTTGTTCCATTCTTAGGCAGGAATTGGCGCAAGATTCGGCAGATGGCTCCTGCATTGCCCTTTCACCGGGCAGTTCGCGCGTGAGCGAAGATACGCCCCGCACCTTCATGATCGGCTCAGCCGAGCTGCGCGGAAAACCCGTGCCGCCTGGGCTGCATCTGGTCGCGACGCCCATCGGCAACCTGTCCGACATCACCATCCGCGCGCTGGAAACGCTGGCGGGCGCGGATGTGCTGGCCTGCGAGGACACGCGCACGAGCCGCGTGCTGCTCGACCGCTACGGCATCCGCCGCCGCACGGTGGCCTATCACGAGCACAACGCGGCGGAAGCCGGCCCCCGCCTCCTGGAAACGTTGGAAGCCGGCGGCAGCGTGGCGCTGATCTCGGATGCGGGCACGCCGCTGGTGTCGGACCCAGGCTTCCGGCTGGTGGAGGAGGCGGCGCGGCGCGGCCATTCCGTGATCCCCGTGCCGGGGCCGTCCGCGGCCCTTGCGGGGCTGACGGCATCGGGACTGCCGACCGACGCCTTTCTGTTTGCGGGCTTCCTGCCGGTGAAGGCGGGCGCGCGCGAGCGGCGGCTGGAGGCCTTGCGCGGGGTGCAGGCGACGCTTGTCTTCTTCGAGTCCCCGCGCCGCCTGGGCGAGAGCCTGGAGGCGATGGCGAAGGTGTTGGGCGAGGCGCGGCCGGCCGCGGTGGCGCGCGAACTGACCAAGGCCTTCGAGGAGATCCGGCGCGGCACGCTGGCTGAGCTTGCGGGCCTTTACGCTGATTCCCCGCCCAAGGGCGAGGTGGTGGTGTGCGTGGGCGCGGGCACCGAAGAAGCGACAGGTCCCGAGGATGTGGACCGCCTGCTGCTCGAGCTGTCGGGTTCCATGCCTGCCAGCAAGGCGGCAGCCGAGGCCGCCCGGCTCACGGGCCGGCCCAAGAGCGAGCTCTACCAGAGGCTCGTGGAACTCAAGGGCGATGGCTGACCGCAAGCGGGCCGAGCGCGCCGGCGCCTGGGGCGAAAGCTGGGCCGCACTCTTTCTGACCCTCAAGGGCTTTCGCATCGTCGCCCGCCGCTTCCGCACGCCGCTCGGCGAGATCGACATCGTGGCGCGCCGGGGCAGGCTCGTGCTGATCGTCGAAGTGAAGCGCCGCGCGACGCTCGCCGCTGCGATGGATGCCGTGAGTGACGCAAGCCAGGGGCGGATCGCGCGCACGGCCGACCTGTGGCTCGCCTGCCAGCCGGATGCGGCGCAACTCTCCCTGCGCTTCGATCTGATAGCCATCCTGCCCCGGCGGCTGCCGGTCCATGTGGCCGATGTGTTTCGGGGGTGAGGGGTTTGGGCGGCCAGAACGCGTTGCCGGCCGGGCCGGGCCCAAGGCCGCTTGACCCGCGTTACAGCCAGGAGTAGGTTTGATTACGTAGAGGAATCTAAAGAACTCAGAGGCAGAAGCATGAGTATCGAAGATTTTCTTTCGAGCAATCCTGATTTGAATAGAAGTGGAAATGAACTCGGTGCGGCTGCGGATATCAGCTTGCCGGTTGTGGTTCGCGGTATATCCGAGAATTTCGTCGACTTCATCCATATGGGACTGCACTACAGGGCTGAACGAAAGGACGTTGTGGGCCTTGAGGAGACCAGAAATTCTCCGCTCGGCGCGAAATCCGCCATCATCAGCTTGACGCGGGATGCCATCCTCGTCGTGCAAAGAGCCATCTCTGCACTTGACCTCGCCAATTCCATTCCGTTTGGTTTCGAGAAGCTATCTCCCGTGTCGGAGAGCAGCAACTCTCAGAGCGCACGCGAAAGGGCTTGGCTGCAGGCCACCGGCTACAACCGGCGTGGATATGCCGTCGAATCCCTGGCGGCGTCCGGCACGTTCTCCACCAGTACGAAGTCCGCAGGTGTAAGGGACGACGAGAGAGCCGACCAGTTCGTCAGTTTCGAAGAAATGGAGTAGGAAGACGACCGGCCGGCGACCCGATCCCTGATCCGACCGCAGCACTTCCTTGTCAGCGAGAACCGGCCTCATCCTGGCGTCGCACGACGACGTCCATGCCCATGCCGTGGCGCACGCAGCCGAACGGATGGGCGGCGAGGTTCTGATTGTCGACGCGCAGGAGTTCACCCGCTTCTTCGATCTGAGAACAAGGATCGGCTCTCGCGAGGCGTCGCTCAGCCTGTCGAGACCCCACCTGCCCGGATCAATCGAAGCGAATGCAATCTCAGGCATCTGGTATCGCCGGCCGTTCGGCTACTCCCAGGGGAACGCCCGTCACGCGGACAATGGTGGCGTCGCCGTGCTGGCCGAACTGGAACGCCGCGCAGCCCTTCTCGGATCGCTCGACGGCTTCGTGGGCAAGGCCTTCAATGACATGGGCCGCAGCAGGCAGGCGAACCACAAGCCAACGCAGCTGATGCGGGCGCGAACGATTGGGCTTGCGATACCCGAGACGCTGATCACGAACGATCCCGCTGCGGTCCGGGACTTCGCCGATTCCCTCAATGGGCAGGTGGTGTACAAAATGTTCGGATCGCCCCCGCTCGGCATCTACGGCACGCGGCCCCTGAAAAAGGAGGACATGGCGCGCCTGGATCGCCTGAAAATCTGCCCGGCCATTTTCCAGGAATTCGTCGATGGCGATTTCGATGTCCGCGCGACCGTCGTCGGCGACAAGCTGTTTGCGGCACGCCTTGTTTTCGACCGCTCTGGCGAGCATTTCGACACCCGATTCGTCGACGCCGAGATCGTACCCCATGTCTTGCCTGCGGACATCGAAAGCAAGGTGGTGGAACTGGTGAGATCCTTTGGACTCGTCTACAGCGCCGTCGATCTGCGCTATTCCGACGAGCGCGGATACGTGTTCTTCGAATCCAACCCCGAAGGCCAGTATCTGTGGACGGAGATCGAAGCCGATCTCCAGATCAGCCACGCCATCGCGACCGAATTGCTGTTTTGAAGCGGGCTTCGAGAAGTGGCGGGCAGACCGATGCATTCGGCACCTGCACGCCTTTGCCCGAACCGGCCTACCGCCTGCTCACCCGCATCGGCAAGCCGCCCTGGGGCTGGGTGGTCAGTTTCTGCACCGGCCAGGGCTTGGTTTCGGCAACCGTGTCGAAGCGGAAGCGCGACAGGAGAACGCCGAGCGCGATCACCGCTTCCTGCATGGCGAACGACGCCCCGATGCAGATGCGGGGGCCGGCGCCGAAGGGCAGATACTGGAAGCGATCGATCCTGTCGCGGTTCTCGGGCCAGAAGCGCGACGGCTTGAAGGCTTCGGGCTCGTCCCAGATCCTGCGGTGGCGGTGCAGCGTCCAGGGCATCACGAGCACGGCCGCGCCCTTGGGGATCACGAGGTCCTTGTAGCGGTCCTCGATGATCGGCTCGCGGTTGATGGAGGGTGCGGGCGGATAGAGCCGCATCGCCTCCTCGAAGGCCGCGCGCGTGAAGGGCATCTTGTCGAGCCACTTCACGGGATCGGGCTCCTCGGCCACCACGCGGGAAACCTCTTCCTCCACGCGCGCGCGTTCTTCCGGCACGCTGGCGAGCAGGAAGATCGTCCAGCCGAGCGCGCGCGCGGTGGTCTCGTGGCCCGCGCCGATGAAGGTGATGATGTTGTCCTGAATCTCGGCCCGCGTCAGCCCGTCGGGACCTTCCGCACGCAGCAGCAGCGTCAGAAAGTCCTGGGGCGCCGCGTCGGGGTCGCGCCGGATCAGCCGCTCGCGCATGCGGATCGTGTCCAGCACGAGGTTGCGGAAGAACTCCATCGTGCGGCGGCCTCGGATGCGGGTCAGCCGCGGCAGCCATTCCGGCGCCTTGAGGATATCGAGCGGATCGACGCGTCCCATGGTGTTGAAGAGCTTGTCGATCTCGGCGGCGAACGAACCGGCTTCTCCCGCCACCTCGCCCGAGAACAGCGTCTCGACCAGGATGTCGTAGGTCAGAAGCGTCATGTCGTGGGCGACGTCGACGGTCTCGGTCTGATCCTCGTAGCGCGACACGAAGGCTTGCGTGCTGTGCAGCATGCTTTGCGCGAAGCCGTGGATGTGGCGCGGCGTGAACACCGGCGCCATCGCCTTGCGCGAGCGCTTCCAGGTCTCGCCCTCGGCCGTCAGCAGCCCGTCGCGCAGGATGGGGCGAAGCAGCAGCTGGCGCACCGTCGCCATCTTGTAGTTCTTGGCATTGTCCACGAGCACGTGGCGGATCAGGCCGGGGTCGTTGGCGATCACCAGCGGCCCACCGATGCCCGACACCGAGATCCACGGCTCGCGGTAGGACGGCTCGCCCCACAGCTCCAGCGGGTTGCGGCGCACGATGCGGAACATCTCCAGCATCGAAGGCGGCTTGGTGCGCGGTGCGGGTGCCGGAGGCACGAAGGGCGTGGCGAGCGACATCGACGGGTTCCCGGAATGGGCGGACTCCCTGCCATCTGGGAAGCATGCCCCACCCCTTCAACCAGCCTTGCTGCCGCAGGCGGGCGTTGCTTTGGAGCAACGCGGAGGCCCAAACCGCAAATCGAAAACGCCACGGATGGTTTATCTGGGAATGTCTCGAGCGACGGTACGGAACAATTCCTGGATCGCCGCAACAGCTTCCGTGAGTTGTGGAGCGTCGGGATCTCCGATGCTGCTGCGAAAATGCCGTCCCAGCAGTGAGGCGCTTGAGCCCAGCCGCGCCTGCTGGGCGATGATCCAGCCGGGATCAATCGGCAACCCACTGCAGCGCGGATCGGTCACGCCGCCAATGCCGAAGGCATGGCGCTGGCGTCGAGCTTCCTCAGCCAGATCCACGATGAGAGGCGCAGTCCAGAGATCGAGATGGCTCGCTGCACCGCAATCGATCGCCAGATCGTTCATCCCGACGTGAAACTCGGCGACTGCCCGGCTCTCCATCAGCCGAGGCGCGTCGTGTACCGCCGCCACTCGCTCTACCAATGGCACGACTGGAACGCGGCCGGCCACAAGATCGCAGAAGCGGAACACACTGTCGGACGACGAAAAATAGGGCAGCATGAGTCGGTCGGCGCCGAGATCGATTGCCTTGTCTATCTGCCCTCTGGTGTTCTCGTGCAGCGGATCGAGCCGGACCATCAGCGCGCCGGCTGGAAGCACGGCCCTCACCGCAGCAACGTCATCCCAGTCCAATGCCGACAAGTGAAGCTGCTTCCCGGCCTGCCGTTGCGCCTTGTCGAGCTTCTCGAGATCGACGAGGACGCGAGCTATGCCCGCATCCATCGCAGCCTTTGCCCAACTCGGATCGCCGGTGATCAGCGTAAGTTGGAGATGAGAGGTCACGAGGTCGCCAAGTCCCAGGCGTACGGTATCGACGAGTCGTGCGAGTCGATCTTTTCTTCATCCACATTGACCCAGTCATAAATTCGGTCGTTCAGGTGGAGCAGGACGAGGGGCACTGCTCCAATGTTGGCGAAGCCATGCCAAACCCCCTGGGGGATCGTGAGGATTTTGTTTTCCTCAGCACTCAGATCGACAATCTGGAGCTTGTGATTGTTTTCCGTCCGCACATCGTAGAGGGCAAATTTTACCATGCCAGACAGCACGGTGATGTTGTCGACTTGCTTTTGGTGTTTGTACCAAGCTTTCACGACACCAGGCAGAGCGGTCGTGGTGTAGACATGTCGGACATTCTCACAGAGGGTGTCGCCCTGCGTCCAGATTTCTCGCAAGCCACCGCGTGTGTTCGAGACCGAACGGTTCTCCGTCAGGAAGCAGCCGGGAAAGAATTTTGTTAGTTGACCAGCCTGCTCCTGGCTCTGAGGTGTGACTGGGCGCGCGCCCCATTCGAGCCTTTTCTGGCGCGCCGCGAGCTGTTCGGCCTCCAACTGGTATTGACGCCCATATCCTTTCGCAACGTCGACCGGTCCGCGCCTTACGTTCATCTCTGCATAACGGCTTTTAAGATAATCGAATCCTAGAAATTTGTAATGTAGTAATTTGAATCCATCGGATTCCGAAATATTCACCAAACCTCTAGGATTTGCAACGTGACGTCCAGGAAGAAAATTGATCTCTTCTATAAAAGAAGGCTTGAAAAGCGCAGTCTTATCGAGGTTTGTTGCGCGAACGCCATTCTGGACGGCTTCCGGTAGGGAGGGGCCGTCTGGGAAAGATGCAGACACCATCTGCCAGCCGACGCACCGCACTGCCGTAATATTCGTCGCCTCGAAGTCTCGTAGCTTCTTCGCGATATCGGGGTGATAGATGTGCTCGTCGATATTGACGACAATCACCCAATCGGCACTGCCGCGCGACTTCTTCCAAGCCTCATTGTAGAAATCCGTCGCTGGCTCGATATACGAGTCTGGGCCATGCTCAAATACCTGCAGTTCCACATTGGGACGAGATCGAAGGTAGTCAACCGATCCATCGGTCGATCCGTCGTCATGAATGAAATATTTTGAAACTATCGAGTCATAATGATCAAAGAAGTAAGGCGGAAGCCTGATCTCGTTATAATTGAGTGCATATAGATGAATGATCACGATTCTTGCCCCTTAATCCTATCTAACGTCAACTTTAGTTATAATCACCAGTAAATATGAAATAAACATCTGGCTGTCTTAATGATTTAATTGAGGCAAAATTATGCAAAATTTATTTTCAATGCATCAGAGTGATTGCAAATGTAGTCGGTCTCAATGGCTGCATGGGAGCAATTTTGCGAAAGCCCTCTGCTGGGTGCCATGGCTAAAAGGGCTTTTTGCAGCAGGCGACGTTCAGAGCTGTGAGTTCACGCTTTCTGATAGAGTGCACGAACCCTGTCGTCAGATGTGAGTTGCATCAGATGCGAATTTCGCTGCAACCTTGCGCCGGCTTGTGAGTTTGAGCCGCGCAGATATGTGTTCGGGCCATTGGCCCATTGCATTTTCGAGTGCCAGCCGGATCGAACAAGAACAAGCCGGCCGAGGAAGTTGCCTGGGAATACGCCGTGAAGGGCTTTTGGCTTTGAGCGGTGGCATGAAGGGGTTGAAGGAAATGTCTTGCAAGGTTCTGGTGGTCGAGGACGAGATTTTCGTCGCCATTGAGCTGGAAAACCTGCTTGCCGAGCTTGGGCATGAGCCGATCGGGATCGCGGCAGACGCGCAGACCGCTCTCGCTCTCGCGCCCGACGCCGAGCTCGCCATCATCGACCTCAACCTGCGCGACGGGCCGACCGGGCCCTCGATCGGCCGCACGCTCGCCGAGCGCGGCGTGACCGTGATGTTCATGACGGCCAACCCCTCCCAGCTCGGCCAGGGCGTGCCCGGCACGATCGGCGTGATGGCGAAGCCCGTGATGGACGAAGAGTTGCGAGAGGCCGTGGCCTTCGCCGTGGCGACACGTGCCCAGCAGGCCGCCCGTTGCCCCTCGGCGTTGCAGCTGTTTCATTGATCGGCTGAAATCGGTTCGAGAAGCCGTCGGGCGCCTGTGGCCCGGCGGCTTTTGTCGTTTTGGGCCTGGGAGTTCCCGGTACCTTGGGAAACCAGACCTCTAGCGCGGCAGGATGCGGCGGAGCGTCTGTTCCACGAAGGCTTCGGGTGCGCGCTCTCCCATCAGCATGCCCAGAACCGCGGGGCGCTCGATCAGGAGGTGGGCCAGGCCGTGCACCACAGCCCAACTGGCGGTGATCTCGACGCCGGGCGCGGCATCGGGCGCAGCCTTAGTGGCGCAGCGGCGCAGGATGTCGAAGGCTAGAGCCCCGCTCGACGCGCGCTCAGTGCCCCCTCCCCCCGCCGAAAACATCAGCTTGAAGAGCGCGGGGTTCGCCCGCGCGAAGTCCACATAGGCCGCGCCTGAAGCGAGCAGCCGCTCATGGGGCGTGGAGGCTGCTTCCACGCGCTTGCCCATCAGCACCGTCAATCGGTCGAAACCGACGGCTGCCAGCGCATCCAAAAGGCCTTCGACGCTGCCGAAATGGTGCTTGGGGGCAGCATGCGAAACGCCCGCGCGGCGCGCGCAAGAGCGCAGGGAGAAGTTCTCGACACCGGTCTCCCCGAGCTCCTCCTCGGCTGCCGCGAGCAGCGCTGCGCGCAGCGCGCCGTGGTGGTAGCCCGGTTTTGCCACGTCCTGCTTCATCACATCTCCTGTCGAGGAAGAGCTATCACTTCGGGCATATTTTGCCACTGTAAAGATTATTCTTGACATTGGAAAGATAGCTGCCAGTTTCGAATGTACCCGACGACGAGGTGTTCCCGATGCCACTCGATGCGATCTTCTCGTTCGCCAACCTTCTGGCGCTTCTCGGCTGGCTGGTGCTGCTCGGCAGCCCGTGGCTGCCCGAGCGGGCGCGGATCGTGCCGCAAATCGTGGTGCCCGCCCTTTTGGCGCTCGCCTATGGCGCGGTGCTGTTCGGGGGCGCGATGCCCGAGGGCGGCGGGTTCGGCTCGCTGGATGGGGTGGCCGTCCTGTTCTCCTCGCGCAGCGTGCTGCTTGCGGGCTGGCTCCACTTTCTGGCCTTCGACCTTTTCGTGGGCGCGTGGATGGTGAACGAGGCCAAGCGCTGCGGCTTGGCATTTCCCTTCGTCGTGCCCTGCCTGGCCCTCGCATTCATGCTGGGGCCGCTCGGCTTCCTGTTGTTTCTCGTGCTGCGCGGACTTTTCGCGCGCGCCCCGCTGAAGGAGACCTCACGATGACAGCCATCACAGCCGACCGGCCCCTTTCGCTCCCGCTTTTGAGCGAGTTCGGCCGCCGCGAGCCCGTTCTTGCGATCTCCGGCCTCATTCTTCTTGTCGCGCTCGTGCCGCTTGGGCTTGCGGGCATCACCGACGCGCGGCTGGTCGATGGCGCGCCCGTCTGGGGCAAGCCGTTTCGCTTCGCGCTTGCGCTCGGCGTTTATCTTCTGACGCTCGCCTTCTTCGTGGGCTGGATGGCGCCCGACGCGCGCCGGAGCCGTCTGATGCGCTGGACGGTGTGGGTGGGCGTGGCGGCCATCGGCTTCGAGCAGTTCTGGATCACCTGGCAGGCCGCGCATGGCGAGGCCTCGCACTGGAACATGTCTTCGCCGCTCGCAGCCGCCATGTGGGCCCTGATGGGGGTCTCGGCGGTGATCCTGACGCTGATGGCGCCCGTCATCGGCTGGCTGGTGTGGCGCCGGCCCCTGCCCGATCTCGCGCCGGTCCTGCGGCTGGGCGCGGTGCTGGGGCTATTGCTCACCTTTCCGCTGACGCTTCTCACCGCCGGCACGATGGCAGCTCATGGCGCCCATCTCGTGGGGGGAACGGGCGCGGGGGAGGCGCTGTGGTTCATGGGGTGGTCGCGGGAGGTGGGTGATCTGCGCGTCGGGCATTTCTTCGCCACCCATGCGCTGCAGGCTCTGCCGCTCGCTGCAGCTGGGATGATGGCGCTTGGGCTTCCGCGCGATCGGCTCGGCCCGGTATTCGGGATCGCCGCGCTTTATTGCGGGTTTGTGGTCTTCACGTTTGTGCAGGCGTTGATGGGGTGGCCGTTTGTGTAGGGCCGGCGACTAAAATCTACTTTGCGCGGACCTCTCCGATTTCCCCTCCCCCTTGAGGGGAGGGGTAAGGGGTGGGGGTATCCTCGCCGCTGCAGGGGGCTGCGGGATTTTTGGAAAGGGTGAAGCTGCGGGGCCGT
>QFNI01000102.1 GCA_003240775.1 Mesorhizobium amorphae | reverse complement strand
ATCTGGGCGATGATACGGCCAGCGGCCTGGCCGAGCTCGTCATAGTCCTGGCCGACGATAGCGAACTGGAGCCCGGAGCCCGCACCGCGGATGCCGAGCGAGTTGGGCTGCATGGTGACCGCGCGGACACCCGGCACCTCGCGCAGCCGCGCGTTGATGTCGGCGGAGATCTCAGCCTGTGTGCGGGTGCGCTCGCCCCAGGGCGCAAGCGACATCACCATGAAACCGCGCGAGGTCGATCCGCCCTGGCCCACATTGGCGAAGGTCGCGACGACCTCGCCGGACTCGCGCAGCGGCTCCACCAGTTGCTCTATGCGGCGCATCTGGGCGGTGGTGTAGTCGAGGCTGACGCCTTGCGGCGCGGTGACGCTCAGCATCACCATGGAGCGGTCTTCGGGAGGCGTCAGTTCGTTGCGGATGAGGCCGAAGGCGCCCCAGGCGGCAGCGGCGAAGAGAACGGACGCCAAGATCACGATCATGGGCGCTGCGAGGCAAGCTCGCAGGCAGATGCGGTAAAGGTTGGACAGCGCGTTGCCCAGGCGCAGGACAGGGCCGGGGCTGCGCTGCTCCTGGGCCTCCACGGGCGCGGCCTTCAACATGCGCGAGGCCAACATCGGGCAGAGCGAGAGCGCCACGATCGAGGACAGGAGCACCGCGATTGCGAGCGTGAAGCCGAACTCGCGGAACAGGCCGCCGGTCTGGCCGGGCAGGAAGGAGAGCGGCACGAACACGGCGGCAAGCGTGGCGGTGGTCGCAATCACCGCGAAGAACACCTCCTGGGTGCCGAGCACAGCCGCTGCGCGTGGGCCCATGCCTTCGTTGCGGCGGCGCACGACGTTTTCGAGCACCACGATCGCATCGTCCACCACGAGGCCCGTGGCAAGCACAAGCGCAAGAAGGGTGAGGATGTTGAGCGAGAAGCCCGCGAGATAGACGGCGGCCAGCGTGCCGATGAGGGCCACAGGCATGGACAGGCCGGGGATGAGCGTCGCCCGCCAGTCGAACAAGAAGAGGTAGATGACGAGAAGCACGATGGAGACGGAAAGGCCGAGCGCGATTTCCACCTCGTGGATCGCGCCCTCCACGAACACCGCGTCGTCGCTCGTCACCTTGATGTTCATGCCCGGCGGCAGGGTCGGCGCGATGCGTTCGACGGCCGCGCGTACGCCTGCGGAGATGTCGAGCGTGTTCGACTGCGCCTGGCGCACGATGCCGAGCCCGATGCCGGTGCGGCCATCGGAGCGCAGCGAGGTCTGGCCGGGATCGCCGCCCAGCGTCACGGTCGCCACATCGCGCAGGCGGGTGCGGCCGGAGACCACGAGGTTCTCGAACTCGGCGGGTGTGGTGACGGCTGCGGTGGCGCGCACGATGATGTCGGCCGAGCCCGAGGTCAGCGAACCCGCCGGCGCGTCGAAGGCAACCGTGGAAAGCGCGCGGGAAACGTCCGCCACCGTGAGGCCGAGGGCTGCGAGCTTCGCCTGGTTGATGTCCACCAGAAAGAGCTTTTCGCGGTCGCCGTAGACCTGCACATCGGCCACGCCTTCCACGGCAGCAAAGGAATCGGCGATCTCGTCCTCGACGAGAACCGTCATGTCCTCGACGCTCATCGTGTCGGACGTGATGGCGAGCCGCATCACCGCGCTCGCGTTGGCGTCGGCCTTGACGATGCGGGGCTGGTCCACATCGTCGGGAAGCTGGTTCGCCACGCGGCCCACCGCGTCGCGCATGTCGGAGGCTGCGACGTCGAGGTCCACGTTGTCACCGAACTCGACGGTGACGCGGGAGCGGCCGAAGGAGGAAGACGACGAGATCGAGCGGACGCCCGAAACGCGTGACACGGCGCCTTCCAAGATGGAGGTCACCTCACGGTCGATCGTCTCGGCGGCAGCACCCTGGTAGTCGGCGTCGATCGAAATTACCGGGCGGTCGACGTCCGGCAGTTCGCGGATCTCGATGCCGTTGAAGGCGGCGAGGCCCGCGACCACGATCAGCGCATTGAGCACGAAGGCCAGCACCGGGCGGCGAACGAAAAGTTCGGTCAGGCCGGCGCCCATCGAGGGGGCGGGTGTGTGCTCGCTCGGTGCGCTCATCGGATCAGAGCTCGCTTGCCGCGGCACGCGGGCGGGCGACGGCATCCGAGCCCGCATCGGCCGAGGGGATAGGCTCAGGCGCCGGGTCCGGCGGCGCATCGGCCACCATCACCGGCTGGCCCTGGCGCACGGTGTGTATGCCCTCGGTCACCACGCGCTCGCCTTCGTTCAACTGCGCGTCGACCAGAACGGTCTCGGTGTTGCGCTGGATGATGCGCACGGGCATCCGCTCGGCATTGCCGTTGCGCACGACCCAGACGAACGCGCCGTCGCTGCCCCATTGAACCGAGAGCGGATCGACGGAAGGGTAGGTGTCGCCCGCGAAGCGCATGGCGACTTGGAAGGACTGGCCGGGACGCAGCGTGTCGTCGGGGTTGGGGATCTCGGCACGCACTTGGAGCGTGCGGCTCGCTTCGTCGATGCGGCTGTCCACCGCGCCCACGGTGCCCTCCAGAACTTCTGCGGGCCGGGCGATGGCGGTGGCCGTCAACTGGTCTCCCACAGCGATGACGGTGGCGAAGCGCTCGGGCACCCAGAAGTCCACAAGGATCGTCGAGCGGTCGTCCACGGTCGCGATCGTGCTTTCGGCGGTGACGGTGTTGCCGAGTTCGACCGGCACGATGCCGACGATGCCCGCAATCGGTGCAATCACGGAGCGGCGTTCTAGCGCGAGCTCGGCCTCGCGCTGCACCAGCCGCGCATTGGCGAGCGCCAGTTCGGCTTCGGTCACCTGGACGGCCGACGCGGTGTTGGATCGGCGCAGCGCCGACACGCGGTCCACCGCGGCTTGCGCGTCCTGGACGGCGATGGCCGCTCGGTCCACGGCGATCGACTCGCCTTCCGCGTCGAGCACGGCGATCACCGCACCGGCTTCCACGGTCTGGCCGGATTGCACGCGGATCTCGGTCAGGCGACCGGAGGAATAGGGCTTCACCACGACCGAAGCGCGCGAGCGGCCCGTGCCCACGGCGGACAGGCGGTCGTTGATGGTGGCTTCGGTGACCGGCCGCGCGATCACGGCGGCCTGAGGCCCGCGGTTTCCGCCGCGACCGGGACCGCCGCCTTCCGCGCGCCGTGTTTCGGCAGGCTCGGATGCGGGCGCGATGGCGCGTACGAGCGCGTTTTCGATGCCCCAGCCCGCAAGCGTTTCGCCCGCGCCCGGCGCGAAGCGCAGCCAGAGGACTGCGCCTGCGAGAACGAGAAGAACGGCGAGTGCCAACTGCTTCGGGGCTGCCATGCAGGGTTCCAGTGCAGGACCGGCCGACGGGCGGGACCCCGAAGGCAGATCAGAGAAAGGGACGGATGCGGGCAAAAGCCGGCAGAGGTGAGGTAAGGCGGTGCGCAAACCTCACAAGTCGGTGTGCCTGTTTTATGGCCGCTCGCGTACCGGCGCGCACGTTAAATATCGGAAAGGTGGTCGGTGCCGCGCATGTCCACACCTTTCGCGGGAGCGATGCTCGATCCCCTGTTTGACAAAGCTCAGGAGTGGGAATCTGATCCGATCACGCGGCAGGGAAGGGACAATCGATCCCTGCGGCTGAAGGGGATCGGCCGGTCTGCGTGGCAGGCCTCGGCGAAGCGCGGTGCGGGGCCGCGACACCTGCCATGCGGCGGGTCGAATGCGGTCGCGCGCCAGATTTTTGGGGCAGGTTGCCATGAGCACGCGCGACTATTCCGACCGCGACAAGAGCGACGACACACAGGTCCTGCACTCCATGGGCTACGCCCAGGAGCTGGAGCGGCGCATGAGTTCGTTCTCGAACTTCGCGGTTTCCTTCTCGATCATTTGCATTCTGTCTGGCGGCATCAACAGTCTGGCGCAGGCGACCAGTGGGGCAGGGGGTGCGGCCATCGGCATCGGCTGGCCGCTCGGCTGCTTCGTGAGCCTCGTCTTCGCGGTGGCGATGGCCCAGATCGCCTCCGCCTATCCGACAGCGGGCGGCCTCTACCACTGGGGCTCGATCCTGGGGAACCGCTTCACCGGCTGGCTGACTGCCTGGTTCAACCTGCTGGGATTGGTCACCGTGCTCGGCGCCATCAATGTCGGCACCTACTACTTCTTCATGGGCGCTTTCGGCACGCCCTGGCTCGGGCTCGAAGACACGACCCTCACACGCATCCTGTTCCTCGCCATCATCACCGGCTTGCAGGCCCTGGTGAACCATATGGGCATCGGGCTGACGGCCAAGCTGACCGACTTTTCGGGCTACCTGATCTTCGTGACGTCGATCGCGCTTGCGGTGGTCTGCCTGGTTGCGGCCGATTCCTACGATTTCGGCCGGCTCTTCACCTTCTCGAACTTCTCGGGCGAAGCAGGCGGCAATGTGTGGCCGGAGAACTCTACGAGCTGGGTGTTCCTGCTCGGCCTGCTTTTGCCCATCTACACCATCACCGGCTACGACGCTTCGGCCCACACCGCCGAGGAAACGCTCAAGGCCGCGCATTCCGTGCCGCGCGCGATGGTCAGCTCGGTTCTGTGGTCGGCGCTGTTCGGCTATGTGATGCTGTGCTCTTTCGTGCTGATGCTGCCTTCCATGGAGGAAGCTGCGGCGCAGGGCTGGAACGTGTTCTTCTGGGGCATGGACACCCAGGTGAACCCCTTCGTGAAGGACGTGCTCTATCTCGCGATCTTCGTGGCGCAATGGCTCTGCGGCTTGGCGACCGTGACCTCGGTGTCGCGCATGATCTTTGCCTTCTCGCGCGACGGCGGCCTGCCCGCCTCGCGTGCGCTCTCCAAGGTCAGCCCGACCTACCGCACGCCGGTCGCCGCCATCTGGACGGGCTCGATCCTGGCCGTGCTGTTCGTGTGGGGCTCCTCGCTCGTCTCTATCGGCGAGACGCCGGTCTATACGATTGTGGTGTCCTGCACGGTGATCTTCCTGTTCTTCTCCTTCGCCATCCCGATCACGCTCGGCCTGTTCGCCTGGGGCACGGCGAAATGGGACCGGATGGGGCCGTGGGACCTGGGGCAGGGCACGTTCAAACTGTTTGCCGTGCTGTCCATTCTCGCCATGGTGCTGATCTTCGTGCTCGGCATCCAGCCGCCGAACGACTGGGCGCTCTGGATCACGGTGGGCTTCCTGGTTCTGACGGGCATCATCTGGTTCGCCTTCGAGAAGCGCCGCTTCGCCGGGCCGCCGATCGGCGAGGAGGTGGCGCGCCGCAAGGCCCAGATCGCGGCTGCGGAGCGCGCGGTGGGCGAAACCAGCCACTGAATTTCACGCCTTCTCAACCGTGGCCGGCGTCAGTGCCGGCCACGATTTCGTTTCAGCATTCCCCAAGCGAGGCACCATGGCCGGCAATCTTTCCCTGGACGACCTGAAAAGCGCGATCGCCGAAGGGGCGATCGACACGGTGCTGGCGGCCGGCATCGACATGCAGGGGCGTCTGATCGGCAAACGCTTCGAGGCGGGCTTCTTCCTGCGCACGGCGCAGGATGAAACGCATGGCTGCAACTATCTGCTCGCCAACGACATCGACATGGAGCCTGTGCCCGGCTACCAGGCCGCGAGCTGGACCAAGGGCTACGGCGACTTCACGGTGAAGCCCGACCTTTCGACGCTGCGCGCGGTGCCCTGGCTGGAGAAGACCGCGCTCGTGCTCTGCGACC
>QFNI01000006.1 GCA_003240775.1 Mesorhizobium amorphae | reverse complement strand
GGTCCGAATGGCTTATTACATCGGCAATTTATCACCATCGTCAGGCGAACCTGACGGGGAGACATATAGGCGTTCGAAGGCGGCAAAGGAAGAGGGAGCAGTGCCGAATGCGAACTTGGCCGGGGTGTCGAAAACACGAGTCGTCGCTTGGGCTTGGGCTGCGGTATTAAGGCGGTGCGAACACTTCCTCACGCAATGATTCCGGCTCCACCAGCCGAGGCGGTCCCCGCATGCGCCAATATCTCGACCTGCTCCGCCACGTTCTGGAAACGGGGACCGACCGGCCCGACCGCACGGGAACGGGCACGCGCTCGGTGTTTGGCTACCAGATGCGCTTCAACCTGGAGGAGGGCTTCCCGCTCACCACTACGAAGAAGCTGCACCTGCGCTCGGTCATCCACGAGCTTTTGTGGTTCATCAGCGGTGACACGAATATCGGTTACCTTAAGGCCAACGGCGTCTCGATCTGGGATGAGTGGGCCGACGAAAACGGCGATCTCGGCCCGGTCTACGGCGCGCAGTGGCGCTCCTGGCCGGCGGCCGACGGCGGCACCATCGACCAGATCGCAAACCTCCTGCGCGACATCCGCAAGAACCCCAATTCGCGGCGCCTGATCGTGTCGGCATGGAACCCTGCCGAGGTCGACAAGATGGCGCTTCCGCCCTGCCATTGCCTGTTTCAGTTCTACGTGTCCGATGGCCGGCTTTCGTGCCAGCTCTACCAGCGCTCGGCGGACATCTTCTTGGGCGTACCCTTCAATATCGCCTCCTATGCGCTTCTGACCGCGATGGTGGCGCAGGTGACGGGGCTGAAGGTCGGAGACTTCGTGCACACGCTCGGCGACGCGCATCTCTACGCCAACCATTTCGACCAGGCGCGGGAGCAACTGTCCCGTACGCCCAAGCCCCTGCCGACCCTGCACCTCAACCCGGAGGTGACCGACCTCTTCGCCTTCCGCTTCGAGGATATCGAGATCGTCGGCTACGAGGCCGATCCGTCGATCAAGGCGCCGATCGCGGTTTGACGCAGGAAGGGAAACGGCCGGTGAGCAGCATCGTGATCCATGTGGCGGTGGCCGAGAACGGTGTGATCGGGCGCGACGGCGGGATGCCTTGGAAGCTCGGCACCGATCTCGCCCGCTTCAAGCGCGACACGATTGGGCGGCCCGTGGTCATGGGCCGACGCACTTTCCAGAGCATCGGCAAGCCCTTGCCAGGGCGGCTGAACGTTGTGGTCTCGCGCGACGCGGCGTTCGATGCGGAAGGCATCGAGACCGCGCGCAGCTTGGAAGAAGCCGTGAAGCGCTCGGAGGGGTGGCTGGCAGAGCATGCGGGCACGGATGAAGTGTGCGTGATCGGCGGGGGCGAGATCTACCGCCAGGCCGAGCCCATCGCAGACCGCATGGCGGTGACCCATGTGCTGGCGACCATCGAGGGAGACACGGTGTTTCCCCCCATTGACCCCTCGATCTGGGAAGCGATGTCCCAGGAGGAAGTGTCCGCTGGGCCGCGCGACACGCATCCCACGAGGCACATAATCTACCGCCGGCGGCGTTGACGCGTTTTCCACCACCACGCGCTGGCCGTTCGCCTGCTGCGCCATATCTTGGGCGCAACTTCGCGCAGTCCTTGGGGAAGGCGGGCATTTCGTTGCGCGACTCGTCGCGTTGAAAGGCTTGGCGCGCATCCCTATAGAGAAGCAAAGGCGCAAACGCGCACCATCCGCCGGAACGCGACCGACCGAACGGCCAGCCGAAAAGGACACTGATGCCCTGGAACAATCAAAGCGGCGGCCCTTGGGGCGGTGGCGGAAACAGCGGTGGTGGTAACGGCGGAAACGGGGGCGGCGGCAATGGCGGCCCTTGGGGGCAGGGGCCTCGTGGGCCCCAGGGCCCGCAGAACAACCCACCGGATCTCGAAGCCATCATTCGCCGCGGGCAGGACCGGCTGCGGCGCGCGCTTCCCGGCGGTCAAGGCGGCGGTGGCGGGGGGTCATTCGGCACGCCCGCGCTCTGGGGCCTGATCGGCGTCGGCCTCGTCGTATTCTGGCTGTTCCAGTCGATCTACACCGTGCAGCCCGATGAGCGCGCGGTGGAACTCCGCTTCGGCGTTCCCAAGAACGAGCTTTCCGAGCCGGGCCTCCACTTCCACTGGTGGCCGATCGAGACCGTGGAAAAAGCGACCTCCGCCGAGCGCCTGATCCAGGTGGGCTCGTCGGCGCGCGAGAACGACAATTCCGGCCTGATGCTGTCGGGCGACCAGAACATCGTCAACGTGCAGTTCTCGGTGGCCTACCAGATCAGCGATCCCACGGCTTATCTCTTCAACGTGTCCGACCCCGACGACATGCTGCGCCAGCTGGCCGAAAGCGCCATGCGCGAATCGGTCGGCCGCCGGCCCGCGCAGGACATCTTCCGCGATGACCGCCAAGGCATCGCGGATGCCGTCCGCTCGATCATCCAGGGTTCGCTCGACCAGTACGGCGCGGGCCTTCAGGTGAATGCGATCTCGATCGAGGACGCGGCTCCCCCGCGCGAAGTTGCCAACGCCTTCGAGGAGGTGCAGCGCGCCGAGCAGGACGAGGACCGCTTCGTGGAGGAGTCCAACCAGTACTCCAACCAGCGTCTCGGCCAGGCCCGAGGCAACGCGGCCCAGATCCGCGAAGAAGCTGCCGCCTATCAGAACCGCGTCGTGCAGGAAGCCGAGGGTGAGGCGCAACGCTTCGTCTCGGTCTACGACGAATACGCCAAGGCGCCCGACGTGACGCGCACGCGCTTGTTCCTGGAAACCATGGAGCAGGTGCTCGGCGGCTCCAACAAGCTCATCATGGAGGGCAACGGCAACAGCCCGGGCGTTCTGCCTTATCTGCCGCTGCCTGAACTTCAGAATCGCGCACCGGCCGCCCAGCAGCAGCAGTCGCAGCAGGGGGCAAACTGATGCTGGCCAACCGTCTTCCCATCATCGGCATCGGCCTTGCCGTCATCCTGTTCCTCGTGTGGTCGTCCATCTTCGTGGTGAACGAGCGCCAGCAGGCCATCGTGCTGCGCTTCGGCGAGATCGTCGACGTGAAGTCCGAGCCCGGCCTCTACTTCAAGGCGCCGTTCCCGTTCTTCGAAGCGGACAACGTGCAGATGATCGAGGACCGCGTGATGCGCTTCGATCTAGACAACATCCGCGTCCAGGTGTCGGGCGGCCGTTTCTACGAAGTGGACGCGTTCGTCGCCTACCGCATCGCCAATGCGCGCCTGTTCCGCCAGTCGGTTTCGGGCTCGACCACGCTGGCCGAGCAGCGTCTGCGCACCCGTCTCGACGCAGCGCTCCGCCGCGTCTACGGCGTGCGCGGTTTTGAGTCCGCACTGTCCGAAGAGCGCGCGACAATGATGCGTGAGGTGCGCGAGCAGATCACGCCGGATGCGGCCTCGCTTGGTATCGCGATCGAGGATGTCCGCATCCGCCGCACCGATCTGACGGCTGAGGTTTCCCAGCAGACCTATGACCGCATGCGCGCCGAGCGCCTGGCCGAAGCCGAGCGGCTGCGAGCGAGGGGCCGGGAAGCCGCCCAGCGCATCCGCGCCCGCGCGGATCGCGAAGTGGTGGAGATCACGGCGGCTGCCCAGCGCGAAGGCGAGATCCTGCGCGGTCAGGGCGATGCCCAGCGCAACGCCATCTTCGCGGGGGCCTTTGAGCGCGATCCAGCCTTCTTCGAGTTCTACCGCTCGATGACGGCTTACGCGCAGGCCTTGCGGTCCGACAGCACGACCATGGTGCTTTCGCCGACCAGCGAGTTCTTCCGGTTCTTCCTGAACCCGCAGAACGGCGCGCTGCCTCCTCCGGCGTCGCCTGCCTCGACGGCGCCCGCGCCGGCGATCGCACCGCCCGCCGATGGCACCGCGCCCGAGACGGCTCCCGCTGCGCCACCCGCTCCTGGAGCGCCCGCTGCCCCGGCTCCTGCCACGACGCCCGAGGCGAGCGCCGAGCCGGCGACGCCGGATGTTGCAGGCAATCCCTGAGGCCGGCAAAGCGTAAGGGATGACGGAGGTTTTATCTCCGTATCCGTTTGCAAGACCGCAAACGCGCCGTAATCATCACAGGTAATCGGGCGGCCTCGTGCCGCCCTTTTCCAACCCGGAGCCTGTTGGATGACCGTCACCGCCTCGCGCCGTCTGGCGTCTGCCTGCCTTGCGGCGCTTCTGGCCGGGACCAGCCTGCCAGCGCTCGCTCAGACCCCCGCGGCTCCTGCCACGCCCCCGGCCGCTCCCGCTGCCCCCGCGCAGCCGGAGCGCACTCAGCAAGGGCCCGAATCGGTCGCCAATCTGGCCGAGGGCCTGTTGGGCTCCGTGGTGAACATCTCGACGTCCCAGCGCGTGGGCGAAGGAGATGGCGAAGGCGCGGGCCCCGTGCCGCCGCCGCAACTGCCGGAAGGCTCGCCCTTCCAGGACTTTTTCGACGACTTCTTCAAGGACCGCGGAGAGGGCCGCGGGGCACAGCGTGTTCAATCGCTGGGCTCCGGCTTCGTGCTCGACGCGGCCCAAGGCATCATCGTCACCAACAACCACGTGATCGCCGATGCCGACGAGATCGAGGTCAATTTCTCCGATGGCGCGAAGCTCAAGGCGGAACTGGTCGGCACCGACCCCAAGACCGACATCGCCGTGCTCAAGGTCGATCCCAAGCTGAAGGTGCTGAAGGCCGTGCCGTTCGGCGATTCCGACCGGATGCGCATCGGTGATTGGGTGATGGCCATCGGCAACCCGTTCGGCCTGGGCGGTTCGGTATCGGTCGGCATCGTGTCCGCGCGCAACCGCGACATCAATTCCGGCCCTTACGACGACTTCATCCAGACCGATGCCGCCATCAACCGCGGCAATTCGGGCGGCCCGCTTTTCAACATGTATGGCGAGGTGGTGGGCATCAACACGGCGATCATCTCGCCATCGGGTGGCTCGATCGGCATCGGCTTCTCGATTCCCGCCAAACTCGCATCGGGTGTGGTCGAGCAGTTGCGTGAGTTCGGCGAAACGCGCCGTGGCTGGTTGGGAGTGCGCATCCAGCCCGTGACCGACGAGATCGCGGAGAGCCTAGGCATGAAAGACGCCAAGGGCGCGCTTGTCGCCGGCGTCATCAAGGGCGGGCCGGTGGACAACGGCTCGATCCAGCCGGGCGACGTGATCATCCGCTTCGACGGCCAGGTGGTCGAGAACATGCGCGATCTGCCGCGTGTCGTGGCCGAAAGCCCTGTCGGCAAGGCGGTCGACGTGATCGTGGTGCGCAAGGGCGAGGAGCAGACCGTCAAGGTCACGCTCGGCCGCCTGGAGGATGCCGACGAGGCTTCCGAAGAAGTGGGCGCCGAGGAGGGGACCGACGGGCCCGAAGCTGGCGAGGAAGCACCCGCACCCGCAGTCAGCACCGTGCTCGGCATGACGCTCGGCGAACTCGACGCCGCCATGCGCGAGCGCTTCGGCATCGAGGAGAAGGTGTCGGGTGTCGTGATCACCGAGGTGGCGCCCGATTCGGTCGCGGCCGAGCGCGGAATTGCCGAAGGCGAAGTGATTACTGAGATTGCTCAGGAGTCCGTGACCTCGCCCAAGCAGGTCTCGGACAGGCTCGCAGCCCTCAAGAAGCAGGGCCGCAAGAACGCTCTTCTGATGCTGGCCTCGAAGACCGGCGAGCTGCGTTTCGTCACCGTTCGGACGGAGTAGAGCACTCGTCCGGGATGCCGGCCGACGCAGCTTGGCGTCGGCCTCAGGCTCGGAAGTCTGACCGGCGATAGCCCTGCAGGAACAGAAGTGCGGTGAGATCGCCGTGGTCGATCCGCACGGGTGCAGCCTGTGCCACCGCAGGCTTGGCGTGGATCGCGACGCCGAGCCCTGCCGCGCCGATCATGTCGAGGTCGTTTGCGCCATCGCCCACGGCGAGCGTGTCTTTGGGGTCGAGCCCCAGACGCTTCACCGCGGCATCGAGAGCCGCAGCCTTTGCCGCGCGTCCCAGGATCGGCTCGGCGACTTGGCCCGAGAGATGACCGTTCTCCGTCAGCAGACGGTTCGCCTGCTGCTCGTCGAACCCCACGCGCGTGGCGATCGGCTTGGTGAAGGCTTCGAAGCCGCCGGACACCAGCATGGTCCACGCGCCGCTCGCGCGCATGGTGGCGACGAGCGCGCGCGCGCCGGATGCCAGGTGGATGCGCTGGTCGAGGATGCGCGCGATCACCGTTTCTTCCAGCCCTGCCAGAAGCGCCACGCGCTCGCGCAAGGCTGGCTCGAAGGCGATCTCGCCGCGCATGGCGCGCTCGGTGATCGAAGCGACCTTCTCCTTCAGCCCGACCTCGTCGGCCAGTTCGTCGATGCATTCCTGGCCGATGATGGTGGAGTCCATGTCCGCGATCAGCAACCGCTTGCGGCGGTTCGCAGCCGATATCACGGCAACATCGATCGGCGCGCCGTCGACCACTGAGCGCAGAGCGTGCTCGGCCTCGGCGTTTCGAAGGCCCGAGGGGAGAGCGAACTCGCACGCCTCGCCTTCGCTCAGCCAATGCGGCGCGCTTGCGCCCAGCGCGGCTTGCGCGTTACGGGCGAGGACTTGGGTCAGCACGGAACTGTCGGGGTGGGCGATCAGGATGGCGACAAAGGTCATGGGCAGGAACGAGCACCGCTGATCGAAAACGCGATCCTGTTAGCCGGGCCGACCGCGAGCGGCAAGTCGGCGCTCGCTCTCGAACTGGCCGAGCGCCTCGACGGCCTGATCGTGAATGCGGATTCGATGCAGGTCTATGACGGGCTGCGCATCCTTTCCGCCCGGCCAAGCCTCAAGGCCACCGAGCGGGTGCCGCATCTGCTCTACGGGCACGTCCCGCCGCAGCGCTCCTATTCGGTCGGCGCTTGGCTCGATGATGTCGTGCGGCTTGTCGAAGAGGGTGCGCTCCGGCGTCGTGCGATCTTCGTCGGTGGAACGGGGCTCTACTTCAAGGCACTGACGGAGGGGCTGGCCGTCTTGCCTGACATTCCGGCGGATGTGCGGGCGTTCTGGCGGGATCGTCTGGTCGAGCATGGTGCTGTCGCCCTGCACGCCGAATTGGCCGACCGCGATCCGTCGGGTGCCGCCATTCTCGCGCCGACCGATGGGCAAAGGCTCGTCCGCGCGCTGGAAGTGTGGGACGCGACGGGGCGCCCGTTGCGCGAATGGCAGAGCGCTCCCGCGACACCGCTCGTTTCGGGTGCAATCCGCGTTGTGCTCGAGCCGCCGCGCCCGCTTCTGCGCGAGCGCATCGACCGACGTTTCGACGCGATGATGGCCGAAGGCGCGCTCGATGAAGCGGTGCGGGTCGCGTCTCTTGTGCCCGATCCCGCAGCGCCATCGCTCAAGGCCATCGGCCTCCGACAATTGCTTGACCATGCGGCAGGAAAATTGTCCCTTGAGGCGGCGATAGCGCAATCGAAAGTTGCAACTCATCAGTATGCCAAACGCCAATCGACGTGGTTCCGAAACCAGTTCGGCGGGGAATGGCAACACTTTGCGGGGCCAGGGGAAGCCTTCGGCAAAATCTCTGCCTGATGCAACTTGCGGGCGATTTCTGGATTGCTGCGGTCCTGTTTACGGTCCGTAAGATGCTCGGTGCGATAAGTCCCAGGGCTGGGGAGGAGAGTGGAAACGAATGAGCTTTCACAGATCCGAGCTGGCATTCTTCGTGTTCATCACGATCATCCTCGCCTCGGGGATGGTGACGCTGCACGCCTATGGCGTGCTGGAAACCGTGGTGAACGCGTCCGCCATGGCGGACGTGGCAGGCGCTTCGCAATATCTCGGGCAGCTTCTGTTTGCGGCGGGCGTGCTGATCGCTACCGCCATCGTTTTCGGCGTGTTCTTCATCTACCCGCTTCTGCGCACGCAGGCACAGGAAGAGAACAAGCTACGCGCCATCACCGCGTCCCTCTCGGCCCGCTCGGAATCGCTTGAGCAGGCAGCACTCACCGACAGTCTGACCGGTGTGCAGAACCGTCGCTATTTCGACGACGCGCTGCGCGAATATCTCGCGGAGTTCGGCCGAATCAACAAGCCGATCGGGCTGATGCTGCTCGACCTCGACCATTTCAAGCAGGTCAACGACCAGCACGGTCACGATGTGGGCGACGAAGTGCTGCGCGCGGTCGCCCGCACGCTCAAGGATCTCACGCGCTTTCATGACGTGGTGGCGCGCCTCGGCGGCGAGGAATTCGCGGTGGTGGGCCCCAACATCGACGCGGAGCTGCTGGCCAAGCTCGCCGAGCGCATCCGTCGCGCGATCGCCGGGCTGACGATTCTTTCGGGCAATGTGCGCCTGCGGGTGACCACCAGCGTTGGCTTGGCGGTTTGGGACGGGCGCGAAAGCGCAGAAGACCTGTTCCGCCGGGCCGATCAGCAGCTTTATGAAGCCAAGCGCCAGGGCCGCAACCGCATCTGCGCGTGAGCGCATAATAACCCCTTGCAAACGAGAAACCGGCCTCGGTCTCCCGAGGCCGGTTTCGTCCGTCGATGGGAGCAAGCGATCAGCTCTTGTTGCGGAAACCGAAGCTGCTTGCACGGCTGGTGATGGGTCCGAAATCGTCTTCCACCCATTGCCGCTGGGGGGCCGGCTGGGGCTCGAAGGATGGCGCGGGGCGGCTCACGGAGCGCTCGGGGTCGCCAGCCTGTCGCAAGAGGTCGGCGGTCTGGCGCAAGGGTTCCGCGGCTGACGCGGGCGCTGCCGCCGAGCGGCCGAGACTGCGCAGGCGCTCGACGATCTCCGCGAGATCGACTTCGCCAGCATCCTCGTCGGCCTCGGCATCGCGATGGGAACCGGGGATGCGGGCGGCATGGACCTCTTCGAACTTCAGCCGCATCGTGGCTGCCACGCCCTCGCCGAATGCGATGGCCTCGCGCTGACCCATGGACGACAGAAACGACAGGCTGGAAGCAGAGGAGTCCGCGATGGCCGAGCGGATGATCGCCTGATCCGCCTCGTTGGCGAGGCGCATGGCGAAGACCGTGGAACACTGCGAGAGAACGGTGGGGTCGAGTTCACCCGGCCGCTGGGTGACGACGCCGAGATAGCAGCTATATTTGCGGCCCTCCTTGGCGATGCGCGACAGCGCGTGGCGCGTGGGCGCGAAGCCGAGCCGCGGGTCGGCGGGCATGTAGCGATGCGCTTCCTCGCACATCAGAAGCAGCTTCAGCCGCCCTTCGCTCCAGGTCGCCACGTCGAAGGCCAGGCGCGCGAGCACCGAGCACACCGAGTTCACCGCCTCGGACGGCATGCCCGCCATCTCGAAGCAGGTGATCGAGCGGTTGTTGTGGGGAATGCGGAAGATCATGCCGATGGTTTCCTGGATCGAATCCTCGATCAGGCGGCTCGCGAACATGAAGCGGTAGTTGGGATCGGACAGTGCGGAAGCGATGCGAGTGCGAAGCGCGCGCAGGTAGGGGCGGTCGGTGCGCCCGTCGAGCGCGCCCATGCGCTCGTCGAGCATCCGCAAGAGATCTGCCATGCGGTAGGGAACGGGCGTGTCGGCGGTGAAGCCGTCGGAGCCAGCGCGGCGCAGCGGAGCGCCATTGCCCGCCGAGCGATAGGCCTGCTTGGCCGCCGGGATAAGGTCGCGCAGCATCTCGAGCTCTTCCGGCACCGGCTCGCGGCCCCGAAACAGGACCTCGCTCAGCTCGTCCAGACGGAAAAGCCAGAAGGGCAGATCGAGATTGTGCGTGCCGATCCGAACCGCGTGTTCGGGCAGAGATGCCGCGAACTCGTTGTGCGGGTCGAGGATCAGCACGCGCAGGTCGGGCCGGGCTTCCAGCGTCTTGCGCAGCAGAAGAGAGACGGCGGTCGACTTGCCGACGCCGGTCGTGCCGACCACCGCGAAGTGCCGCGCGAGCGTGTCGTCGATGGCGATGTTGGCCGCGATCTCCCCATCTTGGGACAGCGCACCCACCGTGATCGAGCGGCGTCCCGCAAGGTCGTAGACGGCAGCCAAATCGCGCGAGCGGATGCGGTGGGCGATGGCACCGATGTGAGGGTAGAGCGTGATGCCGCGGTCGAAGACGGGCGCCTCGCGCGGACCGGTGTCCCGCACTTCGCCGATCAGCTCGATCTTGACCTCGATGTGGTTCTCATCGTCGTCCCGCCAAGGGCCATCCGTTTTGGACACATGGTAGACGAGCCCGACCGTGCGCGCTTCGCCGAGGTTGATCGAGACCATCCGGCCGACGATCCAGTTGTCCACGCCTGAGTTCTCGCGTGTGTCGGCCACCGCGCTGACCACGGCGCGCGCTCCGTCGCACGACACCACATGGCCGAGCACCCGGCGGTCGCGCTGGGTCTGGTCGCGCCGATCGGACGGCGCCGAGTTCTGCTGCGCGTCGATGACGGCCTCCCGCAACTGTGCGAAGGCGACGATAGGAATACCGGCTTAATTTCACGTGTGAGCCGATGGTTCTCGCCGGGTTAAATGCTGGCTTGCACCGATTGACATCGTGTCAGTCGGCAGGCTATGCGGGTCGCCATGATGTCGATGGGTCTCATTCTCGTAAGCGCGCGCGTGGGCAAGGCGGTGTAACCGCCGGGCGACAGCCTCCCATGCGCGAAGACCAAGGCTCCCTCGGGGGCCTTTTTTGTTGCCTGAACGACCCCATACCCCAATCCGGAACGAGAAGACGATGAGCGAGAACGAGACAGGCCGACGCGAGATGACGGGCGCCGAAATGGTGGTCCAGGCATTCAAGGACAACGGCGTTGCCCATGTGTTCGGCTATCCCGGCGGCGCGGTCCTGCCGATCTACGACGAGCTCTTCCAGCAGGAAGAGGTCACTCACATCCTCGTCCGCCACGAGCAGGGCGCGGGGCATGCGGCGGAAGGCTATGCGCGCTCCACCGGCAAGCCGGGCGTGATGCTGGTCACCTCGGGCCCCGGCGCCACCAATGCGGTCACGCCGCTGCAGGACGCGCTGATGGACTCGATCCCGCTCGTCTGCATCACCGGCCAGGTTCCCACCGCGCTCATCGGCTCGGACGCGTTCCAGGAATGCGACACGGTCGGCATCACGCGGCCCTGCACCAAGCACAACTGGCTGGTGAAGGACGTGAACGAGTTGGCCGGCATCCTGCACGAAGCCTTCCACATCGCGACCACGGGCCGCCCCGGTCCGGTCGTGGTCGACATCCCCAAGGACATCCAGTTCGCGCGCGGCACCTACGAGCCGCCGCAGACCGCCAAGCGCAAGTCCTATCGCCCGCGCGTCGAGCCTGATCAGAATCGCATCCGCGAGGCGGTCGAGCTGATGCGCAACGCCAAGCGTCCCGTCTTCTACACGGGCGGCGGCGTCATCAATTCGGGGCCGGAGGCAAGCCGCGCTCTGCGCGAACTGGTCGAGCTGACCAACTTCCCGATCACCTCTACCCTGATGGGCCTGGGCTCGTATCCCGCGAGCGGGCCGAACTGGCTGGGCATGCTCGGCATGCACGGCACCTACGAGGCGAACATGGCGATGCATGACTGCGACGTCATGATCTGCCTGGGCGCGCGCTTCGACGACCGCATCACCGGCCGCCTGAACGCTTTCTCGCCCAATTCGCGCAAGATCCACGTCGATATCGACCCATCCTCCATCAACAAGAACGTGCGCGTCGACGTGCCGATCCTGGGCGATGTCGGCGGAGTGATCGAGGACATGGTGCGCTTGTGGCGCGCGGGGCCCAAGCCCGAGCCCAAGGCGCTCGCGCCCTGGTGGGATGCGGTCGATGCCTGGCGTCGTCGCGGATCGCTCTCGTTCCGTCCGAACGAGGACGTGATCATGCCGCAATATGCGATCCAGCGCCTCTACGAGCTGACCAAGGGGCAGAAGACCTACATCACGACCGAGGTCGGCCAGCACCAGATGTGGGCCGCCCAGTATTACGGCTTCGAGGAACCCAATCGCTGGATGACGTCCGGCGGCCTGGGCACCATGGGCTACGGGTTGCCCGCGGCACTCGGCGTGCAGATCGCGTACCCGGATGCGCTGGTCATCGACATCGCAGGCGACGCGTCGGTGCAGATGACGATGCAGGAAATCTCGACGGCGGTTCAGTACGAAGCGCCGATCAAGATCTTCATCCTGAACAATCAGTACATGGGCATGGTCCGCCAGTGGCAGCAGCTGCTGCACGGCAACCGCCTGTCGCACTCCTACACCGAGGCGATGCCCGACTTCGTGAAGCTCGCTGAAGCCTATGGCGGCCACGGCATTCGCTGCGACAAGCCGGGGCTGCTCGACGACGCCATCCGCGAGATGATGGAGGTGCGCAAGCCCGTGCTGTTCGACTGCCGCGTGGCGAACCTCGCCAACTGCTTCCCGATGATCCCGTCCGGCAAGGCGCACAACGAGATGTTGCTGCCCGACGAGGCGACGGACGAGGCGGTGTCGAAGGCCATCGACGCGAAGGACAGGGTTCTGGTGTGAGGGCGATGGACGGCACCCACCACGTCTCCATCGTCCAGAACCGCTGCGGCGGCATCGTCAAGGTAAGAGAAGCATGAACGCCCAACACCAACCCTCCGGCTCCGCCTATTTCATCGCGAGCGAGACCGAGAAGCCCGAGCCGCGCACCTTGTCGGTGCTGGTGGACAATGAGCCCGGCGTGCTCGCGCGCGTGATCGGGCTGTTTTCCGGGCGCGGCTACAACATCGAGAGCCTGACGGTTTCCGAGACCGAGCACCAGAAGCACCTGTCGCGCATCACCGTGGTCACGCGCGGCACGCCGCACATCCTCGAGCAGATCAAGAACCAGCTCGAACGCATCGTGCCCGTTCACCAAGTGGTGGACCTCACCATGCGCGCGGCCGAACTCGGCCATGACAAGCCGCTCGCGCGCGAGCTTGCTCTGGTGAAGGTCGCGGGCACCGGAGACGCCCGCGTCGAGGCGCTGCGGCTGGGCGATGCGTTCCGCGCCAAGGTGATCGACGCCAACACCGAGCACTTCATCTTCGAAATCACGGGCGCCGTTTCCAAGATCGAGCAGTTCATCGCGATCATGGCGCCGCTGGGTCTCGTGGAAGTGTGCCGCACGGGCGTGGCCGCGATGAACCGCGGGCCGCAGGGCATGGTCTCGACGCGCTCGTGATCGTGTCATGTCGTCCGACACCTTCGCGGCACTGATCGCCTATGCGTTCGTGACATCCATCACGCCGGGGCCGAACAACCTGATGCTTCTCGCATCCGGCGTGAATTTCGGCTTCCGGCGCACGATCCCGCACATGCTGGGAATCGGCATCGGTTTCACGGTGCTGCTTCTTTGCGTGGGTCTCGGGCTCGGCGCATTGCTGACGGCGTTTCCCCAATTGCACACCACGCTCAAGCTCGCAGGCGGGGCCTACCTCCTCTACCTCGCCTGGCGCATCGCGATGTCGGGCGGGCCGGGGCAGGGCAGGCAGGCAAAGGGGCGCCCGATGCGATTTCTGGAGGCTGCCGCCTTTCAATGGGTAAACCCGAAGGCCTGGGTGATGGCGGTGTCCGCCATGGCCATCTACACCGACCCGAAATCACCCTTCGTTTCCGTGCTGATCGTCAGTTTGGCTTTCGGCGCGGTGAACCTTCCGAGTGTGTCTTCTTGGGCGGGCTTCGGCATGGCTCTGCGCGGGTTCCTGGCCGATCCCGTCAGGCTGCGCTGGTTCAACATCGCCATGGCCGTGCTGTTGGTGCTGTCGCTCGTGCCGATGCTGCGCTGAGACAGCCTCGCACGGCGGAGTGCTGCCGGTCATCGAGCCTTGCGGGGCGGGCGCGAATCCTGTCCATGAGGGCCCATGCAGTTCTCCCCCCAGCAGGACGAGGCGCTGAAAGCCGTCGACCGATGGCTCAACGGCAGCGAAAGGCCGCGGATCTTCCGCCTGTTCGGCTATGCCGGCACGGGCAAGACCACGCTTGCGCGTCACTTCGCGGAAGGCGTGGACGGCGGCGTGCAGTTCGCGGCCTTCACCGGCAAGGCAGCCCAGGTGCTGCGGTCCAAGGGCGCCACCAACGCCCGCACCATCCATTCGCTGATCTATCGCCCGCGCGGTGAGGAAAGCATCGAGGACGAATCGACGGGCAAGACCTCTGTGTCGCCCACCTTCGCACTCAACCGGCAAAGCCCGATCAGTCGCGCGAAGCTCGTCGTGGTCGACGAGTGCTCCATGGTGGACGAGGCGCTCGGCCGCGATCTCCTGACCTTCGGCACGCCGATCCTGGTTCTGGGCGACCCCGGACAGCTTCCACCGATCTCAGGCGGCGGCTTCTTCACCGAGGCGGAACCGGACTTCCTGCTGACCGAAATCCACCGCCAGGCGCGTGACAACCCGATCATCCGCATGGCGCTCGACGTGCGCGAGGGCCGCGAGCTCGCTTACGGGGAGTATGGCACGGAAGCGCGCGTGATCGGCAAGGACGAGGTGAACCGAGACCTCGTGCTCGCCGCCGACCAGGTGCTGGTCGGCACCAATCGCACGCGCAAGCGCTACAACGGGCGGCTGCGCGAGCTGAAGGGCTTCTCCATGCCTGTGCCCCAGGCCGGCGACAAGCTCGTCTGCCTGCGCAACGACCCTGCCAAGGGCCTGCTCAACGGGTCGCTCTGGAAGGTGATGACCGCTTCGCGCGAGACCACCAAGCCCGGCATCAACCTCCTGGTCGCACCGGAAGAAGACGATCCCGACCGGGGCGTGGCCAAGATCAAGCTGTTGAAGGACACGTTCGAGAACCCCGACACCGAGATCGCCTGGGCGCAGCGCAAGCGCTACGACGATTTCGATTTCGGCTACGCGCTGACCGTCCACAAGGCCCAAGGTTCGCAGTGGGATGATGTCGTGCTGTTCGACGAAAGCTGGGCATTCAAGGACACGCGCACGCGCTGGCTCTACACCGCCATCACGCGCGCCGCGAAGCGGCTGACCGTGGTGCGTTGACGGGAGCGGCCGCGCTTCCCATCTCTTTTCCCGTCTTCCCCAATTCTTGATCGGCAGTCCGCCCGTGTTGCAACGCGGGATTTGCCAAAGCGTTGGAAGAAGCCTAGTTCTCCCGCGCTTTTTCCTCAGGGACCTTTGTCTCCATGGCTCTTGCCGACACTGGTGGTGCTGCGCCGCAGGCGCATGGCGCCGCCGCGCATCATTCCTCCGCGGGCCTGATGCTGGGAGCCCTCGGTGTCGTCTTCGGCGACATCGGCACGAGCCCGATCTACGCCTTTCGCGAAGCGCTCCACGCCGCCTCTTCCGACGGCCAGGTGCCGTCGCCGAGCGACATCCTGGGCGTGCTCTCTATGATCGTCTGGGCGCTGACGCTGATCGTCACCGTCAAATATGTCGGCTTCGTGATGAGGGCCGACAACAACGGCGAAGGCGGAACGCTGTCTCTGATGGCCTTGGCGCGCGCCTGCTATGCGCGGGGATCGGGCATGATCCTGGCCGTCGGCATCATCGGCGCGGCACTCTTCTTCGGTGACGCCATCATCACGCCCGCCATCTCCGTCCTGTCGGCCGTGGAGGGCATGAAGCTCATCACGCCGGCCTTCGACCCCTATGTCGAGCTGATCACGCTGGTGATCTTGTCCGTGATCTTCGCCGTGCAGCGGCTTGGCACCGCCAAGGTTGCGCGCGTCTTCGGGCCGGTGATGGCGCTGTGGTTCACGATGCTGGGTGCGCTCGGCCTTTATCACATCTTCGATGCGCCGGAGGTGCTCTACGCGCTCAACCCGTATTACGCGATCGCCTATCTCACCGCGCAGCCCGAACTTGCCTTCATCACCATCGGCGCGGTGTTTTTGGCCGTGACGGGCGCCGAGGCGCTCTACGTGGATCTCGGGCATTTCGGCCGCCGGCCCATCATCACGACTTGGCTCGCCTTCGTGTTTCCCGCGCTGCTGCTCAACTATTTCGGGCAGGGCGCCTTCGTGCTGTCGCATGGCGGTGTGCCGACCAACCCATTCTACGAGATGATGCCGTCCTGGTTCCTGATCCCCGGCGTGCTGGTCACCACCGTCGCCACCGTGATCGCGAGTCAGGCCGTGATCACCGGCGCCTTCTCGCTCGCGCGGCAGGCGGTGCAGCTCAACCTCCTGCCGCGCTTCGAAGTGCAGCACACGTCCGAAACGCAGTCGGGCCAGATCTACATGCCGCGCATCAACCTGCTCCTCGCACTCGGCGTGATGATGCTGGTGGTGGGCTTCGGCGAATCCTCGTCGCTCGCCTCGGCCTACGGCATCTCGGTCACCGGCGTGATGCTGTCGACGACCGCGCTGCTCTTCATCGTCATGCGGCACGATTGGAAGTGGAACGTGGCGCTCGCGGCCCTCCTGGCCATCGCCTTCGCAGCCCTCGACGGCGCCTTCTTCCTGGCCAACGTCGCCAAGATCCATGATGGCGGCTGGGTCTCGGTGCTGGTTGCCGTCGTGATCGCCGTGATCATGTGGACCTGGGTTCGCGGCACGCGCTACCTCTTCGAGAAGACGCGCAAGAGCGAGATTCCCTTCGACGTCCTGACCGAGAACCTCGCCCGCAAGCCGCCGCATCTGGTGCAGGGCACGGCCGTGTTCCTCACGAGCGATCCGGCGAGCGCGCCGACCGCGCTGTTGCACAGCCTCAAGCACTACAAGGTGCTGCACGAGCGCAACGTGATCCTGTCGGTGGTGACGGCCCAGGCGCCGCGCGTGCCCGAAAGCGAGCGGGTGAAGATCGAGCACGTGAACGACCTCTTCATGCGCGTGCAGATGCATTTCGGCTACATGGAGCAGCCCAACATCCCCCGTGCGCTCGTGATCTGCCGCAAGCAGGGTTGGAAGTTCGACATCATGACGACGTCCTTCTTCCTGTCGCGCCGATCGTTCAAGGCAGCCTCCACTTCGGGCATGCCGATGTGGCAGGACAGGCTCTTCATCGGGCTTGCGCGCACGGCGGCCGATGCGACCGAGTATTTCCAGATCCCAACCGGCCGCGTGGTCGAGATCGGGACGCAGGTGGCGATCTGATACGCAGTTCCGCGCCTTGAGGTCGCCACGGCTTGAGATCGGCATCGCGGGCGCCGGCCCCGCAGGCTTGGCTGCCGCACTTCTGCTTTCGCGGGCCGGGCATCGCGTTTCGCTCTTTGAGCGCTTCGAGACACCTCAGCCGGTCGGTTCGGGCCTGATCCTTCAGCCGACCGGGCTCGCGGTTCTCGACCAGCTCGCCCTCCTGCCCACAATGCTGTCACTCGGCAGCCGGATCGACCGGCTGCACGGCGCTGATGCACGGACGGGCCGCACCGTGCTCGACGTGCGCTACGCGGCAGGCGGCACGGGGCGGTTCGGCCTCGCGGTCCATCGCGCGGCACTTCACGGCACACTTCTCGATGCAGCGCGCGATGAGGGCCTTGTGATCGAGGCCGGAACCACCATCACCGGGCGGGAAGGTGACGGCCCGAGCTATCTTATGACGGAGGGCGGCAGGCGGATCGGGCCGTTCGACCTCCTGGTCGATGCCGGTGGATCGCGGTCCCCGCTGCGCGCAGAACTTGATGGCGGACGTGCGCCGCGCACACTGGCCTACGGGGCATTTTGGGCCTCGCTGCCGTGGCGGGAGGGCGCTTTCGATCCGCATGCGCTGACGCAGCGCTACCAGCGGGCCGCGGTGATGATCGGCGTCCTGCCGATCGGCCGCGCGAAGCCCGATGGAGAGAAGCTCGCAGCGTTCTTCTGGAGTTTCAAGCCCGCTGAGGTGGACGCCGTGCGCGGGCAGGGGATCGAAGCGTGGAAGACGCGCGTGACGCGCATCTGGCCTGAAGCTGCAGCCTACGCGGACCAAGTCACATCCTTCGACCAATTGACCCTCGCACGCTACGCGCACCACACGCTGGTCAGCCCTGCCGCGCGCGGGCTGGCCGTGATCGGAGACTCGGCACATGCCACGAGCCCGCAGCTCGGGCAGGGCGCCAACATGGCGCTGCTGGATGCGGCGACCCTTGTCCATGCCCTCAAGACGGGCGCCGATCTGGCAGATGGCCTAGCCCGCTACAGCGCCGCCCGCCGCTGGCATGTGCGGCTCTTCCAGTTGCTGTCGCTCGCCTTCACGCCCTTCTATCAGAGCGACAGCCGCGTCCTGCCGTGGGTGCGGGATCGGGTGGTCGCCCATCTCGCGAAGATGCCGCCCACGCCCAGGCTGCTCCAGGCCGTGGTATCCGGCACGCTTCTCGATCCCTTCTCGCCTGCCGGTCTCGCTGAGCCCGACTGGAATCACATCCGCGCAAACCGGCGGCAGCCGGAAATTTAACACTGCGCGGACCGCTACAACGCTTGCATTCTCATTCCTCGAACGATAGGGGAACCGTAACGTACGGTACACCTGACGGCGATGACATCTGCGCAACCCCAATTCAGCGAACGGCAGGAGGCGGTGCTCGACACCGTCCTCCACCTGCTCGTCGAAGAAGGCGATGCGCTCACAATGTCCGCAGTGGCGCGCCGGGCGAACTGTTCCAAGGAAACGCTCTACAAGTGGTTCGGCGGCCGTGACGGGTTGCTCGTCGCCACCGTCCGCCTCCAGGCGTCCAAGGTGCGGGCAGGGCGGGACGAACGGTTGGCGCTCGATGCCGCGAACCTGCGCGAGAACCTGGAAACCTTTGCCGCCGACTGGCTGCGCGTGATCTCGAGCGACACTTCGATCGCGCTGAACCGCATTGCCGTCAGCCACGCGGCATCCGCCAAGGGCAATCTCGGACGGATCGTCCTCGATAACGGGCGTTTCGCGCTCGCCGCCCGGCTCAAGCCCGTGCTGGAAGCCGCGCGCGCTGCTGGCCTCGTGCGCTTCCGCGATGCGGAAGAAGCCTTCCGCACATTCTTCGGCCTGGTCGCGCGCGACGTGCAGATCAGGCTCCTGCTGGGCGACCGGCTCGACATCGACGTGGGCCGTGACGCGAAAGCGGCCACCGACCAGTTTCTGGCGCTTCATGCAGCGCCCGAAGAAACCCAGCCAACCAACGCAATGTGAGAGGAAACCATGCGCGTTTATTATGATCGGGATGCCGACCTCAATCTCCTCAAGGGCAAGAAGGTTGCCATCATCGGCTATGGCAGCCAGGGCCGCGCGCATGCGCTGAACCTGAAGGATTCCGGTGTGGAAGGCATCGCCATCGGCCTGAAGGCCGGTTCGCCCACCGCCAAGAAAGTCGAGGCCGACGGCCTCAAGGTGATGACGGTCGCTGAAGTCGCGGCCTGGGCCGACCTGATGATGATGGCTACGCCCGACGAGCTTCAGGCCGACATCTACAAGAACGAGATCGCCCCCAACATCCGCGACGGCGCGGCCATCGCCTTCGCGCACGGCCTCAACGTGCATTTCGGCCTGATCGAGCCCAAGGCATCGGTCGACGTCCTCATGATCGCGCCCAAGGGCCCCGGCCACACGGTGCGCGGCGAGTATGAGAAGGGCGGCGGCGTGCCATGCCTCGTGGCCGTCCATCAGGATGCCTCGGGCAACGCCTTGGATGTCGCGCTCTCCTACGCCTCGGGCGTCGGCGGCGGCCGTTCGGGCATCATCGAGACCAACTTCAAGGAAGAGTGCGAGACCGATCTTTTCGGCGAGCAGGTCGTGCTCTGCGGTGGCTTGGTCGAGCTGATCCGCGCTGGCTTCGAGACGCTGGTGGAAGCCGGCTACGCGCCCGAGATGGCCTATTTCGAGTGCTTGCACGAAGTGAAGCTGATCGTGGACCTGATCTACGAAGGCGGCATCGCCAACATGAACTACTCGATCTCGAACACTGCCGAGTGGGGCGAGTATGTGACCGGCCCCCGCATCATCACGGAAGAGACCAAGGCCGAGATGAAACGCGTTCTGCACGACATCCAGTCGGGCAAGTTCACGTCGGAGTGGATGCAGGAATACCGTTCGGGCGCAGCTCGTTTCAAGGGCATCCGCCGCATGAACGACAATCACCAGATCGAGCAGGTCGGCGAAAAGCTGCGCGGCATGATGCCGTGGATCGCCAAGAACAAGCTGGTCGACAAGGCCAAGAACTGAGGCCCAAAGAAAAAGCCCGGGAGCGATCCCGGGCTTTTTTGTTTCCAGTGCTACACAGTTCAGCCGTAGGGCGAGTAGCAGAAGCGGCGTGGGCCGTTGTAGGGCTGGAAGGTGTTGTCGGAGGCCCGATAAGACCGGTAGCGGTTGTAGCACCAGTCCACATGGGCGTTGGACACGCCACCGCGATAAACGCGGCGCGGGGGCGCCACATAGCGCGGCTCGGCGTAGTAGTAACGGTCGCGGTTGGCGAGAGCCAAGGCGCCGAGGCCGAGGCCCAGGCCGATCGCGGCGGCAGCCGCGCGGTCGCGCCGGCGATAATCGCGTCGGTAATCACGCCGATAGTCACGACGCCAGCCGCGATCATAGCCGCGGCGGTATCCACGGTCGTAGCCACGGCGCCAGCGGCGATCCTGAACCTGGATCACGTCGCTCGCCACTGCGGGCACGCTCGGCTGCGCCACAGGCGCGCGAGGCGCTGCGGCAGCCGGGGCTGCCACCAATGGAACTGCAGTTGCAAAGGACAGGCCAAATGCCAGAACCCCTTTGCGCATGGAGGCAAAAAAGGATTTCATGTTCATGGTCTCCCACAAAGCGTTGAGGAGCCGCGCGAAGGCGGCCATGAGAGTGAAACTCACGCTTGCGCCATGAACGGAGCCTGAACGGAAACGTTCCAGTAACCGTGCCGAGCGACCGAACCGTGTGCCCGATGGAGCATCCCGAGCCATGAATTTCGCCATTCCACGCGGGGAAGTGCTGCCGGTCCACCGTATCGACGTGCGCCTGGACACCGGGCCTCACCCCTTCGTGCTCGAGCATGAGGCGGCCATCGTCGAGAACTGGAAGCGAGAAACGGATGCCAACCCCGCTGTCTTCGACGGGGAGGTGGCGCTGCTCGCATCGCTCGCCTATGCGGACGGTGTCCTGTCAGGCCACGCTCACATCGTGCGCTATTCGGCCTTTCTGCTCTGGCGGAGAATGCGGCCCATCCCGAGCGCCGAACACTGCTTCGCCCATGCCGTTCCCGTTGGCTCCGACGGCGCGCTTCTCGCCATCCGCATGGCGAGCCACACGGTGAACGCGGGCGATGTGTATTTCGCGGCCGGATCCTTCGAGCCGGTGGATTTCCGCGATGCCCAGGTGGACGTGCCTTTCAACATGCGCCGCGAGGTCGGCGAAGAAACGGGGATCGATCTCGACGAGGGGGAAGCCGAGCCCGCCTACCATTGCTGGAGCGGCCCCAACGGCACCGTGATCTTCCGCCGCTACCGTTTCCGCGAGACGGCGGAGGCCCTGGCCGCACGCGTGGAAGCCTTCATCGCGACCGAATCCGAGCCAGAGATCGCGGGCGCAGTGGTGATCCGCGCGCCCGACGCCGTTAGCGAGCGCCTCAAGCCCCATATGCCGCCCATCCTGGCCTGGCATTTTGCCAATCCTTGAGCGCAATCTCCCGCACTTTCGACCGCCAAACCTCTGGACAGCGTAGGCCACCCCGGCTATATGCCGGCCCACGCGAACGGGCATGGCTCTGTCGTGAAGCGTGGGTGTGTAGCTCAGTCGGTAGAGCAGCTGACTCTTAATCAGCGGGTCCACAGTTCGATCCTGTGCACACCCACCACTTCTTTCCTTTGATCTTTTCCTGATCTTGCAGAGGCTGACCGGAACGGCTGCCATAAGCTCGCGTTGCGCGTGCTCCCCGCAATGGAGAGCACCATGGGCCGGCCAGAGCAGCAGCAGACCCCGCCAGGAAACACCTCCGCCATGGAACCCCGGCCCGACCACGGCGAGGCGAGCTATCGCGGCTCTGGCAAGCTCGAAGGCAAGGTCGCCCTGATCACGGGCGGCGACAGCGGCATCGGCCGCGCGGTGGCGATCGCCTATGCGCGGGAGGGAGCCGACCTGCTGATCAGCTATCTCGACGAGCACGAAGACGCCGAGGAAACGGCGAAGCTGGTGAAGGAGGCCGGGCGGCGCTGCGTGCTCGTGGCAGGCGATCTAGCAAAGCCCGAGCTTTGCCGCTCGCTGGTGGAGCGCACGCTGTCGGAGTTCGGCCGGCTCGACATCCTCGTCAACAACGCCGCTTATCAGATGACCCACGAGACCATCGAGGACATCCCCGATGAGGAGTGGGACCACACCTTCGCGGTCAACATCACCGCCATGTTCCACATCTGCAAGGCGGCCGTGCCGCACATGAAAGAGGGCGGGTCGATCATCAACACGAGTTCGGTCAATTCCGACAATCCCCGGCCGACACTGCTGCCTTATGCAACCACCAAGGGTGCCATCGCGAACTTTTCGGCCGGGCTTGCACAGATGCTGGGCAAGCGCGGCATCCGCGTCAACTCGGTTGCGCCGGGGCCGATCTGGACGCCGCTGATTCCCTCCACCATGCCGCCCGAGGATGTCGCGGAATTCGGTGACAACACGCCGCTTGGCCGCGCCGGCCAGCCTGCCGAGCTCGCCGGTATCTTCGTGCTGCTCGCATCCAGCGAGGGCAGCTACATGAGCGGTGGGCGCTACGCCGTGACCGGCGGCCGTCCGATTCTCTGACTTATCCCCAACAAGCACAGGCCGCGCCGAGGCGAAGCCTCGGTGCGGCCTTGCCACGGACGGTCGCACGTCCACATTCTGTTCTTGGAATGTTGCACTTTCGCGCTCACGTTCGGGCGGAGGGAGGCTTGGTTTGGCTACGTTGAAGGAATTCGAGGAAGAGCTGCGGGCCCAAGGCATGCGCCAGGCGCTTGCGATTCTCGAGCGGCTCAAGGCCCGCGACAAGGCAAAGCGGAAGGTCACGCCGGCCCGCCGCGTGGTGGGCCGCAAGATGACGCCCGACCTCGCCCGGCACATTCTCGAGCTTCACGAAAGCACGAAGATGACCCAGCAGGAGATCGCCTTCAAGCTCGGCGTCAACCAGGGCCGCGTGAACGAGGTGATCAAGCGCGGCAAGTGGCTGACGGACGACCCTGCGGCGCCGGAAGTGAAAACCCGTGACGAGGCCGTGCGCCGCATCCGCGCCGAGCCGAAGAAGCCCCCGTCACCACCGCGCCGGCGTGCGCCGAAGCAACCGCCACAGCTCACTTTCGGCGAGTTCTGAAGCTCCTCAAAGGGGCGCCGCGAAGTCGAGCAGCAGCTTGATGTTGAGTGCGGCGATCACGGCGGCCAGGATCCAGGCGATCGCAGCCAGCCAAAGCGGCGCGACCATTGCGCCCATCCGGCGTTTGTCGGTGGTGAAGCGCACGAGCGGGATCACGGCGAACGAGAGCTGCAGGCTCAGCACCACCTGGGTAAGGATCAGAAGCTCGGCCGTTCCCGCCTCGCCATACCAGATGGTGACGCCCGCCGCAGGCAGGATGGCCACGACGCGGGTGACCAAGCGGCGCAGCCAGGGCGCGATGCCGACCTGGAGAAAACCTTCCATCACGATCTGGCCGGCGAGTGTGGCCGTGACCGTCGAGTTGATGCCACAGCAGAGCAGGGCCACACCGAAAAGTGTGGGCGCGATCGCGGCACCCAGCAGGGGAGCGAGCAGGGTATGCGCCTCGCCGAGCTCTGCCACTTCCGTCCTGCCCGTGGTGTTGAAGGCGGCCGCAGCCAGGATCAGGATCGAGGCGTTGACCAGAAGCGCGAAGGTGAGCGCAATCGTCGAATCGACGGTCGCGAAACGCAGCGCCTCGCGCTTTTCGGGCAGGCTCTCGCCGTAGGCTCGGGTCTGCACGATGCCGGAGTGAAGGTAGAGGTTGTGCGGCATCACGGTGGCGCCGAGGATGCCGAGCGCGAGATAGAGCATCTCGGGGTTGGTGACGATTTCGGTGGTGGGCGCGAAGCCGCGCAGCACATCTCCCCATGCGGGGTCGGCCAGCGCTATCTGCAGCACGAAGCAGACGGCGATGATGGCGAGAAGCGCCATCACGAAGGCCTCGACCCATCGGAAGCCGAGCCTTTGCAGCGCCAGGATCAGGAACACGTCGAGCGCGGTGATCACAACGCCTAGCTCGAGCGGAATGCCGAAGAGAAGGTTGAGGCCGATCGCTGTGCCGATCACTTCAGCGATGTCGGTCGCGATGATGGCGGTTTCCGCCAAAAGCCAGAGCGTGAAGGCGACGGGCCCGGGAAAGGCGTCACGGCAGGCCTGGGCGAGATCGCGCCCGGTGCCGATGGCCAGCCGCACACAAAGCGACTGCAGCACGATGGCCATGATGTTGGAAACAAGCGCCACCGTGAGTAGCGTATAGCCGAAGCGCGAGCCCCCAGCGATGGAGGTGGCCCAGTTGCCGGGGTCCATGTAGCCGACCGCAACGAGATAGCCCGGCCCCAAGAATGCCGCCATGCGCCGGAGCTTCGAACCCTGGCGGGAGACGGGCACCGTGCGGTGCACATCCGACAGGGATGCCTCCCCACGCTCGCGGTGCCAGCCGCTGTTCATGCGTTCCGAAAGAGTGCTCATGGCGCTGCGTTTCCAGCCGGCGTGCGGGGGACAGACGGGTTGCGCTATCGACCACGGCGCTGAGCCGGGGGCTGGTCGGAAGCGCGATGGATCAGACCGACACGCCAGAGATACTCCTCAATTTTGCAAATGCAAATGATTTGCAATAAGGGTTCAGCGAGGCGTCGCGTTGGGGCGCTGCTGGTTTGGCGAACGGATCGTTGCCATCTGGCCGTGAGGGCACGCCTTGGCGTGGCCTTTATGTAAACTCAACGGTCGCGAAAGCAGCTTTCGGAAGGGCCATGTGTGGCTTCACGATGCCCAGCCTCATTCCGGGTTGAACAGCGCCTTCAACTCCTCCGTTCGCTTCTGCGTCAGGCCGGTCTGGCAGCCGATGTCGAGAAGCGGTGCGATCGTGCCGCCGAGCGCGCCGTAAGCCACGGCCGTGCACTGGCCGTCACGATAGGCGATCCAGCCCCGCTGGCCGGAGCGCAACGATTTGACCGCGCCGGGGACTGCGATGTCGGTCTCGTTCGCCTCGCGGTCGATCGCCTCGGCTCGCCTCATCGCCTCGCGATAGGTGGTGTTCAGCGCAGCGTCGGCTTCCTGGAAATCACCGCCTGCGCAGAAGATCATGTCATGCGTGGTGATCGCGTTGTCGCAATCGATCTTCTCTTGCTCGGCCAGCGCGGGCGAGGCGAGAAGTGTCACGCCGAGCAGCGTCCAGAACACAGGCTTCACGTCGATCCTCCCGATCATGCGCCCGCGCATCTTGCATGGGCGTCCACGCCCGGCAACCTGGGCCTCAGCGCAGCCAATCCGCGAGCCTCGCAGCGCGCATGTCTTCCAGAAGCGCGATGAAGCCAGCGGCCTGGTGCTCGGCCACGAGACGTCCCTTTTCCGCGCTCGCCCGATCCGCTTGGCCGACCACGCCTTGCGGGTTCAGGTCCTCGGCCAGCCAGGCGAAGGCGTGCGTGCCCGTCTGGCGCAACAGCGCGAACGCCGAGTCGGCTTCCGAGACCCGGCTCGGGAAATCGGCAGCCAAGGCCATGTCCACGAGGTCCGGCCGGAAATGCAGCATCAGGGAGGTCTCATAGTCGCCGCCGTGGATGCCAAGTCGATTCTCCTCGTCGGAGAAAAGCCCCGCGGGGCGCCCGAAGCGGTTCCAGCTCGATTTCACGGCAAGCATGTCGAACCGCAGACGAAGCTCGCGGGTGACGATAGCCATCACCTCCTCGTTGCCGCCGTGGCTGGTGACGACCACGATCTTGCGGATGCCCGTGCGCGCGACAGCCTCACCGAGTTCCGTCCAAGCCCGGATCAGGTTCTCCGCCGAAAGCGAGAGCGTCCCGGGCAAACGGAGGTGCTCGTCTGACTTGCCGACCGACTGAACGGGAAGAACGCGCGCGTCCAGCGAAGCGGGCAGGGCGGCCAGCACTGTGTCCAGCATGCCGGCCATGATCGCCACATCGGTCGAAAGCGGCAGATGCGGCCCATGCTGCTCCACCGCGGCCACTGGCAGCACCGCTATGGTGGCTTCCGGGTCAATCTTCGAGAAGGCCGAAGCCGGCAGATCACCCCACCATGCGCCCATCGCAGCAAGCCTCGCGGAAGAGTGGCGATCCCGGCAGGATTCGAACCTGCGACCATCGGCTTAGAAGGCCGGTGCTCTATCCGGCTGAGCTACGGGACCGGGAAAGGGTCAGTGCGTCCAGGGGACCTTTCGGTCGAAGCGAAAATTGTCGGAGTAGGAGATGGCGGGGCGGCGCTTGGGCTCGTTCTGCTCTTCCACACGATAGGCGATCTCATGCTTTTCGGCATAGGCCACCGCATCCTCGCGGGTCTCGAAGGACAAGCGCACCTGCGCCCGCATGTCGCTCGTCGAGGTATAGCCCATCAGGGGGTCGATGCGGCGCGGGGTTGCGGGATCGAACTCCAGCACCCAGTGGCCGGTCTTCGCCTTGCCGGACTGCATGGCCGTCTTGGCCGGACTGAAGATGCGGGCCGCCACCCTCGTGCTCCCTGAAAACCGTTCGCCGGACTCAAGCCGTTGCCGATGGTCGGAGTGGCAGGATTCGAACCTGCGACCCCCTGATCCCAAATCAGGTGCGCTACCAGGCTGCGCTACACTCCGGTCGGCGGCTAAGCCTTCGAGCTACCTAGATTTGGGGCGCGCCGGAAGCAAGCGGCAAATTGGCGGCGGGCAAATCAGTTCTGCGTGGCGCCGGCGGGTGCAGGCGCCGTGGGTTCGCTTGGATTGCCGTTGGTGCCGGCCGGCGGAATCTGCTCGTTGGGCGCGTCCGTCTCGCTCATGTTCTGCTCTGGCGCCTTGATGTCGGGTGCTGTGGTCACCTGGGTGTCGATCAGGGAATGCACCGTCCAGGCTACGACGATGATCACCACCACAACCACGAGTGCGAGGATTTCCTTGCTCGGCCGCATGGCAGACTTCTCCAACTCACTGAAGCGACCAACTTGGAGGTGAGCCGGATGTTCCTCGCGTTCAACCGTTGGCAGCGCGCAGGGCTTCCGTGAGATCGGCGCGCAGGTCGTCCACGTCCTCGAGACCGATCTGCAGGCGAATGAGCGGGCCGGAGTGGGAGCCCCTGGTCACTGTGCGGTCGGCGAGGTTCACATGAACTGCCAGGCTTTCGAAGCCGCCCCAGGAGTAGCCGAGCCCGAAGATGCGCAGCGCGTCGAGGAAAGCGTGCGCCTTCTCGCGTCCGCCACCATCGAGCACGATCGAGAAGATGCCGCTCGAGCCCTTGAAGTCGCGCCGCCAGATCGCGTGGTCGGGGTGGGAAGGGAGGGCGGGATGCAGAACGGCCGCGACCCCCCGCTCCGATTCGAGCCAGGCGGCGAGCGCCAGCGTGCTCTGCTCGTGGCGTGCGAGACGCACGCCCATCGTGCGCAAGCCGCGCAGCACTTGGTAGACATCGTCCGGCCCGGCACAGACGCCGAGCGCGAGATAGGCCTCGAAAAGCCTGTCCCAGCACGTGGCATTGGCCGAAACGGTGCCGAGCAACACATCGGAATGGCCTGCCGGGTACTTCGTGGCGGCATGGATCGAGATGTCCACGCCGTGGTCGAGCGGTCGGAACAGAAGGGGCGTGGCCCAGGTGTTGTCCATCATCACCACGGCGCCATGCTCGCGCGCCACAGCCGAGATGGCGGGAATGTCCTGCACCTCGAAAGTGTTCGACCCCGGCGATTCGGTGAACACGACCTTGGTGTTCGGCTGCATCAGAGCGCGGATGCCCGCGCCGATGCGCGGCTCGTAGTAGGAAACCTCGACGCCGAGCCGCTTCAGCATGGTGTCGGCAAAATGTCGCGTCGGCCCGTAGACCGAATCCACGATCAGGAGATGATCGCCGGCAGCCAGAAAGGCCAGCAGCGGCACGGTCACGGCGGCAAGGCCCGATGGCACGGCTATTGTGCCAGCGGAGCCTTCAAGCGCATTGATCGCTTGGCAGAGCGCGTCCGTGGTGGGCGTGCCGCGCGTGCCATAGGTGTATTTCTGCGCGCGATTGGCCATGGTCGCGGCATCGGGAAACAGCACGGTCGAGGCGTGCACCACCGGCGGATTGACAAAGCCGAAGAAGTCGCGGGGATTGTTGCCCAGATGCGCCAGCCGCGTGTTCGTGCCGCGCTCGTCGTGTCCGGCCATGCTGCCTCCGCTCGGTTTGCGCGGCATGGATAATGGTCGAAAAGGCGCGCTGCAATCGCAAGCATGCCCCTCCAAGCGCTTTGGATTGCTGGACCGGTCCACTTGACCTCCGTGGAATAATCCCCTTCGATGCAAATCTTAGAAGCGCCGCACACGAAACAAGCAAAACAGGCGCCGGGGGTGGGGCTCACAGTCTCGCCGGGAACCAGAACCTGGCATCGGGTTCAACAACGAACAGGGAATTCAACGGGAATGAACAACGCGATCAAAGCAGCAGCCGGCGCGGCGCTCCTGATGATGGGTGCGTCCGCAGCACAGGCGGATACCCTCGCCGACGTGAAGGCGAAGGGGTTCGTCCAGTGCGGCGTCAACACCGGACTGGCAGGCTTTGCCTCGCCGAACGACCAGGGCCAGTGGACCGGCTTCGACGTCGACCTTTGCCGTGCGGTCGCTGCCGCCATCTTCGGTGATGCGACCAAGGTCAACTTCACGCCCACGAACGCCACCGAGCGCTTCACCGCGCTGCAATCGGGCGAAATCGACATCCTGTCGCGCAACACGACCTGGACGCTGTCGCGAGACACCTCGCTCGGCTTCAACTTCGCTGGCGTCAACTACTATGACGGCCAGGGCTTCATGATCAATTCGGCCAACCTGCCGGGCGTGACCTCCGCGCTTCAGCTGTCGGGCGCTTCGGTCTGCGTTCAGGGCGGCACCACCACCGAGCTCAACCTGGCCGACTACTTCCGCGCCAACAACATGCAGTACAACCCCGTCGTCTTCCAGGCGCTGGAGGAAGTGAACGCGGCCTACGAGTCCGGCCGCTGCGACGTCTACACCACCGACCAGTCGGGCCTTTATTCGATCCGCCTGCAGCTTGCCTCGCCCAACGACCACACCGTTCTGCCCGAGATCATCTCCAAGGAGCCGCTGGGCCCCGTGGTCCGTCAGGGTGACGACAAGTGGTTCGACGTCGTGAAGTGGACGCTGAACGCGCTCGTGATCGCCGAAGAACTCGGCATCACCCAGGCCAATGTCGAAGAGATGAAGGCGTCGCAGAACCCCGAAATTCAGCGCGTGCTGGGCGTGGAGCAGGGCTCGACGCTCGGTGCCGATCTCGGCCTCGACGCCGACTGGGTCGCCAAGATCGTCACGGGCGTCGGCAATTACGGCGAGGTCTTCGAGCGCAACATCGGCCAGGGCTCGAACCTCAAGATCGCGCGCGGCCTGAACGCGCTGTGGTCGAAGGGCGGCATCCTCTACGCGCCACCGATCCGCTGATCGCCAGCCACTGCTCACGGACCGGGAGGCGCTGTTGCCTCCCGGTTCTCCAATGACTGGCTGAAGGGCACAAGCCATGGCGGTGGACGCGACGGCAGCGGGGGCAGGGTCCTCCAGACGCACGTCTTTCTTCAACGATCCGCGGGTTCGCGGCATACTTGCGCAGGTGCTGGTGTTCGCCGGCCTGGCGCTTTTGGTCTGGTGGATCGCCGGCAACACGGTGGACAATCTCCGCCGGCAGAACATCGGCTCGGGCTTCGACTTCCTCAACGCGCGAAGCGGCTTCCCGATCGGCCAGTCGCTGGTGGAATACACTCCCGATTCGACCTATCGCGACGCGATCTTCATCGGCTTCCTGAACACGCTTCTGGTGGCCGTCTGCGGCATCATCACCGCCTCGATCGTGGGTTTCCTGGTCGGCATCGGGCGGCTTTCGGGCAATTGGCTCCTGCGCAAGATCTGCATGGTCTATGTGGAGCTGTTCCGGAACCTGCCGCCGCTGCTCGTCATCTTCTTCCTGTATCTCGCGGTTCTCGCCGTGCTTCCGGCGCCACGCGATTCCGTGGAGATCGGCCTGCCGCTGGGCATGCAGACGCCGTTCGGCCTGATCGGGCTGGACGAGACGCTGGGCATCGGCGCCTATCTCAATATCCGCGGCCTGTTCATCCCCCGCATCGTCTGGGGCGAGGGCGCCTGGATGGTGATCGCGGGCCTCGCGCTCGGCATCGTGCTCGCCTTTGTCACTCACCGCTGGGCGACCAAGCGGCGCATGCAGACAGGCGAGAGCTTCCCGATCCTTCCCGTGAGCATCGCGCTGATCGTCGGCCTGCCGCTGCTCGGTCTCGTCGCTGCGGGTTTCCCGATCACGCTCGATGTGCCTGTTCAAGGCAATTTCAACCTGTCGGGCGGCTCTCAGGTGCTGCCGGAATTCCTGGCGCTCTATGTGGCCCTCTCACTTTACACCGCATCCTTCATCGCCGAGATCGTACGCGCGGGCATCATGGGTGTGCCGCGCGGGCAGACGGAGGCCTCCTACGCACTCGGCCTCCAATCAGGCCGCACGCTTCGGCTCGTGGTGGTGCCCCAGGCTCTGCGCATCATCATCCCGCCGCTGACGAGCCAGTATCTCAACCTGACCAAGAACTCGTCGCTCGCGGTCGCGATCGGCTACCCCGATCTCGTGCAGATCGGCCAGACCACCATGAACCAGAGCGGCCAAGCCATCGAAGTCGTGGCCATCTGGATGGTGATCTATCTCACCATCAGCCTCGTCACCTCGATCTTGATGAACTGGTTCAACGCCCGAATGGCGCTCGTGGAGAGATAGGGCGATGCAAGAACACGACCTTTCCTACGTGCGCATGGAAATGATCAATGCGCAGAAGCCGCCGAGCAGCGAGCGCGGGCTCGTGCATTGGCTGCGGGCGAACCTCTTCTCCTCGACCACCGACACGCTCTTGACGATCATCGGCCTGCTGGTGATCGCCTATGTGGTGCCCAACTTCCTGCGCTGGGCCTTCGTGGACGCGGTTTGGACGGGCCCTGACCGCTCGGTCTGCACCACCGCAGCCCAAGGCGGCGTGCAGCCGGAGGGTTGGTCCGGCGCATGCTGGGCCTTTGTGAACGCGAAGTTCGGGCAGTTCGTCTATGGCCGATATCCGCTCGGCGAGCGCTGGCGCGTCGACCTCACGCTGGTGATGTTCGCGGCCCTCCTGATTCCACTTCTAACGCCATCCATCCCGCGCAAGGGTCTGAACGCGCTTCTGATGCTGGTGGTGTTTCCGGTCGTCGCATTCTTTCTCCTGGTCGGCGGCTCATTCGGCCTGCCCTATGTGCCGACCCAGCTTTGGGGCGGCCTGCTCGTCACGCTGGTGATCTCGTTCGTGGGCATCGCGGTGTCCTTGCCGTTTGGCGTCGTCCTGGCGCTCGGGCGGCGCTCGAAATTGCCGGTGATCAAGGCCATCTGCGTCATCTTCATCGAGACGATCCGCGGCGTGCCGCTGGTGGCGGTGCTGTTCATGGCGAGCGTGATGCTGCCGCTCTTCCTGCCGGCCGGCATGACCTTCGACCGCTTGTTGCGCGCGCTGGTCGGCGTGGCGCTGTTTGCCTCGGCCTATATGGCTGAGGTGATCCGCGGCGGTCTGCAGGCCATTCCGAAAGGCCAGTACGAGGGCGCCGATTCGCTCGGCCTCGGCTACTGGCAGAAGATGTGGCTGATCGTGCTGCCGCAGGCGATGAAGCTCGTGATCCCCGGCATCGTGAACACCTTCATCGGCCTCTTCAAGGATACGAGCCTCGTCTACATCATCGGTATGTTCGATCTGCTCGGCATCGTCCGGCAGAACTTCTCGGACACGAACTGGGCCTCGCCGCAGACGCCGAGGTCCGGCTTGGTGTTTGCCGGTTTCGTATTCTGGATTTTCTGCTTCGGCATGTCGCGCTATTCGCTCTTCATGGAGCGTCGCCTCGACACGGGACATCGGCGCTGAGCGCAAACAGGGGATTTGAACGCACATGACCGACAACGCAGTCCGCGCGGAAGAAATCGCCGTCGACCGCTCCCGAATGCAGGTGTCGTCCACCGACACCGCCATCGAAATCGTGGACATGCACAAGTGGTATGGCGACTTCCACGTCTTGAAGGACATCAACCTCAAGGTCATGCGCGGCGAGCGCATCGTGATCTGCGGGCCTTCGGGATCGGGCAAGTCCACCATGATCCGCTGCATCAACCGCCTGGAAGAGCACCAGAAGGGCTCGATCACGGTGGATGGCAAGGAACTCACCAACGACCTCAAGAAGATCGACGAGGTGCGCCGCGAGGTCGGCATGGTGTTCCAGCACTTCAACCTCTTCCCGCACCTCACCATCCTCGAGAACTGCACGCTCGCGCCGATCTGGGTGCGCAAGATGCCGAAGAAGCAGGCCGAGGAAGTGGCCATGCACTTCCTCAAGCGCGTGAAGATCCCCGAGCAGGCCAACAAATATCCCGGCCAGCTCTCGGGCGGTCAGCAGCAGCGCGTGGCGATCGCGCGCTCTCTCTGCATGAACCCCCGCATCATGCTGTTCGATGAGCCCACCTCCGCGCTCGATCCCGAGATGATCAAGGAAGTGCTGGAAACCATGGTCGGCCTCGCCGAGGAAGGCATGACCATGCTCTGCGTGACCCACGAGATGGGCTTCGCCCGCAAGGTGGCGAACCGCGTGATCTTCATGGACCAGGGCCAGATCGTCGAGCAGAACACGCCGGCCGAGTTCTTCGACCACCCGCAGCATGAGCGCACCAAGCTGTTCTTGAGCCAGATCCTGCACTGACAGGGAAAAGGGTGGTGGGCCTTGCTTGCCGAGAGGCCCGGCTCACGCCGGGCACTTTCAGCCCGCAACACGACTGGTGTCAGGCTGAGCAAGCAGGCTGAACCGCATTCCTCATCCTGAAGCGCCACAAACGCACACCTCGAAGGGAGCGCCGCTACGCGTCGGCTCTCCACCCGTAGAGCCAGTCCAAATCCGTCGCCATTTTCTCGGGCGCGAGGCGCTTCAAGAGCGTGTTGCGGGCAAATGCCACCGGACCCTCCGCGTGCCAAGTCACGCGGTTCAGCAAACCGCGCCTGACCACGCGCGCGAAGCGCTTCTTGCGCGCGGCTTCCCATGCCTGGAGATCGCCCGACTGGGCAAGCACCGCTGCTAGCGTCGCGGCATCCTCGATCCCCATCGCGGCACCCTGCGCTGCGAACGGCGTCGTCGCATGCGCCGCATCCCCGATCAGAACGGTCGAGCCGGGATGCACCCAGCGCGCGGGGGGCATGGTGCGCAGGTCCCAGGCCGACCACAGCTTCTTGCTTTCCGTGAGCTTGGCAAGCGCCGGCATCGCATCACGCAGCGCGTAGGCGAAGGCCACGCGGTCCGACGAGCGCCCGACCGTTCCGCCCGTGCCGGCAAAGGCCACGATGTTGACCGAGCGGCCGGCCCGCACCGGATAGGAAACGAGATGCGCGCGCGGGTGCAGGAAGGCGCAGACCGCGTCTTGTCGAAACGGCAGCCCGCGCTCAGCGGCATCCTCGAAACTCATCATCGCGCGCCAAGCCGTCAGCCCGGATTCACGGGAGCCGCGCAGGCCCATATTCTTGCGCACCTGCGAATGGACGCCGTCTGCCCCGATCAGCGTTTCGCCGCGGCGGGCGACGTCCTCTACCGGCGAGGCGAGGTCGATCGAGACACCGGGACCGCGCTCGGCGGCTTCCAGGAGCATCTCCTGCAGGTCGCCCCGATGCACGGTGAGATAGGGTGCGCCCCAGCGCTCCTCGCCCCATGCGCCCAGCGGCACATGCGCGAGTTCACGGCCATTGCGCGCGTCGAACATCCGCACGGCTTCGGGCCGCACGGAGGCCGCGCGCAAGGGAGCTTCGAGACCGAGCGAGAAGAGGATCCGGGTGGCGTTCGGCGAAAGCTGGATGCCGGCGCCCAGCGGATCGAGCTTCGGCACGCGCTCCACGACCCGCGCTTCCAGGCCGCGCCCCGCGAGCGCGAGGGCCGCCGTCAGTCCCGCAATGCCCGCGCCGGCGATCAGCACGGGCTTCGACATGGCGTCTTCGCCTACGCTGCGCGGCCGAGATACAGGCTGCCCGCCGGCAGCGTCTCGCCCGCCTTCAGCGCGGGATCGTAGCGGTAGAGCGTCGAGCAGTAGGGGCAGACCTTTTCATTATCGCCGCCCATGTCGAGGAACTCGTGGGGATGGTCGAAGGGCGGCGTCGCGCCCACGCACATGAATTCCTTGACGCCGATCGCAATGACCGCGTGGCCTGCGTCGTTCTGGAAGTGGGGGATCGTGCCGCCAGCCATGCTTTCTTCCGCCTGCCGCCGTTTCCTGTCATGAGTGTGTCAGCGTTTGGAGCATATCCGACGCCTTGGCAAGCAGGGCATCGCAGGAGAAGTTCGGGTGGCGGTCAGGACGAAGCGTGTTGCGGATCAGGCGTATCGACCGGTGCAGTCGGCCTTTGTGCCGCCCGAGGAAGCGAGCGTACCGGGCAACCCCGACCGTTTCGTGAACCGGGAATTCTCCTGGCTCCAGTTCAATCGCCGAGTTCTCGAGGAATCGCTGAACCCCAAGCACCCGCTGCTCGAGCGCGTGCGCTTTCTGTCGATCTCGGCAGCCAACCTCGACGAGTTCTTCATGGTCCGTGTCGCGGGCCTGGCCGGCCAGATCCGGCAGGGCATCGCTTTGAAGAGCCCCGATGGGCGCACGCCCGAGCAGCAGCTCGAACAGCTTCTCGTGGAGGTCGAAGCCCTCCAGCGCGACCAGCAGGCGAGCCTGTCCGCCTTGCGTGGGCTGATGGCGGAGCAGGGCATCGAATCGGTCGACCCTTCGAAGCTCAGCCGCGAAGACAAGAAGTGGCTCGAAGACCACTTCCTGGAAGCGATTTTCCCCGTCATGACGCCGCTCTCGATCGACCCGGCGCACCCTTTCCCCTTTATCCCCAATCTGGGTTTCTCGATTGCGCTGCAGCTGCGCTCCACGCGCCAGCGCACCGAGATGACCGCGCTGCTGCGCCTGCCCACAGCCCTGCGCCGCTTCATCCGCCTGCCCGACCAGGACAAGCGCACCCGCTTCATCACGCTCGAGCAAATCGTGAACCTCTTCATCGGCCGTCTCTTCCCTGGCTACGAGGTGACGGGTTCGGGCACCTTCCGCATCATCCGCGACAGCGACATCGAAGTGGAGGAGGAGGCCGAGGACCTCGTGCGCCTGTTCGAGACCGCGCTCAAGCGCCGGCGCCGCGGCCAGGTGATCCGCATCGAGTTCGACAGCCGCATGCCGGAATCGCTGCGCTCCTTCGTGGCGGGCGAACTGAATGTGTCGGGCAACCGCATCAGCGTGCTCGACGGCCCGCTCGCCATCGGCCAGATCTCGGAAATCGTCTCGATCCCGCGCGACGACCTGAAGTTCGAGCCCTACAACCCGCGCTTCCCCGAGCGCATCCGCGACCACAACGGCGATTGCTTCGCGGCCATCCGCGAAAAGGATCTCGTGGTCCACCACCCCTATGAGAGCTTCGACGTGGTGGTGCAGTTCCTGCGCCAGGCGGCTGCCGACCCCGAAGTGGTCGCCATCAAGCAGACGCTCTACCGCACCTCCAACGACAGCCCTATCGTGCGCGCGCTGGTGGATGCGGCGGAAGCCGGCAAGTCGGTGACGGCGCTCGTGGAATTGAAGGCCCGCTTCGATGAGGAAGCCAACATCCGCTGGTCGCGCGATCTCGAACGTGCCGGCGTGCAGGTGGTGTTCGGCTTCCTGGAGCTGAAGACCCACGCGAAGATGTCGCTCGTGGTGCGCCGCGAGGAAGGCAAGCTGCGCAACTACGTGCATCTCGGCACCGGCAACTACCACCCCTTCACCGCGCGCATCTACACCGACCTGTCCTTCTTCACCTCGGACCCGTCGATCGCGCGCGACGTGGCGCAGGTGTTCAACTTCATCACCGGTTATGCCGAGCCTGCAGAGGAGATGCGGATCGCGCTCTCGCCCTACACGCTGCGCAACCGCATCCTCGGCCACATCGCCGACGAGATCACGCATGCCCGCGAGGGCCGGCCCGCCCGCATCTGGCTCAAGATGAACTCGCTGGTGGACCCCACCATCATCGACGCGCTCTACGAGGCGAGCGCGGCCGGCGTGGAGATCGATCTCGTGGTGCGCGGCATCTGCTGCCTCCGTCCCCAGGTGCCCGGCCTGTCCGAGAACATCCGCGTGAAATCCATCATCGGCCGCTTCTTGGAGCACTCGCGCATCTACTGCTTCGGCAACGGCTATGGGCTGCCGGCCGACGAGGCCATCGTCTACATCTCGTCCGCCGACCTGATGCCGCGCAATCTCGACCGGCGCGTCGAGTGCATGGTGCCCATCACCAACCCCACCGTGCACGAGCAGGTGCTGGAGCAGATCATGCAGGGCAACGTGATGGACAACCAGCAGAGCTTCGAAGTATTGCCCGACGGCACTTCGCGCCGGATTCAGCCCGATGAGGGCGAAGAGCCGTTCAACGCGCAGGAATATTTCATGACGAACCCATCGCTCTCGGGCCGGGGTGACGCGCTGAAACTCCACGCGCCCAAGGAAATCGCGCTCAGGCGCAACAAGAAGCAGGCTGCCGCGGCCGAATGACATTCGACTCCCAAGGCCGGTTGCCCGGCCGCAAGCCGGTGGCCATCGTGGACATCGGCTCGAACTCCGTGCGCCTCGTGATCTACGAGGGCATCGCGCGCGCGCCGACGGTGCTGTTCAACGAGAAGATGCTGGCGGGTCTGGGCAAGGGCCTCGTTTCCACGGGCCGGCTCGATCCGGAGGCCGTGCGCCGCTCGATGGCGGAGTTCGCCCGCTTCCGTGCGCTGGCGCGTCAGGCCGGCGCGGACGAGATGCATGTGATCGCGACCGCCGCCGCGCGCGAGGCGGAGAACGGCGCAGATTTCATCGCGCGCGCGGAAGAGGTGCTGGGCACCGGCATCCGCATCCTGTCAGGCCGCGAGGAGGCGTATTATTCCGCGCTCGGCGTGATCGCGGGTTTCCACCCGGCTGATGGCATCGCGGGCGATCTCGGTGGCGGCAGCCTGGAACTCGTGGATGTGCGCGGCGAGACGATCGGCGAGGGCATCACGCTGCCGCTCGGCGGGCTGCGCCTGCAGGAACTCTCCAAAGGCTCTCTGACGCAGGCGGCCCGCATCGCGCGCGAGCAGCTTTCGCGCGCGAGCCTGCTGAAGGCTGGGCAGGGCCGCGCCTTCTACGCGGTCGGCGGAACTTGGCGGAACCTGGCGCGGCTTCACATCGAAGCCACCAATTATCCGCTCAAGGTGATGCACAACTACGAGATGGCCATTGGGCCGCAGTTCGGCGAGTTCCTGCAAGCCGTGGCACGTGGCGATCTCGACAAGATGCGCGGCATCGAGGTGATCTCGAAGAGCCGGCGGGCGCTTCTTCCCTACGGCGCAACCGTGCTGATCGAACTCATCGAGCGGATGCGGCCGTCCAAGGTCGTGGCATCGGCGCTCGGCGTGCGTGAAGGCTATCTCTTCTCGCTTCTTTCGCCCGAAGAACAGAGGGTCGACCCCCTCATCGAGGCTGCCGCCGAATTCGCGCTTTTGCGCTCACGCTCGTTCCAGCACGGCCGCGAGCTCGTCGCCTGGACCACAGAAAGCTTCCGCGCCTTCGATATCTCGGAGACCGAGGACGAGGCGCGCTGCCGGGAGGCCGCCTGCCTTCTCGCCGATATCGGCTGGCGGGCGCATCCCGAATATCGCGGCACGCAGTCGCTCAACATCATCGCGCACGCCTCGTTCATCGGCGTGGACCATCCCGGCCGCGTCTTCCTGGCGATGGCGCCGCTGTTCCGGCACGAAGGCCTGTTCAGCGAAGCCGTGGCGCCGGAGCTGCGCCAGCTCGTCTCGCCGCGAATCCTGGAGCGCGCGCGGCTGCTCGGCGCGTTGTTCCGTGTCGTTTATCTCCTGTCGGCCTCGATGCCCGGCATCATGCCGACGCTGCGCTGGGAAAAGCGCGGCGACACGCTGGCGCTGGTGGTTCCTCCGGAACATGCAGGCCTGACCGGCGAGCGCCCGGCAGGACGCCTGTCGCAACTCGCCAAGGTGTCCGGGCGCAAGCTTGAACTGGTGGTGGGGTAGGGGCTTCAAGCCCCCGCTCATCACACCGTGAAGGTGACGATCCGCCGGTTCTGGAAACGCAGGGCGAGTTCGCCGCGCACCATCTGAAGCGCTTTTTCGCCGAACACCTCGCGCCGCCATCCCTGGAGCGCGGGCACGTCCGCGTCTTCGCGATCCGTCGCCAAGCGCTCGAGGTCATCCGAGGAGGCAAGCACCTTGGAGGCCACGCCCTCCTGCTCTGCCACCTGGCGCAGCAGAACCTTGAGAAGCTCGGTGGCTGCGCTCGAGCCCTCCGAGCCCTGCGGAGCCTTGGGGATACGTGGAAGCTGGTCCTTGGGGATATCGAGTGCTGTGTTCACCGCGACCAGAAGCGATGTGGCCGTCGCTGAGCGTTCCCAGCCCTTGGGAACCGTGCGCAGGCGCGAAAGGGCTGCGGCGTCGCGCGGTTGCTGCTGGGCTACCTCGAACAGCGCATCGTCCTTGATCACGCGCTGGCGCGGCAGGTTGCGCTCGCGCGCCTCGCGCTCGCGCCAAGCGGCGATGCTCTGAAGCACGGCCAGTTCGATCGGCTTGCGCACCCGCATCTTGAGCCGCTTCCAGGCATCCTCAGGATGCGGGTCGTAGGTCTCGCGCGCGGTGAGGACGTTCATCTCCTCGTTCACCCAATGGGCGCGATCTTCCTTCTCCAACTTGTCCGACAGGAAGCGATAGACGTCGATCAAGTGCGTGACATCGGCCAGCGCATATTCCAGCTGGCGGTCGGACAACGGGCGCTGGCGCCAGTCGGTGAAGCGCGAGGACTTGTCGATATGCGCGCCTGTCACGCGCGCGACGAGCTGATCGTAGGACACGCTGTCGCCGAACCCCGCCACCATGGCCGCCACCTGGGTGTCGAAGACGGGGTGGGGGATCAGTGCGCCGAGATGGAAGATGATCTCGATATCCTGGCGCGCCGCGTGGAAGACCTTGAGCACGCTCTCGTCGCCCATCAGGTCGAAGAAGGGTGCGAGGTCGAGGCCGGGCGCGAGCGGGTCTACGAGCGCGGTCACACCGGGCGCGGCCATCTGGATCAGGCAGAGTTCGGGCCAGAAGGTGGTCTCGCGAATGAACTCGGTGTCCACCGTGACGAACGGCGATTCCTTGAGCTTGGCGATGATGTCTTCGAGCGCGTCCTGCGTGGTGATCGTGGGCATGGCGGTCCTTGTGCGTGGCGCCGTATTCACCCCGACGATACCCCCGCGTCAACCCGTCGCGCGGTCGGACGCCTTCTGCCGTCGCGCGCCGCTCGGGCGGGCAAGGCGGGCGAACATGAAGGAGGTGCGGAGCATGGCGCGGAAACGCCGCCTCCGCTCGCCGGGAACGGCCGGGCGCACGCCCATGCGGAACACGATCACCAGCACGAAAAGCGTGTAGATCGTCGAGGTGAAGAGAAAGAGCGCCGGCGGCCCGAAGGCCTGCATCACATAGGATGCGATCGAGGGGCCTGCGATGGCGCCGACCGAATAGAAGAACATCAGTGCCGCCGAGACGAGCACGAATTCCCCGCTTCCCGCGCGGTCGTTGGCGTGGGCCGCGGACAGCGAAAAGAGCGGCATGGCGAAGGCGCCGAAGAAGAACACGAGCACGAAGTTCAGCCACCGGTCGTTCCCCGGCAGGAAGGCCAGCGCCAGCGCAAACAAAAGCGCCATGAAGGTCGTCAGCAGCAGCACCTTGCGCCGGTCCCAGCGGTCTGAGAGCGCGCCCAACGGATACTGCACGAGCACCGAGCCGATGATGCCCAGGCTCACGAAGATCACGACATCGGACACGCTCATGCCGATCTGCTCGGCATAGACGGGCCCCACCGTGCGGAAGGCGCTGTTGGTCAGCCCGACCGCGATGCAGCCGATGGCGGCGAGAGGCGAGATGGCCCAGGCGCGCTTGAGGTCGAGCTTCACTTCTTCCGGTGGCTGCGGGTTCGAGCGGTCGCCCAGCGACACGGGCACCATCGAGAAGGTGATGAGCATCGCCATCACCGCAAAGATCGTGAAGCCCCCGGTCCCCAAGAGCGGGATCAGGAACTGCGAACCGGTGACGGCCGAGATGTCGACGATGCGGTAGAGCGCGAGCACGCGGGCCCGGTCTTCGTTGGTGGACCCCGAATTGAGCCAGGCCTCCATCACCGTGAAGAGGCCGGCGAAGCAGAAGCCTGTGACGAAGCGCACGGCGGTCCACATGATGGGATCGACCACGACCACCAGAAGAAGCGTGCCGCATGCAGCGGTCGCCGCCAGTGCCGCAAAGCAGCGGATGTGGCCCACCGACCGCATCATGCGCACGACGAACACGCAGCCGAGCAGGAAGCCCGCGAAGTACGAGGTTCCCATCCAGCCGATCGTCGTGGGCGCAAAGCCTTCCTGCGCGCCACGCAGTGCTATCAGCGTCGCCTGGAGCCCGTTTCCGCCGAGCAGGATGCCGGCAGCGATAAGGAGCGGGATCAGGGGACGAATGGAAGACATCGGGCGGGCTGGGCCTCCACGCAACGCGGGAGCCCGCAATGCACCAGTTCGTGCGATAGTTCACCCCAAAAGCGAGCGAAGCTCCTACACAAGCGGCACCGACGTGCCGAAACTTGACAAAACGGGGGGCTCATGCGCTTTTCCGCGCGTTTTTGCCCGAGCGCCCCAGGCGCGTGCGGCCCGTCAGCAGGATCATCCGCCATGCATCGTTACCGCAGCCACACCTGCGCCCAATTGGGCACAGCGAATGTCGGAGAGACGGTGCGGCTGTCGGGCTGGGTGCACCGCGTGCGCGATCACGGCGGGCTGCTCTTCATCGACCTGCGCGACCATTACGGCCTGACCCAGATCGTGGCCGACCCCGACTCGCCCTGTTTCAAGACTGCCGAGACCGTACGCGGCGAATGGGTGATCCGGGTCGACGGCACGGTCAAGGCGCGCACGCCCGAGACCGTGAACCCGAACCTGCCCACCGGCACGATCGAGGTGTTCGCGGAATCGATGGAAGTGCTCAGCCAGGCGAAGGAGCTGCCGCTGCCGGTGTTCGGCGAGCCCGACTATCCCGAGGATATCCGCCTCAAATACCGCTTTCTCGACCTGCGCCGCGACACGCTTCACAAGAACATCGTGCTGCGCACCAAGGTGATCGCGGAGATGCGTCGCCGCATGGAGGCTGCGGGCTTCACCGAATATTCGACGCCGATCCTCACGGCCTCCTCGCCCGAGGGCGCGCGCGACTTCCTGGTGCCCTCGCGCATCCACCCCGGCACCTTCTACGCGCTGCCGCAGGCACCCCAGATCTACAAGCAGCTGATCATGGTGTCGGGCTTCGATCGCTATTTCCAGATAGCCCCCTGCTTCCGCGACGAGGACCCGCGCCTCGACCGTTTGCCTGGCGAGTTCTACCAGCTCGACCTCGAAATGAGCTTCGTCGAGCAGGAAGACGTGTTCGCCACCATGGAACCCGTGATGCGCGGCGTGTTCGAGACGTTCGCCGATGGCAAGCCGGTGACGCAGGAATTCCCGCGCATTCCCTATGACGAGGCAATCCGCAAATACGGCTCCGACAAGCCCGACCTGCGCAACCCCATCGAGATGCAGGACGTGTCCGAGCACTTCCGCGGCTCCGGCTTCAAGGTCTTCGCCAACATCCTGGGTGCCGACGCCAAGAACCAGGTCTGGGCGGTGCCCGCCAAGACCGGCGGCTCCCGCGCTTTCTGCGACCGCATGAACTCCTGGGCGCAGGGCGAGGGCCAGCCGGGGCTGGGCTACATCTTCTGGCGCAAGGAGGGCGAAAAGCTCGAGGGCGCCGGACCGATCGCCAAGAACATCGGCGAGGAGCGCACGGAAGCCCTGCGGGTGCAGCTTGGCCTGGGCGAGGGGGATGCTGCCTTCTTCACGGCTGGCGACCCCGCGAAGTTCTACAAGTTCGCCGGCAGCGCCCGGGCGCGGGCGGGCGAGGAACTCAACCTCGTCGACCGCGACCGCTTCGCGCTCTGCTGGATCGTGGACTTCCCCTTTTTCGAGTGGAACGAGGAAGAGAAGAAGATCGACTTCGCCCACAACCCCTTCTCCATGCCGCAAGGCGGGATCGACGGATTGAACGCGGGCGATCCGCTGTCGCTCAAGGCGTTCCAGTACGACATGGTCTGCAACGGTTTCGAACTGGCATCGGGCGGCATCCGCAACCACCTGCCGGAGACGATGGTGAAGGCCTTCGAAATGGTGGGACTGTCGCGCGACACGGTGGAAGAGCGGTTCGGCGGCCTCTACCGCGCCTTCCAGTATGGCGCCCCGCCGCATGGCGGTATGGCGGCCGGCATCGACCGCGCCGTGATGCTGCTTGCGGGTGCCAAGAACCTGCGCGAGATCACTATGTTCCCGATGAACCAGCAGGCCTACGACCTGCTGATGGGCGCGCCGTCCGAAGCCACCCCCGCGCAGCTTCGCGAGCTGGCGCTGCGCCCCGTGCCGCAGAAAACGAACTGATGCGCAGCCGGCCGCGCATCCTGGTGACGGGCTTCGGCTCGTTTCCGGGCGTGCCGGCCAACCCCACGGAAACGCTGGTCGAGCGCCTCGCAGCCGCGCCCGAAAAGCTCGCGGCCCTGGGCGACGTGACGACCGCGTTGCTCCAGGTAGAGTACGGCTCGCTGCCCGCACGGCTCGCGGAACTTGGGGCCACTTTCAAGCCCGATGTCGCCGTCCATTTCGGCGTGAGCCGCAGCGCACGGGGCTTCGCCATCGAGCAGGTGGCACGTAACCGCGTCTGCACCGAGAAACCCGACAATGCGGGCTTCACACCTAGCCTTGCTTTCGTGCGGAAAGGCTCGGGCGATCTCGCAACCAGCCTGCCGACCGATGCGCTGCTCGCGGCCCTGACGCGCGAGGGCTTGCCGGCCGAGCGCTCAGACGATGCTGGCGACTACCTCTGCAACTACCTCTTCTTCCTGTCGCGCGGTGGGCAAGCCCAGCATTTCACGCCCGCCCTTTCCGGCTTCGTCCACGTCCCGCCTTTCGACACCACCACGCTCGACGGCGAGACGTTCACCGAGGAAAAGCTGGAGCGCGGAGCGCTCGTGATCATTGATGCCTGCGCCGCGCACTGGCGGGCACAAGGTTGAACGAAAAAGGGCTGCGGCGAACCGCAGCCCTCGTCGTTTTTCGTCAGGCGCCGATCACTGCGGAGCGGCGGCAGCCTCGTTCGCGGTCACGGTCACGTTGAGCTGCTTGAGCAGTTCCAGCGGATTTCCCGAAGCGGTGCCGGCGATCTGCGCCACCGGAACCGGCTGTGCCGGGCGTGCCGCGATCTCGAAGCTCGACGGGTCGTCCAGGAACCGGCTCACCGCCTGGGTGACCTGCTCGGAGAGTGCGGGGTTCTGCAGCTGCGCGGTGGCGAACGGCACGATGGCCTTTGCTTGGTTCACGATGTCGGAAGGCTGTACGCCCTGCTGCTTCGCCACGAAGTCGATGACCTTCTGGGTCAGCGAGTCGTCCGAGAAACGCACGCTCATCGACGAGAAGGTGATCTGCTGCATGAGCCCCAGCATCGCCATGCCCTGCGCGGAGTTGTCCGCGCCCGGAGCTTGGGCGGCCATCTGCGTCTGCAGATCCTGCAGCGACTGGATCAGCTGAGGCGTGTAGCCGCCGATGTCGATTGTCATGCCGAGCGTGCCGGCATTCTCGACGTTGATGTCGTACTGCGTGAGCTGCATGCGACCGTCGGAGGGCGCCCAGGAGCCGCGCATCTTCAGGTCGCCCGCGATATTCTGGTAACCCATCGCCTCGACCACCGCTTTGGTCTTGGGATCGGGGATCGCGCCGAGATTGGCCGTGAAGCGGTCGGCGTCGGCCGTGAACGTCATGGCCTGGTCGTTCGCTTGGTCGATGTCGGCACGCAGGTCGTTCATCGTGAAGAAGTCGGTGCCGCCCTGGCGCACGGTGACGCTCTTCACCTCGGCGGAGTCATAAAGCATCAGGTTCGCGATCGGGTTGGTTTCCCCCTCGGATGGAATCTTGAGACCCGTGATCGTGATACCCTCGGCGGCATAGTCCACGCCCTGGTCGGTGCCCGAGAAGTTCGGGAAAGTGGTGGTGCCGATCGTGTAGCCGCCGCCTGCCTCGGTCACGCCGTCGAGCGTCACGTTGCCGATGGGCGCGGAGCGCGTGGGATTGTTGGGCGCGCCGAAGGTGACGCCTTCGAGCACGGTTTGGGAACCATTCTGGGTGATATTCGACCAGTCGATGGAGATGCCCTGCTTCTGCAAGGTGGCCTTGATGCGCTCGCCCAGGAGGTTGGCGTCCTGCGCGAATGCATGGGACGCGCCGAACGCGGCGAGCATCGTCGAGACGGCGAGAAGCTTGAGGGATCGTTGCATCATGCAGTCATTCCTTTGCTGAGGATCTGTCTTGGACATACAAGCCGCAGGTTGCGGCGGAAAAGGGATCGCGCGCGTGAGCGGATGCGCTTCCTGGTTCGCGCGCACCCGATATAGTGCGGCCGCGCTTGCCGCCAACGCTTGCCTGGGTTAACCACGGGCAGCACGGTAAAAGGAATAATTTCTTATGGGCAAGGCAGTCCCACCGCCCAGCGAAGGCGTGATCGAGCCGGTCGATCTGAAGGCGGCTCTCGAAGAGCGCTATCTCGCCTATGCGCTTTCCACCATCATGCACCGCGCGTTGCCGGATGTGCGCGACGGGCTCAAGCCCGTTCACCGCCGCATCATGCATGCGATGCGCCTGCTTCGGCTCAATCCCAACCAGGGCTTCGCCAAATGCGCCCGCATCGTCGGCGAGGTGATGGGCAAGTTCCATCCGCATGGCGACCAGTCGATCTACGACGCGCTGGTGCGCCTGGCGCAGGATTTCTCCGTGCGCTATCCGCTCGTGGACGGGCAGGGCAATTTCGGCAACATCGACGGCGATAACGCAGCCGCTATGCGCTACACCGAAGCGCGCATGACCGATGTCGCGGTGGCGCTCCTGTCCGGCATCACCGAGGATGCCGTCGATTTCCGTCCCACCTACAACGAGGAAGACGAGGAGCCGGTGGTGCTGCCGGGCGCCTTCCCGAACCTTCTCGCCAACGGCTCGGCCGGCATCGCGGTCGGCATGGCGACTTCGATCCCGCCGCACAACGCTGCCGAACTCTGTCAGGCCGCACTCACCCTGATCGACGCGCCCGACACGCCGGTGGAAGGGCTGTTGTCGCAGACGGAAGGCGACGGGCTGATCCGCGGCCCGGACTTCCCGACCGGCGGCATCGTGGTCGACCCGCTCGCCTCCATGCTGGACGCCTACCGCACCGGCCGCGGCGGTTTTCGGCTGCGCGCCGCATGGCGCAAGGAGGAAACGGGCAAGGGCGGCTGGGTCGTCGTGGTCTCCGAGATTCCCTATGGCGTGCAGAAAGCGCGCCTGATCGAAAAGATCGCGGAACTGCTTCTCGCCCGCAAGCTGCCGCTTCTGGAAGACATCCGCGACGAGAGCGCCGAGGATGTGCGCGTGGTGCTCGTGCCGCGCTCGCGCGCGGTCGATCCGTCGATCCTCATGGAATCGCTTTTCAAGCTGACCGAGCTCGAAACGCGCGTGCCGCTCAACATGAACGTGCTGTCGCGGGGCAAGGTGCCCAACGTGCTCGGGCTCCGCCAGGTGCTGAAGGAGTGGCTGGAGCACCGCAAGGACGTGCTGCAGCGCCGCTCGCGTCACCGGCTGGCCGAGATCGAGCGGCGGCTGGAGATCCTCGGCGGCCTGCTGATCGCCTATCTCAACCTCGACGAGGTGATCCGCATCATCCGCGTGGAGGACGAGCCCAAGGCCGTTCTGATCAGGACCTTCGCGCTCACCGACAACCAGGCCGAGGCCATCCTCAACATGCGCCTGCGCAATCTGCGCAAGCTCGAGGAATTTGAAATCCGCAAGGAGTTCGACGGCCTGACCAAGGAAAAGGCCAAGCTCGAAGCCCTGCTCGGCTCCGACGCCAAGCAGTGGAAGACGATCCGTGGCGAGGTGGCCGACACCGCCAAGGCCTTCGGCCCCGAGACCGACCTCGGCCGCCGCCGCACGGCGTTCGCCGACGCACCCGAGCACGACCTGACCGATATCCACCACGCGATGATCGAGAAGGAGCCGATCACGGTCGTGGTGTCCGAAAAGGGCTGGCTGCGCGCGCTGAAGGGACACATCACGGACTTCTCGGCGCTTTCCTTCAAGGAAGGCGACAGCCTGAAGCTCGCTTTTCCCGCGCAGACCATTGACAAGATCCTGGTCTTCACCACGGGCGGCAAGTTCTACACGCTGGGTGCCGACAAGCTGCCCGGCGGGCGCGGCCACGGCGAACCGATCCGCATCATGGTGGACATGGAGAACGACCAGGCGATCGTCACGGCCTTTGTGCACAAGCCCGACCGCCGCCTCCTGCTGGTCAGCCGCGAAGGCTATGGCTTCGTGGTGCCGGAAGCCGAGACCGTCGCCAACACCCGCAAGGGCAAGGGCGTGATGACGGTACGCGCGCCCGACGAGGCGGTGCGCTGTCTGCCGGCCGAAGGCGACACGATCGCCATCGTCGGCGAGAACCGCAAGATGCTGGTCTTCTCATTGAGCGAGGTCCCTGAGATGGGCCGCGGCAAGGGGGTGCGTCTCCAGCGCTTCAAGGATGGCGGGGTGACCGATGCGAAGCCCTTCACGATGGATGCGGGCCTCACCTGGACCGACAGCGCCGAGCGCCTGCACACTCGTCACCGCACGGAACTCTCCGACTGGCTCGGGCCGCGCGGCACGGCTGGGCGGATGGTGCCCAAGGGTTTCCCGCGTTCGGGCCGTTTCGACAAGCTCTGATTCGACGGGGTCGGCCCACTAGGACTATTGACCGCGAACGTTCATTCGCATATCTGCGAATGAACGTTCGCTTTCGGTGTTTGAGGCATGGATATCGCTGTCGGTGGGAGCTTGTGCGAAGCGGGCGGTGACGATGGGCCGTCGCGCGCCGAACGCCGCGAGCAGCAGGTACAGCGCATCCTCGATGCGGCTAAGGCCTGCTTCGTGCGTCGCGGTTTTCAGGGCGCCTCGATGCATGAGATCTGCGCCGAAGTGGGCATGAGCCCCGGCGCGCTCTATCGCTACTTCCCGTCTAAGGAATCGATCATCGAAGCCATCGTGGAGCAGGACCGCTCCTGCGATGCCGCATTGATGGAGCTCGCGAGCGGGGCTTCCAGCGTGGTCGACGGGGTGGTGGGTGCGGGCATGGCGCATATCCGCCACATCAGCGAAACCGGCAACGCCCCGCTCTTCACCGAAATCCGCGCGGAAGCGATGCGCAACGACGCCATCCGCGCCACGCGGATGAACTGCATGGCAGAAGTTTCCGATGGTTTCCGCCAGCGTCTCGAAACTGCGGTCGAGCGCGGCGAGATCGACCCCTGCGTGCCGCTCGACACCTTGATGCTGATCCTGATGGCGGTGGGCGAGGGGCTCGCCATCAACGACTTGCCCGCGCAAGGGGTGGACGATGTCGACATCGAGACCGCGCTGCGCACTCTGACCGAAGCCGTGCTGCGCCCCCGCGCAGACGCCGCACTCTGACCCCGCGAGACGTTCGATGACGGCGATCACCCCCCGCTTTGCCAAAGCGCTTCTGCTCGGCACCGCACTCGCCATGGGCGTGCCGTTCGCGGCAGCCGCTCCGGAGGCCGAAGCTCCGCCCGCAGCGCAACGCCAGGCTCCACCCTCGATCCGCGTAGCCGCCGCAACCCCGCGCGAACTGACCGAGACGCTTTCGGTTACCGGCACGATCATCGCGCGCGACGAAGCGGCTGTCGGCACCGATGTCGCCGGCCTCATCGTCAACGCGCTTGATGCCGACCAGGGCGACATGGTGAAGAAGGGTGACGTCCTGGCAGTGCTCGACCGCCGCGCGCTCGACACCCAGCTGATCCAGACCGATGCGAGCCGCGCCCAGGCCGAGGCAGCCACCGCTCAGGTGGAAGCGCAGATCGGCGATGCCGAGATCGGCGTGCGCCAGGCGGAAGAAGCGCTGCGCCGCGCTGTCGAGCTTCGCCGCAAGAATGTCTCGACCCAAGCCGAACTCGACAACGCCACCAATGCGCGTGACAGTGCGCAAGCCAAACTGACCGTCGCACAGCGCGCGCTGACCGCGTCCCAGGCGCAGTTCGCCGTGATCGATGCCCAGCGCCAAGCCGTGCTTCTCCAGATCGAAAAGACGGAAGTGCGCGCGCCGGCCGATGGGCTCGTGCTCGAGCGCAACGCGACGCTCGGCGGCATCGTTTCAGGCGCAGCCGGCCCGCTCTTCCGCATCGCCATCGGCTCGGAATTCGAGGTCGCGGCCGATGTGCCCGAGACAGCACTCGCGCGGCTCGAAGCCGGCATGAAGGCCGAGATCCATCTGGCGGGCCTCGATGCACCACTCGCGGGCACGATCCGCCGCGTGTCGCCTGAGGTGAACCAGCAATCGCGCCTCGGCACGATCCGCATCACGCTCGCTGAGGGCAGTCGCGTGCGTGTGGGCAACTTCGCGCGCGGCACTATCGAGACCGACCGCCACGAGGCGCTTTCCGTGCCCGCATCGGCCGTTCTCTTCCAAGGCCGCGATGCCTTCGTGCAGGTGGTGGCGGACGGCAAGGTGGAAAGCCGTTCCGTCCGCTTGGGCATCCGCGCGGGCGACTGGATCGAGATCGCGGAAGGTCTCGCCCAGGGTGAGGAGGTTGTGGCGCGCGCCGGCACCTTCGTCGCCGACGGCGACACCGTAACGCCTGTCCGTGAAGCTGCCGCTGGAGGCGTTTCGCCATGAACTGGAACATCTCCGCCTGGTCGATCCGCAACCCGGTTCCGCCGATCCTCTTGTTCATCGTGCTGATGGCGCTCGGCGTCATGAGCTTCATGACGCTGCCTGTCACCCGCTTCCCCAACATCGACGTGCCGCTCGTTTCCGTGGTGGTTGTCGATCCCGGTGTGGCGCCCTCCGAGCTTGAGACACAGGTCACCAAGCCCGTCGAAGACGCGGTGGCGAACATCTCGGGCGTGAAGAACGTCACATCGGAGATCACCGAGGGCAAATCGCAGACGCTGGTCGAATTCCGGCTGGAGATCGACACCCAGACCGCCGTCAATGACGTAAAAGACGCCATCGAGCGCGTGCGCTCCGATCTGCCGGCCACCTCCGAGGCCCCGCTCGTCAACCGCGTCGACGTGGAAGGCCAAGCCATCCTCACCTATGCGGTTTCCGCGCCCGCGATGACGATCGAGGAACTGTCGTGGTTCGTGGACGACACGGTGATCCGTCGCCTCCAGGGCGTGAAGGGCGTGGCGCGCGTCGACCGCTACGGTGGCGTGGAGCGTGAGATCAAGGTCGAACTCGACCCAGACCGCTTGTCCGCGCTCAACGTGACGGCCGGCGATGTGAGCCGAGCCCTGCGCGCGGCGAACACCGACCTGACTGGCGGCTCGGGCGAGTTCGCGGCACGCGAGCAGACGATCCGCACGCTGGGCGGCGCGCGCAACGTGGAAGACCTCCGCGCGCTCGAAGTGCCCCTGGGCGCGGGCCGCACTGTGAAACTTTCGGACATCGCCACGGTCTCGGATTCCTGGACCAAGCCCAAATCTTTCGCGCGCGTGGGTGACAAGACAGCCGTCTCCTTTGGCGTCTTCCGCGGCAAGGGCGAGAGCGATGTCGAGGTCAATGACCGCGCGGCCGTAGTGATCGAGGCGCTGCAGGCGGCCCACCCGGACGTGCAGTTCCAGAAGGTGGACGACTCCGTCACCTACACCCAGGGCAACTACGAGTCCGCCATGGAAACGCTGCTGGAAGGCGCGTTCCTGTCGATCATCGTGGTGTTCATCTTCCTGCGCGACTGGCGGGCGACGCTCGTCTCCGCCGTGGCGCTCCCGCTGTCGATCATTCCGGCCTTCTGGGCCATCGACATGCTGGGCTTCTCGCTCAACCTCGTCTCGCTTCTCGGCGTGACGCTGGTGGTCGGCATTCTGGTGGACGACGCGATCGTCGAGATCGAAAATATCGTGCGCCACGTGAAGATGGGCAAGTCCGCCTATCGCGCATCCCTGGAAGCGGCCGACGAGATCGGCCTCGCCGTGATCGCCATCTCCGCCACCATCATGGCGGTGTTCGCGCCCGTGTCCTTCATGGGCGGCATCGCCGGTCAGTATTTCAAGCAGTTCGGCCTGACGGTCGCGATCGCGGTGTTCTTCTCGCTGCTCGTCGCGCGCCTCATCACACCGATGCTGGCCGCCTATTTCCTGCGCGACACCGGCCACGAGGAGCCCAAGCCCGGCTTCATCATGCGCGGCTACATGGCCTTCTTGCGCGGCACGCTGCGCTTCCGCTGGCTGACGCTTTTCGCGGGCATCGCCTTCTTCGTCGTCTCGATGATGCTGATGCAGACGCTGCCTTCGGGCTTCATCCCCAAGGAAGACGCGAGCCGCATCGTGTTCTCCATGGAACTGCCCCCCGGCTCGCGGCTCGAAGACACCCGCCGCGTGACCGACGAGGCGAGCGCCATGGTGCGGGCGGTCGATGGCGTCGAGGGCGTCTATGTGGTCGGCGGCGCAAGCCCGACCGGCGCGCTCGAAGAACGCCGCGCGACGCTGGTCGCGGATCTCGTCCACAAGTCCGAGCGCGAGCAGACGCAAGCGCAGATCGAAGAGGTGCTTCTCGCAAAGCTCGCCACGCTCCCCGACCTGCGCGCCTATTTCGTGAACGATCGCGGCGAGCGCATGCTCTCGGTCGGCATCATGGGCCAGGACGGCGCGGTGCTCGACCAGGAAGCGCGAAAGGTTCAGAGCGCCATGGCCGAGACCGGCCAATTCCGCGCCATCAGCTCGAACGCGGCCCTCGACCGCCCCGAAGTTGTGGTCGTGCCCGACCTCAACCGCCTGGCGCAGCTCGGCATCTCCACGGCGACGCTGTCGGAAACGCTGAGGATCGCCACCATCGGCGACATCGACGCGAACCTCGCCAAGTTCACGGTTGGCGACCGGCAGATCCCGATCCGCGTGCAATTGAACGAGGAGGCCAAGGACGATCTTTCGGTGATCAGCACGCTTCCCGTGCCCACGCCCACGGGCGTTACCGTGCCGCTGTCGTCGGTCGCCGAAATCCGCTTCGGCCAGGGCCCGTCCTCGATCAACCGCTTCAATCGCGAACGCCGCGTGCTGGTTGGCGCAGACCTCCCGCCGGGCATCGAGGTGGGGCAGGGGCTCGCCACCGTCTTCGCGCTGCCTGCCGTGCAGAACCTCGCGGACGGCGTCCGCATCCAGGAATCGGGTGACGCCGAGATCATGGGCGAAGTGTTCGCGGGCTTCGCCACCGCCATGGCCACCGGCCTGATGCTGGTGCTCGTGGTGCTGATCCTCCTGTTCGGCTCGGTGTTCCACTCCTTCACCATCCTGGGCTCGCTGCCTCTCGCGGTGGGCGGCGTGGCGGCGGGCCTGCTTCTCACAAACTCGGCGGTCTCCATGCCCGTGGTGATCGGCATCCTCATGCTGATGGGCATCGTCACCAAGAACGCGATCATGCTCGTGGATTTCGCGGTGGAGGAGGTGAAAGCCGGCGTGCCGCGGCAGGAGGCCATCCTCGATGCCGGCAGGAAGCGCGCACGGCCCATCGTGATGACCACGATCGCCATGTCGGCAGGCATGATCCCGGCGGCGATGGCGTTGGGCGACGGCGGCGAGTTCCGCGCGCCGATGGCTGTCGCGGTGATCGGCGGCCTGCTCGTCTCCACCTTCCTGTCGCTGGTTTTCGTGCCGTCGTTCTACACGATCATGGATGACGCGGCGATCGGCACCGCACGCCTGTTCCGCTGGCTCGTGCGCCCCAACCGACCGGACGAGCCCGAGGAGGCCGAGCAGCGCGACAACATCCACGCGCTGCCGCGCCAGCATGGCGAGACCATGCCTATCGCTGCGGAATAGCGATCGGTATTCTCGGATCGACAACCGGGAGGTGTTAGGCCCCGCGCACCCGGCGCGTAGCGGAGAGCTGCCAGAAGGAGTGCGCGAGAAGTGCGGCGATCAGGATCGCACCGCCCCACAGCGTGTTGTCGGAGGGCACCTCGCTGAAGATCATCCACACCCAGATCGGTGCCAGCACCGTTTCCAGCAGATAGAACATCGCGACCTCCGGCCCGGAAATGTAGCGCGGCCCGGTGGCCAAGCAGAAGAAAGCCAGCGGAGCCACGATGGCGCCGTCGAGCAGCACCCAGAAGGGCTGAGCGACGTCGAGCCCCGTCCCGCTCCACGACAGCACACAGACCGAAACAACAAAGGGCAAGGTGGCGCCCACGAGTGCTGCGAGGCCCATGTCCTTGCCGCTCGCGCGCGTGATGGTGATCGCCCCCGCGATGCAGAGCGTCGCGCCCAGCGCGAAGAGATCCCCCAGGAACCGCCCGCTGGCGAAGCCGTCGCCCAAGATGATGGCGATGCCCACGATGAGCGCGAACATGGTCAGCACGGTTGCAGGCTTCGGCCGCTCGCCCAGTGCCGCCCAGCAGAACAGCGCCACGAACATGCTCGACAGCGCCACGATGAAGACGAGGTTCGCTGTCGAGGTCAGGAAGATCCCCAGCATGAAGAACGTGTTGCAGCCGCCATAAAGCAGTGCCACCGCAAGACCAGTCCGACCGGGCACGAGCGGAGGCGCGGTGCGGCTCAGCCTGCGCCAGACGAGCCAGACGCAGAGCGTCACCAGAAGCGTGGTGCCGCTGCGCAGGAACACGATGCTCCAGGGCGCGCCGTCCGCCAGCTTGATCAGGGGGATATCGGCTGTCAGCACCAAGCCGCCGAAGGCGGTCAGCGCTAGGCCGCGGGCATAGAGCGATCGGGGAGCTGGCTTGGGTTGCATGCGGCATCCGGAAACACGAACGCCTCAGGCACTATCAGTTTCAGCCAAAGAGCGAAGCGGTTTCGCCTCATGGCTGCCGCGGCGTCGATCGGTCAGGTGCCTGCCGGAAAGCGTTCCCAGCCGCGCGGGCTCAGGTGCTCCTGAGGGCCGAAGCGCACCTTGTAATTCATCTTGCGCGAGCCGTTCACCCAATAGCCGAGATAGACATAGGGTAGGCCGAGCGCCTGGGCGCGCGCGATGTGGTCGAGAATCATGAAGGTGCCGAGCGAGCGTTCCTCGGCCTCCGGGTTGAAGTAGGAATAGACCATCGACAACCCGTCGCCCATCTTGTCGGTGAGAGCCACCGCCAGAAGCTCGCCTTCGCCGCGACCGGTGATGAAGCTGTCGGGCCCACGGCGCCGATATTCGATCACCTTGGTGTCGACATGGGTATCCTCGACCATCATGGCGTAGTCGAGCACCGACATGTCCGACATGCCGCCGCGGCGGTGGCGGGAATCGAGATAGGTGCGAAAGAGGCTGTACTGCTCGGTGGACGGCTCCGCCTCGAACATCGCCCCAATCAGATCCGCGTTGCGCGCGGAAACCCGGCGCATGTTGCGCGTCGGCTCGAACTCGCCGACCAGGATGCGCACGGACACGCAGGCGCGGCAGGATTCGCAGGCCGGGCGATAGGCGATGTTCTGCGAGCGGCGGAAGCCGCCTTGCGTCAGCACGTCGTTCATCTGCGGGGCGCGATCGCCCACCAGATGAGTGAAGACCTTCCGCTCGAACTGCCCCTCGATATAGGGGCAGGGCGAAGGCGCCGTCAGAAAGAACTGCGGCGTTGGCGTGACATGCTGCGTCATCGAGCGAGAGCGGCGATCCCTTGTCGGCCGCCCATTCCGCGCCTTGGCGCTCGATTCGTCAACAGGCTGGCCGTGCACTCCGGCTTTGTGATCACTCGTCACAGCGGCGGGTCGGTGCGCACGACCACGGTGCCGAGCAGCAGATCGTGCAGCGTGCGCTTGCGGTCGGTGAACCAGGTGGCAAGCAGGATGAAGGGCGTGAGCACGGCATTGCCGATCCAGAAAAGTGCGGTGTGGATCATCGCCGTGATGCCGTCCACCGTGCCGCCATCTGTGCGCATGATGCGAAGGCCCGCCATCCGCATGCCGATCGTCGACTGATGCCGTCCACCGAGCGTCACGGCGACGTAACCCAGCGCGACGATAGGACCGAGCACCGCAAACAGCATCCAGCCCAGGCCGAGCGTCAGCACGCCGAGCACCGCGACCACGATGGCGAAGGGAATGCAGAGCAGGAAGATGATGGCGTAGTCCACCAGAAACGCCATCACGCGCCGGGTCAGCACCCCGTCATAAAGGGCGGGCTGATCGAGCGGCACGGCAATGGTTTCGGGGCTTGCTGCGCGGACGGACACTTCGGGGCTGGGCTCCAATGGGTTTCACAGCAAGAAGTGGGGTTTGGCGGGGGGATTGCAAGCCGCCCGCATGGTGCCCCCTGCCGCTCAGCCGCGCGCCAGGATTTCGGCCGCTTCGGGCGCGAAGTAGGTGAGGATGCCGTCGCAGCCCGCACGTTTGAAGGAAAGCAACGTTTCCATCATCACCCGCTCGCCGTCGATCCAGCCATTGGCGGCGGCTGCCTTGATCATCGAGTACTCGCCCGACACCTGATAGGCGAAGGTGGGCATCGCGAAGGTGTCCTTCAGGCGCCGGATGATGTCGAGATAGGGCAGGCCGGGCTTCACCATCACCATGTCCGCGCCCTCGGCCAAATCCTGTTCGGTCTCGCGCAGCGCCTCGTCGGAATTAGCGGGGTCGATGTAGTAGGTCTTCTTGTCGCCCTGCAGCAGGCCCGCCGTGCCGATGGCCTCGCGGTAGGGGCCGTAATAGGCAGAAGCGAACTTGGTCGCGTAGGACATGATAGAGACGTCGTGGAAGCCCGCGCCGTCGAGCGCGTCGCGGATCGCGCCGATGCGGCCGTCCATCATGTCCGACGGCGCGATGATGTCGGCCCCCGCCTCCGCCTGCAGCACGGCCGCGCGCGCGATGGCCTCGACGGTCTCGTCGTTGACGATGATGCCGTCTCGCAGGATGCCATCATGGCCATGGCTCGTGAAGGGATCGAGTGCCACATCCGTGATCACGCCGATCTCGGGTACGGCATTCTTGATGGCGCGCGTGCCGCGGTTGATCAGGTTCTCGCGATCGAGCGAATGGCTGCCGGCCATGTCTCGCTTTTCGAGCGGGATGAAGGGGAAGGTCGCGATCGCGGGGATGCCGAGCTTGGCCGCGCGCTCCGCTTCCTTTGCTGCCAGATCCGGCGACAGGCGGAACAGGCCGGGCATGGCGCCGATCGGCTCGCGGTGGTTCTCGCCCTCCACCAGAAAGATCGGCCAGATCAGGTCATCCACTGTCAGCCTGTTCTCCTGGACGAGGCGGCGCGACCAGGGCGCCTTGCGCATGCGGCGCAGGCGGCGCGAGCCGGTGATCTCGTCGACCGTGCGGGGGATGGCGGAAACGGGATGGGCGTGCTTGTTCATGGGACGGGTTCCGGCCTTTCGGGGATCGGAGGCGTGTGACGCGCCCGCGCTCCATGCCACTCGACGGAGCCCGTGGGCAAGCGCTGCCGAGCGGCGATTCCCTTTTGTCTTCGCCCGCCCGCACTGCTATCCCCCCGCCATGGGGGATCGAACGATCGAGCAAGGGGCCCAAGATTTCGGCGGCGGGGAAGGCGTGCGCTTCACTTGCGAGGGTGCGGTGGGCGTGGTCACGCTATGCCGGCCAGATGCGCTCAACGCGCTGAGCCACGAGATGATCGGCGCGCTCACACGCGCGCTGCTCGTCTGGGCCGACGACCCCGCAATCTCCGCGGTTTTGGTGGAGGGCGAGGGGCGCGCCTTCTGCGCGGGCGAGGACTTGATCGAAATCTACCGCGAAAGCCGCGCCGGGCGCCCGCCGGTTTCCTATTTCGCTGACGAATACCGGCTGGGTGCGCTGATCTCGCGATACCCCAAGCCCGTGATCTCCTTCGTGGACGGCATCGTGATGGGTGGCGGCGTGGGCTTGGCCTTCCACGGCTCGCACCGCGTGATGACGGAAAACGGTGTCTTCGCCATGCCGCAGGTCGGCGTCGGCTTCTTTCCCGATGTGGGCGGCACCTGCATCCTGTCGGGCGTCAAAGGCTCGTTTGGCATGTATCTCGCCCTGACCGGCGAGCGCACGCGCTGGGGCGATGCGCTCTGGACCCAGCTCGCGACTCATGCCGTCCTGCAGGAAGACCTGCCCGAACTGCGCGAAGCCCTCATCGCCACCGCCGACCCCGACCAGGCCCTGCGCGCCGTGGCGATGGTGCCGCCGCGCGAGACCGACGACGCGGCACTCCACCTGATCGCCACGCATTTCTCGCGCGACACACTCGACCACGTGCTCGCGAGCCTGCGCCAGGCGGCCGCGCGCGGAGACGAGTTCTCGCGCCGCACACTGCGCGTTATCCTGTCGCGCTCGCCAACCAGCGTCGCCGTCACCTTCGCCCAGATCACCGCCGGCACCATGCTGACGGTGGAAGAAGCGCTGCGCATGGAGTTCCGCATCCTCAACCGGATGCTCGAAGGCCACGATTTCTTCGAGGGCATCCGTGCGACCCTCATCAAGAGGGATCGCCACCCGCGCTGGAAACCGGCGCGCATGGAAGATGTCGATCCGCTGGCCGTGGAGGCGCATTTCGCCTCGCTCGGCGAGCGCGAGCTGGTCTTGTGGGGAGAACGCCGGTGACGCACGGAATTGGCCACCCCCACAGCGCCGTTTTGCCGGTGGAGTATGCGTTCGACTGGTTTCGCCGGATCGTGGCCGTGGGCTGCCTCGCCATGGGCATCTATTACTGGGTGCGGCTGATCGGGCTGTGGAACGAGCCGCTCTGGCGCTTCGACCTGATGCCCGTGCATTGGCAGGTGGCGGCCGTCACGCTCGCCGTGTTCCTGCCCTTCGCCGCGATCGGCCTGTGGATGCTGGCCTCCTGGGGCCTGGTGATCTTTCTGATCTGCGCGGTCACCGAATGGGTGATGCATCTCGGCTTTCCCGCCCTGTTCGGCCCCGATGCTTTGACGATGGGGGCCTATGCTGCCGTGCTCGGCCTGTATCTCGGCTTCATTTTTCTCATTTCGCGTCAAAGGCAGGAGCGCGACGTAAGCAACCATTAAGCGTGGCAGTCCCTTTTCCTGTGCAAGCACCTGTTAAGGCTGGCGTTTAAGTCAAGTTTTATCAGCGCACGCTAGGGTTAGGCCCAAGGTGAGACATCAAGAACTCGCCAGGCGACAACAGGATGAGGCACACAATGATCAACTCGCGCTCGGCGGGCCGTACCGCAACTGCATCTGCCAACACCACGCTTCCCCAGGACGACCGCCGCGACGCGCTGCGGACCCTCTACATGGAGTCGCTCCAGCTCGTTGAGCGCCTTCACCGTCGTCTGCTCGACGTGATCAAGGACGAGTTCGAGCGCACCGGCGCCACCGACATCAACGCCATCCAGGCGCTGCTGCTCTTCAACATCGGCAACTCCGAGCTGACGGCGGGCGAGCTCCGCTCGCGCGGCTACTATCTGGGCTCGAACGTTTCCTACAACCTCAAGAAGCTCGTCGATCTCGGCTTCATCAACCACCAGCGCTCGCGCATCGACCGCCGCTCGGTCCGCGTCAGCCTGACGCCCAAGGGCCAGCAGATCGCCGAGGTGGTCGGCAAGCTCTACGAGCGCCACATCGGCTCGATCGAGCAGGTGGGCGGCATCAACCCCGAAGAATTCCGCCAGATGAACAAGGCCCTCCAGCGCCTCGACCGCTTCTGGAACGACACCATCGCCTACCGCATGTGATCGGAGCACGCTTCGGGTCGCGAGTTTCCAGCAGGGCGGCAGGCGAGGGGGCCTGTCGCCCGCTTGCGTTCCCGCCCCCTGTGGCCCGCGCGCAACGCACCGGTCACGCTGCCGCCATATTCGGATGGCTTCCCAAAGCCTTGCCGGAATGCGCCTTCGTGCCCCTTGGCGGCTTGGCCGTTTGTTAAGGTTGACCGAACAGAGTGCGCCTTTTCCGGACCAGGGTGTCCGCGGTCTCGGCCGTGGGCAGCGGAGCCAAGGATGGGACAGCCGATGAACACAAGCCGCCGCAGTTTCCTGACGGGCGCCAGCGCCATTGCCGCCTCCGTGGTGGCTGGCTCGGCCAACGCGCAGGACGTGATCTCCGACATTCTTTCCTCGTCGCGCCGCGGCAACTGGGAAGACGAGTTCGACGCGCGCGCGTCCTCTGGCGGCAAGGTCGCCTCCACCCAGCCGATCGTAAGCCCCGCCACCGTCAACTATGTCCAGCAGGCGGTGTCCGACTATTCGCAGATCGTCGCCAATGGCGGCTGGAACACCGTTCCCGCCTCCAAGAAGCTCCAGCTCGGCGTGGTGGACGGCGATGTCGAAGCCCTGCGCCGCCGCCTGATCGTTTCCGGCGATCTTCCGCAGAGCGCTGGCGTCTCGCCTGCCTTCGATTCCTATGTCGATGCCGCTGTGAAGCGCTTCCAGGCCCGCCACGGCCTGCCCGCCGATGGCGTGCTCGGCAAGTACTCCTACGCCGCGATGAACGTCTCGGCGCCCGTGCGTCTAGGCCAGCTCCAGACCAACCTCCAGCGCCTCCAGGCCAACACCGAGTGGCAGAACCCGCGCTATGTGATGGTCAACATCCCCGCCGCGCAGATCGAGGTGGTGGAATCGGGCCGCGTCGTGCAGCGCCACACGGCCGTGGTCGGCAAGATCGATCGCCAAACGCCGATCCTGAACTCGGCCATCAACGAGGTGATCGTCAATCCCTACTGGAATGCGCCGGAATCGATCGTCCGCAAGGACATCATCCCGCTGATGCGCAAGGACCCGACCTACCTCACCAAGAACCACATCCGCATTCTCGGCCCCAACGGCGAGATCGATCCCTCGACCGTCGACTGGTCGACGGAGGACGCCGCGCGCTTCCGCTTCCGCCAGGATCCCGGCGCCATCAACGCCATGGCTTCGGTGAAGATCAACTTCCCCAACGAGCATGCCACATACATGCACGACACGCCCCAGCAGAGCCTGTTCGGCAAGCTGATGCGCTTCGATTCGTCGGGGTGCGTGCGCGTGCAGAACGTGCGCGATCTCGTGACCTGGCTTCTGCGCGACACGGCGGGCTGGAACCGCCAGCGCTTCGAGCAGACCATCAAGAGCGGCCAGAACACTCCGGTGCAGCTTTCGACGCCCGTGCCGGTGTCGTTCACCTATGTGTCGGCCTGGTCGACGGGCGACCGCGTGGTCCACTTCCGCGACGACATCTATGGCATGGACGGGGTGCAGTCGCTCCAGCTCTCCTCGGCCATCTGAGACCAGCATTCTCCGATCACGGGGCCGCCTTCGGGCGGCCCTTTTCGTTTGGCGGCGCGGGCGAGCCAGGAAATTTCGCGGTCCCGCGTGACGGCTGCTTCCGCAGCGTGCTAGTCCGCCGCCGACATCCTTTTTTGCGCAGGAGAGCCCCATGGCAGTCAACGGCTTCTTCACCGACACGCTCGCCCAGACCGACCCCGAAATCTTCGACGCGATCGGCAAGGAACTCGGCCGCCAGCGCCATGAGATCGAGCTGATCGCCTCGGAAAACATCGTCAGCCGCGCCGTGCTCGAGGCGCAGGGCTCGGTGATGACCAACAAGTATGCCGAGGGCTATCCGGGCAAGCGCTACTATGGCGGCTGCCAGTTCGTGGACATCGCGGAAGAACTAGCCATCGAGCGCGCGAAGAAGCTTTTCTCCTGCAACTTCGCCAATGTGCAGCCCAATTCCGGCTCGCAGATGAACCAGGCGGTCTTCTTGGCTCTGCTGCAGCCTGGCGACACCTTCATGGGCCTCGACCTGAACTCCGGAGGGCACCTGACCCACGGCTCGCCCGTCAACATGTCGGGCAAGTGGTTCAAGGTCGCGTCCTACGGCGTGCGCCGCGACGACCACCTGATCGACATGGACGAGGTGGAGCGCGTCGCCCAGGCCGAGAAGCCCAAGCTCATCATCGCCGGCGGCACGGCCTATTCCCGCATCTGGGACTTCAAGCGCTTCCGCGAGATCGCCGATTCTGTGGGCGCCTGGCTGATGGTGGACATGGCCCACATCGCGGGCCTCGTCGCCGGCGGGGCGCACCCCTCGCCCTTCCCGCATGCGCATGTCGTGACCACCACCACCCACAAGTCGCTTCGCGGGCCCCGCGGCGGCATGATCCTCTCCAACGACGAGACCATCGCGAAGAAGATGAACTCGGCCGTGTTCCCCGGTCTCCAGGGCGGTCCGCTGATGCACGTGATCGCCGCCAAGGCGGTCGCTTTCGGCGAAGCGCTGCGTCCGGAATTCAAGGACTATGCGGCCAACATCTTGAAAAACGCCAAGGCGCTCGCCGAAAGCCTCAAGGGCACCGGCCTCGACATCGTGTCCGGCGGCACCGACAACCATTCCATGCTGGTCGACCTCCGTCCCAAGAACGCCACCGGCAAGCGGGCTGAAGCAGCCCTCGGCCGCGCCAACATCACCACCAACAAGAACGGCATTCCCTTCGACCCCGAAAAGCCCTTCGTGACCTCGGGCATCCGCCTCGGCACGCCTGCGGGCACGACGCGCGGCTTCGGTGAGGCCGAATTCCGCGAGATCGGCGGGCTGATCGCCGAGGTGCTGGACGGGCTGAAGGCTGCGAATTCCGACGAGGGCAATGCGGCGGTGGAAGCCGCCGTCAAGCAGAAGGTAATAGCCCTCACCGACCGCTTCCCGCTCTATCCCGGGATGAACTGAGGCGGTCGCGACCACATATTCCGCCCATGCGCTGTCCTTATTGCCAGTCCGAAGACACACAGGTGAAGGATTCGCGGCCCGCCGAGGACGGCGCCGCGATCCGTCGCCGCCGCGTGTGTCCGGTCTGCGGCGGGCGCTTCACTACCTTCGAGCGTGTGCAGTTGCGCGATCTCGTGGTGGCCAAGCGCTCGGGCCGCAAGGTGCCCTTCGACCGCGACAAGCTGCGCCGCTCGATCGACGTCGCCCTGCGCAAGCGCGACGTGGACCCCGACCGCGTTGACCGCGCCGTCACCGGCATCGTGCGCCAGCTCGAGAGCTCCGGCGAAAGTGAGGTCTCGTCCGACGATGTGGGGCGTCTCGTGATGGACGCGCTGAAGTCGCTCGATGACGTGGCCTATGTGCGTTTCGCATCGGTCTATCGGAATTTCCGCGAGGCCAAGGACTTCCGGGAGGTTCTTCACGAACTGGGCGGTCCTGGAGATGGTGACTGAGGAAGATGATCGCCGCTTCATGGCGGCAGCGATCCGGCTGTCGCTTCGGCATCTGGGTCTGACCGACGACAACCCTTCGGTCGGTGCGCTGATCGTGGCGCCTGACGGCACGATCCTGGGGCGTGGGGTGACCGCGCTCGGCGGCCGACCGCATGCCGAGACGCAAGCTCTCGCTGAGGCCGGTGAACGCGCTCGCGGCGCGACGGCCTATGTGACCCTCGAACCCTGTGCCCACCACGGCCGAACCCCGCCATGCGCCGAGGCGCTTGTGGCAGCCGGTGTGAGCCGCGTGGTTGGCGGAGCGGGTGACCCCGACCCCCGCGTTGCCGGCCGCGGCTATGCCATCCTGCGCGCGGGCGGCGTCGCCGTCACCGAAGGCGTGTCTGAAGCGGAGGCCCGCTCAGCGCTTCCCGGTTACCTCATGCGCGCGGAGAGGAAGCGGCCCTATGTGACGCTGAAACTTGCGCTTTCGCCTGACGACATGATCGGCCGAATGGGCAACGGCCAGCTTCCGATCACCGGAGCCATCGCGAGGGCCCAGGTGCAGATGCTGCGCGCGACGAACGATGCCATCCTCGTCGGGATCGGCACGGCACTGGCCGACGACCCGCTCCTGACCGTCCGCCTGGCCGGTCTCGAGACCCGCTCACCGAAGCGCTTCGTGCTCGACCGCTCCGCGCGGCTCCCACTTGCATCGGCGCTGGTGCGGTCTGCGGATTTCCCGTCTGTGACAGTGATCGTGGGCAACGGTGCGTCAGGCAAAACGTCTTTGGCCGCTCACGGCGTAGCGATCATGTCTGCCGAATTGGCGGCTGATCGCTTCGCACTCGCGCCTCTTTTGACCCATCTGGCGGAAACCGGCGTCTCCACGCTGATGGTGGAAGGGGGGGCTGATACCGCGCGAGCCTTCCTTGCCGACAACTTAGTGGACCGGATCGTGCTCTTTCGTGGCACGTCGATGATCGGCGCAGGTAGCATCGCGTCGCCTCTGCGGTGGGACGAAACGCCCCCAGGATTTCGCCTCGCGCGCGAAAGCCGCTATGGCGACGATCTCTGCAGGGAATGGGAAAGGACGAGCTGATGTTCACAGGCATCGTTTCCGACATCGGTACGCTGTCGGTCGTGGAGCCGCTGCCCGAAGGCAAGCGCTTCCGCATCGAGACGATCTACGAGCCCGAGACCATCGCGCTCGGCGCTTCCATCGCCTGCGGCGGCGTCTGCCTGACCGTGGTGGCGCTGCCTGCGCCAGGAGACAACAGCCGGTGGTTCGCGGTGGAAGCCTGGGAAGAGGCGCTGCGTCTCACCACGGCCGCTCAATGGGGTGAGGGGACGCGCCTCAATCTCGAACGCGCGCTCAAAGTGGGCGACGAGCTCGGTGGCCACATCGTCTCGGGCCACGTGGACGGCACGGCAGAGATCATCGAGCGCCGCGAGGAAGGCGACGCCGTGCGCTTCACGCTGGAAGCGCCCCGCGCGCTCGCCCGCTTCGTCGCGCCCAAGGGCTCGGTCGCGCTCGATGGCACATCGCTTACCGTCAACCGAGTGGAAGGCACGCGTTTCGACGTGCTCCTCATCCGCCATTCGCTCGACGTCACCACATGGGGCGAGCGGAATGCCGGCGACCGCGTGAACATCGAGATCGACACCATGGCCCGCTACGCCGCGCGCCTGGCCGATGCCGAGCGCGAGGGCTTGAAGTGATGTCCTCCAGCGATCCGATGGTCTGGTTCAACCTCGCTCGACCTTCCCGCGAACATCGTCGTTGGTGCCTGTGTCGCCATGCGCCTGCATGAACGATCGTTGAAGCGCTGATGCGCTCGGGCCGCTTGCCCTCTTGAGCGGTTCGGCTTAATTCCCCGGCTCCTTTCCGGAGCCTTCCATGCCGAACACGCAATCGCCGCACCTTCTGATCGTCGAGGCGCGGTTCTACGACGACCTTTCCGACGCCCTTCTCGCAGGCGCCCACGCGGCTCTCGCGGAGGCTGGGGCGAGCGCAGACGTGATCTCCGTGCCCGGCGCGCTGGAAATCCCGGCCGTGATCGCCATGGCCGCGGCCGGCACCAAGCACTATGACGGCTATGTCGCGCTCGGTTGCGTGATCCGCGGCGAGACCTATCACTTCGACGTGGTATCCAACGAATCCAGCCGTGGCCTGATGGAGCTGTCGATCCGGCACCTTCTCGCCATCGGCAACGGCATCCTCACCACCGAGAACGAGGAGCAGGCCTGGGTGCGCGCGCAGATCTCCGACGACGAGGCGAGCGACAAGGGCGGTGGCGCGGCGCGCGCGGCACTCCGCATGATCGAGGTCAGCCGGGAGCTTTCCGCGTGAACACCGAGCAGACCGGCACACAGGTTCCCCGCCAGGCCAACAAGCGCGGTGCGGCGCGCCTCGGCGCGGTGCAGGCACTCTATCAGATGGACCTCGCCGGGTCCGGCGTGCTCGAGATCGCCGCCGAATACGAGACCTTCCGCCTCGGCAAGGAAGTGGACGGCGCGCAATATCGTGAGGCCGACGCCCAGTGGTTCCGCACCATCATCGCGGGCGTCGTGGCCGAGCAGAAGGCGATCGACCCGGTGATCCGCCAGTCGCTCACCGATGATTGGCCCTTGTCGCGCCTGGACGCCACGCTGCGCGCCATCCTGCGCGCAGGCGTCTGGGAGTTGCTGAAGCGCCAGGATGTGCCTGTGCCGGTGATCGTCTCCGAATATGTCGACATCGCCAAGGCCTTCTATGTGGAAGACGAGCCCAAGCTCGTGAACGCGGTGCTCGATCGCGTGGCGCGTCGCCTGCGCGGCGAGGGCCGGGGGCAGGGGGTGGCGTGAGCCTGCCGCAGCCTATGGCACGGGGCACAGATACCGCCTTCGTTCTGGCTGCGGCCTCCGCGATCCTCGGCTCTGCCGGGCCGATCGCCATCTCCATGGGCGGCCTCGCAGGCGCATATCTTCTCGCCGCCGACAAGTCGCTCGCGACTGCGCCCGTGACGGGCTTCAACCTCGGCGTGGCCATCGGCGCGCTGCCCGCCGCGTGGCTCGTGCGCAGGCTCGGCCAGCGCAACGGCTTCCAGCTCGGAACGCTCGCGACTGCCGCAGGTGGTGCCGTCGCTACGCTTGCCCTCTTCCTGCAAGGGTTCTGGCTGTTCGCGCTCGGTCTTCTGCTGGTCGGCGTCGGCGCTTCCTTCGTGCAGCAGTTCCGCTTTGCGGCCGCCGACAACGCCGAGCCCGCCATGAAGGCCCGCGCCATTTCCTTCGTGCTCGCAGGCGGCATCGTCACGGCCATCCTCGGGCCGCAGATCGTGATCTTCACGCGCGAGCTCTTCGCGCCCGTCATGTTCGCGGGCTCCTTCGCCTCGCTTCTGGTCTTGTCCGCCATCGGCGCGGTCGTACTCAACCGGTTGCCTTCGACCGCGGTGGGAACGACCGACCATCACGCCGCCGAGGCCCCAGCCCGCCCGTTGCGCGAAATCATCCGCCAGCCGCGCTTTGCCGTGGCGCTGCTTTGCGCCGTCGGCACCTATGCGCTGATGACCTTCGTGATGACCGGCGCGCCGCTCGCCATGGTGGGCTGCGGCTTCTCGCCCGATGAGGCCACGCTCGGCATCTCCTGGCATGTGATGGCGATGTTCGGCCCGTCCTTCTTCACCGGCCGGCTGATCGGCCGCTTCGGCGCCGAGCGCGTCGTGGCCGTGGGCCTCGCGCTTCTCATCGCCTGCGCTTTCGTCGCGCTGTCGGGCATCGCGCTCTGGCAGTTCTGGACCTCGCTCGTGCTGCTCGGTCTCGGCTGGAATTTCGGCTTCATCGGCTCGACCGCGATCGTGGCATCCACCTACCGCCCCTCCGAGAAAAGCCGCGCGCAGGGCTTCCACGATTTCGTGCTCTTCGGCTCGGTCGCCACCGCCTCGCTTCTGTCGGGCCTCGTGCTCAATGCCTATGGCTGGGACATGCTGAACTGGGCGGTGCTGCCCGTCTGCGCCCTTTGCCTGGCAGCCCTCGCCTGGCTTGCGCTGCGCACGACCCCCCAGCCGGCTTGAGGAACGGTTTCCCCCGCCCAAAACCCTGCGATAACTTGACGCTGCCCCGCGCGGTCTCCCATAACCTCGGGCGACGGCCGTCGGGGAGGAGCGTCAAACTCCGGGACGTTCGTATCTTCATACGTCCGGTGCGGTGTGCCGGGCTCATCCAATCCTGAGGACACTCGGCAATGACCATGCTTTATGTCGTCATCGCCTGCGGCGTGCTGTCTATTGTTTATGCCATATGGGCCACCCAGTCGGTGCTCGCGGCAGACCAAGGCAATGCGCGCATGCAGGAGATCTCGGCCGCGATCCGCGAGGGCGCGCAGGCCTATCTCACCCGGCAATACACCACCATCGCCATCGTGGGCGTGGTCGTCCTTCTTCTCGCCTACTGGCTGCTTTCCGGCGTGGCCGCGATCGGCTTTCTGATCGGCGCCGTGCTTTCGGGCGTCGCGGGCTTCATCGGCATGCACGTCTCCGTGCGCGCCAATGTGCGCACCGCGCAGGCCGCATCGAACAGCCTTGCCGCCGGCCTCGACATCGCCTTCAAGTCGGGCGCCATCACGGGCCTCCTCGTCGCCGGCTTGGCGCTGCTGGGCGTTGCCGTCTACTACGCCGTTCTGATCGGCCCCATGCAGTTCGCACCCAACGATCGCGCGGTGATCGACGCCCTCGTTTCGCTCGGCTTCGGCGCCTCGCTGATCTCGATCTTCGCGCGTCTGGGCGGCGGCATCTTCACCAAGGGCGCGGATGTCGGCGGCGATCTCGTGGGCAAGGTGGAAGCCGGCATTCCCGAGGATGATCCGCGCAACCCCGCCACCATCGCGGACAATGTCGGCGACAATGTCGGCGACTGCGCGGGCATGGCGGCCGACCTCTTCGAGACCTACGCCGTGACCGTGGTTGCCACCATGGTTCTCGCCGCCATCTTCTTCGGCACATCGGCTGCGCTCGGCAACGTGATGCTGCTTCCGCTGCTGATCTGCGGCGCCTGCATCATCACCTCGATCATCGGCACCTTCTTCGTGAAGCTTGGCTCCAACGGCTCGATCATGGGCGCACTCTACAAAGGCCTGATCGTGACCGGCCTGCTGTCGGTGGTGGGCCTGGGCGCTGCCATCTCGCTCACCGTGGGCTGGGGCGAAATCCCGGCAACGGCTGCGGCGGAAGCCGCCAATGCAACGGCCGCCGTGGGCAATGCGGCGACCACCGCCGCCGCTTCCGGCATCACCGGCCTCAACCTCTTCATCTGCGGCCTGATCGGCCTGCTCGTGACGGGGCTGATCGTGGTCATCACCGAATACTACACCGGCACCAACAAGCGCCCGGTCAACTCCATCGCGCAGGCGTCCGTCACCGGCCACGGCACCAACGTGATCCAGGGTCTGGCCGTGTCGCTCGAATCCACGGCCTTGCCGGCCATCGTGATCGTGGGCGGCATCATCTCCACCTTCCAGCTCGCCGGCCTCTTCGGCACGGCGATCGCCGTCACCACCATGCTCGGCCTTGCCGGCATGATCGTGGCGCTCGACGCCTTCGGCCCGGTGACGGACAATGCCGGCGGCATCGCCGAGATGTCGGGCCTGCCCAAGGAAGTGCGCCAGTCGACCGATGCGCTGGATGCGGTCGGCAACACCACCAAGGCCGTCACCAAGGGCTACGCCATCGGCTCTGCGGGCCTCGGCGCCCTCGTGCTCTTCGCCGCATACTCCTACGACCTGCAATACTTCACGGCGAATGCGGCGACCTACCCCTACTTCGCCGACATCGGCACGATCTCGTTCGATCTGTCCAACCCCTATGTGGTGGCCGGGCTGATCTTCGGCGGGCTCATCCCCTACCTCTTCGGCGGCATCGCGATGACGGCCGTGGGGCGTGCGGCAGGCTCGATCGTCGAGGAGGTGCGCCGCCAGTTCCGGGAGAACCCCGGCATCATGGCGGGAACATCGAAGCCGAACTACGCGCGTGCGGTCGATATCCTCACGCGGGCGGCGATCAAGGAGATGATCATCCCCTCGCTGCTGCCCGTGCTCGCGCCGCTCTTCGTTTATTTCGGCGTGCTTCTGATCTCGGGTTCCAAAGCGTCGGCCTTTGCGGCGCTCGGCGCTTCCCTGCTCGGCGTGATCGTCAACGGCCTCTTCGTCGCGATCTCCATGACGTCGGGCGGTGGCGCATGGGACAACGCCAAGAAGAGCTTCGAGGATGGCTTCGTCGACAAGGACGGCACGCGCCACCTCAAGGGCTCGGAAGCCCACAAGGCTTCCGTCACCGGCGACACGGTGGGCGATCCCTACAAGGACACGGCCGGCCCCGCAGTGAACCCCGCCATCAAGATCACCAACATCGTGGCGCTCCTGCTTCTCGCCGTGCTCGCGCACTGAAAAGCGAAGCCCAACGAAAAAGGCCCGCGGGAGCGATCCCGCGGGCCTTTTTCGTCGGAAAGGTTCGTCAGGCGCCGGGGCGCTGCTGGCCCGGCAAGCTCGGAAGCGCGCCGCCCGCGCCCTGCAGGATGCGGCCCAGGAAGTTCTCGTCGCGGCCGCCGGTAGGCGTGGTGCGCGAGATGAAGTCGAACACGCGACCGTCCTTCATTCCGTAATTCGCGACATTGGCAACACGCCCGTCCGCGCCGAAATAGACCGCCAGGATGCGCTGATCCACGAGCTTGGGGTTCATGAAGGCCACGCTGCGGCGGCGCGTCTGGGAGATGTAGTAGAAAACCTCGTTGTCGAAGGTCGCCGTTGTCGAAGGCGTGCCGAGCGCCAGCAGCACCTGCTCGCGGCTCGAGCCCACAGGCACGGAATCGATCTGCTGCTGGTCGATCACATAGCCTTGCGTCAGCGTCTCGCCGGGGGCCAGCCCCAGATTCTCCGCCGTGGAGCAGCCGGATACGGCAAGCCCGCAAACCGCGAGAGCGATCAGGCCATTCCAGTTGCGCGTGATGCTCGCCGTCAAATCCTGCCCCCATTCGTGTCCGCCGCGAAGGGCCGGCGAAGGTTCGCCGTTCCCCGCCCTTGATCGGCGCGGGCGAAGCGGTAAACCAGCCTTCGCCCTGTTGCAACAATGCCGGCAAACTCACGCCAGCGTCGGAATCCCTCATGCTCGATCGACTTTTCGGCAGAAAACGCCGGGTCAACCAAGCCATCGTGGCGAGCCTCTATGCCGAGATCGTGGCGGCTGCGCGGCAGCCGACGCTTTATCGCGACTGGCTTGTGCCGGACACGCCGCTCGGCCGCTTCGAGATGATCGGCCTCCACACCTTTCTCTTGCTCGGCCGCCTGCAGGAGCAGGGACCGGCCGCGCGCGGCGTCGCGCAGGAAGTGACCGACACCTTTTTTGCAGATGTGGACCAGTCGCTGCGCGAGCTCGGCATCGGCGACATGGGCATCCCCAAGCGGGTGAAGAAGCTCGCCCGCATGTTCTACGGCCGCACCAAGTCCTATTCGGATGCGATCGCGGCGGGCGACATGGCGGCGCTGGCCGATGCGCTCGCGCGGAATATCCGTCCGGGCCAGGCAACCGACAGTGCAGCAGGGTCGCTCGCGCACTATGTAAGAGAGGCGGTGACCACGCTCCAAGCCCAGCCGCTCGATGACATCTTGGCGGGCAAGGTGTTTTTTCCCCGCGCCGAACCCACGCAGATTCCATGAAGCACGACCACGAACAGCCAAGCCCCGTTTCCTTCCGCGTCAGTGTCGCGCGCCTGCCGCAGAAGGGCATGCCGATCGAGATCCGCGCCAACGAGGCCGAGCGCGCGGCACTCGCCGAAGCGCATGGGCTGTTGTCCGTCGAATTCTTCGAGGCGGACCTTTCGGTGTCCAAATGGAACCGCAACGGCATCCGTGTCGAGGGCACGGTGCGGGCCGCCATCACGCAGGCCTGCGTGGTCACGCTCGAGCCGCTCGCGGCCGTGATCGACGAGCCGGTGGAGGGGCTCTTCCTGCCGGAGGATTCGAAGCTCGGTCGTGAAGGTTTCGAGACGGGCGGCGAGATCATGCTCGACTATGACGGGCTTGACAGCCCAGAAACCTTCACGGGCGACACGATCGACGCGGGCGCCCTGGCCGAGCAGTTCTTTGGGCTCGCGATCGACCCTTACCCGCGCAAGAGCGGGGTCGCCGTCCAAGCCGAGGAGGGCGCGAGCGACGCGCCGCGCGCGGATTGGCAGGAGAAGCTCTCCGCCTTGCAGCGCAAGGGCTGAAGCGTTGCGCGGCGTGGCTGTGGAGCCAAATCTGCCGCTTGGTTGTTGTGCCGGCACGCAAAAACAGTATTTTCCGCCGACCGCGGCCGGCCAGTCCGTGCTTGCGGAGGCAACCGAGAAAGTCGGCCTTTGATCACCCTATCCATCGACGCCATGGGCGGAGACAGCGGCCCTTCCGTCGTGATCCCAGCCCTCCAGACGGTGCTGACGCGGCGCAGCGACGTGCGCTTCCTCGTGTTCGGCATCGAGGAGACCGTGCGTCCGCTGCTCGACGCGCATCCACGCGTCAAGGAAGCCAGCACCTTCACCCATTGCGAGGTGGCCGTGCGCATGGACGAGAAGCCCAGCCAGGCGTTGCGCCAGGGCAGGGGGCGCTCCTCCATGTGGCAGGCGATCGAGGCGGTGAAGACCGACCAGGCGGAAGCCTGCATATCCGCCGGCAACACCGGCGCGCTCATGGCGATGTCCAAGTTCTGCCTGCGCACCATGTCTTCCATCGAGCGGCCGGCCATCGCAGCGCTGTGGCCGACCACGCGCTCGGAAAGCGTCGTGCTCGATGTCGGCGCGACCATCGGTGCGGACGCACACCAGCTCGTCGACTTCGCGATACTGGGCGCTGCCATGGCGCGCGCGCTGTTCGAGATCGACCGGCCGAGCGTCGGCCTCCTCAATGTCGGCACCGAAGAGGTGAAGGGCCAAGAGGATGTGAAGGATGCGGGCCGCCTGCTGCGCGAGGCCGATCTCGCCTCCATGCGCTATCACGGCTTCGTGGAAGGCAACGACATCGGCAAGGGCACGGTGGATGTGGTGGTCACCGAGGGCTTCGCGGGCAACATCGCGCTGAAGACCGCGGAAGGCACCGCCCGCCAGATCGGCGGCTATCTGCGCGACGCCATGAGCCGCACGCTGATGGCGCGCATCGGCTACCTATTCGCCAAGGGCGCATTCCAGCGCCTGCGCGCCAAGCTCGATGTGGGCCGCAACAATGGCGGCGTGTTCCTTGGGCTTAACGGCCTCGTGGTGAAGAGCCATGGCGGCACCGATTCGGACGGCTTTTCGGCCGCGGTGGAACTCGCCTACGACATGGTGCGCAACCGCCTGCTCGACCGGATCGAAGCCGATCTCGACCTGTTTCATGCGCGGCACGCGCGGGGCCTAGGCATCCGCGGCGAGCCCGTTCCCGACACCGAGGACTGACACTTTGACCATCCGATCCATCGTGCGCGGCATCGGCACCGCCTTGCCGGCGCGCATCATGAAGAACGCCGACTTCGAAGGCATGGTCGAGACCTCCGATGAGTGGATCGCCCAGCGCACCGGCATCCGCCAGCGCCACGTGGCGGGCGAGGGCGAGACGACCGCCTCGCTGGGTGAGGCGGCAGCGCGCGCGGCCCTCGACAATGCCGGCCTCAAGCCCGGCGACATCGACCTGATCGTGCTCGCGACCTCGACGCCCAACAACACGTTTCCCGCGACCGCCGTCGAGATCCAGAATCGGCTGGGGATGACCAACGGCTTCGCTTTCGACATGCAGGCCGTCTGCTCGGGCTTCGTCTATGCGATGGTCACCGCCGATCTCTACATCCGCGGCGGGTTGGCCAACCGTGTGCTCGTGATCGGCTCGGAAACCTTCACCCGCATCCTCGACTGGAAGGACCGCTCCACCTGCGTGCTCTTCGGCGATGGCGCGGGCGCGCTGGTGCTCGAGCGCGGCGAGGGCGAAGGCACGGCTGATGACCGCGGCGTGCTCGCCTCGTCCCTGCGTTCGGACGGCTCCCATCGTGAGAAGCTCTATGTCGATGGAGGGCCATCGACCACGGGCACGGTCGGGATGCTGCGCATGGAAGGCCGCGAGGTCTTCAAGCATGCGGTGGGCATGATCACCGACGTGGTGGAGGACGTGTTCGCGAAGTCCGGCCAGAGTGCGGACGACCTGCAATGGTTCGTGCCGCACCAGGCCAACAAGCGCATCATCGACGCCTCCGCCAAGAAGCTCGGCATCGCCGAGGAAAAAGTGGTGATCACGGTGGACCGCCACGGCAACACGTCCGCAGCCTCGGTCCCGCTCGCGCTCGGCACGGCGGTGGCCGACGGGCGGGTGCAGAGAGGCGACCTCGTGCTGCTGGAAGCGATGGGCGGAGGCTTCACCTGGGGCGCGGTGCTGCTTCGCTGGTGAGGGTGGATTTCTTGACCGGGAGCGGAGGGTTTTCTAACGTTCCGGTCCGTCTTGATCTTCGCGACTCGGGTGGAATTGGGTGACACGATGAGCGGAAAGACACTGACACGCGCCGACCTGGCGGAAGCCGTCTATCGCAAGGTGGGGCTTTCGCGCACGGAATCGGCGGAACTCGTGGAAAGCGTGCTCGAGGAAATCTGCAACGCCATCGTCCGCGGGGAAACCGTCAAGCTTTCCTCGTTCGCCACCTTCCAGGTGCGCGACAAGAACGAGCGCGTGGGCCGCAACCCCAAGACCGGCGAGGAAGTGCCGATCAGCCCTCGCCGGGTGATGACCTTCAAAGCCTCCAACGTGTTGAAGAGCCGGATCCTCAAAGGTCACGCGCCGGACGCCGAAGAGGAAGAAGAGCCCAAGCCCACCAGCCGCAGCGCGCGCCGCGCCTGACCCGGTTCGAGCAGCCCGAGGACCCATTGGAAAAGAGCCCCGACGCGTTCCGCACCATCTCGGAAGTGGCCGAGGACCTCGACCTGCCGCAGCACGTGCTGCGCTTCTGGGAAACTCGCTTCACCCAGATCAAGCCCATGAAGCGCGGCGGGGGCCGCCGCTACTATCGCCCGCAGGATGTCGACCTCATCAAGGGCATCCGCCACATGCTCTACGACCAGGGCTACACCATCAAGGGTGTGCAGCGGATGCTGCGCGACAACGGCAACCAGTTCGTGGTCTCGGTCGGCACGGGCGAGCGCGGCGCGATCGAGGCCGTCGCCGCCAGGCAGCCCGCGCGCGAGCCCGAGCCGGATTTGCCCGAGGGCATTGAGGACGGCATGCTGGTGGGCGAGCCCAAGGTGAAGCCGTCCCGCCGCTTCTTCGGCCTGGGCAAGCCGGAAGAAGACGGGCCCGTGGCGCCCGGCACCGGCAAGCTCTCGCGCGACAACCGCGCGCTTCTCCAGGAAGCGCTGTTCGACCTCCTCGAATGCAAGCGCCTGCTCGACCAGGTGCGCTGACGGCCCAAGGCGGCTGTCTCTGCGGGAACGTACGCTATGCCGTCCGCGGGGAGCCCTCGCGGATCGGCCTTTGCCACTGCGCGGACTGCCGCAAGGAAAGCGGCTCGGCTTTCGTGTTCTTCGGGGTTTGGCCGCGGGCGGCCTTTTCGACCGAAGGTAAGACGTCCGTCTACGGAGGGCGCAGCTTCTGCCCCGAATGCGGCGCACGGCTCTTCTGCCTGCGTGCGGAGGAAGTGGAAATTCGCATGGGCTCGCTCGACACAGCACCCACCGGATTCACGCCCAGCTACGAGAACTGGACCAAGCGCCGCGAGGATTGGCTCGCCCCCGCAACCCGGCTTCCAGCAGTTCGACGAGGACCCGCCGGAAACCGAGAGCCTTTAGCTCTCCACAGCCAGCCCGGCTTCTTCGGCCGCAGCCAGCAGCGCGTCACGCGCGTCGACTGCCGAGCGGTGCCCATCGATCACCTTCAGGCAGGTCTCCACCGCATCGCGATGCCGCGGGCCCCGCGTGTCCTCCGGCCAGCGCGTCGTCAACCACTCCTGCGCCTCTTCGGCGGAGGCGATGGTGGCGGATACGCCATCGATCGTAAGGGTAACGGGCTCGGAGAAGGGATGAATTTCCATGCGCCCGAAACGCGCGCGATGCGCTTCCGTTGCTCAGCCTGCTCCCAGCACGCGGCCCATCGGCTCCGTCGCCATTCCCTCGTCCTTCGACACCACCCGCTCGCCCCGCAGATAAACGCCGACCAGGGACGCGGAAGCCCGCAGACCCGCAAACGGCGAATAGTCTGACTTGCTGTGGAAACCGCTCTCCGGTACCACGCAGGGGAGAGCGGGATCAAGCACCGCGAAGTCGGCGTCGAAGCCTTCCGCGATCCTGCCTTTCCGGCGGCCAAGCCCGAAGATTTCGGCCGGTCGCGTCGATACGAGCCGCACGAGATCGGGCAGCGCGATCAGGCCCTCGTCCACGAGCGACAGCATGGCCGGCAAAAAGGTCTGAAGCCCCGGAAAGCCGCCCGGCACCGCAGTGAAATCGTGGGCAAGCACTTCTTTCTCCGCGAGAAGGTGGGGGGCGTGATCGGTCACGACGATGTCGATCGTGCCGTCCGCCAAGGCCTCCCTGAGTGCTGCGCGATCCCCCACACCCCGCCAGGGCGGCGAGGCCTTGGCCATCGGCCCCAGCCGGGCATAGTCGTCGCCCGTGAAGATCAGCCCCTGCACGCCCGTCTCGATCGTCGCCCGCGTTCCGGGTTTCAGCTTGCGGAACAATTCCACGCTCTCCCGCGAACTTGTGTGCCGCAGATGCACGGGGACATCCCGCGCCTTCGAGACGGCCACCGCAGAGGCGATGCCGGACACCTCGGCAAGTGCCGGACGCGAACGAATGAAATCCGCAGCCGAACTCCGTCCGGGCACGAGTTTCTCCACCTCGGAATCGAGCAGGCTCTGGTCGCCCGGCGACACGCAGACGCGCCCGCCAGCAGCCGCAATTGCCACAAACGCCTCGTCCAGCGACCGCATCGTGTCGTGCCGGAACGCGGCGGGCACGTCCGAAGTGAACAGCTCGAACGAGACCGCACCTCCAGCGACGAGAGCCGCCGCGTCCCGCAGGGGCTTAGCGGCAGCCACCTGCAAGGCGACATCGCAGAAGACGCGCCCCTGCGCCAAACGCCGCTTGGCCGCGAGATCGTCCGGCGAGACGGTCCAGGGATCGTCCGTCGGCATCACCAGCGCCGTGGTCACCCCGCCAGCCAGCGCGGCCTTCGTGCCGGATGTGAAATCTTCCTTCCAAACCATTCCGGGATCGCGGAAATGCACATGACTGTCCACGAGCCCCGGCAGCAGCAGCATGCCCGCGAGATCGTGTGTTTCCCGAGCCTCAGTCTTTAGTCCCGGCGCATAGATCGCCGCGACTTTGCCATCGAGCACGGCCACATCGGCGCGCGTCATCCCGTCAGCGCTTACGACCGTCGCGCCACGAAGAACCAGATCGAACATCAGATAGGCAGCCCGGCGGCACGCCGGTCACGCCGCCACTGCACATACTCTTTCAACCCCTCGGTCAGCGGGCGCGGCTTCCAGCCGAACTCCCGCGTAAGCCGCGAGATGTCGTAAGCGCCCCACTGCCCGCGGAGCTTGGTGGGATCCCCCGTAAGATTCGCACTCTCTGCGTCTACGCGCCACTCCGAGCCGGGAACGAGCCCGCAGACCATCTCTGCAAGCGCCCCCAGCCCGACCGCCTCACCGAGGGCGACGTTGTAGGCGAAGTGATCGGTCTGCTCGGCGTCCACCAGCAGGCACAGCGCCTCGGCCACATCCGTCACGGAGATATAGTCGCCCACCGGCTCGGCGCTGTTCAGCAGCAAGGGCTCGCCGGCGAGCGCCAGTTCCGTCATCGCATTCGGCTTGCACACCACGTGGCGCGAGGGCAGCACGCGGTCCATCGGCCCGTAGACGCTGGCGAGCCTTCCTGCCACCACCGGCAGGCCGTGCAGCTGCCCGAAGCGGCGCACCACCATCTCGGCCGCGAACTTGGAGATTCCGTAGAGCCCCACCGGCGCCACATAGCCGTCCTCCGGCAGCGGCCCATCAGGTCCCTCATTGCCATAGACCGACCCCGTGCTGACGAGGAGAAAGCGTCGGCAGACGGGCAGTGCGCGGGCGAAGCCGAGAACGGCCAGCGTGCCGCCCAAATTCACGTCGAGGATCACCTCGGGCTCGTCGCGCTCCCGGTCGTGGCGGATGCCCGCATCGTCCGTCCAGGCATGCGGGGTAAGGGCTGCGCCGTGCGCGATGCGGTCCACGCCCGCCTCCCTCGCAGCCTCGCCCCAGGTGGCGGTGTCACGAACATCGTGGAGCAGCCAGGTCACGCGCTCCATCGCGTTGCCGAGAAAGTCGCGAATCGAAGCGTCGGCTTCGCCCGTGTCCACCACCACCGCGCGCTCGTCCGGGTGCTTCACCAGCCAAGTGCGAAGCAGGTTGCTCATCACGAAGCCGCGGGCTCCGGTCACCAGAAGGGTCATGCTGCACTATCCGGAAACAGGCTGATCCAGTGGCGAGCGATCTCGTCACGTCGCATGAAGACGGTTTCCGGCCGCTCGTTCACGAGGCCCAGGATACGATCGAGGGCGGAGGCGCGGTTGGGCTGGCCCGTCCAGCGCGCATGCACCGCGATCGTGACCATTCGGCCTCCGCCATGCTCCTTGGCTTCCTCGATCAGGAAATCGAGGAATTCCCGCGTGTTCTCCACAAAGTGCTCGGGCGTGGCGAAACCGGGGCTGATCAGATAGCGGCTGTCGTTGAGCGTCTTGGAATAGGGCACGATGAGAAGGCGCCCGCCCGGGGCAGGCACAAAATACGGGAAGTCGTCGTTGCAGGAATCGGAATCGTAGAGGAAGCCGCCTTCCTCGATCAGCAGTTCGCGCGTGTTGACGCTCGGGTAATAGCGGCTGTTCCAGCCGACGGGCCGCGTCCCAAGGAGCTCCGTGAAGAGGGCGATGGCGCGCTGAAGCTGCGCGCGCTCCTCGTCGCGCGAGAGCGTCCATTGCTCGGTCCAGCGCAGCCCGTGGCCCATCACCTCGTGGCGCGAGCCTCGCAGCCATGCAGTGACCTGGGGGTTCAACTGCAGCGCTTCGGCGCAGCCCGAGATGGTGGCTGCCACCCCGTGCTTGTCGAGCAGCCGCGCGATGCGCCAGATGCCGGCCCGGCTGCCATATTCGAAATGCGTCTCATTGCCGAGATCGCGTATTCCGGGGGCCGCCGCCATCGCATACTCGCCCCAGCCGTCGCATTGCGCGTCGCCGTTCAGCACGGAATACTCCGCGCCCTCCTCGTAGCAGATCACCAGGTTGACGGCGATCAGGTGCCCACCCGGCCAGACCAGCTTCGGCGTATCCCTGCCGTAGCCCACGAAGTCGCGCAGCGGCCCGCCATATTTCTCGTAGTTCACGTTGCCACCTTTCAGGCTGGCGGCCCCGCGCGTTCGGCGATGAGCCGATACTGGTCGGGGCGGCGATAATGGGCGAAGTCGAAATTCACCTTGCGACAGGTGGTGATCAGGTCGAGGTCGGCGCGGCAGAGCACCACCTCGTCGCCCAGCGACAGCGCGCGAGCGGCGATCTCGCCCGTGGGCGCGATCACGCAGGAGCCGCCGATCTGCATCTGTCCCTCCTCGAAGCCCGCCTTGGCCGACCCCACCACCCACAGCGTGTTCTGATAGGCTCCGGCCTGCATGGAGAGGTGGCTGTGAAACTCGCGCAGGTGGTCGAGATGCGGCGCCTCTTCGAGCATGGAGGGCGTGTTGTAGCCGATCAGCACGACCTCCGCCCCGTTCAGGCAGAGCATGCGGTAGGTTTCGGGCCAACGGCGGTCGTTGCAAATCGCCATGCCCACCCGCACGCCGCCGAAGTCGAAAACCGGAAAGCCGAGATCGCCTGGCTCGAAATAGCGCCGCTCCAGGCTGACCGTGGTTTCCGCCTTCGGATCGCTCGATCCCGGCAGGTGGATCTTGCGGTAGCGGCCGATGAAGCGGCCATCCTTGCCGACGAGGTCGGACGTGTTGAAGCGACGCAAGGTGCCGTCCGAGCGGTCTTCCTCGGAATAGCCGATGACGAAGCCGACGCCGAGCTTGGCCGCAGCATCGTAGAGCCGCTGCGTTTCCGGCCCCGGCATTGCATTCTCGTAGTATCGCCCGATCTCGGCGTCGGGCAGATCCCAGCGCGGGAAAAACGTGGTGAGAGCGAGTTCGGGAAAGCAGACAAGGTCTGCCCCTCCGGCCGCCGCCTGCTCCAGCAGGCCTACCAGGCGATCCACCACTTCGGCTCGTCCAGCGGTTCGGGATGTCGGGCCGAGCTGGCATGCGGCAAGAGTGAGGTAGCGGGGCAAGTGGCTCATCTCGATCGGCGGAACTGCCTCGAAGGTTGCGCCGGTCGTCAAGCTTGGTCAAGCATCTTGTCGATTTCAAACCCATGTGAAATGCTGATTGCAAATGGGTGGCCGGTGCCGCCCGCATTCGCTGGCAGTCGGCTGATCCATGCATGATCTGGTGATCGCAAACGGCCTCGTCGCGGTCGACGGCGCGTTGACGCCGATGGATCTCGGCATCACCGATGGTCTCATCGAAACCATCGGACCCGGCCTCACCGGCTGCGAGACGATCGACGCCTCCGGCCGCTGGGTGCTGCCCGGCGGCATCGATTCGCACTGCCATCTCGACCAGCCCGCCTGGGGTTATGCGCTGAGCGCGGACGACTTCACCTCGGGCTCGGTGTCCGCAGCCTTTGGCGGGCTCACCTGCATCATCCCCTTCGGCATGCCGGGGCCAGGCATGTCCACGCTCGACGCCTTCAGCCGCGCGGTGGGACGCGCCGAAGGCCGTTCAGTGATCGACTACGCACTGCACGGCGTGATGTCGGGCGCCTCGCCCCATGGCGTGTACGCACAGCTCGAACGCCTGGTCGCCTCGGGCGTGTCGTCGGTGAAGGTCTTCATGACCTATGGCGAACTGTTTGTGGGCGACGACCTCTTCCTCGACGTGCTCGACGCGGCCCGTGCGCTCGGGCTGCTCGTGATGGTGCACGCCGAAAACGACGCCGGCATCCGCTTCATGACCGATCGTCTCCTGGCAAAAGGCAAGACGGCGCTCCGCTACACCTCGGTCGCGCGCTCCGAGATCATCGAGCGCGAGGCCACCCACCGTGCTGCGACGCTCGCGGAGATGACGGGTGCGCGAATGGCCATCCTTCACGTTTCCTGCGCGCAGGCGCTCGAGGAGATCGTGCGCGCCAAGGCCCGCGGCGTCGACATCACGGGCGAGACCTGCCCGCAATATCTCTTCACCAGCGCGGCCGATCTCGACCGGAACCTGCAGGACGCCTCACGCTTCGTGTTCGCGCCGCCGCCGCGCGCGAAGTCCAACCAGCCCCATCTCTGGGCGGCGCTGCGCTCGGGCGATCTCGACCTCTGGTCATCCGACCACTCGCCCTATTTCGCGGCGGACAAGCTGGGCGAGGGGACCGGGCAGCATTTCGACCGGGCCGTGAACGGCATCCCCGGCCTGGAAACCCAGCAGCCCCTTCTTTTCACCGAACTGCGCGCCGGGCGCTTCAGCCTCGAGCGCTTTCTGGCTCTATCATCGGGCAACGCCGCGCGCCTCTACGGGCTCGACCACATCAAGGGCCGTCTGGCGCCGGGCCTGCATGCCGACATCGCGATCTGGGACCCCGACGAGCGCTGGACGATCAAGGCCGACGCGCTTCACACGAATGTCGACTACACGCCGTTCGAAGGGATCACGGTCACCGGACGCCCGAAGACCGTTCTCGTGCGCGGCACGCCGGTCATTCGCGAGGGCCAGTTCGCCGCCCAGCCCGGCCACGGCGTCTACACCCACGCGAAGACATCCGAGCCCAGGCCGCGTCAGCCTTCGCTCGACGACGCTCCCTGGGACGATCGAGGCTAATTCTTGTGTGCAGCCGTCACCGCGCGCAGGCCGCCCAACGCAAGCTCCAAGAGCGTCGCGTCTCGGGGCTGTGTGGGATAGACCAGAAAGACGGGCCGTTGAAACACCGGCACATCGGGCACGGCCACCAGATCGCCGGCCGCCAGAAGCGGCTCGACCAGGCTGCGGGGCAGGTAGGCCGCGCCGTTCAGCGCGCGCAGGTGCCGGAGCCCGAGCGCTGCCGCCCCCACCGACAGCGAGGTCGCGGGAACATCGGGGAAGGCTTGGGCGAATTCCGAGCGGAACGCGAAGCCCCAATCGATGGTGATGAAGCTGTCCTGCCAGCGCCGGGAAAGGGCGGGGTGGCGCACCAGCACCAGGTCTTCGGTCAGCAATTCCTCGAACACCAGCCCCGAGCGCTGCTGCGGCAGATACATGATGGCCGCATCCATCATGCCCGCCGCCAACGCCCCCGTCAGCGCCTCGGACGAGCCCGATTCGATCTGAAGCGCCGCATGGCCGGCATTCTCGCGCATCCACATCACCCAGGCCACCGTCAGCCCGTCCTGCAGGGCGACCGGCCCGCCGAAGCGGAAGGTCGCAGTAATGCCTTCGGGCAGCGCAACCTGCTGGCGGGCCTGGTCCCAGGCGCGTACGATGCTTTCGGCGTGGACGCGCAACTCCTGGCCGGCGCGGGTGGGCAGCGTCCCGCTGCGGCTGCGGATGAACAGCGGGCAGCCGATCTCGCTTTCCAGCGTCTGGATGCGCGCACTGACCGTCGACTGCATCACGCCGAGATGGGCGGCCGCCCGCGTGAAGCTGCCGAACTGGGCGACGTGGAGAAAGGCGCGGAGCGCGTCGATGTTCATCCGACCGGCTATCGCACGGCCGGACAACCCAGAGAAGCACAGCGGAGGCCGGCTTGACCCCTGACACCCCGAGCCCCGTCATCGCCGCCGCCCATATCCGTGCGATGTCGGCCTTCGCACTAGCCGATCTCGGCGGCTACAGCCACGCGACGCTTGCGCAGAACGAAAGCGCCTTCCCGCCGAGCCCGCGCGCCATCACGGCCGGCCAGGCAGCGCTCCAGCGCAGTCACCTCTATCCCGACCCCGACTGGACCGATCTCCGCCAAACACTGGCCCCGACCTACGACGTCGATGCAGCGGCGATCCTGTGCGGGGCAGGCTCCATGGATCTCATCGCCTGCATGGTCGCAGCCTTTGCCGGCGCCGGCGACGAAGTTCTCGGAACCCGCTTCGCCTACAACTTCATCGCATCCGCCCCCGCCCGCGCCGGTGCCCATTATGTGCAGGCGGAAGAAGAGGCCTTCACCGTCTCGGTGGACGCACTCCTCGATTGCGTCACCTCCCGCACCCGTATCGTCTTCGTCTGCAATCCCGGTAATCCCACGGGCACACGCATCCCCAACGCTGACCTGGAGCGCCTGCGCGCCCGACTGCCGCCGGATGTGCTGCTCGTGATCGACCAAGCCTATGGGGAATTCGACGACCAGAGCCCGCGCCCGATCTTCGACCTCGCAAACCGAGGCGACACCGTCGTGCTGCGCACTCTGTCCAAAGCCTACGCCCTTGCCGGCGAGCGCATCGGCTGGGGCGTATTTCCTCCGGCAGTCGCAGCCGAGGTCCGCAAAGTGCAGAACTCGAACGGCGTCGGCACCGTTGCGCTCGCCATGGCCAAGGCCGCACTCGACGACCAGCCCTATCTCCGCGACGCGGTGGCAAAGACCGCCGCCATCCGCGACCGCTTCGCAAGCGCTCTGCGCGCTGCGGGTTACCCGGTGCCCGCAAGCCACACCAATTTCGTGCTGATCCCGTTCTCGGATAGCCAATCGGCGCAGGCCAAGGCCAACGCCCTGCGCGATCATGGCATCATCCTGCGCCAGCTCGGCGGCTACGGCCTTCCCCACTGCCTGCGCGCCACGATCGGCCCCCAAGACGTGATGGAGAAAGCGCTCGCGATCCTGCGAGCCTAGGCCCGTAGGCGCTTGCCCTCTGGGTCGAAAGGCGGCTCCTTTAAGAGCACCGCCTCGTGCGGCTTGCCAAGGATTGCCACCATCACCTTGTCGCCGGGCTTTGCCGTTCCCGCCTTGATGTAGCCGAGCGCCAGCGACTTGCCGACATGATAGCCGTATGCGCCCGACGAAACCTGGCCGATCGGCGTGCCCTCGGGCAGGAAGATCGGCTCGCCGCCGGTGGCATCCGCGTCCACCGCCTCGACCGAAAGCATGATGAACTCATCGCGCGCGGGCTTTTCGGCCACTGCCTGATAGGCGTCGCGGTTGAGAAACGGGCCCTTGTCCATCTTCACGAGCGCGTCGAGATGCACCTCCTGCGGCCAGTATTCGGGCGAATACTCCCGGCTCCAGGAGCCGTAGCCCTTCTCCACGCGCAGCGACATCAGCGCGCGCGAGCCGACGGGCCCGGCACCGAACTCGCGCCCCGCCTCGATCAGCGCAGTGTAGAGCGCCACCTGGTCGCCCGCCTCGCAATGCAGCTCCCAGCCGAGATCGCCTGTGAACGAAACCCGCAGCGCCACCGCCTCCACCCCGCCAACCGTGATCCTGCGCGAGCGCATGAAGGGGAAGGCCTCGGTCGAAAGGTCCGCATTGGTCAGCCGCTGGAGAAGCTCGCGCGACTTCGGTCCCGCCACGTTGAAGCCGCACAGCGCCTCCGTGCGCGAGCGGAACGTGGTGCCCTCGGGCAGCGGGACGGACTTGAAGAAGCGCTGGTGGAAGCGCTCGGCCATGCCCGAGCCGATCATCAGGAACTCGTCGTCGGCCAGCCTCGTCACAGTGAAGTCGCCGGCGATGCCGCCGCGCTTGCCGATCATGGGCGTGAGGCATGAGCGGCCCACATGGCGCGGCATCCGATTGGCCAGAAGCGCGTCGAGCCAGGCTTCCGCGCCGGGGCCCTTCACTTCGTATTTCGCGTAGTTGGAGATGTCGATGATGCCTGCGCGGTCGCGCAGCATGCGCGCCTCGCGGCCCACCGGCTCCCACCAGTTCTGGCGCTTGAAGCCGATCGTCTCTTCGGTCGGCTCGCCTTCGGCCGAGAACCAGAGCGGATGCTCCCAACCGTAATTGAGGCCGAACACCGCGCCCATCCCCTTCTGCATCTCGTAGGCGGGCCGCGTCCGCACGGGCCGGCCGGCGGCGCGCTCCTCGTTGGGGAAGTGGATCTTGAAGCGGTGGCTGTACTGGTCCTGCACGCGCGCCTTGGTGAAGGCCTTGCCCGCCCAGTGGCCGAAGCGCGCCATGTCCCAGCCGAACATGTCGAGGCTGGGCTCGCCCTCGATCATCCATTCGGCCGCCAGCTTGCCCATGCCGCCCGACTGGGAGAAGCCGGGAATGATGCCGTTGCAGCAGAAATAGTTGCTGAGTTCCGGCACAGGCCCGAACAGCACGGCGCTGTCGGGAGACCAGATCATCGGCCCGTTGATCACGCGCTTGACGCCCGCGCGCCCCACGGCCGGCACGCGCTCGATGGCGCGCATCATGTTCTCCTCGATGCGCTCGAGATCGTCGGCGAACAGCTCGTGCCCGAAATCCTGCGGCGTACCGTCCTCCGCCCAGAAGCGCATGTTGCGCTCGTATGCGCCCACGAGCAGGCCCAAGCCTTCCTGGCGAAGGTAATATTCGCCGTCGCGGTCGGCGACGGATGGCAGGCGCCTGCCCATGCCCGCGATCTCGGGGATCGTCTCGGTCACGAAATACTGGTGCTCGGTGGGGATGAGCGGCAATTCGATGCCCGCCATCGCAGCGACCTCGCGGCCCCACAGCCCGCCCGCATTCACCACCCATTGCGAGTGGATGTCGCCCTTGGGCGTGCGCACGATCCAGGTGCCGTCGGGCTGCTGCTCGGTCGCGGTGGCCGGTGTGAAGCGGAGGATCTCGGCGCCGCGCTGGCGCGCGCCGGCGGCATAGGCCGCGGTCACGCCGGAAGGGTCCACATTGCCGCCGTCGGGCTCGTACATGATGCAGCGGATGCCGTCGAAATCCACCAGCGGGTGCAGGCGCTCGGCCTCGTCGCGGCTCACCTCGTGGAAATTCATGCCGTAGCGGCGGGCCTTGGCCTCCTGCAGGCGCAGCTGGTGCTCACGGTTCTCGGTCTGAGCGAGATAAAGCGAGCCGGGCTGGAAGATGCCGCATTCCTGGCCAGTCTCCTTTTCCAGCTTCTTGTAGAGCGCCATCGTGTAGTGCTGCAGTCGGCTGATGTTGGTGACGTCGTGCAGGCCGTGGATGTTTGCGGCCGCATGCCAGGTCGAGCCCGAGGTCAGCTCGTCGCGCTCCAGGAGCACGGAGTCCGTCCAGCCGAGCTTGGCGAGATGGTAGAGGATCGAGCAGCCGATCAGGCCGCCGCCGATCACCACGGCTTGTGCATGCGTTCGCATTTCAGGGTTTCCTCCGCGGCGAGTGGCAGACAGCCCTTGCCGCCTTATGGTTCCGGCCGTCTTTTCCGCCGGGCGGCGCTCGGTTGCGCCGCCCGGCGGACAGGGCTCAGGCCTTGTCGAGCCAGACCTTGTCGAGATGGATCTCGAAGGTCTGGTGCATCTTCAGGTTCTTCACGTAGTCGGCGTGGTGGCGGAACAGCGACCGCCAGAACGGCTGCACGAGCACGCCCGAATCCTGGAGGATCGCCTCGAGGTCCTTCATCACCAGCTTGCGCTTTTCGGCATCGGCGATGGAAAGTGCTTCCTTCAGCTTGGCGTCGAATGTCGGGTCGCTGAAGGCGCTCTCGTTCCAGGCCTCGCCCGTGCGGTAGGCGAGCGCCAGCACCTGCACGCCCAGCGGACGCATGCCCCATTCGGTGGTGGACCAGGGATACTTCGTCCAGTCGTTCCAGAAGGTGGAGCCGGGAATGATGGTCCGCTTCACCTTGAAGCCAGCCTCGCGCAACTGCGCGGCGATCACGTCGCCGGGGTCCTTCACATATTCGGCCTCGTAGGAAAGAAGCTCGAACTCGTGGTCCTGGTGGCCGGATTCAGCCAGCAGCGCCTTGGCCTTCTCCACGTCGCGCGCCACCTTGGGCAGCTCGTAATATTCGGGGTGGATCGGGCAGACATGGTGGTTCTCGGCCACCGTGCCGGCATCCTCGTAGCCGAGCTTGAGAACGGTCGCGTTGTCGACAGCGAGCTGGATGGCGTTGCGCACGCGCTTGTCGTCATAGGGCGCAACGCTCATGTTGGCGCGCAGCACGATGGTGCCGGCCGTCACCACGTCCTCGGTCACGAGGCCCATGTCGGCCAGGAGCTTCACCGCGCCGCCGGTGGTTTGGTAATTGGCGTCGATCTCACCGGACTCGAAGGCCGCGATCACCGCGTTGCCGGCCGCTTCGCCGCCGTAGTCCACGAAATCCACGCCGTCGAGCGGCGGGTCGGGGCGGAACCAGGTGAAGTTCTGCCGCTTGCGCACCTGGGCGGATTCGCCCGTGTTGTAGGCGGTCACCTCATAGGGACCGGTGCCCGGCGACTTCAGGACGTCGCCGCCCATCTTGTCGAAGTCGCGGTGGACGATGATCGCGGGGTAATCGCAGAAGTTCGGGATGATCGTGATGTCGGACTGGTTGCACTTCAGCTTGACGGTGTGATCGTCCACCTTGGTGATGGCGCCGGCCTTGGCGGTGCCGGAGGCGTCGTCCAGCAACGAGGCCATGCGGGCGGACATCGAGTTGCCCGGCACGGCCTTGTCGCACCAGCGATTGATGTTGAACACCACGTCGTCGGCCGTGAAATCGTCGCCGTTCGACCACTTCACGCCCTTGCGCACGTGAAGCGTGTATTCGCTGGCGTCCTCGTTGACGTCCCAGCTTTCCAGCAGATGGCCCTCGAAGGTGAAGTCGAGCGTATAGCGCACCAGATAGTCGTGGCTCTGGCGCACGACATTGGCGATCTCGTTCCAGTCCCAAGCGCGCGGATCCTTCATGTCCTTGACGCTCATCTGCATCTTCAGGATGCCGCCGCGCTTGGGCTCCTCCTGGGCGAGCGCCTCGCTCGGTGCCGCAAGGCCGATCAGCCCATAGGCGAAGGCGGTGGAAGCGCCCATGGCGCTTGCCATCGCCAGGAATTCGCGGCGGTCGAGACCGCCCGCGCGCACGTCGTCCGCATATTTCTCGATCACCGCCGGAACGCGGTTTCCGTCGCTTCTGAACAGTTTCATCTCGTGGCTCCCGTGTGGGCGTTTTCGCCCGTTTGTTCCCATGCTGCACTGCACAGTCTAGGAGCGGTGCCCCCGGCAAGAAAGGCCCTTGTGCTCTTGGATGCCCCGGTTCGGCCGCCCCGAGGCCAAAAGAAAAAGGGGCATAGGTGCCTGAATCCTGTTTCTCCTACCGCCTAGCGATAGCGCTCCACGAGTTGCACCACGCGGCTCATGGCGGCGACCGATGCCTCGTGATCCTGCGAATAGTTGAACCGGATCGAGCGGAAGGCGTGCGGCGCGAACTCCGTGCCAGGCGTCACGATCACGCCGGCCTGCAGCCGCAGGGCACGCACGAAATCGAGCGGGGCGATGCCGAGTTCGGGCAGTTGCGGGAAGAGGTAGCTGCCGGCTTCCGGCTTGCGCACCTTCACGCCCTCGCAGGCCCGCAACACGCCTAAAAGATCGTCGCGGATCGCCTCATGCGCACGGGTGCGCTCGGCCATCCAGCCTTCGGGCTCGTCCAGCCACACGCGAAGCACGGCCTGGCTGTAGCCCGCGGCCCGCAGCGACACGATGGCCTGGAGCTTCGCCATCCGTTCGATGATGGCGCTGGAGCCGAAGGCCACGCCTAGGCGGAAGCCGCTCAGCGATTCCGTCTTCGAAGGCCCGATGATGGTGATGAGCTTGCTCGGGTCCATCCCGGCTGCGCGCAGATGGCGATACCGCTCACCGGAGTAGAGGAGCCGAGCGTAAAGCTGGTCCACGATCACCGTTGCGCCATAGCGGCCGGCAAGGCTCGCGATGGCTGCAATCTCTTCTTCGGAATAGACCACGCCCGCCGGGTTGTTGGGGTTGGAGAAGACGAGCACTTCTGCGCCATCGCGGAACGCCGCTTCCAGACCCTCGAGATCGAGGCCCGCGCGGGTTTCGGCGTCCAGATAGTCGAGCCGCACCGGCACCAGCTCGCCGTCGAAGAAACGCACCAGCTTGCGGTTGGCGAAGTAGTCGGGCTCGACAACGGCGACCTTGGTGCCCTTGGCCACAGTCGCGCCCATCGCCAGAAACAGCGCGCCCTGCGTGCCCGGCGTGACGATCAGGTCTTCCTCGGACGACAGCGCCTTGCCGGTGAAAGCGCCGAGACGCTCGCCCACGAGCGCACGGATTTCCGCGTCGCCCAGATATTCGGTGTAGGCCTGCCTGCCGCCCTTGGCATAGCCTTCCGCGAAGTGCTCCCAGGCGCTCTCGATCGGCGGGAAGGCATCGACGTCGCCATGCGAGAAATCGACCGGGCGCCCCTCGATCGGCTCGCCACGCAGGAAGCCGTCGCCCAAAGCGCCCTTCAGCCGAACCTCCTGGCCGGGCGCGTTTTCCGTCGCCAGCCCCGCAAACTTCGTCTCGATCGCGCTCACGCCCAATCCCCCCATTGCTGCTCGTCGATTACAGCCGAATGCTGCGCAGCCCAAGAAAGAGAAGCGACCCCAGAGACATCGTTTCCTTTGGTCAAGCCGCGTCTCAGGAGCCGGTCGCGCCGTCCGCCTTGGCGCGCGCCAGCACCCACTCCCGGACCACGCCGGCGATCTTGCCCTTGGAAGGCTGGCGGTCGGTCAGGTAGTAGTTCCACGGGCTCGGCGCCCTCACGTCGAACGGCTCGACCAGGAGCCCGCGGCGCACATACATGCGCGATATCGAGCGCTGCGTGACCACGAGCCCGGCACCTGTCGCCGCAATCTCCAAGGCGATATTGGAGGAGTTCGTGGTCAGCCCGCGGTCGTAGTCCGCGACATCCACGCCGAGCGCCTCCGCCACGCAGTTCCAATGCTCCTGCCGGCCATGCACCAGGATCCAGTCCACATTGAAGATGTCGGCGGGCTCGCGGATGGCGTTCGGCCCTTCCAAGAGCGCCGGGGCGCAGAGCAGAACCAGTTCCTCGTCCCACAGGGGCACGCCGTTCGGCGGGCGGTCGTCGAAGCGGCGGGCGGAGATGGTGAGGTCGGCGATCTGCTCGCTCAGGTCGTCCCAGATCGTGCCGTGCAGCACCACCTCGATGTCGGGATGGTCGCGGCGGAAGTCGGCCAGGCAGCCGGCCAGCCAGTTCTCCGCCAGGCTCATCGGGCACGACACCACCACCGTGCGCTTGCGCGACGAGGTCACGATGGCTTCCGTCGCCTGGTCGATCTGGTGCAGCGCCTGGCGCAGCGTCGGCAGAAAGGCCTCGCCCATCTCGGTCAGCTTGAGGCTGCGGGGATAGCGGATGAAGAGCTGCCGCCCGATGTGGTGCTCCAGCGCGCGCACATGCGTGCTCACGGCGGCCTGGGTGTAGCCCAGCTCGGCCGCGGCCGCCGTGAAGCTCAGGTGGCGCGCCGAGCACTCGAAGGACCGGATGTAGTTGAGAGGGGCGGGCGGTTTCATGATGGCGAAGCTAAAGCGCGTAGCCACGCCTGTTCAATCGCCATATGCGCGGTGACACCGATAAATTTGGCCAAAGCCGCCGAACAAATCGCGTGAACCGGGCCCGCCTTGCGGTAGCCTCTCCGACGATGGCCCAACCCGACACTTCCCGCCTCCCTCGACCCCTCCCGACGCGCGCGGCCAAGCCGTGACGGACAGCGTCAGGCGGCCCACGGTCGTTCTCAGCACGGACCAGCCGGATGTTCCCCTCGCCATCCTGCACGAGACCCATCCCGATCTCACGGTGCTTGCCTGCGACACCTACGCGGCGCTGCCCGACACGATCGCGCGAAGCGGCGCGGAGGTCGTTTATTCCAATTATTTCGACCGCTCCCAGCCCTTTCCCCATGCAGTCCTCGTCGATAGCGCCACCGTGCGCTGGATCTCGGTCGGCGGCTCCGGCACCGATCATCTCCAGCCCTGGGACCCCACGCGCTTGGCCGTCACCAATGCCGCCGGCGTCGCGGCTGGGATGATGGCGGAATATGCGCTCGGCGCCATGCTCTCCTTCTCGCTCGACCTGCCGGGCTTCGCCCAAGCCAGGCGCGAGCGTCGCTGGAACGGTTCGGCCAAGGTGGAGCCGATCGAGGGCAAGACCGTGCTCGTGCTCGGCCTCGGCCACACGGGGGAGGCGGTGGCCCAGCGCTGCAAGGCGATGGGCATGCATGTGGACGGCGTCCGCGCCAACCCGAAGCCCACCGCGCATGTCGACACAGTCCACGGCATGGACGCTCTCCCAGGCCTCTGGGGCCAGGCCGACTTCATCGTCTGCGCCGTGCCGCTCCTGGCAAGCACGCGCTCGCTCGTCTCCCAGGCGGCGTTCGCCGCCATGAAGCCCACGGCCGTGCTCATCGATGTCTCGCGCGGCGGTGTGGTCGAGGAGGAGCCCCTGGTTCGGGCACTCGCAGAACGCCGCATCCAAGGTGCCGCGCTCGACGTCTTCGCCTCCGAGCCCCTGCCTGCCGATCACCCGCTCTGGGGCTTGGAGAACGTCATCCTCACGCCCCACTGCTCTTCGGTCTATGATGGCTGGGAGGAGAAGGCCGTGCGCATGTTCGCCGAAAACCTTTCCCGCTACTGCAACGGCGCGCCGCTCGCCAACCTGGTCGACCCGCGGCGCGGATACTGATGCGAGAACAAGGATCTGCCATGAGAGAGGAACGGCGCGGGGGAGGCCGCAGAACCAAGCTGGCGCGCGGGGGCGGGGGCATCGCCCAGCTTCCCTGGGAAGAGGTCCGCAACCCCTACGCCCCCATGCAACTTCTCGACGAGGAGCGCATGGAGCAGCTGCACACGACCTCGATGCGCATCCTGTCCGAGTTGGGCATTCGCGTGATGAGCGAGCAGGTGGTCGAGCTCTTCGCCAAGGCCGGCGCCATCGTCGACCGGGAGACGATGACCATCCGCGTGGACGAGAGCCTCGTCACGGAAGCGCTCCGCACCGTGCCCTCCTCCTTCACCTTGACCAGCCGCAACCCCGCCAAGCGCCTCCATTTCGGCGGCAATTCCATCAATTTCGGCTTGGTCGCCGGCCCGCCCAACGTGCACGACCGCATCAACGGGCGCCGCCAAGGCAACCTCGCCGACTACCAGAACTTCACGCGCCTCGCCCACCACTTCAACGCGATCCACATGCTCGGCAACCAAGTGGTGGCGCCCATCGAGCTGCCCGCCGCCACCCGCCACCTCGACACCTATTACGCGAACATCACGCTTTCCGATCTCTGCTTCCACTGCTCGGCAATCGGCCGCGAGCGGGCCATGGACGGCATCAACATGATGGCCATCGCGCGCGGGGTGTCGCTCGACGAGATGCGCGCTGCCCCCGGCATCAGCACCATCATCTCCGTAAACTCGCCGCGCCTCTTCGACGACGCGATGGCGGAGGGCCTGATCGCCATGGCCGAGCACGGCCAGCCCGTCACCGTGACCCCGTTCACGCTGATGGGCGCGATGACGCCCGTCACCCTTGCCGCCGCCCTTTGCCAGCAGAACGCCGAAGCCCTGTTCGGCATCGCGCTCACCCAGCTCGTCAATCCCGGCACGCCGGTGATGTATGGCGCCTTCACCTCGAACGTCGACATGAAGTCGGGCGCACCCGCCTTCGGCACTCCGGAGAACGCCAAGGCCAACATCATCGCGGGCCAGCTCGCGCGGCGCTACAACCTGCCTTATCGCACCTCCAACGCCAACGCCTCGAACACGGTCGACCTTCAGGCGGCCTACGAGACGGAGATGGCGACCTGGGGTGCGGTGCTCGGCGGCGCAAACCTTATCTACCACGCGGCCGGCTGGCTCGAAGGCGGATTGACCGCGTCCTACGAAAAGCTCGTGCTCGACGTGGAGATCCTCCAGAACATGACGGAGTTCCTCCGTCCGCTGCCCTTCGACGAGGACGATCTCGGCTTCGAGGCCATCAAGGCCGTTCCGGCAGGCGGCCACTTCTTCGGCTCCGAACACACCATGTCGCGCTACACCACGGCCTTCTACCAGCCGATGCTGTCCAACTGGCAGAACTACGGAAGCTGGGAGGAAGCGGGGTCTAAGGATGCCTTGGAGCGCGCGACCGAGCTTTGGCAGCAGGCCTTGCGCGACTACGAGGAGCCAACGCTTGACCCCGCCATCCGCGAGGAGCTCGACGCCTATGTCGCGCGCCGCCGCACGGAACTCGGCCAAGCCCCCGCCTGACCACCGGAAAGCCTCAGCCGTGCTCTTCGACCGCATCATCCGCAACGGCACGCTGATCGCGGGCGACGGCTCGCCGCGCTTGCGCGCCGACATCGCGACCGATGGCGACACGATCGCCGCCATCGGCGATCTCACGGCCGCGCGGGGCCGCGAGGAGATCGATGCGCGCGGCATGATCGTCGCCCCCGGCTTCATCGACGTCCACACCCACGACGACAGCGCTTTGCTGTCGCCCGATGGCATGGACGCCAAGATCAGCCAGGGCGTCACGACGGTGATCGCGGGCAATTGCGGCGTGAGCGTCGCTCCGCTCCTGCTCGACACAACACCGCCCCCGCCCTTTACCCTGGTCGGCAGCCGGGAGAACTTCCGCTTCGACACGTTTGCGGACTATGTGGCGGAGATCGAACGCCTGGGGGCCGCAACCAACGCCGCCCTTCTTCTCGGCCACACCACGCTGCGCCAGCGCGTGATGCCCACGACCGACCGGCCCGCCAACGCGGAAGAAACCGAAGCCATGTGCCGGCTCGCGGAAGAGGCGATGGGGCAGGGTGCGTTCGGCCTGTCCTCGGGGCTCGACTACCCACCCGCAGTCAACTCCTCGACGGCCGAGGTCAAGGCGCTCGCCGCCACCGTCGCCCGGCTCGGCGGGCCATACGTCACCCACACCCGCAACTACTTCGAGAAGCTCGAAGAGGCGATCGAAGAAGCCATCGACATCGCGGAGACGGCCGGCAGCAAGCTCGTCATCTCCCATCATCAGTGCACCGGCCGTCCGAATTTCGGCAAGGCCGCCCCCACGCTCGGGCGCGTCGACGAAGCGCGCGGGACAATCGACATCGGCATGGATGTCTACCCCTACAATGCCAGCTCCACGGTGCTCCGGCTGGAGCGCTGCGACACGGGCATTCGCATTCTCGTCACCTGGTCGGACCCGTTTCCCGAGATGGGCGGGCGCGAGATCGCCGACATCGCGCGGGAATGGCGCTGCACCGAGCGCGAAGCGGGAGAACGCCTGCTGCCGGCTGGCGCCGTCTATTTCCAACTGGACGAAGAAGACGTGCGCACCATCCTGCGTCACCCCCGCACCATGGTGGGGTCGGACGGTCTGCCGCACGACATCCACCCCCATCCCCGCCTTTGGGGCACGTTCCCGCGCGTGCTCGGCCACTACGCCCGCGATGAGAAGCTGTTCAGCCTGGAAGAGGCGGTGTTCCGCATGACCGGCCTGCCAGCGCGCGAATTCGGCTTCCACCGCCGCGGCGTGCTTGCGGTCGGCAACCATGCGGATCTCGTGGTGTTCGATCCGGACGCGGTGATCGACCGCGCAACCTTCGAGAACCCCCGCCAGCCATCCGCGGGGATCGAGCACGTGTTGGTCAACGGCGTTTCCGTCTGGCGCGAGGGCAGGGGAACGGGCGCCCGACCGGGCGGCGTGTTGCGCCCCACCGAGACATCGGCGGGCCTGCGTCTCGCCCGCTGCGGCTGCGCGCCCTCGGGCTACAGCGCCTCGTAGAGGCTGTCGATGGTGTCGATCTCGTAGGCGAACTCCACCGGCCGCGTGCAGCGCCACGCCGTATGGGGCTCGCCGCGCAGCGCGCTCACGGCATCCGCTGTCCGCAGCACCGCGCCGCCGTAGAGCCGGTTCGCCATGTCGAGCACGGCAGTGCGGTGCATGGCATCCGTCATGCTGCCGGTCGCGTCCTTGACCAGCCAGACCCGATATCCGGCATAAACCGCGTCGAACACGCTCGCGCGCACGCAACTGTCGGTCAGCACGCCCACGACGATCAGCGTCTCGACACCCAGCCCCCTGAGCCGCGCGTCGAGGTCGGTGTCGCGGAACGCGGAAGGCCACTGCTTGCGCAGCACCTGATCACCTGACACGGGCGCCACTTCCTCGCAGATGTCGGCCGCAGCGCTTCCGGCCACGGCCGAGCGGAATTCGGCCTCAATCCCCTCATCCTGTCGCCGATAAGCCGAGCGCTCGCTTTCCTCCACCCAGGCCTGGACGTGGAAGACCGCAGCCCCAGACGAGCGCGCAGCGTTGAGCAGCGTGGCCGTGTTGGCAAGCACGGCATCATAGCCCACGATCGGCCAGGCCGCGCCGGGCCGGTATTCGTTCTGCAGATCGATCGCGAGAAGGGCGGTGCGCGCTGGGGTCATGGCCGGGTCTGGTCGAAAGTGGAAACGAGGTGCGAGAGGATGCGCACGGCGTGGTCGAGGTCGGCCACTTCCATGCTTTCATGTGGGTTGTGGCTGCCGTTCTCGTTGCGCACGAAGAGCATGGCGGTCGGAATCCCAGCCGCCGCAAAGGCCGCCGCATCGTGCCCCGCGCCGCTGGGAACGCGCGGTGCGGGAATGCCGAGTGCTGCCGCAGACGCTTCCAGCCGCTCGATCAGCGCAGGCGCCATCACTGCAGGATCCCAGCCCATGCGAGGGCCAAGCGTGAAACGCACGCCGCGCCTCTCCTCGATTTCCGCGAGAATGGGCGCAAGCCGCGTATCCAGTCTGTCGAGCACAGCCTGCTCCGCACTGCGGATGTCGAGCGAGAAGCCGAGCTCGCCCAGGATTCGGCTGCCGCCGTGCTGGGCAGGGTCCGATTCCACGCGGCCGAAAGTGATCGTCGCTTCCAGCCCTTTGCGCTCCAGCGCGTCCCACTCGCTCTCCAGTGCCGCGACGAGATCCGCAAAGCCCAGAACCGCGTCACGCCGCGCGAAACGCGGCTCGGCTCCAGAATGACCGTAGGCTCCCAGGCAAACGGCCTGCGGAAAGCGAAACCCGCCGGCGATGCCACCGACCACGCCCACCGATGCACCGGCCGCCGCAAGCCGCGGGCCCTGCTCGATATGCACTTCGATGAAGCCGGCAATGTCTTCGGGTGCGAACCCGCCTTCGCCCCGCGCCACCGCGTCGGGATCGAACCCTTCCTCGCGCATGTGCTCGGCCAAGCTCCGGCCGCTGTCGGAGCGTCGTGCCTCGAGCGCGGATGGCGGCAATCGGCCGAGGGCCGCTTCCGCGCCCGGATAAGACAGCGGAAACCACACGGCTTCTTCCGCCCGCGTCACCAGAACCGTCAGAGCTCGCGGCAGCCTCAGCCCCTCCGCGCGAAGGTTCGCGATCACCGCGAGCCCAGCCACTACGCCCGCCGCGCCGTCGAAGTTTCCGCCATGCGGCACGCTGTCGAGATGCGAGCCGATCACCAGAGCGGGCAGGGCAGGGTCGCTGCCCGGCAGCGTCAGATAAAGGTTTCCCGCAGCGTCGGTTCGCGCTTCGGCACCGAGGCACTCGCCCTCGCGACGCACCAGCGCATGTGCGAAACGCTCGCCTTCGCTGTAAGCGGCACGCGTCACGCCGGGCGGGTCCGCCGTGGCGCTGGCAAGCTCTTCCAGCAAACGGGCAGCGAGTGCGGTGCCCGGCGCGAAACCGCTCGCAGTCGTCACGACCGGAAGCGCTGCGGGCCGAGATCGGCCTCCGTCAGCCCTCGGTCGGCGATGTCGCCTGGCAACGGCTCGCCGCGCACGGCAGCTGCCGCGATCCGTGACAGGGCAGGCGAGGTCTTGATGCCGTAGCCGCCCTGGCCGACCAGCCAGACGAAGCCCTCCGCGCGGTCGTCCAGCCCCACTGCGGGCGAGCCGTCCGGCGTGAAGGTGCGCAGGCCCGCCCAGGCGCGCGACACGCGCTGCACGCTGATCGTGGTCGCTTGCTCCAGCCGGTCAGCGGCGATCGCCACGTCGAGATCGTCTGGATAAGCGTCGGCCGGATCGTGCGGGGTCGCATCGGCGGGAGAAACCAGAAGCTGGCCCGCATCGGGCTTGAAGTAGAATTCCGCGCCGACATCGTCCACCATCGGCCAGTCCGCGATGGCATGACCCTCGGGGGCGGGGATGTTGAACGCGGTGCGCCGCTTCGGCTGCAGGCCGAGCGGCTCGACGCCCGCCATCCTTGCCACCACGTCGCCCCAAGCACCCGAGGCGTTCACGAGCACCGGCGCGCTGAACGTGCCCGCGCGGCTCTCGACCTGCCAAAGCCCGCCGCGCCACTCGATCGCCTGCACCGCGGCATCCGTCACGATGCGCGCGCCCCGCGCTTTCGCGCCGCGCAGGAAGCCCTGGTGCAGCCCGTTGACGTCGAGATCCATCGAGTGCGGCTCGAAGAAGGCGGCGGCCACGGCGCTCCGCCGCAAGACGGGCACACGCCACAGCGCTTCGTCCACCGATACGGCTTCGATGCTCGGCACCAGCGCGCGTGCGCGCTCCAGCGCCGCAGAGAGCATCTCCCGCTGATCCTCGCGCGCGACCGTCAGCATCCCGCGGGGCCCGAGAAGCGCGTGATCGGTGAAGCCCTGCGGCGGATCGCTCAAAAAGTCGCGGCTCGCGAGTGCCAGCCGGCGGATCGTGGGAGGGCCGTAATTCTCGGTGAAGCTCGCCGCCGAGCGGCCCGTGCTGTGATAGCCGCACTGGCTCTCGCTTTCGAGCACGATCACCTTGTGGGTGGCCGCGATCTCGAAGGCGGCTCCCGCTCCGGCGATGCCGCCGCCGATGACGATGACGCCGGTTTCCATGGTTCGCGCTCGCGGCTCAGGCCGCTGCCACGACCATGATCTCCACGCGGTAGCCATCACCCGCGAGCCTCGATTCGACGGTGGCGCGCACCGGCATGGCGCTGCGGTCGACCCACTCGTCCCAGGCCGTGTTCATCATCTCGAAGTCGGCGATGTCGCGCAGCCAGATCTGGGCGCTCAGAAGCTTCGACTTGTCGCTGCCGGCCACCGCCAGGAACCGGTCGATCTTGGCCAGGATCTGGCGCGTCTGCGAGGTGGTATCGCCCGAAAGATCGTCGGCCGTCAGGCCGGAGACGTAGACGGTGCCGTTGTGCTTGAGAACGCGGCAGAACCGCTCGCCGTTCTCCAGTCGCTCGATGGTCATGCGCGGCTCCTGTTCAGTGGGTTTCCGTGGGCCCGGAGGCTCGGGAAAGCTCTAAAGGGCAACGCCCCGCCGGCCCACCCGCGAGGCCTCTTGCAAGGCCAAAAAATTTCATGGCACAGGCGTCTCAAACTTCGCTTGCCGCAGGCATCGGGCGCTCCCATCAATCGGAAACGCGCCCAGCGGTTGCCTCGGGGGAAAGCGCGCAGACAGACGGTGATGCAGATGGTGGATCGGGGGGCCTTTCGGCACGGCGGCTGGCAGCCGCGCGCCCGCTTGGCTGCGGTTCCCTCGCTCGATCCGGAATCTCGCACGTGAACGCGCTGTTGTCGAAGCCCGTGCGCCTGTGGCGCCGCGCCGAGCGTTCGCGCGCGGTGCTTCCCATGCTGTTCGCCGTCTGCCTCTGCTGCGCGGGCAGCTCCATGCTGATGACGGCCGTCTCGCTCCGCCTGGGCCAGGGCGACATCGACCCCACGCTTTCGCAGATCGTTCTCACCGTTTATCCCATCGGCTTCCTGCTCGGCTGCATGATGACCAAGCCCTTCGTGGTCCGCTTCGGCCACGAGGCGGTGTTCATGGCCGTGCTCGGCTTCGCCTTCCTGTCGGGCCTCGGCTTCGTCCTTTTCGATAGCTTGGCCGTCTGGATCGCGCTGCGCTTCGCGGGCGGCCTCGCGATGGCCGCCATGTTCGTGATCTGCGAAAGCTGGATGAACCTTTTCGCCACCCAGCGCGACCGCGGCACGATGTTCGGCCTCTACATGATCTCCACCTCCTCGGCCGTTCTGCTGGGCCAAGTGGTGATCGGGCTGATCGGGCCGACCTCGCCCTATGTCTTCGAGGTGGCGCTGGCCTTCGCCGCGCTCGCCTTCCTGCCGCGCGTCGTCGGCCGCCGCTGGCCGACCCTGCTGCCGTCCGACGATGCCGACGCGAGCGTCCTGCCGTCGCTCGGCCGCTTGAGGCTCGCCCAGCTCCTGCGCATGGCGCCCGTGGCCGTGGTCGGCGTCTTCCAGAGCGGCATCACCAACATGAACGTGTTCGTGCTCACGCCGATCTATTCCACGCAGATCGGGCTTCCCGCGGCGACCGCGGTCGCCCTCGTCACCACCGTCAGCATCGCCGGAATGCTCGCCCAGGCGCCGGTCGGCTGGTTGTCCGACCGGTTCGACAGGCGGTTGATCCTCCTGATGCAGAGCGCTCTCGCGCTTGGCTGCTGCTTTGCCATCGCCGCCATCGGCACCGGAAGCGTGCCGCTCTTGTTCGCGCTCTTCTTTCTCTACGGTTCAGCCGCACTGACCATCTATCCGGTGGCCGTCGCCCACGCCAACGCGAACCTGCCCTCCCGCCACATGGTGGCGGCATCCGGCACGTTCCTGCTCATCTACTCCGTCGGCAATGTGGGAACGCCCGGCTTGGCTGCCGGCCTGATGGCAAGCACCGCACCCCAGGCAATGTTCGCGATCCTGGGCGCGGGTGCGCTCGCCGTCGCTCTCGCCAGCGCGTGGAGCCTCCTGCGCCGCCCCGTTGCCGCAGCCACCCAGGGCGCCAAGCCATGACCGCTCGTCTCGATGGGCAGGTCATCCTCATCGCCGGCGGCGCGAGCGACATCGGCTTGGCCATCGCCCGCCGCTGCGCGGAGGAAGGCGCTTCGCTCGTGCTGGCCGACCAGGATGGCGACGCAGCCCTGCGCGCGGCAGCCGACCTTCCGATCCGCTCCCTCGGCTTGGCCTGCGACGTCACCGCGAGCGCGTCCGCAGCCCACGCGGTGGCGGAGACCGAGCGCGCCTTCGGCCGTCTCGACGGCTTCGTCTTCAACGTCGCCGCTCCCTCGCAGGACGGCACGGTGGTGGAGTTCGACGAGGCGAGGTGGCGCTACGAGCTCGACTGCGGCCTCACCGGCGCCTTCCTGCTCAGCAAGCACGCCGTGCCCCTGATCGCGCGCTCCGGCGGCGGCTCGGTCGTCTTCATCGCCTCGCAATTCGCCCATGTGGCCATCGCGCGTTCGCCGGTCTACTGCGCGCTGAAAGCGGGCCTCGTCCACTTGGCGAAGGCGATGGCGGTCGACCACGCCGCCGACAACATCCGCGTCAACAGCCTGTCTCCGGCAGCCGTCGCCACCCGCCGCCTGCTTACCCGTCACGCGACGTTCGAGGCCGCCGACAAGACGCTCGGCCCGGCCCACTTGGTGAACCGCGTCGGCCGCCCGGAAGAGGTGGCCGCAGCCGCAGCCTTCCTGCTCTCGTCGGACGCCTCTTTCGTCACCGGCGCCGACCTCCTGGCCGACGGCGGCTACACGGCCCGCTGACACGCAGAAAAGGCCGACACCCGAAGTGTCGACCTGCGGCAGTCTCATCATCTTGCAGAACTTCAAGAGCCGGCAGCTAAGCTCTTGGAAAAAATGGTCGGAGCGGCGGGATTCGAACCCACGACCCCTTGACCCCCAGTCAAGTGCGCTACCGGGCTGCGCTACGCTCCGAACCGGGGGCGATGTATCTCGCTTGGGGGCGCACGGTCAACCGGATTCGCAAGGCGCCGCGCGATTTCGTGGCGGCGCTCCAGGGCCATGGCGCCCCATATCAAACCGATCAGCAGGTAGAAGTGCCGCCAGTGGTCCATGTCGATCACCGTGCCGAGCACGAGGTGGCCCAGAAACGTCGCATAGGCGACGAGCAGGAAGGGCTGCCAGGGCCGCGCGCGGAACAGGATGCGGAACCCCCCGGCGACCGTCCAGACGACGATGGCGACCCAGCACACGAAGCCCAGCCAGCCGTAGTCCATCAAAGCCTTCAGCCAGATGTTGTGGGTGTCCTCTCCGTAGATCGTGCCGAACACCAGCGGGCCGATGCCGAACGGTCGTTCCAGCGCGAGCAGGAAGCCGATGCCGAAGCGGGCGAAGCGGCCAAGCCGCGCGCTGTCGTAGTCCTGCACGAGCTGCGCGCGCACGGTAAAGAGGTCGGACACGCCGGGCAGTTGCAGCACCACCAGGACCAGCAGCACGATCGCGACCATCGCCAGCAGGCACATGAACGCGAGTCGCAGCCTAAACCGCGTACTCGTGCTCTGCAGGAAGAGGCATGCGACCATGATCACGGCGGCAGCCGCAAACAGGCCCCACGCGCCGCGCGAAAACGACAGAAAGAGCCCCGCGCCGATGATGGCGAGCGGCGGCGCCGCCAGAAGCGCCCGGCGCGGCCCGCCCGTCAGGACCGTGTGCAGGAGGTAGAGGCCGGGCGCCGCGAGATAGGGCCCAAAGACGTTGGGATCCTGGAAAGCGCCGGCCGCGCGGTCGTAGAGCGTGAAGAGACCGTCTGGAAACAGACCGAAATAGCCGCCGATGCCCAGAAGTGCCGTCACCACCGCAGCAGCCGTCCAGCTCTTGAAGATCAGCGGCAGGTAGCTCGCCTGGCGCTCGATCACGGCCGCGAAGAACACGGAGGTGAACGCCAGAAACAGCGACACCAGAACATACATCGGCGCGCCGCTGATATCAGCCATCTGGGTCATGGCGATGGCGCCGCCCAGGTTGAACAGCACGAACAACACGAGCAGCGGGGCCACGGTGCGCGAGATGCGCAAGCCGAACAGCGCCCAGACCGCGAGCAGGCCGGCCATGTAGAGCTCGTAGGGCGCCGGCTCGCGGATCACGAAGCCCGACAAAAACACGCCGAACACAATGGCGCTCGCCGCGATCAGGCGGATCAGCGCCGCGTTGACGGCCGCGGGGTCGACGCGATGAGAGGTGGCGACCGCGCTCAATATGCGTTTTCCGTGTTGAGCAGGCGGATCGGCGTCAGGATCAGAATCTTGAGGTCGAACCAGAGCGACCAGTTCTCGATATAGAACAGGTCGAACTCCGTGCGCATGCGGATCTTCTCGTCGTTGTCGATCTCGCCGCGCCAGCCGTTGATCTGCGCCCATCCGGTCACGCCCGGCTTCACCTTGTGGCGCGCGAAATAGCCGTCCACCACTTCCGAGAACAGCCGGTTCGCGCTGTGGCCGGTGACGGCATGGGGGCGGGGCCCCACGAGCGAAAGCGATCCGCCGAGCGCGTTGAAGAACTGCGGCAGCTCATCGATCGAGGTCTTTCGGATAAAGCGGCCGACGCGTGTGACCCGGGGGTCGCCCTTGGTGACGGCCTGGGCCGCGGCATGATCGGTCTTCTCCGCATACATCGAGCGGAATTTCCAGACGTCGATCACCTCGTTGTTGAAGCCGTGGCGCTTCTGGCGAAAGAAGACCGGGCCCTTGCTGTCGAGCTTGATGGCCAGCGCGGTCGCCAGCATCACCGGTGAGAAGGCGAGAAGCCCGAACAGGCTGAACACGATGTCGAAGGCGCGCTTGGCCACCGAATCCCAGTCGGTGATCGGCTTGTCGAAGATGTCGAGCATCGGCACGGAGCCGATGTAGGAATAGGAGCGCGGGCGGAAGCGCAGCTGGTTGGAATGCGCGGACAACCGGATGTCCACCGGCAGCACCCAGAGCTTCTTCAACAACGACAGCACGCGCGTTTCGGCCGTCAAAGGCAGGCACACGATCATCATGTCGATCTGGGCGATGCGGGCAAATTCGAGAAGCTCGTCCACCGTGCCGAGCTTGGGGTAGCCGGCGACGATGGGGGGCGAGCGCGTGTCATCGCGATCATCGAAGATGCCGCAGATGCGGATGTCGTTGAAGGGCTGGCGCTCCACCGCGCGGATCAGGTTTTCGGCCGCCTTGCCGCCGCCCACCAGAACGGCGCGCCGCTCCATGCGACCATCGCGCGCCCATCTCCTCAACACCCAGGCGGTGACGCCGCGCGAGACGAGCAGAAGGGCGAGCCCGCTCGCGTACCAGAAGGTGAACCAGAACCGCGAGAACTCCTCGGTCACCTTGAACAGGAAGCCGAGCACGAGCATGGCCAGGAACACACTCGTCCAGACGGCCGTGATCGGGCGCACGGTCAGCGAGGGCCGCAGAAGGGCGGGCACCTGATAGGTTCCCGCGATCTCCAGGAACACGACCACCGCCGCCGCCGTGCCCAAGATGACGCCGGCATAATGCAGGTCGAGATAGGAGCCCGTGCCGACATGGAGAAGCTGGATCAGCCCGCCGGCCAGCGCCAAAGCCACGAATTCGAGCAGGCGGATCAGGCCACGCACCATCGCGGGCGAGCGGCTTTCGCGGCGGTATTGCTGGGCGATCTGGAGTGCCATGGCGTTTAGCCGGCCCGCGCCCTTGGCCGGCTCGGACTGCGCTTCGAAGCGGCGGACGCTTTCAGGCGAGAAACGGCCTGCGGGGTCGGTGTCGTTCATCGGCGGCGGTCCCGGTAACGCCGGGACAATAGCCGGTCTGTTCTAACGAAGCTTTGCGGGTTGGAAGCAATTCAACGCTTTCAACGCGTGTGTCTTGCCAAGCTCGCGCGATAGGCCTCCTCGATGCCAGCAGCCATGGTCGCGGTGCTGAAGCGGGCATGCAGGCTCGCGCGCGAAGGCATGCGGGCGCGAAAGCGGCTGGGTTCGGCGAGCGCGCTTTCCATCCGGTCGGCGATCCCGGCAACCTCGGGGGATACCAGCACATCCGCCTTGTCCCCGAATATCTCGGGAATGCCGCCCACATCGGTCGCGATCATCGGCATGCCGGCGGCCAGCGCCTCGAGCACGATGTAGGGCATCGCCTCCGCGCGAGAGGGCACCACGATCACGCGAGCGAGGCGGAATGCATCGCGAGCGGGCATCGGCGCATGGAACGCGATCCGGTCATCCATCCCAAGCTTGCTCACGCGCTCGCGGTAGCTCGGCAGGTCGTCGCCTGCGCCCACCATCACAGCCGTCACGCGTCGGCCCGTCCGCCGCTCAGTCTCGGCGAGCGCGTCGATGAAGAGATCGGGGCCCTTCAGGTCGCGCATCATGCCGATGTAGAGGAAGTCGGCAGCATCGGGATCTGCCGGAACGAGCTCGAATTCCGCCTCGCGCAACCCATTGAACACCAGGCTCGAAGGCACACGCGGCTCGCCCACCTTTGCGCGAAAGGCGCGGCGCTCGTGGTCGGAGACGAAGAGCGTGTGGTCGCCCAGCCGCTCCATCGCGCGCTCGGCATGAAAGAGGACGCGCCCACTGAGCGTGGCCGGGTCGAAATGAAGGCTGCCGCCATGCGGTGTATAGAGGGAAACGGTGCGCCTGCCGCTCTGCCTGATGAGAAGGGCGAATATGCGCGCATAGAGGCCGCCCTTCGCGCCGTGACCGTGCAGCACGTCGGGCCGCATCCCTCGCAGGATGCGGAACGTCCGCCAGGCGGCGCGCAGGTCGCCCGGTCCGATATGGCGCTGCATCGGCGTGCGCGTCACGCCCAGGGCGAGCGAAGGGGCGATGGAAGCGAACAGGCCGTCCTCATAGGCGCCGCCCGTCGAGGAATCGCAGACGATGCCCACTCTATGCCCGGCCTGGGCCTGCGCCTCGGCGAGGTCGCGCACGTGGCGGAAGATCCCGCCCACAGGCGAGCGGAAGCAGTGGACGATCCTCAGCGGCGGCAGTTCCATGCTATGCGAGCGCTCAGAAGAAGCGCTCGCGCACATAGATGGTGTCGCCCGGCAGGAGCGGGTCGGAGGTGGTGACGCGGCCGGTCATCACCTTGCCGTTGATGTCGCGCGTGATGTCCACATCGGCCTGCTGGGCGCGAGGGGAGAAGCCCCCGGCGGTGGCGATGGCCTTCTGGGCGGTGAGGCCGGGAACGTAGGAGTATTGGCCGGCAGCGCCCACTTCGCCCATCACGAAGATCGGCCGGTAGCGGTCCACCTCGACGGACACGTCGGGGTCGCGGATATAGCCGCCGCGCAGCTTGGCGGCGATCTCGGCTTCGAGCTGCTGGGCCGTCTTGCCGCGAGCCGGAATCGCGCCGACGAGCGGGAAGGCGACATAGCCGGCCTGGTCCACGCTGTAGGTGTTGGTCAGGCCTTCCTGGTCGAACACGGTGACGCGCACCCGGTCGCCGGCGCCCAGCATGTAGGGCTGGGTGATCGCCTTGTGGAAGGCGGCGGGCGCGGGCTGGTAGCTCGCGCAGCCTGCAAGAGTTGCGAGCCCGACGAGTGCATGCAGCGCGAGAAGGGTGCTCTTCATGATGGGACCCGTGGTTGCGGTCTGTCCGGCGATGGACGCCGCGTTGCACGGTTTATCGAACGGTTAGGGTTAACACCGCGTAAAGCAAGTCGAGTCGCGCGGTTCTTGAGCTTTGGTTGCGTTTAACGATTGATCAACCATGCGAATTTACCTTTGGGCCAAGCAAAGGTGAGCACAACCATGTCTCGTGACCAGTCCGCGAACGCCGATCTCGACGTCGACCTGCGCACGCTCTTCGGCAGCATCGGCCGGAGATGGAAGCGCGTGCTCGGCGTCTCCGTCGCCGTCGGCGCGCTCGCCTTCGTGCTCGCCTCCGCCGTCACACCGCAATATCGCAGCGAAGCGCGCATCCTGATCGAAACGCGCGAATCCTCCTTCACGCGCCCCGCCGCTGGCCCCGACGGCGACCGCTCGATCCTCGACGAGGAGGGCGTCACCTCCCAGGTCGAGGTGATCAATTCGACGGGCATCCTCACCAACGTCGCGCGCCAGTTCAACCTGGCCTCGCGCCCCGAATTCGACAGCGCGCTCAACCCCTCGCTCGGCGCCAGGCTTCTGTCGATGGTCGGCATGGGTCCGAATGCGTCCGAGCTGCCGCCCGAGGAACGCGTGCTCACCGCGTTCCGCGAGAAGCTCCAGGTTTTCCGCGTCGAGCGCTCGCGCGTGATCGTGGTGCAGTTCTCATCGGAAGACCCCCAGCTCGCCGCCCAGGTGCCGAATGCTGTGGCGGACGCCTTCATCACCGTGCAGCGCGATGCCAAGCTCGAATCCAACACCGATGCGACGGCCTGGCTCGAGCCCGAGATCGCCACTCTCACGGACCGCGTGCGAGATGCCGAGGCGCGCGTCGCGCAGTATCGCGGGCAGTCGGACCTTCTCGTCGGCAACAACAATTCCGTGCTCGCCACGCAGGAGCTGTCCGAAGTCACCTCCGAGCTTTCGCGGGTGCGCGCCGCGCGCGGCTCGGCCGAAGCCGCAGCCGCCAGCGTGCGCGCTTCGCTCGACAGCGGTGCCTCGCTCGACGCCGTGCCGGAGGTGCTGCGCTCTGCCCTCATCCAGCGCCTGCGCGAGCGCCAGGTGCAGCTGCGCGCCGACATCGCTGACCTGTCCACGACGCTGCTCGACAACCACCCGCGCATCCGCTCGCTCCGCTCCCAGCTCGCCGACCTCGACGGGCAGGTGGCCAACGAGGCGCGCAACGTGCTGCGCTCCTTGTCCACGGAAGCCGATACCGCGCGGCTGCGCGAGCAGGAGCTGGTTTCCCAGCTCAATTCGCTCAAGGTCGCCTCCGCGCGCGCCGGCGAGCAGGAAGTCGAGCTGCGCGCGCTGGAGCGCGAGGCCGCGTCCCAGCGTGGGCTCCTGGAAAGCTATCTCACGCGCTACCGCGAGGCGTCCTCGCGCGGCGACGGCAACTATCTGCCGGCCGACGCACGCGTGATCTCCCGCGCCATTCAGCCGGCCGAGCCCTATTTCCCGAAGGTCATCCCGATCACCATCGCGGCCTTCCTCGCGAGCCTGCTTCTGATGACGGTGGCAACGCTTCTGTCCGAACTCTTCTCGGGCCGCGCCATGCGCCCGGCAGGCCCTGTGGGCGGACGAGACGACACGCTCGATGCAGCACCCGAGGAGCCCGTCGTCGTCGCCCCTTCGCGCCCCGCCACGCTTCTGCTGCCCGCAAGTGTCCTGCACCTGAAGGATGAGACGGCGGCGCCCGTCGCTGCAGCTGAGACGCCGGTCGAAACCGCGGCCACGCCCGAGCCGGTCGACCCCGACAAGCTCGGCATCGTGCGCGCGGCCGAAACGCTCGTGCTCGAAGACCGCGCGCGCTGCCTGTTCGTGTCACCCGAAGGCGATGAGGCATCCGCCGTGTCCGTGATGGTCGCCCGCGAAGTGTCGGACACCGGGCTCAAGGTGCTGCTCGTCGATCTCACCGCGAATGGTGCCGCGTCCTCGCCTATGCTCGACGACATGCGCCTTTCCGGCATCACCAACCTTCTCGCCTCCGAGGCGCAGATCGCTGACGTGATCCACCACGACCAATTCTCGGACGCCCACGTGATCCCGTCCGGCACGGCAGACGCCGAGCGCGCCATGCGCGCCATCCACCGCCTGCCCATCATCCTCGACGCGCTTGGCTCGGCCTATGACATCGTGATCGTGGAATGCGGCGCGGCCGACGGCGAAAGCGTGTCGCGTCTCGCCAAGGATGACACCGCCGTTCTCGTCAGTGCCATTGGGACCGAGGAAGAAAGCGTGGCCTCCCTCCTGTCCGAACTCGAGGCCCAGGGCTGCCACCCCAAGCGCGTATCGCCCGGCTCCTATCAGCCGCCGACCCGCCCCGAGGAAGGCCGCGACGCGGCCTGAACACCCGAACTGAAACCGCTTCACACTTTGGTGGAAAAGCTCTAATCCTCGCCGCCGGCCGACCCAGTCGCGCCGGCGGTCTGCTTTCTCAGGCGCTTGAAGGCGCGCCACAGAAACGGGCTGCGCTTGAGCACGGTCTTGAGGCGGGCCGCACCCCGCAGCATGCCCGCGAGCGCGCGGCCCTTGAAGCTCAGCGGCACCACCGCGTCCCAATGCGTCATCTCGGCATCGCACCACGAGCGCTTGTAGGGCTCGTCTCCCACGCCGAAATCGTAGAGTGCGGCGCCCCGCGCGTAGGCGTCCTCGATGTTGAGGTAGAACAGGAACTCGCCGGGGCTCTGCTTGCTCAACTCGTCGCTTGCGATCGCGCCGAACTCACATGTCACGCGGTCCGTGCCGTAGCTCGTGCCCGTCAGCGCGCGCAGCTTGCCGCCGACCTCCAGCCCCTGCATGCGGAATCGCGGCGCGGCGTCCACCGCGCCACGCGCGAAAAGGTCGGTGAAGGCGTCACGCGTGCTCGCCTCTGCGAACACGTCGGGTATGCCCGCATGGCGGAAGCGCTCGGCCTTCAGCGCGAAGAACGCTTCGAGCAGCCGCGTCGCCTCTTCGGGCGTGTCCGCCTCGATACGCCGCCAGCCGCCGGCCGCCTCGAACTTGCGTGCCTGCGCCCGGTTCTTTGCCGCCCGCTTGCGATGCAGCGGCCGCGACAGCAGATCCTCGAAGCTGTCCGCCAGGGTCACGGCGAGCGCAAGGTTGGGGCTGGGCTCGACCGCAAAGCCCAGCAGCGGGTTGCGCACGCCCTCGCGCTCGTCGTTCATGCGTTCAAGCAGCAGAAGATCGGCTTTGTGACCGGAAGCCCGCAGGCTCCGCCTGAGAACGGGCAGCCAGTCGGTGGGCGCCGCATCCTGCTTCCGGAAAGCGGGATAATTCGCATTGGCATGTCGCCCGCCGATGAAGCGGGCCACCTTCAGCGTTCCGACGCGGGCAAGCTCGAGCGGCAGCATCAAAACGGGCGCGCCGTTCTCCGTCAACTCGACCACGACCACGGGGGCCGCGTCCTGCCAGGCTTCCACCCAGCGAGGCTCCTGCGCGGGCCCGAGCGGGCGTCCGGCCGTGAACAGGCGATAGCGTTCGAGCACGGCGGGCGAAAGCGCGTGCACGTGTCCCTGGAGGCCCGTCGATGTCGCTGCCGAGCGCCTCTCGGCGTCAACCATGCCGCAATCCTTGCATCCTAGTTTCGCCGGTCGGTGGGGCTGGGATGGCCGGACGCTAGAAGCGAAAGGTGAAGGAATGGTCCATGGGGTGGATGCGCTGCGGCGCCTGTGGATGGGCGCGGGCGGACTGACAGGGCTCGACCGCCTGGCCGTGCCGGTGCTGGGCGGCGTCGGCGCCATCCTGATGCTCCACCGCGTGACCGACAGGCTTCGCCACCCCGAAGGCCCCAACCGCCATCTGGCCGTCAGCCCGTCCTTTCTCGATAGGGTGCTTGCCGCCGCCCGCAAGGAGGGGCTGGATCTCGTCTCGATGGACGAAGCCGTCGCGCGCCTGGACGCCGGGGGTGGGGGCGCGCGCTTTCTCGCCATCACCGCCGATGACGGCTACCGCGACAACCACTCCGAGGCGCTGCCCGTCCTCGAACGCCACGAAGCGCCCATCACCGTCTATATCGCTCCCGGCCTCAACGACCGGCGCGACCCGCTCTGGTGGGACGTGATCGAGGACGCGGTGGCGTCAGGGCGCACCATCGATGCCGGCACACACCGTCTCGCGCTCGACTGCTCGACCCCTCGATCCCGACAGGTCGCCTTCGAGCGCCTTCTAAGGCTCTTGGGCTCCGAAACGCCCGAACACGCGCGCAACGCGCTGGTGGAAGAGATTGCCTCCGAGGCCGGGGTCGACGCCTTCCGCCCGAGCCGCGAAACCCTGATGGACTGGGACGAGCTCGCCCGCTTCGCCGCCCACCCGCTCGTCACCATCGGCGCCCACACCGTTCATCACCCCAACCTCCGCCGCCTGGAGGAGAGCGAAGCGCGCCGCGAGATGGAGGAAAGCCGCGACCGACTGGCCGAAGCGCTGGGCCACCCGCCCCGCCATTTCGCGTTTCCCTATGGCAGCCGGGCAGCAGCAGGTCCACGCGAAGCGAAGCTCGCCGGCGAGGCGGGCTTCCTGTCCGCCGTCACCACCAACCACGGGGTGCTCATGGCCGGCCACAGGGCGCACCGCCACGCGCTGCCGCGCATCTCGCTCAACGGCCGCTTCCAGCACCTGCCGCATGTCACGACCATGCTGCGCGGCTTCACCACGCCGGCCGCCAACAAGGGCAGGCGCCTCGTCACTTTCTAGAGTCTATTCCTGCTCTTCCGGCTTTCCGATCATCCACTTGATGATGACCATCGCCGGCAGGATCCAGAGCACGCCCGACACCAGAAAAAAGAGCAGGTGCACCACGGGGCCGGATTGCGAGAGTTGGGCCACCGCGATCAGCGTCGCCAGGATCGCGTAGACGATCACCAGCGCCACCAGAAGCAGCGTTCCAATGAGCTTTTTCAGACGAAGCGGCAGGGGACGATCTTTCTCGGAGCTTTTCTGTCGAGGCCAGCCATAAGGTTCGCGCCCGCCTGGCGCAACGCTCGCGCGACGGCGTGTCGCGCGGTTCCGCCTTGTTTCACGCAGCGCTGAGGCCCACACACGCGGCCGCTGAAACGAGGAGATCCCCATGAGCGCCATCGCCGACGGTGCCGCCTCCGCGCCCACCCAGAGGTCCCTCTGGGGCGACCGGAAGCTGGTGCGCACCTGGCTGTGGTGCGTGGTGGCCTTTCTCGTCGCCATCGTGATCGTGGGCGGCGCCACCCGCCTCACGGAATCGGGGCTCTCCATCACCGAATGGAAGCCGATCCACGGCGTGATCCCGCCGCTCAACGAGGCTGACTGGCAGGAAGAGTTCGCGAAATATCGCGAGATTCCGCAATACACCCAGCTCAATGCGGGCATGTCGCTCGACCAGTTCAAGACCATCTTCTGGTGGGAGTGGGCGCACCGCGCGCTGGCGCGGCTGATCGGCGTGGTGTTCGCCGTGCCGCTGATCGCGTTCTGGGTGATGGGCCGCATCGAGCCCAAGGTGAAGCCCAAGCTCCTGGGCATCCTCGCCCTCGGCGCGCTGCAAGGCGGCATCGGCTGGTGGATGGTGGCCTCTGGCCTCGTCAATCGCGTCGACGTCAGCCAATACCGCCTGGCCACCCACCTGACGGTGGCGGCTCTCATCTTCGCCGCGACCGTGATCGTCGCGCGGGGACTTTCGCCCCACACAGCACGTCCTGCCAGCCTTTCCACCCGCCGCTTCGCTGGCTGGCTGGTGATCGCTTCCATCGTCCAGATTTATCTCGGCGGCCTCGTGGCCGGCCTCGACGGCGGCTTGAGCTACAACACTTGGCCGCTGATGGACGGCAGGCTCATTCCCGGCGACATGGGCATCATCGAGCCCTTCTGGCGCAACTTCTTCGAGAACCCAAAGACCGTGCAGTTCGTCCACCGCTCGGGCGCCTACGCGCTGCTTGCGCTTTCGCTTTGGCACATGATCGCGGCCCGCCGCGCGGACCCGGCCACGCCACACGCGCTGCGCGCGCTGATCCTGTTCCACCTCGTGCTGCTCCAAGCGGCGATCGGCATCGTCACCCTGGTGCTCGTGGTTCCCATCGGCTGGGCCCTGATGCACCAGGCCGGCGCGCTGCTTGTTCTCGGCTTTGCCGCTGCCCACTGGCGCGGCACCCGCGGGGCCTATGCGGTGGAGCCGAACGCCGCGCGGGGGTAGGGCGGGGCGGTCGCCCAGTCTTCCTGAGCGACCGTTCGTCTACGCGCCGAGCATCAGCTCCATGTTCTGCACCGCCGCACCCGACGCGCCCTTGCCGAGGTTGTCGAGCGAAGCCACCAAGTTCGCCTGTCCCCCGCCATCCCCGCCGAACACGAACAGCTTCATCCGGTCGGTGCCGGCAAGCTCGGTGGGGTCGAGGCGCGGCAGCTTGGCGCTTTCGGCGAGCGGCACCACCTCGACGTAGTCGCTCCCCGCATAGTGGGCTTCGAGCGTCGCGTGGATCTCGCCCAGCGAGGACGTCCCGTTGAGGTCGATCAGGTGCAGGGGCACGTTCACCAGCATGCCCTGCGCGAAGCGCCCGACATTGGGCGTGAAGATCGGCCGGCGCGAGAGCCCGCCATGCTGCATCATCTCGGGCACATGCTTGTGGGCGAGGGTCAGCGCGTAAAGGAAGAACGGTGCGTGGATGGCGTCGGGCGCCGAAGCATCCTCCATCTGCGCGATCATCTGCTTGCCCCCGCCGGTGTAGCCCGAGACGGCGTTCACCGTGACCGGGTAATCGTCGGGCAGGATGCCGGCTGCCGTCAGCGGACGAATCAGGCCGATGGCGCCGGTCGGGTAGCAGCCGGGATTGGCAACGCGCGCGGAACCCGCGATCTTTTCCGCCTGCGCGGCGTCGAGCTCCGGGAAGCCGTAAGCCCAGGCGGGATCGGTGCGGTGGGCGGTCGAGGTGTCGATCACCCGTGTGTCCGCCCCTTCCAATAGTGCGATGGCTTCCCGCGCAGCATCGTCGGGCAGGCAGAGGATGGCGATGTCGGCCGCGCGCAGCATCTCGGCGCGCGCTTCCGCGTCACGCCGGCGCTCCACGGGCACCGACAGGATTTCGAGGTCGGTGCGGCCCGCGAGCCGCTGGCGGATCTGCAGCCCCGTTGTGCCGTGCTCGCCGTCGATGAAGATCTTGTGTGCCATGGTGCGTATCGGTCGGTTCGAGGAAAGGGCTCAGCCGCGGAAGACCGCGCCGGCCTTCTTTTCGGCTAGGAGGCCGAGATAGGTCATCGCGACGGTCGCCCCCGCGATCGCTGTGATATCGGCATGATCGTAGGGCGGTGACACCTCCACGACATCCGCGCCCACGATGTCGAGCCTGCCCAGACGGCGCAGCGCGGACAAGATCTTGGCCGAAGACGGCCCGCCCGCGACCGGCGTGCCCGTGCCCGGCGCAAAAGCCGGGTCCAGGCAGTCGATGTCGAAGGTGATGTAGGCGGGCCCGTCCCCCACATGGGCGATGATGGCTTGTGCGATCTCGGCCGCGCGCATCTCCTCGACCTCGTGGCCGTAGATCATGCGGATGCCGTGATCCTTGGGCGCATGCGTGCGGATGCCGATCTGGATCGAGCGCGCCGTGTCGATCACGCCCTCGTCGGCCGCACGGCCGACAAAGGAGCCGTGGTCGATGCGGCCCTCGCGATAGGGCCAGGTGTCCTGATGCGCGTCGAACTGCACGAGCGCGAGCGGCCCATGCCGTTCCCGATGCGCGCGCAGGATCGGCCAGGTCACGAAGTGGTCGCCGCCGAGCGACAGCAGGAAGGCGCCGCTTTCGAGAATGGCCTTCGCCTCCTTTTCGATGGCGCCGGGCGTCTCGCCGTGGAAGCCGTAATCGAGCAGGCAGTCGCCGTAGTCCGCCACGGCCAGGCCTTCGAAGAGGTCGCGCGCGAAGGGATATTGCGGGTCGTTGTCGAAAATGGCCGATGCCCGCCGAATGGCAGCCGGCCCGAAGCGCGCGCCCGGCCGGTTCGACACCGCGGCATCGAAGGGTATCCCCCAGACCACCGCATCCGCGCCCGCGACATCCTTGGTGAAGCGTCGGCGCATGAAGGAGAGCTGGCCCGCATAGGTCGGGTCGCTCGCCGCGCCCAAGAGATCGGGGGCGGTGAAGGCGTGGTCGATGGACTTGGCAGCCATGGCACTCTCCGTTTCGCGCGACGCTTATTGGGCAAAGCGGGCGGGATTTCCAGCCCGCACAGGCCTCGCACCGCTTTCACCGTCCTGTCGCGGAACCGTGGCGGGCGCGTCATGGCGCGGTCCTACCTCGCTCGCCGTCTGTTCAGGGACGGAGAAGAAGCCATGCTTCGATTCGCGGGATGGGCGGCTGCGCTGGCGGCCGTGCTGTTTGCCACGCCGCTCTTCTCCCAGAGCGGCACCCATGCCGACCTCATCCTCGCGCGCTTCGAGAACGCGCGGGCGTGGCGACATCACATCCTGGTCGCCGCCCATCGCGGCAGCGCGATGGAAGAAGGGCGCTTCGTGCGACCCGAGAATTCGCGCGCCTCGATCGAGCACGCGATCGAGATCGGCGCCGAGATCGTGGAGATCGACGTGTCCCGCGCAGCCGACGGCGCGCTGGTCGTGATGCACGACACCTGGCTCGACCGAACCACGACCTGCCGCGGCAGGCTTGCGGATCACACGCTGGCCGAGCTTCGCGCGTGCCGGCTCAAGGTGCAGGGCGGTGTCGCAACCGAGGAGCCGGTGCCGACATTGGCCGAGCTTCTCGCCGTCGCGCGCGGCCGCATCCTCGTCAACGTCGACAACAAGATCGGACCGGAAGCCATCCCGGCCATCGCCGCCGAGGCCGAAGCTCTCGGCATGGGGCGGCACGTGATCCTCAAGGAAAACATCTGGAGCCCCGACCGCATGGATGCGGTGGCCGCATGGGTCGACCGGGCGCCCGGCATCCGCTTCATGCCGATCCTCGCCGACGATGCGGTTCGCGAGGCGGGCTTCGCGACCCGCGTGGCCGAACGCTTCGCCGCGGTCGCCGTCGAGGCCATCGCCTGGCGCAAAGACGCGGAACCCATGACGCATGATGGCGGCCCGCTTTTCGCGCCCGCCATGCGCGCGGCCGCCGACAAGGGCGGCTGGCACCTCTGGGCGGACACCTTCTCCATCGTCAACAAGCCCGGCGGCATGCTGTCGGGCGGTCGCGGCGACAAGCTCGCCGTTCTGGCCGATCTGCCGGAGGAAGGCTGGGGCTTCTGGATCGACCGCGGCGCGACTGTCCTGCACACCGACGAGCCCGGAGCCATGATCCGCTGGCTGGACGCCCAAGGCCTGCGTGCGCCCTACGCGCTCACCAACTGAGGCCGTCGCCTCTGAAACCCGCCTGCTTCCGCCCATGCCGTCCTCCCGTCGCTGCCTGAGCGATCCGCTTCGACGGGCCGGCAATGGCGACCGCGAGGGCCGGTTCCCTGGGCGCGGAAGTGCGGCTGATTCCTCCACAGCGAGCGAAGCCGTCTTTCCGCCATGCTAGGCCGGACGCCCCCCCGGAGCCCCGGTTCTGCACAGCTGCGCGCCTGCGCTCAGTCTTCCAAAATTCCGTCTAGAAGAGCCTTCTCGTTCTTAGAGTCTGTTGATGGCGGGGATGAGCGCTTCTGCACACCCGTCGCTTCTTCGAACTCGGGTGATGCGGTGAGATCGGCGACGCAACGGCAATCGAAGAACGGGAACGTAGAACTCAATCCTTTCAGTGCGTTGCCGCTGCTGGCTGCGAAAATGATTCGGCCGAGCAGGCCATGCAGAACGTCCGTTTTCGATTGCTCCATCCACAGCAGTGCAGACCATGCTGGGCAGGCACGGCATGTGGAGGAAAATGCGGCTCATACATGCCTGCGGCACCTACCCCGTTTTTTGTTCGACCAGTTCACACTCCTCAACAGGACACGCGGAAATGCGTGGAGCAACTCGCGTCTCCACTGCTTTCCGCTTGCCGATTTTCCCTTCCTCGTCGCTGTGGACGACTCACCCCCGTCCGAACACGCGTCCGCCCGGCACGCGGGCAAAGAAAAACCCGCCGCGGCCAAGGGCCGGGCGGGCGGAGGGACAAACGAAAAGGCCGCCCGGAGGCGGCCTTCGAGAAGAGCGAATTCCCCTGCGACTTAGCGCTTGGAGAACTGGAACGAGCGGCGGGCCTTGGCCTTGCCGTACTTCTTGCGCTCGACCGTACGGCTGTCGCGCGTGAGGAAGCCGCCCTTCTTGAGCACGCCGCGAAGGCTCGGCTCGTAGTAGGTCAGCGCCTTGGAGATGCCGTGGCGCACAGCGCCCGCCTGGCCCGAAAGGCCGCCGCCGGCAACGGTGACGACGATGTCGAACTGGCCGTCACGGTTCGCCGCGACGATGGGCTGCTTGAGCACCATCTGGAGCACGGGACGCGCGAAATACTCCGCGAATTCCTTGGTGTTCACGGTGATGCGGCCGGTGCCGGGCTTCACCCAGACGCGCGCGATGGCGTCCTTGCGCTTGCCAGTGGCATAGGCGCGGCCGCTCTTGTCGAGCTTCTGGACGTGGACCGGAGAAGCGGCCTGCGCGGACGGGCGGCCGGTGGCGGCACCCAGTTCGGCGAGCGAGGAAAGATCAGCCATGGGATCAGGCCCTCTTGTTCTTGCCGTTCAGCGCGGCGACGTCGAGCGCCTCGGGCTGCTGGGCGGTGTGGGGGTGCTCTGCGCCTGCATAGACGCGGAGATTCTTCATCTGCTGGCGACCGAGCGGGCCGCGCGGGATCATGCGCTCAACGGCCTTTTCCACGACGCGCTCGGGGAAGCGGCCCTCGAGCAGCTGGCGCGCGGTGCGCTCTTTGATGCCGCCGGGGTGGCCGGTGTGCCAGTAGTAAACCTTGTCGGTGCGCTTGTTGCCCGTGAACACCACCTTGTCGGCGTTGACCACGACCACGTTGTCGCCATCGTCGACATGGGGGGTGAAGGAGGGCTTGTGCTTGCCGCGGAGACGGTTGGCGACGACGGAGGCGAGACGGCCGACGACGAGACCCTCGGCGTCGATCACCACCCACTTCTTCACCACGTCCGCAGGCTTCTGCGAGAACGTCTTCATGAGGTTGGCTTCCTTGCGTGACCGCTTCACGGGCGAACCCGCGAGACGGCGTTTCTTGTTGCTTGGGTTGCAGGCATTGACGCCTGCAACGGCGCGCCGCGAGCGCGGAGGCTGCGAGCACGCGCCGGGCTATAGGCGAGGGCGGTGGAAAGATCAAGTGTCGGGCGGAACACGCCCTAAGTTCTCTCGAAAAAACAGCGCTGTAGCCATTGAGGTAACAGGATACCTCATACTATTCGTTGTGTGGAGCGATGAAGGTCACGCTCGGGCGTCACTCACTCGCAAGGCGTATGTCCCCACCGCATGCGCGATCGGCTCGTCGCTTCCCACCCCCACGATGTTTGCCTCGAACACCATCAGCGTGCGCCCGAGCTTCAGGATCCGGCAGCGCGCCTCGATCGGGCCGGGCCGCGCCTTGCGCATGAAGTTGATCGAGACGTTCGTGGTGACGGCCAGCACATCCCCGCCGCCATGCGCGAGCGCGCAGGCAAAGCCCCCGACATCGGCGAGCGTGAAGAGGGTGGGGCCGGACACCGTGCCGCCGGGGCGCAGATGCGGCTCGCCCGCCGCAAGCGCGAGCACGCAGCCGTCTTTCGTCACAGCCGTCACCCGATAAGCGGTGCCGCCGGCATTGAGCTGCGGATACTCGCGCTCGATCAGGGCTTGAACGGCGGAGGCTTCGAGCGGGGCGGGGGATGCATTCGGCATGGCGTGAACGGAGCACTGTTGACCCGGCCCGCGCAAGCGGCGCAAAACTCCCGCCCTGCAACCGGGAGGCGTCCATGGCCGAAATCCTAGCCATTCGTCCCACCGCCGCGGAAGGTCCGCTGCGCGTGGAGGCACAAGGCGCGGTGCTGCGCCTTTTCTTGGCCAGCCCGCCCGCCAACGCCCTGTCGCTCGGCATGATCGCCAGGCTTCAGGAGGCCATCGAGCGCGCGGCATCCGACAAAACCGTGCGCGTCGTCGTGCTCGGGGCGGAAGGCAAAGTGTTCTGCGCCGGCCATGACCTCAAGGAACTTTCCGCACGCCGCGCCGACCCAGACCGCGGGCGGGCCTTCTTCGAAGAAACCATGCGCGCCTGCGCGAAGCTGATGCGGTCGATCGTGGAATGTCCCAAGCCGGTGATCGCCGCCGTGGACGGTTTGGCGACGGCTGCCGGGCTCCAACTCGTCGCATCCTGTGATCTTGCCGTCGCCACCGACCATGCCGGCTTCTGCACGCCCGGCGTCAATATCGGCCTCTTCTGCTCCACGCCCATGGTCGCGCTGTCGCGCAATGTGGGGCGCAAGCAGGCGATGGAGATGCTGCTGACGGGGGAGACGATCGACGCCGCCACCGCGCGCGAGTGGGGCCTCGTCAACCGCGTCGTGCCGCGCGAATATCTCGATGCCGTCGTGATGAAATATGCCGACACCATCGCGGCCAAGTCGGCTGCCACGCTTCGCATCGGCAAGCAGGCCTTCTATGCCCAGGCCGAGATGCCGTTGGCGGACGCTTATGATCACACCGTGCGCGTGATGGTGGAGAACATGCTCGCCCGCGACGCGGAAGAAGGCATCAGCGCGTTTCTCGGCAAGCGTAAGCCCGAGTGGAGCGAGAGCTGATGGAATCGCGGCTGTCCATGGTGACGCTCGGCACGCTCGACCTTCCGCGCGACGCGGCCTTCTACGAAGCGCTCGGCTTCGAGCGGCGGGGGCGGCACTATGAGGGCGTGGCGTTTTTCCAGCTCAACGGCATGGCGCTTTCGCTTTTCCCGCGCGCCGACCTCGCAACCGATGCCGGGGTTCAGAACACCGAGCCGGGCTTCAGCGGCGTCGCACTCGCCTACAACACGCGCTCGGAAGCCGAGGTCGACGCGGTGCTCACTGAAGCGGAACAGGCGGGTGGGCGCATCGTGAAGCCTGCCAAACGCGCCCCTTGGGGCGGATGGTCCGGCTATTTCGCGGACCCGTCCGGCCATCTTTGGGAAGTGGCCTTCAACGCAGAATTCACTCCTGATGCCGAAGGGCGGGCAGAACTCCCCCGATGAACCACGACACCTACGACAACACATATATTTCCGACATCCTGCACGGCGTTCGCCGCATCGCGATGGTGGGCGCATCCGCCAATGAGGTGCGGCCGTCCTTCTTCGTGCTGAAATATCTCCTGGCCAAAGGCTACGAGGTTGTGCCGGTCAATCCGGGGCAGGCGGGCAAGCAGATCCTCGGCCAGCAGGTCTATGCCAAGCTCGCCGACATTCCCGGCGCGATCGACATGGTGGACGTGTTCCGCGCGTCCGACGCCGTGCCGGGCATCGTCGCCGAAATGCTGGCGCTCGACCCCCTGCCCAAGGTGCTGTGGCTTCAACTCGGCGTGCGCCATGACGAGGCGGCGAAAACCGCGGAAGGCGCGGGCATCCGCGTCGTCATGAACCGCTGTCCCAAGATCGAGTTTGGCAGGCTGTCGGGGGAGATCGGCTGGAATGGCGTCAACAGCCGCGTGCTTTCTTCCAAGAAGCCGCTGATGCGGGGCGGTTTCCAGAGCTTCGGCGTCCGGCGGAGCTGAGCGGCCGCTCGATCATCTTGCAAGGGCGGGCACGAGCCGCCATCAATGCCGCCGCAGGCAGGCGGGAGGAGCATATCATGCAGCGCGAACCAGGTTTCAGCACGCTGGCGGTCCATGCGGGCGCCCGGCCCGATCCGGCGACCGGCGCGCGCGCCACGCCGATCTACCAGACAACATCCTTCGTGTTCGAGGATGCCGACCACGCCGCCTCGCTATTCGGCCTCAAGGCTTTCGGCAACATCTACACCCGCATCATGAACCCGACCCAGGCGGTGCTCGAGGAGCGGGTTGCCGCGCTCGAGGGGGGAACGGCAGCGGTCGCGGTCGCTTCGGGCCATGCGGCACAGCTTCTGGTGTTCCACGCGCTGATGAAGTCGGGCGACAATTTCGTCGCGGCCCGCAGGCTTTACGGCGGCTCCATCAACCAGTTCGGCCACGCCTTCAAGAATTTCGGCTGGGAGGTCCGCTGGGGCGACACCAACGCGCCTGAGAGCTTCGAGGCGCTGATCGACGCGAACACGCGCGCGATCTTCATCGAAAGCCTCGCCAATCCCGGCGGCGTCTTCGTGGACATTGAGGCCATCGCCGAGATCGCCCATCGCCACGGCCTGCCGCTGATCGTCGACAACACGCTGGCCAGCCCGTATCTGGTGCGGCCGATCGAGCACGGCGCGGATATCGTGGTCCATTCGCTCACCAAGTTCATGGGCGGCCACGGCAACTCGATGGGCGGCGTCGTGGTGGACGGCGGCACCTTCGACTGGTCGAAAAGCGGCGGCTACCCGATGCTGTCGGAGCCGCGGCCCGAATATGGCGGGCTCGTGCTGCACGAGACGTTCGGCAACTTCGCCTTCGCGATCGCCGTGCGCGTGCTCGGGCTGCGCGACTTCGGGCCTTCGATCTCGCCCTTCAACGCCTTCATGATCCTGACAGGCCTGGAAACGCTGCCGCTTCGCATGCAGCGGCACTGCGACAATGCGCGGGCCGTGGCCGAGTGGCTTTCCCAGCACCCGAAGGTGGCCTGGGTCTCCTATTCCGGCCTCGAAGGGGATGCCAACCACACGCTTCAGCAGCGCTACTCGCCGAAGGGTGCCGGCGCAGTGTTCACCTTCGGCCTCAAGGACGGCTACGAGGCGGGCATCCGATTCGTGGAAGCGCTGGAGCTCTTCTCGCACCTAGCGAATGTGGGCGACACGCGCTCGCTGGTGATCCACCCCGCCTCCACCACGCATCGCCAATTGTCGGACGAGCAGCAAACGGCCGCGGGTGCCGGGCCGGAGGTGATCCGCATCTCCGTCGGCATCGAGGACGTGGCCGACATCATCGCCGACCTCGAAGGGGCGCTCGCCAAGGCATGACGCATTTCCGCACGATCGCGACCGAGGCCATCGAGGCGGAAGCAGGCGCTCCCACCCCGGATCGCGTGCTGGAAGGCGACCCTCGCTTCACCACCTGGAATGTGGAGGAGGCCGCGGGCGACCTCTATGCCGGCATCTGGGAAGCCACACCCGGCACATGGCGCATCAGCTATGACGAGTGGGAGTTCTGCCACATCCTGTCGGGCGTCTCCGTGATCACCGAGGACGGCCGCGAAGCCCGCACGGTGCGGGCCGGCGACAGCTTCGTGCTGCGTCCGGGATTCACGGGCACCTGGCAGGTGATCGAGACCACCCGCAAGGAATACGTGATCCGCCTCTAGCGTTCACCAGCGGCAGCGCAGCGTTTCCAGGCCGTGGAAATGAAAGCTGTCGCTGAAGCGCGGCGGTTCCGCGAGCGCGAGGCCGGGCAGGCGCTGGAACAACACGCCGAGCGCCGCCTGCAGCTCGATCCGGGCGAGCGGAGCGCCGATGCAGAAATGAATGCCGGCGCCGAACGACACGTTGCGCTGGTCGGGCCGGTCGGGCCGAAAGGTGTCGGCCGCCTCGAAGGCCGAGGGATCGCGGTTGGCCGCACCCAAGAGAAGCGCGACCTGCTCGCCGGCCTCAAGCGCGACATCCGGCGCCAGCTCGACCGCCTGATAGGCGAAGCGCGTGAACATGTGGAGCGGCGCGTCGAAACGCAGGCACTCCTCCACCGTCCGCTCCGCCGCATCAAGCGTCTCGAAGAATCGGCGGGGATCGCCCCCCTGGGCGAGGATCGTGCGGACGGCATTCCCCGCCTGATGCACGGTCGCCTCATGGCCCGCATTGAGCAGCAGGATCACCGAGGAAACGAGCTCGTCCTCCGAAAGCTTGTCACCGCCGTCGCGGGCTGACAAAAGCAGCGAAAGGAGATCGTCGCCGGGGTTCTTACGCTTGTTTTCCGCTTCCGAGCGGATGAAGCGCGAAAACTCGGCCGCGGCCGCATTCGCGGAAACCGCGTCGTTATGCGTGGGCGCATGCATGTACATGCCGACAATGCGGTGCGACCAGTCGAGCATCTGCTCCCCCATGGCGGGCGATACGCCGAGCATCTCGGCGATCACCGTGATGGGCAGCGGGCTCGCGAATCGCGGCAGCAGATCCGCTTCGCCGTCCGCCTCGAAGCCGTCGATCAGCTCATGGGCCAACCTCTCGATGCGCGGGCGCAGCCGCTCCACCTGGCGGGACACGAAGGCACGCGTGACGAGGCCGCGCAGCCGCGTGTGGGCGGGAGCCTCCAGCTCCAAGAGCGAGGCCGCCTCCACGCGATCGAAGTCCGCGAGATGCGGGCGTTCGCCCACATGCGCGAGATAGCCGCCCGGCCGTTCGCGGCCCATGCGGCGGTCTCGGAACAGGCGGTTCACCATCTCGAAGCCAGCGACGCACCAAAGCCCGTAATCCTCCCAGAACACCACGGGCGCGTGGGTATGAAGGAAGCGGTAGGCCTCGTAGGGATCCTGCACGAAGCGGGGCTCGCGCGGGTCGAGCCGCATGGCTTTGCGCGCGGGGTCGAAGTGGAGATAGGAAGGAGGCTGGATGCTGCTCATGGCCGCGTTCCTATCGCAACAGAAGCAGCAAGGCGAAGGGGCTTGAGAATGCGCGTGATCGTTGTGGGCGGCGGGATAGCCGGCCTGTCGACCGCCTGGGGCCTCGTCCGCCTCGGCCATCGGGTGACGCTTCTCGAACAGGGGCCGATCCCCAACCCGCTCGCGGCATCCGGCGACCATCACCGCATCATCCGGCGCGCCTATGGCCGCGCTTCGGGCTACGGCCGCATGATCACCGAAGCCTATGCAGCCTGGGACAGGATGTGGGCGGACCTCGGCACGAGCCACCTCGACCCGCGCGGCTTCGTCTGCATCTCCCGGGAGCCGGGCGACGAGGCCGAAACCATGCGCGAGGGACTGGTCGAGGGCGGCTACCCCGTCGAAATGTGGGACGGTGCGGAAGCCGCCCATCGCCTGCCGTTTCTCGAACCCGGATCGGTCCGCTACGCCTTCTTCTCGCCCGAGGGCGGAGCGCTGCACTGCCGCCGCATCGCCCGCGATCTCGCGGCCTGGCTGCGCGACAAGGGTGCCGTGCTGCGCGAAAACGCACGCGTCGCAGGCATCGACGAGGCGAGCGGCCGCGTGACGCTCGACGGCGGCGAGGTGCTCGAAGCCGACCGCGTCGTGGTCGCCGCCGGCGCATGGGTGCTGAAACTGTTTCCGGAACTCGGCTCCACGCTGCGCACCTGGCGCACGGCGCTCGCCTATTGCGAGCCGCCTGCCGACCTCGCAGCCGCCTGGGCCAGCTCGCCCGTGATCCTCGACATCGGCGGCAGCACCGACGGCTACATCATCCCGCCTTCGGGCGAGGGCGGCCTCAAATTCGGATCGGGCCTGCACAAGCGGCCGACACACGATGCCGATGCCGGCAGGTCGCCGGAACCGGGCGAGGGCGAGCGCCTCCGCGACCTGTTCGCGCCACCCCTTTCGAGACTTGGGGAATACCGCGTGCGCGAGGTTGTGACCTGCGCCTACACCTTCACTGACGACGAGCGTTTCACAGCCTTCGAGCGGGGCGCCTGCCTCGTGGTTTCCGCCTGTTCGGGCCACGGCTTCAAGTTCGGCGCAGCGGTGGGGCTGCGGGTGGCCGAAGCCGCGGCAAAGGGGGAGACGGCATCGCTCAAGCGCTGGCTTGCGGCCGAAGCCGCCTGATCGGCTGCCAGCCTTGCGCAAGGTGGAGGCGGCATCCTATCTACGGGCCTCGATCCCCAGCCCGATTCTCGCAACAAGACGATTGCGCCGCCTGCAGTCGGGCCCCGCATGAAGGCACGACCCATGAGAGATCCCGTCCAGCATTACATGAGCCTCGTGCCGATGGTGGTCGAGCAGACCAACCGTGGCGAGCGCGCCTACGACATCTTCTCGCGCCTGCTGAAGGAGCGCATCATCTTCATCACGGGGCCGGTGGAAGACGGCATGGCGACGCTGGTCTGCGCGCAGCTCCTCTTCCTGGAAGCCGAGAACCCGAAGAAGGAGATCAGCCTCTACATCAACTCGCCCGGCGGCGTGGTGACGAGCGGCATGGCCATCTACGACACGATGCAGTTCATCAAGCCGGCCGTCTCGACGCTCTGCACGGGGCAGGCGGCCTCGATGGGCTCGCTGCTTCTCTGCGCCGGCCACAAGGACATGCGCTTCGCCACCCCCAACGCCCGCATCATGGTGCACCAGCCCTCGGGCGGCTTCTCGGGCCAGGCCTCCGACATCGAGCGCCACGCGCAGGACATCATCAAGCTCAAGCGCCGCTTGAACGAGGTCTATGTGAAGCACACCGGCCAGGACTACGAGACCATCGAGCGCACGCTCGACCGCGACCATTTCCTCACCGCCGACGAGGCGAAGGACTTCGGCCTCGTCGACAAGGTGATCACCACGCGTGAGGCGATGGAGACTGCGGTGGCCGCCAGCTGAGCCCAAGGCGGCCCTATGACGCGGATTTGACGGAGGATGCGGCAATCTTGTCACATTTTGCTGTTCCCAGCAAAAGACCCCAGTCCTACGTTAAGCCGGCATTGATCGACGCGGGGCTAGCGTCGATGCCGGAAGTGGTTTGCTGGGCGCGACAGGACGCCCGGCGGCCGAAACATCCGGCGCCGCCATACCCAGGCGCAGGCCCGTGCTCGCACGAGCTTTAGGCAAAGGCGGCAGGAACAAGGGAATCAGGGAATGAGCAAGGTCAACAACGGCGGCGATTCCAAGAACACGCTCTACTGCTCGTTCTGCGGCAAGAGCCAGCACGAGGTCCGCAAGCTGATCGCGGGTCCGACCGTGTTCATCTGCGACGAATGCGTCGAGCTGTGCATGGACATCATCCGCGAGGAGAACAAGACCTCGATGGTGAAGTCCCGCGAGGGTGTGCCCACCCCGCAGGAAATCCTCAAGGTCCTGGACGACTATGTGATCGGTCAGCCCTACGCCAAGCGCGTGCTGTCGGTCGCCGTCCACAACCACTACAAGCGCCTGGCGCACGCCGGCAAGAACAACGACGTCGAGCTGGCCAAGTCCAACATCCTGCTGATCGGCCCCACCGGCTGCGGCAAGACGCTGCTCGCCCAGACGCTGGCGCGCATCATCGATGTGCCCTTCACGATGGCGGACGCGACGACGCTCACCGAAGCGGGCTATGTGGGGGAGGAT
>QFNI01000049.1 GCA_003240775.1 Mesorhizobium amorphae | reverse complement strand
CATCGAGAATGTCGAGAACACCGTCCAGGCGCAGATCAACTCGCTCAACAACATCATCCGCCAGAAGCCCGACGCGATCCTGGTGGATGCGGCGTCCGATTCCGCGCTCAACCCTACCCTCAAGCGCGCATGCGACGCGGGCATCGTGGTGGTCAGCTTCGACCAGACCGTGACTGAACCCTGCGCCTATGCGGTGGCATCCGACTGGAACCGCATCCCCGAGGTGATGGCCGAGTGGATGGCCAAGCAACTGGGCGGTAAGGGCAACGTGATCGTCGACCGGGGCTTGGCCGGCGCGCCGATCTCGGCGCAGCTCCAGGGCGGCTACGAGAAGGTTCTGGCGAAGTATCCCGATATCAAGGTGGTCGGCTACTACAACGGCGAATACGCGCTCGGGCCCGAGCAGTCGGGCGTGGCGGCGGCCCTCGCCGCCAACCCACAGGTGGACGGCATCCTGACCCAGGGATACGGCTCGGGCGCCATCCAGGCGCTCAAGGATGCGGGGCGCCCGATCGTGCCCGTCACGGCCTTCTCCTACAACGTGGCGGCACTCACCTGCGCCGACACGCAAGGTGCCAAGTGCATCCTCGGCTCCAACCCGGCCTATCTTTCCTCGGAAGCCATCAAGCTTGCGGTCGACATCCTCGACACCGGCAAGAAGCCAGAGAACCGCGAGGTCGCGGTCAAAGGCGATTTCATCACCACCGACCCCATCGAGTCCGAGCTTTACCCCGGCACCAAGATGATCAAGATCGCGGTTGGCGAGAACGCCTTCCCCGACCGCCCGCCGGGCCTGACGCTGCCGATCACGCCCGACTGGGTAGAGATCACGGCCGAGGAAGCAGCGGGCAACTGAGCCTTTCGCGGCCGGGTTTTTCCGCCCGGCCGCGGCCTTTGCCGCCGGACGCGAGCTTCCATGACCCTCATCGACGCACAAGGTGTGTCCAAGCGCTTCGGCGGCATCGTCGCTCTCAGCGACGCCGCCTTTTCGGCAGAGGCCGGAGAGGTGCATGCGCTGCTCGGCGAGAACGGCGCGGGCAAGAGCACTTTCATCCAGATCCTGTCCGGCGCCATCCGCCGTGGCGGCGGCACGATTCTGCTCGATGGCTCCGATTACAGCCCCGCCAACCCGGACGGTGCAGCGGCGCGTGGGGTGGCGGCTGTGTTTCAGGAACTGTCGCTCGTCCCCGATCTGACCGTCGAGGAGAATGTGTGGTTCCGCCGCGAGCCGCGCACCCTGTTCCGCACGGTCGATGCGAAGCGCCTGCGGGCCGACACCGAAGCACTCTTCGCCCGCTACGGCTTTCCTGCAATCCCGCCCGGCCGCGAGCTGCGGCGGCTGACGCTGGCCGAGCAGCAGATCGTGGAGATCGCCAAGGGCCTGGCCAAAAATCCGCGCGTGCTGATCCTCGACGAGGCGACATCCGCACTGCCTGCGCGTGAGGCCGAATGGCTGCTGGGCCTCGCGAAAAAACTCGCGACCGAGGGGCGACTCGTGGTCTTCATCTCCCATCGCATGGGCGAGGTGCGGGCGGTGGCCGACCGCCTGACGGTCTTCCGCAACGGCCGCACCGTTTCTTCCCACGTTTCGAAAGACATTTCCGACGACGCGATCGTGACGGAGATGATCGGCCGACGCCTCGACCGCCTGTATCCCGAGCGCATCGCCACCGCGACGGGCCGGGTTGCCCTTTCGCTCCGCAATTTCAGCAGCGGGCGGCGGTTGCGCGATGTGTCGCTCGACCTGCGCGAAGGCGAGGTGCTGGGCGTGGGCGGGCTGCAGGGACAGGGGCAGCGCGAACTCTTTCAGGCCCTGTTCGGGGCGGCGCGCGCGCAAGGCACGATGGAGCTTTGGGGCAAGCCCGCAAACGTTTCTTCGCCGCGCGCGGCCTTGCGCGGCCGCGACGGCATCGCGCTCGTCCCCGAGGATCGCCGTGGCCAGGGCCTGTTGCTCACGAAGAGCGTGCGCGAGAACCTCACCCTTTCCGTGATCCCGCGCTTTTCCCGCGGCGGGCTGCTCGATGCCAGGCGCGAGGCGGCGCTCGTCAGCGAGATGGTGGATTTCCTGCGCATCAAGGCGGAGAATCCGGAGCAGCCGGCGGGCACCCTTTCAGGCGGCAACCAGCAGAAAGTGATCTTCGGCAAGATGCTCTTGACGGAAGCGCGCGTGCTGCTCCTCTACGACCCCACCCGAGGCGTCGATGTCGGCACCAAGGGCGAGATCTTCGGCCTCATGCGAGACCTAGCCGCCAAGGGCTACGCCATCCTGTTCTATTCCAGCGACTTGCCTGAGCTCACCCATGTGGCCGACCGCGTGGCCGTGCTCCGCGAGGGTCGGGTGGCGGCGGTCCTCGAAGGCGAGCGCATCACGGAAGAGGCCATCTTGCGCGCGGCCGTGCTGGACGAGGCGGCTTGACGTGAGCGCCACCGCCCTCCCCCCTGCCGCCTCGCAAAACCCCTGGCGCACCCGCGCACTCGACCGCGCGCCCTTCCTCGTCGCCTGCCTGATGCTCCTGCTGATCGTCGCCGTCTACGGCTCGTTTCAAACCGGCGTCTTCACGCTCGACGAACTCAACCTTTCCACCACGGCTGCGATGACGTTGATGCTGGCGGCCACCGGCCAGACCATCGTGCTCTTGCGCGGCGGTATCGACCTCTCCATCGGCGGCATGATCAGCCTCGGCACCGTGCTCGCCGCCACGCGCTTCGGCGAGACGGGCGGCAGCGTCCTCCTCTGGTCGGGCCTGATCCTGCTCCTGGGCCTCGGCGTGGGCGCGATCAACGGCCTGCTGATCTCCGTGCTGCGCCTCCAGCCCTTTCTGGTCACGCTCGCCACCTGGTCGATCCTCAATGGCATCGCCATGATGATCCTGCCGACCGATGGCGGCACGCTGCCCTCTTGGTGGCTGGGCTTCGGCTATCTGAGTTTCCTTGGCCTTTCGAGCACGGTCTGGATGCTGGTCGCGCTCCTCCTCTTCTGGTGGTGGTTCACCAGCACGCGGCTCGGCTTGGCCATCCGCGCCACCGGCTCCTCGGAACGTTCGGCCTTTTTGTCGGGCGTATCCATCACCCGCATCAATGCCGCGACCTACGCGCTTTCGGGCCTGTTCGCGGCGGGTGCAGCCCTCTACCTCACCACCCAGACGGGCGCCGGCTCCCCCACCATCGGGCGCGACTACATCCTGCCTTCGGTGGCGGCCGCCGTGATCGGCGGCGTCAGCCTGTTCGGCGGGCGCGGGCATCTCGCGGGCACAATGGTCGGTGCCTTCATCCTGACGCTGATCGGCAACCTCGTTTTCATCCTGCGGGTGTCGAGCTACTGGCAGCCGGTCGCCTCCGGCCTGATCCTGCTCGTCGCAGTGCTTGCCAGCTCGCTCGCCGAGAAGGCAGCGCGGGGCCGCGCCGAATGAGCCCGTTCCTGCGTCGCAACCGCTTGATCCTGCTCGCCTATGCAGGCCTCGTGCTGCTTCTCCTCGCCACCGCCTTCTTCTCGCCGGGCTTCCTGTCATCTGCCAACCTACGCTCGGTCGTCGTGCTCGCGGCCTTCGTCGGCATCGTCGCGCTCGGCCAGACCTTCGTGGTGATCGGCGGCGGCATCGACCTGTCCGTGCCCTGGGTGCTCAACTCCGCCGCCGTGCTGATGACGCTCCTGGCCGGCGGCCAGGATGCGGGCCTGCTCACCGCCGTGCCCTTCGTGCTCGCCTTCGGAGCGATGATCGGCTTGGTCAACGGGTTGGGCGTGTCCGTCTTCGGCGTGCCGCCGATCATCATGACGCTTGCCGTCAACGTCATCCTCCAGGGCCTGATCCTGGTCTACACCGGCGGCTCGCCGACGCCCGGCGCCCCGCCGCTCGTCAAATACTGGTCGGTCGGCCGCATCGGGCCTCTGCCGGTGATTGCACTCATCTGGGCAGCGCTCGCGGTACTCGCCACAGTGCTCCTCTCCCGCAGCGCCTTCGGCCGCCACCTCTACGCGCTCGGCACGAGCCCGACCGTCGCCGAATTCTCCGGCGTGCCCGTCCGGCGCACCGCGATCCTCACCTATGTGATCTCGGGCCTGACCGCGGCCCTCGCGGGCGTCCTTCTCACCGGTTACTCCGGCCAAGCCTATCTCGGCATGGGCGACGCCTACCTCTTCACCTCGGTCGCCGCCGTTGCCATCGGCGGCGCCTCGATCCTGGGCGGCAGCGGCCATTATCTCGGCACGGTGGCCGGCGCGCTGGTGCTCACCGTGCTGACGGGCCTCCTGCCCGCGCTCAACCTGTCGAGCGGTGCGCTGCTCGTGGTCTACGGCGCGGTGATCCTGGTCACCGTTTCGGTCGGCTCCGAGGCCTGGGGCAGCCTGGCCCAAGCGCTTTTCCGCAAACGTCCGGAGGGGAGTGCCTGAGATGGTGGAGATCGCCTGCGTGGTCGACGCCCGCGCCGAACTGGGCGAAGGGACGCTGTGGGACCCAGACGCCAAAGTGCTCTGGTGGATCGACATCTGGAGCCACCTGATCCACCGATTCGACCCTGCCACCGGCAAGGACAGGACCTGGGAGGCGCCCGAATATCTCGGCTGCCTCGGCCTGCGCGCGAAGGGCGGCCTCGTGCTGACGATGGCCAGCGGCTTCCACTTCTTCGACCCCGAGACCGGCACCTTCACGCCGATCACCGATCCCGAAGCCGGCCGGCCCGAGACCCGCTTCAACGACGGCAAGCCCGACCGCCAGGGCCGCTTCTGGTCGGGCACCATGTTCGAGGTGCCGGGCCAACCGATCGAATTCGTCGGCGCGCTCTACCGGCTCGACCCCGACCTTTCCGTGCACAGGATGATCGACGGGGTCGGCTGCTCCAATGGCCTCGCCTGGAGCCCCGACAGCCGCACCATGTACTTCTCCGACAGCCATTCCGGCCGCGTCGACGCCTACGACTTCGACCCTGCCACAGGCGACATCGAAAACCGCCGCACCTTCATCGACATGACGCAAACGGGCGGCGTGGCCGATGGCGCGACGGTGGACGTAGAAGGCTGCTACTGGCTGACGGTCCCGGTCACCTCCAAGGTCTGCCGCTACGATCCCGAAGGCAAGCTCATGCAGACCGTGGTGCTGCCCACCGACCTGCCCACCTGCTGCGAGTTCGGCGGCGAAGATTTGAACACGCTCTACGTCACCACCGCCGTGCTGCGCCGGCCATCGGAGCATTTTCGCACGCAGAAGCATCCAGGCGGCTTGTTCGCCATGGACGTCGGCGTGAGAGGTTTGGCCCTTCCGCCTTTTCCGGGCTAGGTTCTGCCCGCATCTGGGAAAGTTATCTCGGTCGGCATCGTGTTCGAGGGGCCACCGTGATTCTTGGCCTGTAGCGGACAGATGCTGCCGACGATCAATGAGGCTTGTTTGCAGACGCGTCCGAGGCTTCGCCGAATTCTCGGAAGCCCCGTTTCAAAATGTCTCCTGTGCATTGTGCGCTCAGGATGTCGACATGAGGTCAGAGCACCTGTCGGCGGACTACGCAGGGGATGCTTCGTCAGGTCGTTTCGGAGCGTTGACGGCACCTGAGGAAGCGAGGGCTTCGATCTGCGTGTCATCGAGGCCCAGGACGTTCTGGAGCACTGCGCTTGTGTCTTCTCCCAGCATGGGGGGCGCCTTGCCTGGGCGCCCGGCTTGTGCTTCCAGCCCGTGTGCTGCGCGGATCACGGCGACATCGCCGAGCTCGGGATGATGGAGGCGCTGCACGATGTCGTGCGCGGCCACGGTTTCGCTTCGGAGCGCCTCTGCGACGGTCTTGACCCGGCCGGCCGGGACACTCGCCTTGTGGCAGGCCTCCAGCCAGTGGGCGCAGGGTTTCTCGCGCAGGATTTCTGCGATCGGCGGGATCAGTTCGTCGCGGTGGACAGCCCGTTGATGCGAGGTTGCAAAGCGGGGGTCGTGCGCGAGGTCGGGGCGCTCGATCACACGTTCGCAGAAATCCACGAACATCCGGTCGTTGCCGACCGCGAGCGCGAATGCCCCGTCGCTGCCGTCGAAGAGCTGGTAGGGCACGACCGTGGGATGGGCGTTGCCGTAGCGCGTGGGCTCGACGCCGGCGTTGAGGAAGCCCGTGCCCACATTGATCAGAAGGTTGAGCGTCGTGTGGAGAAGCGACACGTCGATGTGCTGGCCCACTCCGGTCGCCTGGCGCTGGAAGAGCGCTGCGAGGATCGACTGGGTGGCGACCATGCCCGCCACCACATCGGCGAACGCCACGCCGAGGCGAGTGGGAGGGCCGTCGACCTGTCCGGTGATCGACATCAGCCCGCTCTCGGCCTGCATGATGAAATCATAGCCCGGCCGGTCGCGTTCGGGGCCCTTCTGCCCGTAGCCGGAGATCGAGCAGTAGACGACGCCGGGATTGACCTTGCGCACATCCTCGAACCCGACGCCCAGGCGTGCGGCGGTGCCGGGCCGGAAGTTCTCGACGACGATGTCGGCCTTTGCCGCAAGCGCCCTGACGATCTCCAGTCCCTCGGGCTTCTTGAGGTCGAGCGCGATGCTGTGCTTGCCGCGGTTCGCGCAGAGATAATAGGTGCTGACGCCCTTGTAGTTCGGCACGGACCAGGCGCGCGTGTCGTCGCCGCCCTTGATGTTTTCCACCTTCCACACCTCCGCGCCGAGATCGGCGAGGCTCATGGTCGTCCACGGCCCCGCCAGAACCCGGGAAAGGTCGAGGACGCGGATGCCATCGAGGGGCAATGCCTTGGAATCGTTCATGCTGGGCCGTCTGGATTGGCATAGGCGAGTGTGAAAGCTTATGGGCGGTGAGAGCAGAGCGTCAATCGCCCTGGAACATAATTCCATTTCCGATAAGTCGTGTGGCGCCTGATCGGTGATCGGCCCGTCGGAGGAAAGGCAGCATGCGGAAAAGAGTGGCAGCCACCCTCGCTTCGAACAGTGGCGAGGGGGTCAATTCCGCCGCATCCCTGGCGCGCGGGCTCCAGCTTCTGCGCGCTTTCTCCCGGGCCGATGCCACCTTGGGCAACCAGGAGCTGATCCAGCGCACCGGCCTGCCCAAGGCCACGGTGTCGCGTCTCACCGCCATGCTGGTCGGCTTGGGCTATCTCGACTACGACGCCACGCTCGGGCGCTACAGCATCGGCGCCGCAACGGTTTCGCTCGGCTACTCCGCGCTGAGCTCGAACTCCGTGATCCATGTCGCGCGGCCCCTGATGCAGGAACTGGCCGACGAGACGGGAGCGGCAGTCGCCATCGGCATGCGGGACGGGCTGGAGATGGTCTACCTCGCCAACTGCCGTTCGCCGGGGCCCGTCTCGCTTCAGCTGGATGTCGGCTCGCGCGTGCCGATCGACAGGACGGCCATGGGCCTCGCCTGGCTCGCTTCCGCAACGGCGCCAGAGCGGGAAGCGCTGTTTGCGCGGTGGAACGAGGAGTTCAAGGAAAAAGCAAAGGCGCTCGCGCCGCTGGCGGAGGCCGCGCGCCGCGAGACCGACGGAAACGGCTTCGTCGGCGCATTCGGAACCTGGTACAGCTACATCAACGCGGTGGGCGTGGCCTTTCGGCCGAGCGACGGCTCGCCTTTGGTGGCGATCACCTGCGGTGGCATCGTCGACATCCTTCCAGCCGAGACGTGCCGTTCGAAGGTCGGCCCGAGGCTTGCGGGCCTCGTCGCCAAGCTGCGGGACCAGTTGTCGGGGGGCAGCAACCCCTCGCCTGGCTCGGCTCCCTAGGTCGTCGCCGGCTTCTGCTGGCCATAGGTCGCGTAGCGCGCCCGAACTTCGGTGAGTTCCTCCTCGGTGAGAAGCGTGGGCTCCCCGATCGAGCAGGCGAGAATGTATTGCCGTGCGAGGGTTTCGAGCTTCTGCGCCCGCGCGAGGGCGGTGGAAATGTCCATGGCGGTGGTGACGATGCCGTGGTTCGCCATCAGGCAGGCGGAGTAGGTCCGGCCCATCGCAACGACGACCGTTTCCGCGAGTGCCGCGCCGCCGAAGCAGGCATAGTCCGCACACGGCACTTCGGCTCCGCCGAAACCTGCGATCATGTAGTGGAACGGCGGCATCGGCCGGCGCAGCATGGCGAGGGCCACGCAGTGATCGGGATGCGCGTGGACCACCGCGCCGGCCGTGGTGGTCTCGTAGAGCCTGGCATGGATGGCCCACTCGGAAGATGGGCGCCAGTTTCCGCTCCAGCTTCCGTCGAGCCCGACCGGGACGATCTGGTGTGCTTCCAGAGCCGCAGGCGCGATCCCCGTGGGCGTGATCAACATCCCCGCGCCGAAGCGGACGCTGAAATTGCCGGACGTGCCGCTGTTCAGCCCGAGCGCGACGGACTGCCGGCTCGCTTCCACCAGCGCGGCTCTCGCCGCACCTTCATCGGTCGTCTGCGCGGTTCTATTCATCCATCACCTCCAGCGCCTCGAGCAGCACATCCTCGGCCCCGAGCTTGCCGGGCTTCAGATAGAGCGACAGGGGCACCGCTCCGGACGCGACGCAGAAGCCCGTGCCGAGCCGTCCTTCGGGCAGTGCGCGGACAGAGGGGATGCCGAGTGCCGCGACCACCGCGCCGGAGGTTTCTCCCCCCGCCACGATGAACCGGCGCACGCCTGCCCGATCCCGCAGCTCTCTCGCCACCGCGCCCAGGATCCGCTCCGCGCGCCGTGCTGCGCCGATCGGCCCGAGGGCGGCCTGCGCCGCTTCCACTCCGGCCTGATCCGATGCCGTCGAGATGGCGACCGGGCCCGCGTCTCCATGGGTTCTCACCCATTCCAGAGCGCGCGCCGTCTCGCCCGCTTCCCCGCCTTCAGCAAGAAGGTCGAGCGTCAGCACGGGATGGCGCATCGAGAATGCGGCAAGCTGCGCCAGGATCACGGGGCCCACGCTTCCCGCGATCACGACCGCCCGGCCCTCTGCATGGCGCGGATGGGCGACGGGCGCCACGTCCAGCGCGCTTGCGAGACGCGTCGCATAGGCGATGATCAAGGGGTCGCTCGCCACCACGACGCTGTCGAGGGCCGCAGCGACATCGGCCGAGGTCTCGACATCCTGCTGGTCGGAGGCATCGAAGAGGATGTGGCCGATACCCTCGCGGCCGAGCCGTTCGACCTCCGCACGAACGAAATCCCGGCCGCGCACGAGGTCGGCGTGACCGACGAGCGAAACGCGGTGCGGGGTCTGCAGGCCGAGAAATCGCACGAGGTCTGGATCGGACATCGGTGTGAGCGGGTCGAAGCGCTTGATGGATTCCGAAACCAATCTTCCGCGATAGAAGAGGTAGCCCTGGTGAACGGTGGTGCCGAGCCTCGGGAACCCCGCGCTCATGAGCACGGGGCGGGTTCCCGCGAGATCCGCCAGATGGTCGGCCGCCGGCCCGATATTGCCTTCGGCGGTGGAATCGAAGGTCGCGCAGGCCTTGTAGGCCAGCCTCTCGTAACCCAGTCCGAGAAGGGTCTCGGCCATGCCGCGCAATTCCGCCATCGCGTCGGAGACAGGCGTCGTGCGCGTGCGCGTGCCCGCGATCACGAGGGGGGATGGTGCAACCTCGGCTTTGGGATCGAAGAGCACGGGACAATGCAGCCCCGCGCCTTCGAGATAGCCGGCCACCATGAGGGCGCCCGTGAAATCGTCGGCGACGATGCCCAGAGCGCGCTTCATGCCACGTTTCCGTGCGCCTTCAGCATCTCGCGGGCGATGATGATCTGCTGGATCTGGGAGGTTCCCTCGTAAAGCCGGAACAGCCGAACATCGCGATAGAAGCGCTCGACGGCATAATCCTGCATGTAGCCCGCTCCGCCGTGAACCTGCACGGCCCGGTCGGCGACCCGGCCCACCATCTCCGAGCAGAACAGCTTCGCGCTGGCCGCTTCCCGGACGATGCGTGCGCCCCCGTCCATGCTGCGGGCAGCTTCCAGCACCATCGCACGACCGGCAAAGGTTTCGGTCGCACTGTCGGCGATCATTGCCTGGATGAGCTGCTGCTCGGCCAGCGGCTTGCCGAACTGGACGCGCTCACGCGCGAAGCGCACCATCTCTTCGCAAAGGCGCGTGGCCGCACCCACGCAGACCGCCGAGATGTGCAGCCTTCCGCGATCGAGCACCTTCATCGCGGTTTTGAAACCCTGGCCCTCGACGCCGCCAATGACGCTGTCCAAGGGCACGCGGCAGTCCGCAAAGACGACGTCGCAGGTGCGGGTGCCGCGCTGGCCCATCTTCCTGTCCGTCGGGCCCAGGCTGAGGCCGGGGCTCGTCTTCGGCACCAGGAAAGCGGAGATGCCCCCTGCCCCCGGCCCGCCCGTGCGCGCCATCACGGTGAAAAGGTCCGCCACCGGCGCATTGGTGATGTAGCGCTTGGTTCCGTTCAGAACGTAATGGTCGCCGTCGCGGACGGCCGTGGTGCGAAGCGAGGCTGCATCCGAACCCGCATCGGGCTCCGTCAGCGCGAACGAGCCGACAACCGCGCCCGAGGCCATCTGCGGCAGCCAGTGCGCTTTCTGTTGCTCCGTTCCATCGACGATGATGCCCTGGGACCCGATGCCGTTGTTGGTGCCCACCACGGAGCGGAAGGCGGGAGAGGTGAAGCCGAGCTCGAAGGCGACCAGCATCTCCTCTTCCGCGGTCAGCCCGAGCCCCTCATAGGCTTCCGGAATGGAAAGGCCGAACAGGCCGAGCGCGCGCATTTCGGCCACCACCTCCGCGGGAATGGCATCCTCTTCCTCGACGCGCCGCTCGAGCGGCACGAGGCGCTCGCGCACGAAACGCCGCACATTCGCGATCAGCTGTTCCAAAATCTCGGCATCACGGATCATGGCGTTTCGCCTTGGAGAATGGGTGGCATCGGGTTCAGGCGAGAGGGCTCGCATGGCGCTGGGATGCGGGCAAGCAGCAAGCGGAATTTATTTCCGAAAATCGCCAGAGGTCGCATCGGGCGCTGCAACCTCTGGCGCCGTGGCCTTGCGCAAACAGCCCGATGCTATGCGCTTTCCGCAATCGCGCGGATCGGGCGAGCCCATAGGATCGGGCGTTCGTTTCGCAGGCGTGAGCCTGGATGCAGGAGAGCGCCATGCCCGAACCACTCGATGTCGCCCGGCTTCCCCTCCTGTCCGAATTCGGGTTCACGGGAGGGCGCGACAGCTTCAGGCGCTTTTGCCGAAACGTGTTCCAGAAGGCCGAGCCACGCTTCCTGCGCACGGAGCGGAACTCCCTTGTGGTCTTCCGTCATGCCGATCTTCAGGCGTTTGGGACGGCGAAGGAAATCGGAAACGTGCCGATCGGCATCCTCTATGCCGGCCGCCTTCCCGAAGAACGCATCGAGCGCGGAGACCTCGGCACAGGCGTGGCGAAGGTCATCGCGAGCCAGGTGTTCACCTTCAACGATCCTCTTCATGGCCCCGCCCGACGCATCCTCACCCATTGGCTCGGACCCAGGCAGGTAGCCCTCATGGAGGAGCCCGCTCGGGCGCTCGCCCGCGAGATCGCTTCGGCCACGGTGGACGGGCAGGTCGTGGACTTCGTGGAGACGGTATCCGAGCGGCTGACCGTCGGCTTCTGGGCGGCCTTGCTCGACCTGACCCCGGCACAGAGACACGCGATCGGTGGCTGCACCCGCGAGATGACGCGCCTCTTCCGCCTGGAGCGCAGCCCGGAGGACGCCACCATCCTGGACGCAGCCTTCGCCGAATATGCGGGCATCCTCGAAGAGGCCGCCTGCCGCGGGCTGAAAGCCGGCAATCCCATGCTCCAAGAGCTGGCCGCCAAGCTCGACACGCTCGATTTTCCCGACAATCCCATGGAGACGGGCATTCGGCCCAAGTCTCTCGGCGAGATGCTGGCGGGAAACCTGGTGGACGGCTTCCACACGGCGGCTTTGGCATCCGCCAACGCGTTCTTCGTGCTGGCGCAGAACCCGGAGCTGCTTGCCGAGGCCAAGCGCAATCCGGCCCTTCTTGCGCGCGCGATCGCTGAGGCGCTCCGCATGGAGCCCCCCGTACTCATGCTGCAGCGCTTCGTGCTCCGCGATTTCCCGTATGCCGGATCGGTCATTCCGGCGGGCAGCACGGTCACGATGATGTGGGGCGCGGGGAATTTCGACCCGGCAGCTTTCCCCGCGCCCGAGCGGTTCGACCCCTCGCGCCTGCATGCGGGGCTGATGACGTTCGGAACCGGCCTTCACATCTGCCCGGGTCGCTATGTCGGCGTGATGCTGATCCGCGTGATGATCGAGGCCTTCGAGGCGAGCGGCGTCGAGTTCAGCCCCGCCGAGGAGGCAGCGCGGTGGCTGCCCGACCATTCGCTCGGCCAGCTCGAGAGCCTTCCCATGCGGATGCAGCGGCGGGCGTGTTGAGGCCGCAGCCGCTGCCTCAATACAGGCTCCGCCCATAACGCGCGGGGTTGCTCGTCAGAAAGTCGGTCCGATAGGCCTGCGGGCTCTTCTGATAGGCCGCGTGGAAGGCGCGGTAGTAAGCGGAAGGCGAGCTGAAGCCGCTTGCGAGGCCCGTCTCGTGGATGGAAAGCGAGCTGTAGAGAAGCAACTCCTTCGCGCGTTGCAGCCGCAGGGTCATGTAGAGCTTCTTGGGCGTGGAATGCAGGTAGCGCCGGAACAGATACTGCAGCTCGCGCACGGACACGCCGGCACGGCCCGCAAGCGTCCGCATGTCCAGCGGCTCCTCGATCGTCTCGTGCATGAGGTTCTGCACCTGGAGCAGAACCGGGCTGGCCTGCCACGAGCGTTCGCTCAGGAAGGCCCGCTGGCGCTCTGTCGCGGAGCGTGGCGCGGTGTAGATCAGCTCGTTGCAGACCAGTTGGTGCAGCGCATCGCCGGACATCCTCTTGAGCATGTCCATCGAGTAGTCCAGCGTCGCCACCTGTCCCGCACAGGTGGAGCGGTTGCGGTCCACGACATAGAGCTGTTCGAGGATGTGGCAGTTCGGGCAGAATTCCCGCAGCGAGGGGATGGCGCTCCAATGCGTGGTCGCCTGGTAGCCGTCGAGGAACCCGCCTTCCGCGAGAAGAAGCGGCCCGTTGTCGGCGCCGCAGAGATGCGCGCCCGACGCGGCCTGCCGGCTCAGCCAGCGGAACAGCTTGCCCTTGGCCCTCCCCGACAGATGATAGGACACGAGCAGGATCACCAGGTCGTAGCGCCGGTCGTCGGCAAAGGAGGCCGTCTGGGGTATCACGATGTCCATGCTGGACGGGGGAGCGCCCGCATCCGCGGCCAGGAAATCGATCCCGAACAGCAGGCTGCCCGAGATGCGGTTGGCCGCACGGAAGGGCTCCACGGCCAGAAGCGCGCTGTGGAGCGAAGGGTCCTTGCCGAGCACCAGGGCTATCTGGCGTTCGGGACCCTCGGCATCTGCCGCACGAGCCGCTGGTGGAGGGATTTCGGACAATCGGCTTTCTGCCATGTTTCCGCGGTCGGTCTCGCAAAATGCATGATCCATTGCGCGATCGTCAACATTTTGGCCCGCCTTCGATGCAAGGATGATCCGCTGAACAAACGATCGCCTTCAAGGGCGCAGGCATATCGGCCAATGGGAGTTGGACAATGCGACTGGGTATCCGCGACATCTATCGAAAGCGTGCTGGAAGCTGCACCGCGCTGACGGCTGCGACCATGACGGCGCTTCTGGCCCTGGCCGGGCCGGGCACCGCACAGGGCACGGGCGATTCCGTGGTCGTCGCGCGCGACATGGATTTCAACTCGCTCGATCCAGCGCGCGCCTTCTGCGACAGCTGCCAGATCTACCTGTCATCCGTCTATGACAGGCTGGTGGACGTGTCTGCCGACAACAAGTCCGTCGTGCCGATGATCGCGCGCGAATGGAGCGCCAACGACAACCAGACCGTCTTCACCTTCAAGCTCGATCCTGCCGCGAAGTTCTCGGATGGCTCGGCCGTCGAGGCCAAAGACGTCAAGTGGTCGCTCGAGCGCCTCAAGAACATCAAGGGCGGCATCGCCTATATCGTGGAAGGCGTGACCTCGATCGAGGCGCCCGACGCCCAAACGGTGGTGGTGACCCTGGCCGCGGCGAATTCGGAATTCGTCGGCTCGCTGACGGCGCCTTATGCCGGCATCCTCAACTCGGATGTCGTGACCGAGCATGGCGGCGACGCGGGCACCGACGCCGCCAACAAGGACGGTGCCGAGCAGTGGTTGCTGGAGAACTCCGCCGGCGCCGGCCCTTATGTGCTCAGCGCCTACAGCCCGAGCAACGAACTGCGCCTTTCGCGCAATGAGAACTACTGGCGCGCCAAGCCCGCGGTGCCGGAGTTCATCTTCCGCCAGACCAAGGATGCGGTCAGCCAGTCCCAACTCGTGGAGAGCGGGGGTGCGGACATCGCCATGCAGGTCGATCCGACCACGGCCTCGCAGATCACCAGCCCCGACGTCGTGGTGGAGAGCAAGCCCTCCTTCAACATGGTCTATCTCGCGCTGAGCCCGGGCGCCAAGAACATCCCCCATCCGCTCGACGCCAAGGTCCGCGAGGCGATCGCGAGCGCCATCGACTACGACGCGCTGACCGACCTGCTCCTGGAGGGCAAAGGCACGCGGCTCGCCTCGCCCATTCCCAACGGCTTTCCCGGCTCGGGCGGGTTGGAGCCCATCGCCTTCGATCTCGACAAGGCCAAGAGCCTCATGAAGGAGGCTGGCGCGGAAAGCGGCTTCACGCTCGATGCGACCTATCCGAACGTCAACCAGTATGGCGTCGACTATTCGCTGATGATGCAGAAAGTGCAGCAGGACCTCGCGCAGATCAACATCACGCTCGAGCTCCAGCCGGTGGAGTTCACCGTGTGGCGCGAGCGGATCAACGGCGACGGCATCCCGCTGACCGCCGTGTTCTTCGCGCCCGACTATTACGGCACGTCTCAATATGCGCAGTACTTCGCGATGCTGGACGGCACGGTCTGGTACAAGCGCGCGGGCGGGGCTGCTGATCCCACACTCGCCCAGCCCGAAACGCCCAAGCTCCTGGCCGAAGCGCTGGCTGCTTCGGGCGAGAAGGCGGGCGAGCTGTTCCAGAAGCTCGGAGCCATCATGGCCGCTGACCACGTGATCCTGCCCATCGTCAGCCCGGATGCGGTGTTCGTCACGCGCAAGGGCATCAGCGGCGTTCGCAACAGCGCCTGCTGCAACATGGTGCTGTCGGAGATCGCCCGGCAATAGACGCCGGCGCACAAGCCAAACCGTAAGCAAAGGGCCGGCTGTTCGACAGCCGGCCCTTTGTTTTGGGGCGCCCATCCGGTGAAAGGGGCTCAACGGCCCGTCTGCTGCATTCCCTCTGCGGCGTCTGCGCCGGGAAAGTGGCAGGCTGCCAGATGGCCGGGCGCGAGCTCGCGCAGCGGCGGAACCTCCTGGGCGCACAGGGCTTCGGCCTTCCAGCACCGGGTCCTGAAGCGGCAGCCGCTCGGCGGGTTCATCGGGCTTGGAACGTCGCCCGTGAGCACGATGCGCTTGCGCCGCTTTTCCGCTCGCGGGTCGGGAAGCGGCACGGCCGAGAGCAGCGCGCGCGTGTAGGGATGCTGCGGGCGGCGGTAGAGGTCCTCGGCACGCGCCATCTCCACCAGAACGCCGAGATACATCACCGCCACCCTGTCGGAGATGTGCTTCACCACCGCCAGGTCATGGGCGATGAACAGGTAGGACAGCCCGAGCCGCCGTTGCAGGTCCTGCAGGAGGTTGAGAACGCCCGCCTGCACCGACACGTCGAGCGCCGAGACCGGCTCGTCGAGCACGACGATGCTGGGTTCCAGCGCGAGCGCGCGCGCGATGCCCACGCGCTGCCGCTGCCCGCCCGACAGCTCGTGCGGGTAGCGCTCGGCCATCTCGGGCGCGAGCTGCACCAGTGCCAACAGCTCGTCCACACGGCGGTCGCGCGCGACGCGCGGCATCGCCGCCAGACGCAGCATCTCGTTGAGCGTGCGGCGCACCGTCATGCGCGGGTGAAGCGAGGCGAGCGGGTCCTGGAACACGATCTGCAGGCTTTTGCGCATCTCGCGCATCTCACGCGGGGAAGCGTGCGCGATGTTCCTGCCGTTCAGCAGGACCTCGCCCCCGGTCGGCTCCATCAGCCGCATCACGCAGCGTCCCAAGGTGGACTTGCCGCAACCCGATTCCCCCACGAGACCGAGTGTCTCGCCGCGCGACAGCGCAAAGGAAACGCCTGCGACCGCGCGCACCGATGCTTTCGGCGTGCTGCGCAGGATGCCGCGGCCGACCGCAAACTCCTTCACGAGGTCACGCACTTCCAGGATCGGCACCTGGTCCGGCTTGGCGCTCACGGTGCAAGCTCCGGCAGCGCTTCCGCCCTGTGGCAAGCGCTTTCGACCGCACCCACCTGTCGAAGAACAGGCACCTCCACGCGACATCGCTCCACCGCATGGCGGCAGCGCGGCGAGAACGAGCATCCCGGCGGTCGGTCGTGGAGCGGCGGCGGCGTGCCTTCGATGCCGACGAGCGGCGCCCGCTCCCCATCCAGCTTCGGCAGCGCGGCCAGAAGCCCCCGCGTGTAGGGGTGGCGGGAGCCGTGGAAGACGTCGTCCACCTTGCCCCGCTCGACGATGCGCCCCGAATACATCACGGCTATCTTGTCGGCCGTTCCCGCCACGACGCCGAGATCGTGGGTGATCAGGATGAGGCCGATGTCGAGCTGCTCGCGCAGCTTCTGCAGGAGGTCGATGATCTGGGCCTGCACGGTCACGTCGAGTGCCGTGGTCGGCTCGTCGGCGATCAGGAGGTCCGGCTTGTTGGCGATGGCCATCGCGATCATGGCGCGCTGCCGCATTCCGCCCGAGAATTCATGCGGATACTGGCGCGCCCTCCGGTCCGGCTGAGGGATGGCGACATCGGCCAGAAGCGCCACCGCCTGTTCCCACGCGATCTTGCGCGAAAGCCCGGCCTGATGGAGCCGCAACGCCTCCACGATCTGCTCGCCCACCGTCAGTACGGGGTTGAAGGCGGTGAGCGGGTCCTGGAAGATCATGCTCATCTTGGAGCCGCGCAGGCGCTGCATGGTCTTGGGCGGGCTGCCGAGGATTTCCTGGCCGCGAAACTTCACGCTGCCCGACACCACGGCGGAAGACGGCAGCAGGTCCATCATCGCGAGAACGCTGATGCTCTTGCCCGATCCCGACTCGCCCACGACGCCCACGACCTCGCCGGCAGCCACCGTCAGATCAATGCCGCAGACCGCGTCGGCGGCCATGCCGCCCCGCTTGAAGCCGACGCGCAGATCCCGCGCTTCCAGAAGGAATGGACCGCCCCTGTCATCCATCGAGGCTTCCTCTACTTCGACTTGGGGTCGAGCGCGTCGCGGATGCCGTCGCCCGCGAAGCTGAAGCCCAGAACCAGGCTGAGGATGGCGATGCCCGGGCCGAGCGCGACCCACCAATTGTAGAACCGCGCCGCCCCTTCCGAGATCATCGAACCCCATTCGGGTGTGGGCGGGGTGGCACCCAGCCCGATGAAGGAGAGCGAGGCGGCCAGAAGCACGACCTGCCCCAAATCCATGGTGGCGTTGACGAGAATGGGCGTCCAGCAGAGCGGCAGGATGTGCACGGCAAGGATGCGGGCGTGGCCCGCCCCTCCGGCTACTGCAGCCTCGACATGCTCGCGCTCCCGGACCTCGAGCACCTGGGCGCGCATCATGCGGGCATAAAGGGGCCACCACACGATCACCATGGCGATCGCCGCGTTCACGAGGCCGGGGCCGAGCGTCGCTGCGATCGTCATGGCCAGCAGGATCGGCGGGAATGCGAGGGTCACATCCACGAGGCGCATGATGAAGCCATCGACGATGCCGCCCATGTAGCCCGCAACGGCGCCGAGTGCTGCCCCGATAAGGACGCCCGCCACCACCACCGCAAACGAGATGGGGATGGAATAGACCGCGCCATGCAGGGTGCGCGAAAGCACGTCGCGGCCGAGGGCGTCGGTGCCCAGCCAGTGCTGCGCACTCGGTGCCTGAAGCCTGCGCCCGACGATCTGGAAGGGGTCGGGGAGGCCCCAGTAGGACACTGTGAGGGCCGTCACCACCCAGAACAGCACGATGGAGCCGCCGATCACGGCGGCTGCCGGGAGGCCGCCGAACGGCAGGGCGAAGAAGCGTCTCCGCACCCTGGCTCGCGGGCCCTGCCCTTCCAGGGAAAGCGCCGCCGGAAGGGCGTCGTTGCTCATTGCAGCCTCACCCTGGGGTTCGCGAGCGCATAGGACAGATCCGTCAGCAGGTTGGCGAGAAGAAACGCCAGCGAGCCGACGAGGGTGACGCCGATGATGGCGGGAAAATCCAGGGCGCGCGCGGAACTGACGGCATAAGAGCCGATGCCGGGCCAGGAAAACACGGTTTCCGTCAGCACGGCGCCCGTGATCAGGTAGGCGAAGGAGTAGCCGAGGATCGTGAGCGTGGGGATCAGCGCATTGCGCAGCGCATGCTGCAGCATGACGCGCCGCTCAGAGGCGCCCTTGGCGCGTGCGGTGCGGATGTAGTCCTGCCCCAGCACCTCCAGAAGACTCGAGCGCACAAGACGCGCGACCACCCCGACCACCGACCAGCCCAGAACCACCGCGGGCAGGACGAGATGGTGCAGGCTCTCGAGAAAGAGCCGGACATTGCCCGCGAGAAGCGAATCCACCGTGTAGAGCCCGGTCACGCCCGGCGGCGCCGCGCTTCGGGGGTCGAGGCGTCCAGGCCCCGGAAGCCAGCCGAGCTTGACGGAAAACAGGTAGAGCAGGATGAGCCCGGACCAGAACACCGGCAGCGACGAGCCCAGAAGCGCGAAGATGCGCGCCAGGTAGTCGACCGGCTTGTCGCGCTGGCTCGCGGCCATGACGCCGATTCCGATGCCGACAAGGGACGCGAACAGCATGGCGGCCGTCACCAGTTCGAGCGTTGCCGGCAGACGTTCGGCGATGTCCTGGCCGACGCTTCTGCGCGTGGTGAACGAGACGCCCATGTCGCCCTGGGCGAGATTGCCAATATAGATGACGTAGCGTTCCGCGAGGCTCTTATCGAGCCCCCACTTCGCCTTGGCGGCCGCCACGACCTCGGGGTTGTTCATCTGCCGCTCGGGCACCAGTGCCGCGAGCGGATCGCCCTTGGTCATCTGCGACAAGAGAAACGCGACGGAGGCGACCCCCAGCAACAGAAGGGGGAAGGCGATCAGCCGCCGCAACACATACTGCATCATGACGGAAACCCCCTCTCTGCGCGGCGCGCGGCGTCATGCGATCGGGGCTCGGCGCAGGAACCAATCGGAGGCGGTCTCATGCCTTCTCGAACGCTCGGGCTGGCGGTTTCGGGGCTGCAGTCCTCAGGCAGCCTTTCGGCCGATGCGTGACATGCGAGCCAGAACACCAGGATTCCGCTGCGCGGGCAACTGGTGCCGCTGCTTGGCGATCTCTTCAAACGCGCCATCGGTGGCCACAAGGGCCGTTTCGATGTCATCGGTGGTCATTGCAGCGTTGAAGAACATGTTGTGCCATGGGTGGAGGTAGATGCCTCTCTGCAGCGCAGCCTGCACCCATGCAAAGCCCGTCGCCAGATCGTGGTCGCCGCGAAACAGGATCTGAGGCATCTGCGCGGGGCCGCTCTGCTCGACCTCGAAGCCGTGCGCTTCCGCCTGGGCCGCCACGCCTTCGCGGAACTGTGCTGCGCGCGCGACGATGCGCTCGAGATAATCGGTCTCGCGAACCAGGCGAAGGGTCTCGATGGCGGCTGCCATCGGCACCGCCGAAAACCAGAACGAGCCGGTCACATAGATGCTTCCGGCTGCTTGGCGGGCCTTCTCGCAGCCCATGAGGGCGGAGATCGGGTGGCCGTTGCCCAGAACCTTGCCCCAGCAGGAAAGGTCCGGCTTCACGCCGAGCAGCGACCAGGTGCAGTCGCGCGAGAGACGGAAGCCGGCTCGCACCTCGTCCACGATCAGGAGCGCATCGATGTCGTCGCAGACGCGGCGGACGCCCCGTGCGTATTCGGGATCGGGATCGCTCTGGCCGACGAATGACTCGTGACGGAACGGAGTGGCGAAGATGCCCGCCACATCGCCATCCGCAGCCTTCACGGCATCGGCCAGGCTGTCGAGATCGTTGTAGTCGAAGGGCACGATGTGCGCGCGGTCCTCGGCGACGATGCCGCTCGGGTTGGGCGTGCTCCAAGGCGAAGCGCCGTGATAGGCGCCGCGCGCGACCAGGATCTTGCGTTTGCCGCTATAGGCGCGCGCTGTCACCATCGCCATCGAGGTGGCATCGGACCCGTTCTTGCAGAACATCGCCCATTGCGCGTGCTCGATCATGCCTACGAGGTCTTCGGCGAGCGTCACCATGATCTCGGAAGGGCCCGTCAGCGTGTCGCCGAGCTCGGCCTGGCGGGCTGCCGCAGCCTCCACGCGCTCGTTCCGGTAGCCCAGGAGATTGGGTCCATAGGCGCACATGAAATCGAGATAGGCGTTGCCGTCGGCATCCCAGATGCGCGTTCCCGAAGCCTTGGAGAAGAACTGGGGGAAGCCTTCGGGCAGCAGCGCGACCGACTCGTGACCGTACATGCCGTTGGGGATCACCCGCCGGGCCCGCTCCATGAGTTCCGTGTTCCTGGTGCCGCGCATGGCAAGCCTCTCATCCCGGCGGCCGCGCCGAACTCCCCGGCCGATGAGAGGATGTTAGCCGTAGTTTATTCCGTCATCAACATGCTTCGTCGCGAGGGCCGGCAACACGGAGAAACCGGCTAGAGCCGCTGGAGACTTGGGTCGCTGCAAAGGGCGATGCCTCCAAGATGGCGTCGCACCTAGACCCCGCCTCCCGCTTCCATAGTCGAATTTCTTCTCAGTTCGTGGGTTCTCTATCGCAGGTCGCGAGGTCCGGCTGTTCCCGCGGCTCCAGGAACTCCGGAAGATAGGACCGCAGATACAGGATCGTCGCGCGCAACGCTTCCTGCGCGTAGAAGGGCGTGATGCGGCGGTCCACGCTGTAGGATACTGCCCAGATGCCGTCGGCCAACCCGATGGCCACGGCGAGCTGCCGTTCGAGATCGGGCAGAAAGGGCATGTGGAAATAGCGCGCGATATATTCCGCCCGGCTCCGCGCGAGCTGCATGTTGCTGGAAAGGTCGAGGTTGCGCACGTCCACGCTGATGCCCGCGCCCATGAAGAGCTGCAGGGCTGCGGGATGTTCGTTCAGGAATTGCGCGCCCGCGTGCTGCTTGGCCTCGATCACCGCCTGCCAGGACCGCGGGGGCGCGGGCATGGGCAGCTCGGAGATCGCGCGCAACTGCGTATGAAACCGCTGGGCGAGTGCGGTGAAGGCGGCGTTCTTGTTGGGAAAGAAGTGGTAGATCGAGGAGATCGGCACCCCCGCCCGCTCGGAAATTCTGGCGAGGCTGAAGTCGTCCGCCGGGCTTTCCGCGAGCAGATGTTCGGTTGCGTCGAGCAGGACTTCGAAGCGCTTGCGCCCCGGATTCCTTTGCGGGTTGCGGTGAGTGACGCTTCCTTCGTCTTCGTGCGGGATCTCCGTCATGGTCCGCCGCTCGGCTGCCGCAGCATCAGCGGCGCGCCGCCTCGAAAGCTGCCACAACCGCTTCCGCCGTCAGTCCGTAGCGGGCGCGAAGGAACGGGGTGCTGCCGCCTTCTGCGAAGGTGTCGCGGACACCCACGCGGCGGAACCCCGCCTGCACGCCGCTTTCCAGCAGAAGCTCGGCCACCGCCGAACCGAGACCGCCGATCACCGAATGGTTCTCTGCCGTCACGACGGTGCCGAGCCGGGCCGCGAGTTCCGCGATGGCCGGATCGAGCGGCTTGATCGTGGCGACATTGGCGACCGTGACGCGCAGCCCGCGCGTCGCCAGCTGGTTGGTCGCTTCCATTGCCGCCTCCACCATCAGCCCGACCGCGAGCAGAAGTCCGTCCGGGCCCTCGCGCAGGATTTCGACCCGTCCACGCTCCAGCGGGCGGTGGGAGAAATCGTCGGGCAGCGCGCCGTCGTTGCGCTTCATGCGCAGATAGACGGGGCCGGGATGCGCGAGCGCCGCCTCGACCGCGCCGCGCACTTGGCCGATGTCGGCGGGCTCGATCACCGTCATGTTGGGCAGCGCGCGCATGAGCGCGAGATCGTCGATCGCCTGGTGGGAGACGCCCAGCATCGTGGTCAATCCCGGCAGGAAGCCGACGATCTTGACGGGCAGGTTGGGATAGGCCGCCTGCATGGCGATCTGGTCGTAGCAGCGACGGGTGGCGAAGACGCAAAAGGAATGCACGAAGGGAATCTCGCCCATCCGCGCCATGCCGCCTGCGATGCCCACCGTGTTCGCCTCCGCGATGCCCGTGTGATGGAAGCGCTCGGGAATGCGGTCGCGGAACAGGTCGGTCTCGGTCGCAGGCACGAGATCCGCGCTCAGGCACACGATGCGGCGGTCGGCGAGGGCCGCATCAAGCAGCGCTTCGCCGTAAACCTTCGGGATCGGCCCGTTGGCGCCGCGAACGGTGAAATCGGCGACGGCGAGGTTCGTGCTCATGAGGCAAGCTCGTTCAGCGCGCGGGCGGCGGCATCGGCCGGCAGCCGCATGTTGTGTGCCAGAATGCCCTCGAGGCTCGGGGCGCCCTTGCCCACCAGCGTGCGGGCATTGATGCAGGTGGGGCGTCCCTTCGTCTCGCGCGCCTCGTCGAGGGCAGCGAGAATGGCCGGAAGATCGTGGCCGTCCACGTCGATGGTGTGCCAGTTGAAGCTTCGCCACTTGGCCAGGATCGGCTGCATCGCCATCACCTGATCGACATGGCCCTCGACCTGCATGCGGTTGTCGTCGATCACCAGGCAGAGATTGTCGAGCTTCCAGGTGGCGGCGGCCATCGCCGCTTCCCAGACTTGGCCTTCCTGCAGCTCGCCGTCCCCCAGCATGACGATGATGCGCGCCTCGCTTTGCCCGCGCTTGGCGGCCATCGCCATGCCGACCCCCACCGAAAGCCCCTGCCCGAGCGATCCGCATGTCGCTTCGATGGCCGGGCCGACGCGCTCGGAAGCGTTAATCTCGAGCGGCGAGCCGTCCAGGCAGTAGGAGGGCAGCAAGGCGGGATCGATGACGCCGCGCGCTGCAAGCGTCGCGTAGAAGATCGCCGTGTTGTGGGCGGTGGAAAGCAGGAAGCGGTCGCGGCCCTCCCAGGCTGCGTCGCCGGGATCGAGGCACAGTTCGGCGAAGTAGATGGCGGCAAACAGGTCCGCCGCGCCGAGACCCTGCTGCACGTAGCCTTGGCCGGTGGGGGCGACGAGTTCCACGACCCGGCGACGCAGATCACGCGCGATCGTCTGGAGCCGACCGGTGTCGCGCTCGCGGGCAGCCAGGCACGAAGCGCGTCGCTCGTTGGAACCGGAGTCGGCTTGCAAGGGCACTTTCCTCGTGGGTGAGCGATGCGGCGGATGAATTAGGGGCGGAAAAGGCAAGGCGTCAAGCAGTCGATCCCGAGGCGGCAGACCTTCATGGATCGTGCTGCCGCCTGCTCAGCGTTGGGTCGTCACGCATCAGCTCGCCGCGGCTGGCCGCCACGAGCTGGCGGGCATAGTCGGTTCGAGGGATCGAGCCGCGCAGCGCGTGATTGCTCAGCTCCTCGACGGCGACCCCGCCCCGCATCACCAGAACGCGGTCGCTCAGCGCCGCCACCACGCCGAGGTCGTGGCTGACCAGAAGATATGTCAGCGCCCGTTCTTCGCGCAGATCCATCAGGAGGTTCAGGATTTCGGCTTGAACCGAGACGTCGAGGGCGGATGTGGGTTCGTCCAGCAGCAAAAGCCTGGGCTGCATGAGAAGAGCGCGCGCGATCGCCACACGTTGGCGCTGGCCGCCGGAAAGCTGATGCGGGTAGCGGAACAGAAATGCACGCGGGAGACCCACGCGCCCCATCATTTCCTCCATGCGCCGCTGCTTGTCATCCATCCCTTGGATGCGGAGAGGCTCGGACAGCTGGCGTTCGACCGTCTGGCGGGGGTGGAGCGATCCGTACGGGTCTTGGAACACCATCTGCACGGTGCGGTGGAAGGCGGCGCTTCGCGGCAGGGAAAGCGCCTGGCTGTCGAAACGCATGGCGCCGTGCGCCAGTGGGGCCAATCCCGCGATGGCGCGGAGCGCCGTGGACTTGCCCGAACCGGACTCGCCGACGAGCGCCAGGCACTCCCCTTCACGCAAGGAAAACGACAAGTCTCGAAGCGCGCAGACCTCGCCGTAGCTGACGGCTATCCGGTCCACGGCGAGCATGGCTGGGGCGGAGTTCAGGAGGCCGTCGACCATGCCGCGTCCCGTTGCAGGGTGGGAAGCCGGGTGCCGGGCGGCCGATCCAGCGAAGGCAGGCATGCAAGCAATCCCTGCGTGTAGGGGTGGCGCGCGAGATGCAGTTCGGAAGCGGCAAGCGTTTCCACGACACGGCCCGCGAACATGACCACGATGCGATCGCAGAAGCGCCCGACCAGGCGGAGGTCGTGGCTGATGAAGATCAGGCCCATGCCACGCTCCGAGACGAGCCGGTCGAGCAGCGCAAGCACCTCGATCTGCACGGTCACATCGAGCGCGGAAGTCGGCTCGTCCGCGATCAGGAGGTCGGGCTCGCCGACAACCATGATGGCCATCATCACGCGCTGCGCCATGCCGCCCGACAATTCGTGCGGGTAGGCGGAGAAAACCCGCTCGGGATCGACGATCTGCACGGTTGCGAGGATGTCGAGCGCCTTTCGGCGCGCGGTCCTGCCATCGACGCCGGTTGCGATGCGGCAGGCTTCCGTGATCTGGGCACCCACCCTCATCACGGGGTTGAGGCAGTATTTCGGGTCCTGCATCACGAGCCCGATGCGCCGCCGGAGCGCTCGCGTTTCGCGCGGCGACGTGTCGAGAACGCTCGCGCCGTCGAAGGCAAGCCTTTGCGCAGAAACCTCTGCGTTGTGCGGCAGAAGCCTGAGCAGGGCCTTTGCGGTGAGCGACTTGCCCGAACCCGACTCGCCGACGATCCCGAGCTTCTCCTTGCCCATCGCAAAGCTCACGCCGCGCACGGCATCCGCCGGTCCGCTGCGGGTCCGGAAGCGAATGCGCAAGTCCTCGATCTCGACCAGAGGCGCGGTCATGGTCAGTCCTGCTGTCGGGGGTCGAGCACGTCGCGCAAGCCATCGCCCAGAAGATTGAAGCCCATGGAGACGAAGAAGATGGCAAGGCCCGGAAACGTCGCCACCCACCAGCCGGAGAGAAGCAGGTCCTTGCCGTTGGAAAGCATCGCGCCCCATTCGGCGGAGGGGGGTTGCGCTCCGAGGCCCAGGAAGCCGAGACCGGCGGCGATCAGGATCACGCCGGCCATGTCCAGCGTCGCGCGCACAAAGAGCGAAGGCAGGCACAGCGGGATCACGTGGAGCAGGATGATCCTGAGCCGCGAAGCGCCCATCAGCCTGATGGCCGCGATGTAGTCGCTGTTGCGGATCGTCAGCGCTTCGGCACGCGCGATGCGCACGTAAGGCGGCCAGCCCGTGACCGCGATGGCCAGGATCGCATTGTTGAGGCCCGGGCCGAAGGCGGTGACAAAGGCAAGCGCCAAGACGAGGCGTGGGAATGCGAGGGCGATGTCCGTGACCCGCATCAGAATCGTGTCCGTCCACCCGCCGAGCGTGCCGGCCGCAGCGCCGATCACCAGGCCCACCGGTGCGGCGATCAGGGCCACCAGCACGACGATGTACAAGGTGAAGCGCGTGCCGTGGATCACCCGGCTGAACACATCGCGGCCGAACTCGTCGGTGCCAAAGAGGTGCGCCGAGCCGGGCGGCTGGAGTTGGGCGGCCAGATCCTGCGCATACGGGTCATAGGGCGCGATCAGCGGAGCCAGAAGCGCCACGAGCAGCAGCAGGGCCACGATGAGGAGGCCCACCGACGCGGCCGGGCTGCGCGCGAGGCGGCGCCAGCCGAAATAAAGGCGCGAGAGCCTCGCTTCGGCGGAAGAAGCCGGCCGATCGGCGCGGATGCGCCCCCAAAGGGTGGCCGCCTCGCTCATCGCGTCCTCGGATCGAGCACGCGGTAGAGCACATCCGACAGGAGGTTGAGCAGGATAAAGACGGTGCCGATCACCAAAGTGCCGCCCAGCACCGCGTTCATGTCGGCATTGAACATGGATTTCGTCATGTACTGGCCGAGCCCCGGCCAGGCGAACACGGTTTCGGTCAGGACCGCGCCTTCCAACAGGAGGCCGTAGGAAAGCGCAATCACCGTGACGAGCTGCACCGCGCAGTTGGGAAGAACGTGGCGCAGCACCACACGGGCCTCGGACATGCCCTTCACGCGTGCGACCGAGACATATTCCTGGCTCAGCTGGTCGAGCATGAAGGAGCGCGTCATGCGGCCGATATAGGCAGCCGCCCCATAGCCCAGGCTGATCGCAGGCAGGGCGAGATGGCTCAACGCATCGCGAAACACATCCCAGTCGCCGGAGATCGCGGAGTCGACGAGGATCAGCCCGGTCCGCTGGGGCACGAGACCTTCGTAGAACACGGAAATGCGGCCCGGGCCGCCGGTCCAGCCCAGCCAGGCATAGAACACGATCAGCAGGATCAGCCCCTTCCAGAACACAGGTGCCGAATAGCCCACGAGCGTGACGACCCGCACCAGCCCGTCGATCCACGTTCCGCGGTTGAGCGCCGCCAGGATGCCGAGGGGAACGCCGATCGCAACACCCACAACGATGCCCGCCGTCGCGAGTTCGAGCGTTGCCGGAAACACGCGAGCGATGTCCTCGAGCACCGGCTGGCGGGTGAAGAAGGACGTGCCGAAATCGAGATGCAGCACCGAGCCGAGATAGGCGAGAAACTGCTGCCACAGCGGATCGTCGAGACCCATGGCCAGGCGGGCGCTCTGGTAGGCCTCCTGGCTGATGTCCGGCCCGAGTGCCGCGGTCACAGGATCGAGCGGCATCACCCGCCCGATCAGGAAGGTGACCAGCAGAAGGCCCAGAAAGGTCGCAAGCAGCGTCAGAACCTGGGAGGACAGGGCGCTGAGCACCGTTGCCCAGGATCGTCCGGACCGTTCGCTTGCGATGGAAAGCGTCATTGCCTGGTCTTGGCCACCGCGGCGAAACTCACATCGGCGCCGCGAGCGCCGTAGGCGTAGCCGGAGACGTCGCTGCGCATCCCGAGCGCCTGGGTCGCCTGGAACAGGATGGCGAAGGGAGAGGTGTCCCAGGCGAGCTTCTGGATTTCCGCGTAGAGCGCCGCCCGCTTGCCTTCATCGAGTTCCTGCGAGGCTTGCAGCACCTTTTCCGACAGTTCCTTGGGAGCCCAGCCGAGGCGCCAGCTCAGCTCCGAAGGCCAAGCGGCATCGGGGTCTGCACCCGGCAGTGCCGCGGGGTTGAAGGCGAGCTTGCTGGCTGTGGCATGCGGGTCGCCATAACCGCCCGAATAAGACAGCTGCAGCGCTTCCAGCTTGCGGTCGCGATAGAGCGGGATCGTCTGGGAGACCGGGAGGTTCACGACGTTGACGGCGACGCCGGCCTGGGCGGCGGTCGCCTGAAAGCTCGTGGCGAGGTCCATTTCGGGTTTGCGGTTGTAGGCGGTGAAGGTGAAGGAGAAGCCATCCGCCAAGCCCGCCTCGGCAAGCAGCGCCTTCGCGCGCTCGACGTCGAGCTTGAAGGGGCGTTCCTTCGTCGCGCCGAGGAACGGCTCGGCGATGATGCCTTGCTGCACCGTGCCGAGATTCTTCATGATCGTCTTTTCCAGCCCCTCGTAGTCGATCAGATACTTCATGGCTTTGGTGACGCGCGGATCGTCGAAAGGCTTCACCGCCGTGTTGAAGCCGAAATAAAGGAGCCGCCGCGACGGGTGGAACTCCATCTTCACGTCGTCGCGCGCCTTCATCGCCTCCGCATCCGCCGCCGTGATGTTGAAGGCCACGTCCACGTCTCCGCTTTCCAGCAGCAGGCGCTGGGTTCCCGCCTCCGGCACGTGGCGGAAGATGACGCGGCGCATCGTAGGAGCAAAGCGCCAATAGCTGTCGTTGCGCTCGAGCATCACGAGATCGCCGGCTCGATAGGTGGCGATCTTGAAGGGGCCGGAGCCAGCGGAGTCCTCGCCGCCGGAGCGG
>QFNI01000005.1 GCA_003240775.1 Mesorhizobium amorphae | reverse complement strand
GGCATAAGAAAGACGGCCGCCCGGCGCGTGCTTGGCAGCGGGGGACGGTTGATTCATCATGGGGCGATGAAGAGCGCACCGAGTACCACCTCAATCGCGCTTCCGCGTCGCTGACGCGGGGAGCGCTGGGCAGGCAGCCGATCGGCTGCCTGCGGGTGCCTGCCTGACTGAAAGCGGGCGGGCCGTCGCCGCGTGAGCGGCATGCAAGCCAACGGTACTCATCATGCAGAATGTCTTCGAAAGCCCCTTCAAGGGCATCACTCTCGATCGCCTGGTTTCCAACCCCAACATCTCGGTCGGGCGATACAGCTATTATTCGGGCTACTATCACGGGCACGGCTTCGACGATTGCGCGCGCTTCCTGTCGCCCCGCGAGGGGGCGGACCGGCTCGTGATCGGTTCGTTCTGCTCGATCGGATCGGGCGCCGCCTTCATCATGGCGGGCAACCAGGGGCACCGGAACGACTGGATCAGCACGTTTCCGTTCTTCTGGATGTCGGAGGTGCCGTTCTTCGCAGGTGCTGAGAACGGCTATCTGCCCGCAGGCGACACGGTGATCGGCAACGATGTGTGGATCGGCTCGGAAGCCATCGTCATGCCCGGCGTGACGGTGGGCGACGGGGCGGTGATCGGCACGCGCGCGCTCGTGACCAAGGATATCGAGCCCTATGCCATCGTGGGCGGCAACCCCGCGAGGCTCATCCGCAAGCGCTTCGGCGACGACGACATCGCGCGGCTCATTGCGATGCGCTGGTGGGACTGGAGCGACGAAGCGCTCGGGGAAGCCATGCCGCTCCTGACGAGCGGCGACATCGGGGCGCTCCACAGCCATTGGGAAGCGCGCCGAGATTAAGCGGGGTCACGCGGGCGGCCTTTGAGACGCCGCCCGCATCCACGGCAGAGTCGCGGATCGGCTGAGCACTCGCGCTTCCGGTCGGGGCGATGCCCGCAGACGGGAACCACATTCCCCAATCGCGTGCTTAGATAGGAGATTGGCGAAGGGAGGGAGCGCAAACCGTCGCTTCCGCCCTGCCCGATCCACCCCAGCCATGCCGAAGGACGCGACATGACCTCGATCACCCGCATCAACCCGCCCACGCTCAGCGACTTCGGCCAGGTGGGCTTCTCCCACATCTCCGTCAGCGAGCCCGGCCGCATGGCCCATATCTCGGGCCAGGTCGCCTGGACCGCGGACGGCGCGCCCGTGCCGGACGACCTCGTGGAGCAGATCCGCGTGATCGGACGAAACGTCCGCCGCGCGCTCGACGCCATCGGCGCCACGCCGCACGACGTGGTGATGGCGCGCTTCTACGTGACCGACCTGACGGAGGAACGGCTCGGCCGCCTGATGGGCCCGCTGCGTGACATCTTCGAGGGCGCGCAGCCCTCGCTCACCGGCATCGGCGTCGCCGCCCTCGCCGGGCCGGGCTTGCAGGCGGAGCTGGAACTGACGGTGCGGCTGCCGGACTGAGGCGAGCCCGTGGGCGCCCCGGTGCAGAGCGAGCGTCCGCATCCGGCGGCGTCAGCGAAGCTGCGCGGGGGCGTTGTTTCTGACGATCGTCTCGCCGAGGTCGAGCGCTTCGGCGATCAGGCCGGGGTCGAGGGCCTGGGCGCCCTGCTTCTCGGCTATGCCCACGATCATCTTGTAGAGCGTGTGGAAGTGGACGATGTGGAGGGCGTTCACGTCGTCGAGGTCGCCGAGCTTGGCGCTGAGCGCGTCGTACACCGCGGCCAGCTTGCCGTGATAGGTGATCGGGAAGATGGTGACGGGGCCGCGGCTGCCCCGTTCGGGGGCTGCGCCGAACTGGAGCCGCAGCAGGCGGTGCAGCACCTCGATCTCGGCCACGAGGCCGGTCAGCATCGCGCGCCGGTTGAGCCGCGAGGAGCGCCGGGCGAGCAGGAAATGGCCGAGACCGCCCGCGAGCGAGCCGACCACCGCGGCGACGATGGTTGTCAGGTCGGACACGGGCTGCGCCTCACGCTTCGGGCTCGCCGCCCGGTCCGGCCTTGCGCAGGGCGGCCATCGCGGCGCGCAGGCCGTGAAGCTGGTCGGTCAGGTGGAGCACGATCTCCACGCCCTCCTCGTTGACGCCGAAATCGCCGAGCAGATCGCGGATCAGCCGCGCGCGCGCGGCGTCCGCGTCCGACAGCGCGCCGCTTTCCACCAGGAGCCAGCCGCGCTCCACCCAATGCTCGAGAGCGCCGCGCTCGATGCCGGCCTCGACCGTGAACCGTTCGATGGTGATCCTCATCGCCCGCCCTCCTCGCGCGGATCGAAGCCTCTGCCCGCCTCCCAGCCGGAAACAAAGGCTTCGAGGGCGGGGTCGAGGGGCTTTGCGAGCACGATGCGCAGCCGCACATATTCGTCGCCGCGCAGGCCCCCGCCCTTGGGCATGCCCTGCCCCTTGAGGCGCAGCTTGGTGGTGCCGTCGGCGCCCTTTGGGAGCGTCATCGCCACCGAGCCCGTGGGCGTGGGCACGCTGATCCTGCCGCCCAGCACCGCTTCGCTGAGCGAGACGGGGATCTCGATCGTGAGGTCGTCGCCTTCGCGCGTGAAGCGCGGGTCTTCGGCGACAGATATCTCGATCAGCGCCGAACCCGCGGCGCCCGTGCCCTGGCCGGGCTCTCCCTTGCCCTTGAGGCGCAGCGTCTGGCCGTCGGTCACGCCGGCGGGAATCTTGACGGCGAGGTTGTCGCCGCCCGGCAATGTCACATGCTTTTCTCCGCCGCGGATGGCGTCGGCCAGGTCGATCACCAGGCTGTAATGATGGTCGCGCCCCGGCCGGTTGGCGCGGGCGCGGGCGTTGCGGCGCAGGAGCTCGGCTAGGAAATCGTCGTCTTCCGCATAGTCGGCATAGCCCGCATCGCTGGAATAGCGCCGCGCGCCCTCCCCTTCGGCGAAGTCGCGGTAGAAGGGCTGGCGGGGGCGCTCGTTGCCCTGGCCGTCGATCTCGCCCGCATCGAAGCGCTTGCGCTTTTCGGGGTCGCGCAGGAGGTCGTAGGCCGCCGTCACCTCCTTGAAGCGGTCCTCGGCGCCCTTGTCGCCGGGGTTGAGGTCGGGGTGCAGCGTCTTGGCGAGCTTGCGATAGGCGGAGCGCAACTCGTCCGCGCTTGCGGTCGGCGCGATGCCCAGGGTCTGGTAGGGGTCGCTCACGGAGCCTCGGTGCCGTTCAGCCATTCCATCGTGATGGCGAAAGGGTAGATAGCGCGCGAAAGCGCGGGAACAGGGGATGCAGAGGCGCGCGGGATATCCAGCGCGCGGGCGCCCTGCCAGAATGGGGGCATGACGCTTGCCACCCGCTGGATGCAGCGCATCCTCATCTTCCTGATCGCGGCGGCGACGCTCTGGTTCATCGTCACGCAGCTCTTCGACCGGCTCGACCAGCGGCTGCCGACCTTTCTGGCGCTGCTCGCGACCTATGGGATCGCGGCCTACGTCATCCTGCCGCCCGTGATCCATGCGAGCGCGGCGGCGCTGCGCAGGAATCGCATCCCGCGCGTGACGCGCGCGGGCGACGGGCTGCCGGCGGACCCGGTGAACCTCGTGCTGCTCGGCTCGATGGAAGCGCTGCGCTCGGCCTTCGCGGCGGCCGGCTGGCACGAGGCCGAACGGCTGGGCCTGCGCAGCGGGCTGCGGATGGCGTGGAGCTTCGTGGCCGACCGCCCCTACCCCGCAGCGCCCTTCAGCGCGCTCTATCTCTTCGGGCGCAGGCAGGACATCGGCTTCCAGCTTGCCGTGGGCAACAGCCCGCGCCGGCGCCACCATGTGCGTTTCTGGGCGGCCCATGCCGAGCCCGAGACCGAAACGGGCAACCTGGCCTTCTGGACCAGGCGCCAGCCGATCGACCTTGCGGCCTCCCGCATCTGGGTGGGGGCGGCCACCACCGACACGGGCTTCGGGCTGCAGGGGATGACGCTGCAGATCTCGCACCGCGTCGACCCGCATGCCGACCCCGAGCGCGACCATGTGATGGGCTGCCTCTCTGCCGTGGGGCGCGTGGGCCCGACCGACTACATCGAGCCGGGCGCGCCGGTGGGCACGCGCTTCGTGACGGATGGGCGCATCGCGCGCGCCATGCTTCGGGAGTAAGCCTCGGGGCCGCCTGTCCCAAGCAATCCCGGACCGATCGATGCCGCTTTCCCTTCACACCGTGGACGTGTTCGCTTCCGAGCCCTTTTCGGGCAATCCGCTGGCGGTGGTGGGCGGGGGCGAGGCGCTCGACACGGCGGCGATGCAGCGGCTGACGCGCTGGTTCAACCTGTCGGAAACGACGTTCCTGCTGCCGCCGACGCAGCCCGAGGCCGACTACCGCGTGCGCATCTTCGCGCTCGTGGGCGAATTGCCCTTCGCGGGCCACCCCACGCTCGGCACCTGCCATGCCTGGCTCGAAGCGGGCAACACGCCCAAGACGCCCGGCGTGATCGTGCAGGAATGCGCGGCGGGGCTGGTGACGATCAGGCAGCAGGCGGGGCGCCTGGCCTTTGCGGCGCCCCCGCTCCTGCGATCGGGCAAGCCCACGCCGGCGGAGCTTGCAGAGGCCTGCCGGTTCTTGGGGATCGCCGAGACGGCAGTCGTGGACGCGGCCTGGATCGACAACGGGCCGGGCTGGCTCGGGATCAGGCTGGATGGGGCCGAAAGCGTGCTCGCGCTCAAGCCCGCGGGCAACTGGGAGCGGCGGATGGATATCGGCGTGGTCGGCCCGCACGAGCCCGGAGGCGACGCGGCCTTCGAGGTGCGCGCCTTCTTCAGCGATCACACCGGCACGACCGTGGAAGACCCGGTGACGGGCAGCCTGAACGCCTCGATCGCGCAATGGCTGCGCGCGTCGGGCGTGGTCGAGGGAGGCTATGTGGCGGCCCAGGGCACGCGGCTCGGGCGCAGGGGCCGTGTCCATGTGGACTACGACGAGACGGGCCAGGCCTGGATCGGGGGTGCCACGCGCACCCATGTCGCGGGGCGCCTCGACGCGGGAGGCTGAGCCGGGCTCAGACCGGCTCGGAGATCTGCTCCTCGATCTTGCGCATGAAGCGGCGCGCTTCGGCATCGGTGAAGCGGGGGCGGGCAACCGCCGTGTGAAACAGGATCGCAGCCGCATCCCTGTCGGTGAGCCGGCCCTGGGAGACGGCCGCGGCCACGGTCTTCTCGAACTGTTCGGTCAACGCTTCGAGCGGGGGCATCGGGGTCTCCTGCCTCAGTTCACGAGCACGGAGCGGCCGCAGCTGCCGCCCAGCGCCTGGATGTCGGCTTCGCCGAGCGAGATGCCGAGCGTGTCCAGAAGCGAGAAGACCAGCGTGTCCACGGGCGCCGCCGCGTCTTCCAACACCTTGCCGATGCTCTTGGTGACGTCGCGCGGCAGGCCGAGACCCAGGCCGATCACATTGACGTCGAGCGTGAGGTCTCCCATCAGCGAGCCGAGCAGGGGGCCGACGAGGGCCGTGGTGTTCACCGTCTTGATCGCGCGGCGGTCGATGGCCGCGGCGTCGAAGACGAGTTTCTGGGTCTTGCCTTCGGCCGCGAAGCGGGCGCGCGCATCCACCGAGACGAGCGGCAGGCTGACGAGCTTGGCCGGGCCGAAGCTCGGCATCTTGCGCCAGTCGGCCAGGCTGCCCGCGGGAATCGAGGCGATGCGGGTATCCAGGATGCCGGGCTTGGCGAGAACGGAGATCTGGGAAGGCTCGGCGCGGCCGTGGCGGCAGCTGATCTCGGTCAGCTCGGCCTCGCCGGAGGCTATCTGGAGATAGAGCGGCAGCGTCACCACCGAGCCGAGCAGGCCGCCCGGCCCCTTGAGGCCGATCGTCAGAACGAGGCGGGTCTGGGCGGTGTAGAGCTTGGTGCCCTCCTCGCCCAGCGTGATCATGGAAGTGCCCTGGGGCGGTTCGCCGATGGCGAGATCGAGATGCACGTCGAGCAGGCCGGGAATGCCCGCCTGGACATCCAGGCTCACCTGGTTGGTGCCGTTGGAGAGCACGGCGGCCGCCTGCATGATCTGCATGACGCCGGCTTCGAGCCCCCCTGCCCCGCCCCGCGTGCCGAGCGGGGACGCGCCCGCCGAGCCGATGGAAAGAAGCTTGCCGAGCACGACCGGCTCGGCCTTCTTGAGTGTGCCGAAGCGGCGCAGGGCGGTGGCGGCCGCATTGTCCACGCCGGGAACGGCCGCCATGGCAGCGGCCAGCGCGCCGGGCGGCACCTTGGCCGCGAGCACCTGGTCGTAGGTCGCGGCCTGGAGCTTGAGGTCGGCGTTCAGGCGCTCGAGCATCGGCAGGAGCTTGACGCGCGCGTCGACCAGCGCGCGGTAGTCCATCGCCGTCAGCGAGATCTCCGACTTGAGAAGCGCGCCGAGCAGCTTGTTGGCGAGCCCGCCTTCCAGGCGCAGCAGCCGCGAGCCGATCGTGAAGCCCGCGAGCTTGGTCTGGCGCGCGATGGCCGTGGTGCCGATGGTGGGCGGCGCCATCAGGAAATCGCCGAAATAAAGCGTGCCCGGCCTGCGGAACGAGACGCGCGCGGCATTCGCCGGCTTGCCGCCGGGCGTGAAGCGCTGGTCAGACGCCACGGCTGCGGACAGCGCGTAGCGGCCGGTCTCGACCTGAAGCAGGGCTGCCGCACCCGGCGGGAGGTTGGCGGGCTTCGGCCCGCCCGTGCCCTGGAAGTCGACCTTGACGCCGTTGCCCATGAAGTGGTTGCGCGCGGCGGCGCCGGCATCGTTGAGCTGCATGGCGGCCGAGATGGCTGCGATGTCCGTCATGTTCTGCAGCGCGCGGCGCTCGCGATAGAGCGCGCCGTGATCGATGGCGAGCGCGGTCAGCGTCATGCAGGCGGGCAGCATGAGGGCGGCGAGCAGGCCGACATTGCCCGAGCGGTCTGCGAGCAGGCGGTGGAGGCGGGAGGCCGGGCGCATTCACACGCCTCCGATGCGGATGGTGGAGGTGCGCTGGATGTCGAGATTGGGCAGCGGCACGTGGCTGAGCAGGCTCCAGATCGGCAGGCCGCGCGCATCGAAGCGCACGCTCACCTCGAACTGCTGGGCGTCGCTCTTGCTGTCGGCCACATCGACCTTGAGCCTGTCGGGGGCGATGAAGGTGTAGCGGTAGGCGTTGCGCTCGACATAGCGCGCGGCGAGTTGCTTGCGCTCGGTCTCGTCGAGCCCGGCAATGGCCGTCCGCGCGGCGTCGGCCGCGATCTGCTCCACCGAATGGCCGGCGCTGAAATAGATGCCGTAGGCCGCGATGCCGAAGAACAGCAAGAGAAACAGCGGCCCGACCACGGCGAACTCGACGGCCGCGGAGCCGCTTCTTTCACGCCATAAGTCGCGCCAGCTTAGCCAACACATGAACTGCACGGTAGACCCCCGTATACCTGCACTACTCAACCATTCGTATGTAGAAATCTACCGGTAAACGACAGGTTAAAGTATTCGACTCCTGATGCTTGAGTATTTTCCTAGAGATGCTGTCATGCCAAGTGATTGAACTTGCAGCATTTCTGCGGCTCGGGAGACTGTCTCTAGGGCATCTGGGAGCAGGCAATCGCAGCGGCCGGCATGGCGCAGTTGCGCCTGAACGACGCCGATTAGCTCAAAAAAGACGCTTGAATCGATTCAAGAGGGATTTTTTCGCGCTTTTGGGACGAAATCGGCCGAAAGGCAGATATCAGCCGAGGGGGCGACACAACCCTGGGGCGAGCGGCTTCGTCGGATCGCTCGTCGAGCTCGCCAGTAGACTTCTGTCCTATGTTAGTAAATCCAGGACTGAATACGGTTTCACCAAGACGAGTGTCGAGGCCGCGAATCGCCTCCGAATCGGCTCCCGCCCATCTTCGGCATGAGCAGGGAACGGTTGGGAGAAACGCGGGCGCGCTGTATGAAGCGGGGACGATGAGCACACTCCGCATCCGCGTGATCGACCTGGAAACCACGGGCTCGCGCCCGCCCGCGCACGGCGTCTGCGAGATCGGCTGGCAGGACGTGGCACAGGGCGCAGACGGGCGCTGGAGTGTCGACGAGACGCGCGGCTTCCTGCTGATCGACCCCGAGCGGCCGATCCCGCCGGTGACCATGGCCGTGCACCACATCACCGACGAGGATGTGCGGGGCGCACCCCGATGGCGCGACGCGGCACCCAGCGTGCTCCGCCCCGCAGGCGGTGCAGTGGCGCTAGCCGCCCATCGCGCGGCCTTCGAGGAGCGCTTCTGCACGCCGCAGCTGACGGGTGGGGCGCGCTGGATCTGCACCTGGAAATGCGCGCTCAGGCTCTGGCCGGGCGCGCCCTCCTTTTCCAACCAGGTGCTGCGCTACTGGCGCAAGCCGCAAGGGCTGGTGCGCGCGGTCAGCCTGCCTGCCCACCGGGCGCTGCCCGATGCCTATGTGACGGCGCACCACCTGCGCGACATGCTGAACGAGGCCTCGCTCGAGAAGCTCCTGCGCTGGAGCGCGGAGCCCGGCCTTCTGCCGCGCGTGCCCGCCGGGCCGGAGCGTGGGCTTTATTGGAACGAGCTGGGCGAGGACGCGCTCAAACGCTTTGCCACCGACCGCGACGAGGACATCCGGTTTTCGGCCTCGACCGAAATCAAGCGCCGGCGCGGCGGAGGAGAAAACCCCGCCCCACCCGCCCAGGGCAGCCTGTTGTGAAAGGCTGAAACGGCGGTTTCGCCAAAGAAAAAAGGCGCTTTCGCAAGGATTTTCCCCTGGGCCGCGAAGATCGCGCGAAGATCACCTTCCGCACGAGAAATGCGAAGCATCATTTCCTTCCAAACGGTAAACGCGTTGGAACCTTCTTTTCGAGGCGCCGTTCTCCGCCCCGATCGCACAATTCGATCGAGCCAAGAATTTCGAGAGGAAACACCCATGAAACTCCAGATGCTTTCGATCGCCGCCCTGGCCCTGTCCATCGCCGCCCCCGCCATCGCCCAGGAAGCCGCAACCGGCGCCTCCCCGCGCCTGGCGGACCAGACCATGATGGCGCCCTTCTACTCCGACGAGGGCATGACCACCCTGCGTTCGGGCGCCGAGTTCGATTCGGCCTTCTCGAACCTGTCCTCGCAGGACCGCGAAGCCATCATGAACGAGTGCCAGAACGTGAACACCGAGCGTCAGACGTTCTGCGACTCCTTCAAGGAGCGCAACGGCAAGATGTGATCCCTGCCACATCGGCAGAGAACGGCGGGCCTGAGGCCCGCCGTTTTGCGTTTTGGGGGAAGGCTTGGCGTGAGAAGCCGGACGGGGCAATAGAAGCGGACACCCCATCCGCTCGCCAGGCATCGATGCTTCCTCCGCTCACTCCCCTCGCCGAAAGCCTGCCGCAGACCGTGCCCTTCGTGGGGCCGGAAACGCAGGAGCGCGCGAGAGGCGCTGCCTTCCGCGCCCGGCTCGGCGCCAACGAGAACGGGTTCGGGCCCTCGCCCGCGGTCGTCGCGCGGATGACCGAGGCCGCGCCCACGATGTGGCGCTATTGCGACCCCGAAAACCACGAGCTGCGTCAGGCGCTCGCCGTCCATCTCAGCATTCCCCCGGAGCGCATCGCCGTCGGCGAGGGCATCGACGGTCTGCTCGGCCTCGTCGTGCGGCTCTTTGTTCGGGAGGGCGTGGGCGTCGTCTCCTCGCTCGGCGCCTACCCCACCTTCAACTTCCACGTGGCGGGCTTCGGCGGGCGGCTCGTTTTCGTGCCCTATCGCGACGACCGCGAAAGCCTGGAAGCGCTTCTGGCGGCGGCCTGGAGCGAGCGGCCCCGGCTCGTCTATCTCGCCAACCCCGACAATCCGATGGGAAGCTGGTGGGATGCCGCAAGCGTGATGGAGTTCGCGCGCGCCCTGCCCGCAGATGCGCTGCTGTTGCTCGACGAGGCCTATGGCGAGTTCGCACCCCCGGGCACGCTGCCGCCGTCCGACTGGTTCCAGCCCAACGTGCTGCGCCTGCGCACCTTCTCCAAGGCCTATGGGTTGGCGGGGCTGCGGCTCGGCTACGCCTTCGGCGACCCCGCGATCACGGGTGCCTTCGACAAGGTGCGCAATCACTTCGGCGTCAACCGCATGGCGCAGGCCGCGGGCGTCGCAGCACTTGCCGACACCGCCTATCTCGCGGAGGTGACGGGCCTGGTCTCAGCCGCGCGCGAGCGGATCGGCGGGATCGCGCGGCAAAACGGGCTCACTCCCCTGCCGTCCGCCACCAATTTCGTGGCGATCGACTGCGGGGCGGACGGGACTTTTGCGCTCGCCGTGCTGCAGGCGCTGGCAGACGAAGGCGTGTTCGTGCGCAAGCCGATGGCGCCCGGGCTCGACCGCTGCATCCGGGTGAGCGTGGGCCCCGAAAGCGAGCTCGACGTGTTCGCCGAGGCGCTGCCCACCGCCCTCCGAACGGCAAAGGAGCGGCAGGCCGTCTGAGGCCTGCGCGCTCCTTTTCGTGGTCGCCGGCCGGTCTGGCGTTGGAGCGCCGCCGGCCTTTTGGTTTCGCGCGGCTCGCCCGCCTCCGGGACTGCCGCATTCTTCGTGTTGGGAGGATGCGCGGTCTCAAGCCGCGTCATGCTCCGAGGGGTGGCCCGCCCTTTTGTTCAGTCAGTGGTCAGTGTTTGCGTTTGGTCAGTGCACCGTCATCCAGGCGCGGGCTTCACGGAGCGCCCGGGCGATCTCGGTCTTGCTCATCGCCGCCGAAAGCTCGGCCCGCATTCCGGCTGCGCGGGCGGAGCCCTTGATGGCTGCGATGTTGAACCACTTGTGGGCGGTCACCAGGTCGACCTCGCAGTCGCGACCCGTCGCATACATCATGCCGAGCTCGAAGAGGATGTCGGCTTGGGCGGCGGTGCCGCCTGCGCCCTGACCGACTTCGAACATCTCAAACCGTGCCATCGCCTTGTCCCTTTGTCTTCGGCCCTGCGAGCGAGATGTCCTGTTCTTGTGCTGGACTGTTTTTCGCTCTTTCGATGCTTTCGAGAATGAAGCAGAGGCTTGAACACGCGCTTAAACGCCGTGCTTAACTGGCTGAAAACAAAGACTGAACTGCATCTTAACGTGAGAAACCGTTAAGCATCGAAGGGCGCGGGAACGCTGGCTTTCGCCTAAAATCGGCTTCAAATGCATGAGGTCGCCGGAAACCTTTGGCTAACCACGGCACGAGCTCGGGGGACAAGACGCGTCGCCTTTCCTTGGCCGGAGGGCTGGAATAGCGTGGGCTGCAGAGGGCGCCTGCATCGTGCGGGCCTCGCCTCTCGGGAGGAGACGGGAATGCACAAGATCATGATGGTGGCCGCTGGCCTCCTGGCGCTCGGCATGGGAGCGGCGTCCGCCGACCCGATCGAGGGAAGCTGGCGCACCAAGAGCGGGGCGACGGCTGCGATCGCCTCGTGCGGGGGGAGCTACTGCATCACGCTCAAAAGCGGCCAGCATTCGGGCAAGCGGATCGGCACCTTCTCGGCGGCCGGCGAAGGCCGCTACGAGGGCAAGATCACCGACCCCGCGAACGACAAGACCTATTCGGGCAAGGCTTCGCTTTCGGGCAACACGCTCAAGCTCGGCGGCTGCGTGCTGGGCGGGCTCATCTGCCGCAACGAGAATTGGTCGCGGCTCTAGCTCTCTGTTCTCGCGCCTTTCCGGACGCAAAACCGCTTCGCACTTTTAGGGGAAAGGCATGGGGAGGGGGGTCAAGCCACCCCTCCCCCTTTAGTGATCGCCGGGCTCAGGGGCCGGAGGGGTCTCAGTCGCGGGCGCGCTGGCCGAACAGGATCTTCTGGGCCTCGTCGTCCCTGGCGATGTTGGAGCGCTTCTCTTCGCCCACGGCAAGCCCACGGATCACGGCGGGCCGCGCCATCACGGTCTCGAACCACGTCTTGAGGTGGGGGAAGTCGTTGAGATCCTGGCCCTGGTTCTGGTGGGGCCTGATCCAGCCCACGCAGGCGATGTCGGCGATCGAATACTCGCCGGCCAGGTATGGCCGGTCGGCCAGGCGCTTGTTCATCACGCCGTAGAGCCGGTTCACCTCGTTGGTGTAGCGGTCGATGCCATACTGGATCTTCTCGGGCGCATATTGCCGGAAGTGGTGCGCCTGGCCGGCCATGGGGCCCAGGCCCCCCATCTGCCAGAACAGCCACTGCTCCACATCCGTGCGCTTGCGCTCATCGGTGGGGTAGAACTGGCCGAACTTGCGGCCGAGATATTGCAGGATGGCGCCCGACTCGAAGACCGAGATCGGCTCGCCCCCCGGCCCGTCGGGATCGACGATGGCCGGCATCCGGTTGTTGGGCGCGATGGCCAAAAAGTCGGGCGCGAACTGCTCGCCCTTGCCGATGTTGACGTAATGCACCTCGTAGGGCGCACCCAGTTCCTCCAGCATGATCGACACTTTCCAGCCATTCGGCGTCGGCCAGTAATGGAGCGCGATCGGCTTTGCGTCGGCGGGGTCGAGCGGCATGAAAAGCATCCTTTCGCAGGCATTTCGGGCAAGTGGTGATTCACCCGAAGGCTTCAAGTCTCTGATTTCGCTGGAGTTCCAGCATTCACCCCCCGCCCGGCCCGCCGCTTTCTGAACTTCGGATGAATGGCGGGGTCAGGGCGAGTTCAGCGCATGTGGCCCAGATTGCGCCACATTCAAGGGACCGGACCATGCTCGCGCGCCGCTTCACCATCGTCTGCATTCTGGTCGCGCTGTTCGGCGCTTTCCTGTCCGCGGTGGTGGAGGAGAACGCCCGCGCCAAGCGGTTCACCACGCTCGGCCAGGAAAGCTGCGAGCCCGGTGCCGCATGCCCGATCGCCCTGAACTGGAGTTGAGGAGACACCCATCATGACGCTTCCGCGCCCACAACTTTTCCATGTTCTGGCAAGTGTGCTGCGCGCGGCGTTCCTGCTTCTGGCGCTCGCCGCCCCCGTGCTCGCCACCGTCGACCCCCAGGTGGCCGAAGGCGTGATCGAGGCGCCCAAGCAGCAGAAGGGCGGCATCGGCTTCGTGCTTCTGGTCTCGCTCCAGCGCGCCTGAGATTTCCCCGCAAAAGGAAGCTGTTTCGCGGAAGCCCTCCCCTCCTCAGCCACCTCCGGACCCTTTATAAGGGCCCATGGACAAGAGAGTTTACCCCCAGGCGATCGATGCGATCGTCACGCCCGAGCCCGCGCCGCGCCAGACCTTCGACGATGCGGAGGCGGCCGTCCGGGCGCTGCAGGCGCTCTACGAGCGCAACACGCTGTTTCTGCGCGAGGCCTTCGCCTCGCTGGGCGAGACGCCCGAGACGCCGCGCCGCTTCCGCGCCTTCTATCCCGAAGCGAGCGTGACCAGCGTTTCCTACGGCAACATCGACTCGCGCCTGGCCTATGGCCACATGCCCACGCCCGGCCACTACGCCACCACCGTGACCCGGCCCGACCTCTTCGAGAGCTATCTCGTGGAGCAGTTCAAGCTGATCATGCGCAACCACGGGATCGGGATCACGGTGTCGGAATCCGAGACGCCGATCCCGCTGCATTTCGCCTTTCTGGAAGGCACGCATGTGGACGGCTCGATCGCCGACAAGCTCGACCGGCCGCTTCGCGACATCTTCGACGTGCCCGACCTGAAGGGCACCGACGACCACATCGCCAACGGCACCTTCGAGGCGATGACGGGCGAGCCCATGCCGCTCGCCCCCTTCACCGCCCAGCGCATCGACTATTCGCTGCACAGGCTCAGCCACTACACGGCGACCAGCCCCTCGCATTTCCAGAACTTCGTGCTGTTCACCAATTACGGCTTCTACATCGACGAGTTCTGCACCTATGCGCGCAACCTGATGGCCGATGGCGGCGGGGGCTACACGGCCTTCATCGAGCCCGGCAACATGATCACGCGCGCGGGCGAGACGCATCCCGAGGAAGGCGCCACCCCGCCCCGCATGCCGCAGATGCCGGCCTATCACCTCGTCAAGCCCGGTTCGGGCGGCATCACCATGGTCAATATCGGCGTCGGCCCCTCCAACGCCAAGACCATCACCGACCACATCGCGGTGCTGCGCCCGCATGCCTGGCTGATGCTCGGCCACTGCGCGGGGCTTCGCAACACGCAGAACCTGGGCGACTACGTGCTGGCGCATGCCTATGTGCGCGAAGACCACGTGCTCGACGACGACCTGCCCGTCTGGGTGCCGATCCCGCCGCTGGCCGAGGTTCAGGTGGCGCTGCAGGAGGCGGTGGCGGAAGTCACGGGGCTCGACGGGTACGATCTCAAGCGCATCATGCGCACGGGCACGGTCGCGACCATCGACAACCGCAACTGGGAACTGCGCGACCAGCGCGGGCCGGTGCAGCGGCTTTCCCAGTCACGCGCCATCGCGCTCGACATGGAATCGGCCACCATCGCCGCCAACGGCTTCCGCTTCCGCGTGCCCTACGGCACGCTGCTCTGCGTGTCCGACCGGCCGCTGCACGGCGAGTTGAAGCTGCCGGGCATGGCCACGGATTTCTACAAGCGCCAGGTGGCGCAGCACCTTTCGATCGGCATCCGCGCGATGGAGAAGCTGGCCGAGATGCCGCCCGACCGCCTGCATTCGCGCAAGCTGCGGTCGTTCTCGGAAACGGCGTTTCAGTAAATCACCAACGCCGCAAGCTTCCCCTCCCCCTTGAGGGGAGGGGTAAGGGGTGGGGGTAACCCCTCCACCGCTCATCCGGTCATTCAGTTCACCCCCACCCCTAACCCCTCCCCTCAAGGGGGAGGGGGGCGGAGAGGTTTGCGCGCTTTATCCTAGCCCTTCGCATGGCTCAGGGCGTTCAGGGCTTCCAAAGCCATCTCTATGGCTTTGGACCGGCCTACGGCCGTCGCCCTTCACCCCGTTCGCATGGCTTCGGGCGTTCGAGCCTAAACTGCGCCCCCTCCGAGCCGAAAAGCCCTACCTCTCGCCCGCAAGGCCCGACAGCAGCCGGAACACATTGCCGCCTTGGGCGTGTTCGATCTTGTCGAACTTCACCTGCCGCGCCTCATACTGCGCATAGACCTTGCCGATGCGCTTCTTGGCCTCGGCCTGGGCCTTGCGGCAGCGCGGGTCGTTGCGGGTCTTGATGCCCGCCACCGCGCGCTCGGCGGAGCGCACCATCTGGTGGGCGAGCTTGCCGTGGTGCTCCTCGTGGATCGTCACGCCCTTGATGAAGCGGTTCCAGCGGCGCACCACGGCGGCCGTCTGGCCGCCCGAGAGCTTGGGATAGGTGTAGGTGACGTCGAGCAGGCCGTCGGCCGAGCGCAGCCTGCAGGAGGAGCCGTCGCGGTCCCAGCCGAACTCCCAGCCCACCGTGTAGCTCGTCTGGGCGATGGCGCGCGCCATGAGGCCGCTGCGGGGGCCGCGGCGGTCCATGTTGCGGATCAGGTCGACGCCCGACTTGCCCTTGATCGTGTAGAACTTGGTGGCGGTCTCGACGCGCACATCCGCCGAAGCCGTGCCCATGCCGAGAAGCGTTGCTGCGGCGAACGCCGCCATTGCGAGCCTGCGCATCGAAAAGTTCCCAACCCCGTGTTCCCAAAGAGGAACACAGCGGGCGGGGGAGTGCAACTCGGCAAGTGGGGCGGATTGCCTCACCTGCCGGGATGCCGGAATCACATGTTGGGGTAGACCGGACCTTCGCCGCCCTGGGGCGGCACCCAGTTGATGTTCTGGTTGGGGTCCTTGATGTCACACGTCTTGCAGTGGACGCAGTTCTGCGCGTTGATCACGAAGCGTGCGTTGGGGTCGTGGTGGGTGCGGTCGCCGCCCTTTTCGGGCGAAAGCGGGCCGCCCGTCAGGCCGTTGCCGTCCTTGTCCACCCACTCGTAGACGCCGGCCGGGCAGTAGCGCGTGGAAGGCCCGGCATAGACCTCGTATTCGGACGACTTCTGGAGCGCCATGTCGCGCACCTGGAGGTGGACCGGCTGGTCCTCCTCGTGGTTGGTGTTGGACAAAAACACGGACGACAGGCGGTCGAAGGTCACGACGCCGTCGGGCTTGGGATAGTGGATGCGCTTGTGCTTGTCGGCGGGCTCGAGCGTCGCATAGTCGGGCTTGCCGTGCTTCATGGTGCCGAAGAAGGAAAAGCCGAAGAGCTGGTTGGTCCACATGTCCAACCCGCCCAGCCCGATGCCGAAGAGCGTGCCGAACTTCGACCAGAGCGGCTTGACGTTGCGCACGCGCTTGAGGTCCTGGCCGATGGGCGAAGCGCGCCATTCGTTCTCGTAGGCGTCGAGCTCGTCATTGGCGCGGCCGGCTGAAAGCGCTTCGGCCACTTTTTCGGCCGCCATCATGCCCGACAGCATGGCGTTGTGGGAGCCCTTGATGCGCGGCACGTTCACGAAGCCCGCCGAGCAGCCGATCAGGGCGCCGCCGGGGAAGACGAGCTTGGGAACCGACTGCCAGCCGCCCTCGGTGATGGCGCGCGCGCCGTAGGACAGGCGTTTCCCCCCCTCGAAGGTCTCGCGCACGGAGGGGTGGTCCTTGAAGCGCTGGAACTCCTCGAAGGGCGAGAGATAGGGGTTCTTGTAGTTGAGGTGGACCACGAAGCCCACGGAAACGAGGTTGCCTTCGAGGTGGTAGAGGAACGAGCCGCCGCCCGTGCGCCCGCCGAGCGGCCAGCCGAAGGAGTGCTGCACGAGGCCCGCCTTGTGCTTTTCGGGCGCAATCTCCCACACTTCCTTGAGGCCGATGCCGAATTTCGGCGGCTCGCGGCCCTCGTCGAGCTTGAAGCGCGCGATCAGCTTCTTGGCGAGCGAGCCGCGCGCGCCTTCGGCGACCAGCACGTATTTGCCCATCAAGGCCATGCCCGGCGCAAAGCTCGGGCCGCGCTCGCCCGAGCGCTCCACGCCCATGTCGCCCGTGGTGACGCCCGTCACGCGACCGGCATCGTCGAGCACGAGGTCCGCGCCCGCAAAGCCCGGATAGATCTCGACGCCGAGCGCCTCGGCCTTGGTGGCGAGCCAGCGGCACACATTGCCCAGGCTGACCACGTAGTTGCCGTGGTTGTTCATCAAGGGCGGCATCAGGAAGTTGGGCAGGCGGATCTGGCCGGAATGGCCGAGGAAATAGAAGCGGTCGTCGGTGACGGGCGTCTTGAAGGGATGGTCGGGATCGTCGCGCCAGTCGGGCAGGAGCTGGTCGATGGCGATCGGATCGACCACCGCGCCCGACACGATATGCGCGCCCACCTCGCCGCCCTTTTCGAGCAGCACCACCGAAAGGTCGGGCGCCACCTGCTTGAGCCGGATCGCGGCGGCGAGGCCCGCGGGCCCGCCGCCCACGATCACCACGTCGAATTCCATGCTTTCGCGTTCGATCTCGTCCATCCGTGCGCCCGCGGGGTTTTGCGACCTCCGCGCCCTTCCCATTCTGATTCCGCTGGCTCGTCCATCCCCTTGTTCGGACCGGGGAGTTCACGCAGTCGGCTTGCTTCAACCAGTGCCCGAGGAAAGGCTCCTAGACCATCCGGGCATTCGGGCATACGCGCCCTGTCGTCGCGCACTTTAGAATGACGCGAAGGTAAATCCAGCCTTCGACGGGGCCCGAGCGGCCGCTAAATGCGTTCCCTCCACGGCATCTTGCATCGGGCGCGCGGGAAAGGGACAAGACCGGCATGACAAAGCCTGGCGAGGACCGCGCGATCGATCTCGAAAGCCTGCTTTCCTTCTACAGGGAAGCGGGGGTGACGGATGCCGTGGGCGAGGAGGCCGTCGACCGTTTCCGGGAAGCGGCAGAAGCCAAGCCCCAGCAGCGCGAGGCACCCCGCGCCGCCCTTCGCCCCCCCGCTCCCCCGCCCCCGATCCGCCCCGCCGCAACGGCTGTGCCCGACGAGGGGCAGGCGGCCCTCGCGCGCGAGGAAGCGGCCAAGGCGCAGACCTTGGACGAGCTCAAGGCCGCGATGGAGGCCTTCAACGGCTGCAACCTGAAGTTCACCGCCAAGAACATCGTGTTCTCCGACGGCAACCCGCAAGCGCCGCTGATGCTGGTGGGCGAAGCGCCGGGGCGCGACGAGGACATCGAGGGCCTGCCCTTCGTCGGCCGCTCGGGCCAGCTGCTCGACCGGATGCTGGAAGCCATCGGCATCGACCGCACCGGCGCCTATGTGGCGAACGTCCTGCCCTGGCGGCCGCCGGGCAACCGCACGCCCACGCCGCTCGAAACCGAGATCTGCCGGCCCTTCATCGAGCGCCAGATCGCGCTCGCCAACCCGCGCGTGCTGGTGGCGCTGGGGGGCTCGTCGGCCAAGGTTCTGCTGCGCGCGGCAGACGGCATCATGCGGCTCAGGGGCACGTGGCGCACCTATCGGACCGCCGATGGGGTGGAGATGCCGATCATGCCGACGCTGCATCCGGCCTATCTTCTGCGCAACCCCGCCCACAAGAAGCTCGCCTGGCGCGACTTCCTGGAGATCAAGGCCAAGCTGCGCGAGGGATAGCTCCTATTGCGGCGGCGAGATCTGGCGGGCCTTGAGGCGGGCGACGTTCAACCGGCTCTCGCGCCAGATGATCACGAGGCCAGACGCCACCACGATGGCCGAGCCGACCGCGACATAGACGGTGGGCACCTCGTCGAAGAGCAGGAAAGCCACCACCGTTCCCACGATGATCGAGGTGTATTCGAAGGGCGCCACCGTCGACAAAGGCGCGTGGCGGTAGGCTTCGGTCATCAAAAGCTGCGCCACGCCGCCGCAGAGCCCGGCGAGCACGAGCAGCGTCGCCTGGGCGGGCGAAAGCGGCGCCCAGCCGAAGGGCAGCGTGAGCAGCGCCGCGGCCGAGCCCGTGAGCGAGAACCAGAGCACGATGGTCGCCGTGCGCTCGGTGTGGACGAGCCGCCGCACGAGCGTGACCGCAACCGCCGAGATGGCGGCGGCAGAAAGCGCGGCCACCACGCCCAAAGCCTCGCCGCGCCCGAAATCCTCGGGATGGGCGAACAGCGTGAGCTTGGGCCAGGAGATGACGACCACGCCCACGAAGCCCACCGCGACCGCCCCCCAGCGCCAGAGCCGCACGGTCTCACCCATGAAGAGCGCGCCGATCATCACCACGATCAGCGGCTGGGCATAGCCGAGCGCGATCCATTCGGGCAGCGGCAGAAGCGTCAGCGCGAAGAAGCCCAGGCCCATCGAGGACACGCCCACCATGCCGCGGATGATGTGGGAAACGGGGTGGGCGGTGCGCAGCGCGCCGGCAAGCTCATGGCGCCAGGCGAGCACGGCGATGATGGGAAACACCGCAAAGAACGAGCGGAAGAAGACGAGCTGGCCCGGCGGCAGAGGGCCCGCCGATTTCAGGCTGACCTGCATGCCCACGAAGATCAGGACCGACAGGACCTTGAGCGCGATGCCCCAGAGCGGCCCGCTGCGGCGCGGCTCCGTCACCGGGCTGTGGGCGCCGAAGGGCGGTGAAAACGGCTTGGGGGCACCGAAGCGCGCTCGTTTGGGGGAGCGGCGGCGTTCATGGCAAGGTCCCTGACGGTCGAGGGAGGGGGTGGGCAGGGGTGGATTTACGGCACCCGGCCGATTTGTCGAGAGGCGCGAGCGGTGCTAGGCCGCAAGCTCGGCTCACAGGGGAAACCGCTATCCGATGCCACAGGACAAGAACCGCGTGTTCCGGCTGGAGGACTATCGTCCGAGCGCGTTTCTGATCCCCGAGACGCGGCTCGTCTTCGCGCTCGACCCCGATGCGACGCTGGTGCGCTCCACGCTTTCGGTGGAGCGGCGCGAGGGCGTGGACGCGGGCGCCCCGCTCGTGCTCGACGGCGACGGGCTGGAACTTGTGAGCGCGAAGCTCGACGGCGCACCGCTCGATGCCGCAGCCTTCGAGGCGACGCCCGACCGCTTCACGCTCCACACGCAGCTCGAGCGCTTCACGCTGGAGATCGAGACCAGGATCGCGCCGAGCAAAAACACCGTGCTGATGGGGCTCTACCGGTCGAGCGGCACCTATTGCACGCAGTGCGAGGCCGAGGGCTTCCGCCGCATCACCTATTTCCTCGACCGGCCCGACGTGCTGTCGGTCTATTCCGTGCGCATCGAGGCCGACCGCCAGGAGAACCCGCTGCTGCTGTCCAACGGCAATCCCGGCGAAAGCGGCGATCTGGGCGGGGGGCGGCACTTCGCCGAGTGGCACGACCCCTTCCCAAAGCCGGCCTACCTCTTCGCGCTCGTGGCGGGCGATCTCGGCAGCGTGCACGACACCTTCACCACGGCGACCGGCCGCAAGGTGAAGCTCGGCATCTATGTGGAGCACGGCAAGGAGAACCAGGCGGGCTACGCCATGGACGCGCTGGTGCGCTCCATGAGGTGGGACGAGGAGGTGTTCGGCCTCGAATACGATCTCGACGTGTTCAACATCGTGGCCGTCAGCGACTTCAACATGGGCGCGATGGAGAACAAGGGCCTCAACATCTTCAACGACAAATACGTGCTGGCCGACGAGGAGACCGCCACCGACGCCGACTTCGCCAACATCGAGGCGATCATCGCGCACGAGTATTTCCACAACTGGACGGGCAACCGCATCACCTGCCGCGACTGGTTCCAGCTCTGCCTCAAGGAAGGGCTGACGGTCTACCGCGACCACGAATTCTCCGCCGACCAGCGCTCGCGCGCGGTGGAGCGGATAGCCGATGTGCGGACGCTCCGCGCGCACCAGTTCCCCGAGGACCAGGGGCCGCTCGCGCATCCCGTGCGGCCGCGGCGCTACAAGGAGATCAACAACTTCTACACGGCCACCGTCTACGAGAAGGGCTCGGAAGTGGTGGGCATGATCCGCACGATCCTCGGGCCGGAAGCCTTCCGGCGCGGCATGGATCTCTATTTCGAGCGCCATGACGGGGACGCGGCGACCGTGGAAGACTTCGTGCGCGTCTTCGAGGAGGCTTCGGGGCGCGATCTCTCGCAATTCTCGCTCTGGTACCACCAGGCGGGTACGCCCAACCTCGCGGTCACCTCGCGCCACGATGCGGGCCGGGGCGAACTCGTGGTGGAGATCGAGCAGTCCATGCCGCCCACGCCCGGCGAAAGCCGCAAGCGCCTGATGCACATCCCGCTCGCCTTCGGCCTCGTGGGGGCCGACGGGCGCGACATCGAGCCGACCGCGATTGAGGGCGCCAACGTGGAGAACGGGGTGATCCACCTGCGCAAGCGGCGCCATGCCGTGCGCTTCTCAGGCGTTGCCGAGCGCCCTGCCCTTTCGCTCAACCGGGGCTTTTCCGCGCCCGTCACGCTTTCGGTGGAGCAGCCGCGCGAGGACCAGATGTTTCTGGCCCGCCACGACAGCGACCCCTTCGCCCGCTGGCAGGCCTTCACCATGCTCGCGACCGATGCGCTGATCGACGCCTCGCGGCGCCTGCGCGGCGGCAAGGAGCCGGACTTCGCGCCCGAACTCGTGGCGCTCGCAGGCGCGGTGGCGTCCGACGAAAGCCTCGAGCCCGCCTTCCGCGCGCTGACGCTGACGCTGCCGGCGGAAGCCGACATCGCGCGCGAGATCGGCGCAAACATCGACCCCGACGCCGTGCACGCGGCGCGAACGGCACTCGTGACGGCCATCGCCCAAGCGAACGGGGAAAGCTTCGCGGCGCTCTACGAGAGCCTGAGCGACAAGGGCCCCTTCCTGAGCGATGCGCCGAGTGCTGGGCGGCGCGCGCTGCGCAACACGCTGCTCGACTATCTCGCGACCCTGCCCGGCGGCGCAGCGCGCGCGGGGCGGCATTTCAGCGGCGCCACCAACATGACCGACCGCGCGGCCGCCCTTTCGGTGCTCACCCACCGGCACGCGGCGAGCAGCGAGGCGGAGGACGCCGTGGCAGGCTTCGAGAGGCGCCACGGCGACAACCCGCTCGCCATGGACAAGTGGTTCGCCATCCGCGCCACCGTGCCGGGCGCGGCCACCGCCGACAGCGTGCGCGCGCTCATGGAGCACCCCGCCTTCTCGCTCGCCAACCCCAACCGGGTGCGCTCGCTCGTGGGCAATTTCGCGAGCTCCAACCAGACCGGCTTCCACCGCGCGGACGGGGCGGGCTACGAGCTTCTGGCCGACGTGGTGCTCGCGCTCGCCGAGCGCAACCCGCAGGTCGCCGCCCGGCTCGCCACCGCGCTGCGCTCGTGGCGCTCGGTCGAGCCCAAGCGCCAGGCCAAGGCGCGCGCCGCCCTTTTGCGCATCTCGGCATCCGACACGCTGTCGGTCGACGTGCGCGACATCGTGGAGCGGACACTGGCTTAGGGAAGTCCCCAACTTCGAAAAAACTTTAACTGTTCTTTAAGCATCACAGCCGGACGCAAGCTTCGCCTTATTGGCGCAAACTTTCCTGTGGAAGCTGGACAAGGGGAATCCCGTCTGGTTTTTTAACCATGATTCGGCCAGTGAGGCGTTGCCGGATCGCGTCCAGACATCGAATCGGAGGGCCTTCATGGCCAATACGGACGCGTGGAGCGCGGCCGCGGGCGCGCCTGTGTCCGAGGAAAGGCCGGCCGCCAGGGCCGGCAGCGGCAGGGCGGCCAACGCCGCCATGTTCGCCGCGCCGGCGATCGCCCGGCTGCCGAGCGGCGAGGCCCTTCTGCGGCGCTCGATCCCGCCGCTGATCATCATCTTCCTGCTCGTGATCGCCGCCACCCGCGCCACCATCCTGATGGGCGAGCGGCAGGACGCCGAGCGCGACGCGCGATCCACGCTGGCGCTGGTCGCCGAAACCCTGGTGAGCGCGGTGCGCCTGCACGGCGACGGCGCGGTGGGTGCCTCCCAGGCGCGCGCCATGCTCGACGACATCAGCGCGGCGGGCGAACTCGGCGAGCACTATGTGCTGCTTTTTGCCGACAGCGACCTCAACGTCATCGCATCCACCGATCCGGCGGAAAGCTGGGGCGGGCAGTCGGTCGAACAGATGATCGCCGACGCCCAGCCGCTGTTCCTGTTCGGCGGGCACACGGGCGTGCTCGAGGTGCAGGCGGGCGGCGCGAACTGGTTCGCGGCCGTCGAGTTCACGCCCGACCACAAGATGGCGGCTGCCGCCCTCGTGCCCAAGGACGCGGTGTTCGCGAGCTGGCGCCGCGCGGTCTCGCTCACCGTCACGCTCTACGTGATCACAGCCGTGCTGATGCTCACCATCCTCTACGCCTATTTCACGCAGGCCGCGAAGGCGGGCTCGGCGCATGTGTTCCTGGATGAGCTCGAGCAGCGCATGGAGCTTGCGCTCCTGCGCGGGCGCTGCGGGCTGTGGACCTGGGACATGGTGCGGGGCCGCGTGCTCTGGTCGCCCTCGACCTACACGATCCTCGGCTACGAGCCGACCAGCAACATGCTGTCCTTCGGCGAGGTGGAAGACATCATCCACCCCGACGACGGCAACCTGTTCGACCTCGCCCAGCGCATCATCGCGCGCGAGGTCGATCACATCGACCAGATCTTCCGCCTGCGCCACGCGGACGGCCACTGGGTCTGGATGCGGGCCCGCGCCCAGGTGCTCGACCCCAACGCGTCCGAGCTTCAGCTCGTGGGCATCGCCATCGACGTGACCGAGCAGCAGGACCTGGCGCTGCGCTCGGAAGCGGCCGACATGCGGCTGCGCACTGCCATCGAGAACATCACGGAATCCTTCGTGCTGTGGGACGCGGCCGAGCGGCTCGTGATGTGCAACACGCGCTTCCAGCTCGACACCGGCCTTTCCGACCGCGACGTGATGCCGGGCACCGACCGCGAGGCGCTGGAGCGGCGCATGCGCGCCACCGTTTCCGAGCGCCGTCTCGCCAACGCCAACGGCCCGCGCGGCGCGGCCACCTTCGAGCGTCTCCTGGCCGACGGCAAATGGGTGCAGGTGAACGAGCTGCGTACGCGCGACGGGGGCCTCGTCTCGGTCGGCACCGACATCACCCAGATCAAGCTGCACCAGGAAAAGCTGGTGGACAGCGAAAAGCGCCTGATGGCGACCATCCAGGACCTGAGCTTCGCGCGCAAGGCGGAGGAAGAGCGCGCGCGCGAGCTGGCGCAGCTGAACAACGAGCTCGCCCAGCTCAACAAGATGTACATGACCGAGACCGAGCGCGCGGAAGCCGCGAACCGGGCCAAATCCGAGTTCCTGGCCAACATGAGCCACGAGCTCCGCACGCCGCTCAACGCCATCATCGGCTTCTCCGACGTGATGGGCTCGCACCTGTTCGGGCCGGTGGGCAACGCGCGCTACGAGGAATATGTGCGCGACATCAAGTCGAGCGGCGAATACCTGCTCGGCGTGATCAACGACATCCTCGACATGTCCAAGATCGAGGCTGGCCAGTTCATGATCGAGCGCGAGGAGATCGACCTCTACCCGCTCATCAACGAGACCGTGCGCGTGATCGCGCTCCAGGCGGCCAAGAAGCAGATCGTGCTGGAAACCAAGATCTCGCCGGAGATGCGGCTCTTCGCCGACCGCCGCGCCATCAAGCAGATCGCGATCAACCTCCTGTCCAACGCGGTGAAGTTCACCGGCCAGGGCGGGCGGATCGAGGTGCGCGCACGCAAGGTCTCGGGCGCGGTCATGCTGTCCATCGAAGACAATGGCTGCGGCATTCCCAAGACCGCGCTGAAGAAGCTCGGGCGGCCCTTCGAGCAGGTGCAGAACCAGTTCACCAAGAGCCATGACGGATCGGGCCTGGGGCTCGCCATCTCGCGCTCGCTCGCGCAGCTGCACGGCGGCGCGCTCAAGATCCGCTCCACCGAGGGCATGGGCACCATCGTGTCCGTGCGCCTGCCTGGACCCAAGAGAACCGAAGTGGAACTCAAGAAGGCCGCCTGAGGCGTCTCAGCGCGGCTTGGTCCAGGTGCGGAAGATGGCGGCCACGCGCCCCGCGGTCTCCTCGAGATGGGCGCACAGCACCTCCCAGCTCGGCAGATCGGCGACCGCCACGAGGCGCGAGCGCAGGCCGGGCGGCACGTCGTCGGGGTCGAGCGGCCCGGTCAGGCAGACGCGGATCAGCTGCGACAGCTCGGTGTAGAGGCGGAAGGCCGTTTCCAGCTCCTCGCGACGGGCGGGGTCGAGCGCGTCGTCGCGGATGCGCGCGAGCGTCTCGCCCGTGCCGTCGGGCAGCGCGCCGCGCTTCAACGCGCCCGTGAGCCGCGCGGTCTGGGCGATGAACTCGCAGTCGATGAAGCCGCCGGGCATCAGCTTGATGTCCCAGGCATCGCGCGGGGGCTTCTCCTCGGCCAGGATGGCGCGCATCTCGCGCGCGTCCTTGCGGACCACCCCGGGATCGCGCGGCAGCGCAAGCACCGCCGCGATCTCGGCCTCGATGGCCGAGCACAGGCTGGGGTCGCCGGAGATGGTGCGCGCGCGGGTGAGCGCCATGTGCTCCCAGGTCCAGGCTTCCAGATGCTGGTAGCGCGAGAAGGCGTCGAGGTGGACGGCGATCGGACCCTTGTTGCCGGAGGGGCGCAGGCGCAGGTCGATCTCGTAGAGCACCCCCTCGCCGGTGGGCGCCGAAAGGGCGGCGACCAGGCGCTGGGTCAGCCGCGCGAAATAGTGGGGCGGGGCGAGGCCCTTGGGCCCATCCGATTCCAGCGCGTCCTCGTCGTGGTCGTAGAGCAGGATCAGGTCGATGTCGGAGCCCGCCGTCAGCTCGCGGCTGCCCAGGCGCCCCATGCCGACCAGCGCCACCCGGCCTCCGGGCACATGGCCGTGGCGCTCGGCAAGCTCGTCGGAGACCGCTTCGAGCGCTGCCGCGATGGTGAGGTCGGCGAGATCGGAAAAGGCCTGTCCCGCGCGGAAGCCGTCGATCGCGCCGACCAGCAGGCGCATGCCGATCAAGAAGCGCTGCTCGGCCGCGAAGATGCGCAGGCGGTCGAGCCGCTCCTCGTGGAGCCGGGCGACCGAGAGGAACGCGCCGAGCCGCTCGGACAGGTAGGCCCGATCCGGCAGGGCCGAAAGAAGGGCGGGGTCGAGCAGCCCGTCGAACACATGGGGCCGCTTGGTGATGGTGGCCGCGAGCCGGGGCGCGGCGCTCAGCGTGGTGACGAGAAGGTCGAGCAGGCGCGGGTTGGACTGCAGGAGCGCAAAAAGCTGGATGCCGGCGGGCAGCCCCGCCAGAAAGGCGTCGAAGGCGACGGCCGTGGCGTCCGCCCTCCCCGTCTCGCCGAACGCCTTCAGCAGCGCCGGGGTCAGCTCGGTCAGCCGCTCGCGCGCTTCGGCCGACTGGGTGGCGCGATAGCGGCCGAAATGCCAGCCGCGCACGATCCGCGCGATGTCGCTCGGGCGTTCGAAGCCGAGCGAAGCCAGTGTCTGGAGCGTGTCGGGGTCGTCCACGTCTCCGGTGAAGACGAGGTTGCCGACGCCCGACGACAGTTCGGGCGCGGTCTCGAAAAGGGCGGCATAGTGTTTCTCGACGTCCTCCATCGCCCCGCGCAGGGCCGTGGCGAAGCCGTCGCGCGAGGCAAAGCCCAGGAGCCGGGCCACGCGCTCCACCCCTTCGGCGTCCTCGGGCACCGAATGGGCCTGCTCGTCGGCCACCGTCTGGATGGCGTGCTCGACGCGGCGCAAAAACCAGTAATGCGCCGAAAGCGCCTCGGCCTCCTCCCCTGCTATCCAGCCCTTCCTGGCCAGGGCGTGCAGCATCGGCACGGTTTCCTTGCCGCGCAGCTCGGGAAAGCGGCCGCCCGCGATCAACTGCTGGGTTTGGACGAAGAACTCGATCTCGCGGATACCGCCGCGGCCGAGCTTGACGTTGTGGCCTTCCACGGCAGCCGCGCCGAAGCCGCGATGGGCGTGGATCTGGCGCTTGATGGAATGGACGTCGGCAATCGCGGCATAATCGAGATATTTGCGCCAGACATAGGGGCGAAGCTCGGCCAGGAAGCGCTCGCCCGCCTTGCGGTCGCCCGCTATCGCGCGCGCCTTGATCATGGCGGCGCGCTCCCAGTTCTGGCCGCGCCCCTCATAGTAGATGAGGGCGGCCTCGACGGGGATGGCGAGCGGGGTGGAGCCGGGATCGGGGCGCAGGCGCAGGTCGGTGCGAAACACGTAGCCGTGCTCGGTGCGGTCCTGGAGGATGCGCACGAGGCGGCGGGTCAAACGCGCAAACATCTCGCCCGCGTCGAGGGGATCGCGGATGGCCGGCGCATCGCCTTCAAAGAACACGATGAGGTCGATGTCGGAGGAGAAATTGAGCTCCCGTCCTCCGAGCTTGCCCATGCCGAGCACGATCAGGCCCGAGCCCTCGGAAGGGCGTTCGGGGTCGGGCAGAGCGAGCTTGCCCGACGCATGGGCCTCGCGCAGCAGGAAATCGACGGCTGCGCCGACAGCGCTCTCGGCCAGCGCGCTCAGGCGCTCCACGGTCTTGAGCGGCGTGGCGCGGCCCGACAGATCGTCGAGCGCTATCAGCAGATGGGCCTCGTTGCGCAGGGCGCGCAATTCGCGCATCAGGGCGGCCTCGCCGCCGGCCTCGGCCGGCAGGGCCTCGAAGGCCGAGCCGATGGCTGCCAGGCGCTCCCTGGTCCGGTTCTCGACCCAGGTCTCAATGGCCCGCGGCATCTTGCGGGCGGCTCCCCGCAAGTAGGGGGAAAGGTCGAACACGGCGGCCAGGAAATCGCGCGCCTCGCTGGGCCGGCCGATGCGCTGGGCAATCGCCGGGTCAGCGGCTTCGGCCGCCTCGATCACATCGGCCAGCGCTTCGGCAGCATTCGCCGCATCGAGTGGAACGATGTGCCTCATGCGGGCTGGGCCCGAAGGGGAAAGCGCATGAGGGCGCGCAGGCCGGGCGCGCCGGGCAGGAGTTCGAGCCGGCCGCCGTGGAACTTCATCACCGCGCGCACGATGGACAGGCCCAGCCCCGAGCCGGGCTGGGAACGGCTCTTCTCCAGCCGCACGAAGCGCTCGGTGGCGCGCTCGCGGTCGGCATCGTCGGGAATGCCCGGACCGTTGTCGGAAACCTCGATCACCGCTTCGCCACCCTCCTCCCCCAACCGCACGCGAACGCGCGGCGCGGCCACCTCCTCGCCGCCCGCATATTTGATGGCGTTGTCGATGAGGTTGGCAAGGGCCTGGCCGATCAGCTCGCGGTTGCCTTCCACCACGATGGGGCTTTCCGCTTCAAGCTCCAGCGCCACGCCCGCCTCCTCGGCCACCGCGTCGTAGAGCTCGATCACGTCGCGCACGGAGGCGCCGAGATCGACGGGCGCGGAGGCTTCGGCCGTGCTCTGCCCGGCTTCGAGCCGCGAGATCATCAAGATGGAATTGAAGGTGCGGATCAGCTGGTCGGAATTGTGGATCGTGGCTTCCAGCGCCTCGCGGTGGTCGCCAGCACCCTCGCCTCCCGCCAATGCCGCTTCCGCGCGGTTGCGCAGGCGGGTGAGCGGGGTCTTGAGGTCGTGGGCGATGTTGTCGGACACCTGCTTCAAACCCTCGTTCAACTCGCCGATGCGGCCGATCATGGCGTTGAGGCTCTCGGCCAGCCGGTCGAACTCGTCGCCGCTGCCCGAGACCGGCAGGCGGCGCGACAGGTCGCCCGCCATGATCTGGCGCCCGGCTTCTGAGAGATGATCGATGCGGCGCAGCGCGCGGCGGCCGACCACGAGCCAGATCAGAAGCCCGGTGACGGCCATCAGCCCGACCGAAAGCAGAAGCGCGCGCTGCACCACCGAGCGCAGGCGCTCGGGCTCGCCGAGATCGCGGCCGACCAGCGCGCGCAGGCCGTTCGGGAGCTGGAGCACGATGGCAATCGCGTCGTGCCGCGTCTCGGTGCCGACGGGAAGCTGGGAGCGGTCGCCCTCGCCGTAGCGCTGGTAGGAGAAGGGCACCTCGGTCCAGCCCTGGGTCAGGAGGATGCGGGGGTCCAGGCTCTCCACATTGCCCGCCAGGATGCGGCCCGAGGGCTCGGCGATGAGGTAGAGATTGGCGCCGGGCTGGCGCGAGCGCTGGGTGATGAGGCGCACCAGAAGCGGCAGGCCGCCGCGTTGGTAGGCGCGGTCGAGCGAGGCGATCTCCTCGTTGATCGTGCCGCGCGTCTGGGCCGTCAGCATCGAGACCGAGACCTGGGTCATGTAGACCACGAGGATCAGGGCGCAGACCGTGAAAAGCAAAAGGAAAAGCGCGGACAGCCGGGCGGCCGTTGTGCGCATGATCGGAGGAAGCGCCACGGCTCAGGGCGCCTTCAGGATATAGCCCGCGCCGCGCACCGTGTGCAGCAGCGGCGAGGCGAACTCCTTCTCGATCTTGCCGCGCAGGCGCGACACATGCACGTCGATCACGTTGGTCTGGGGGTCGAAATGGTAGTCCCAGACATTTTCGAGCAGCATGGTGCGCGTCACCACCTGGCCGGCATGGCGCATGAGATATTCGAGCAGGCGGAACTCGCGCGGCTGGAGAACGATGTCGCGCCCGCCCCGGCGCACCGAATGCGACAGGCGGTCGAGCTCGAGGTCGCCCACCTTGTAGAGGGTCTCGGAATCGCGCGCGGCGGAGCGGCGGTCGAGCGCTTCCACGCGCGCGAGAAGCTCGGTGAAGGCATAGGGCTTGGTGAGATAATCGTCGCCGCCCGCGCGCAGGCCCGTCACGCGGTCGTCCACCTCGCCCAGCGCGGACAGGATCAGAACGGGCGTCGAGACGCCCTTGCCGCGCAGGCCGGCGATCACGGACAGCCCGTCGCGGCGGGGCAACATGCGGTCCACCACCAGCACGTCGTAATCGGCGCCCTCGGCCAATGCGAAGCCCGTTTCGCCGTCGGCTGCGACATGGGCCGTGTGGCCGGCCTCGCCGAAGGCCTTCTGCAGGTAGTCGGCGGCCTCGCGGTCGTCTTCGATCAGGAGGATCTTCATGGGGCCCTTATAGGGCGGGGAAACCGGTTGGGGGAGTGCGGCGGCAGGGTATGGGAACCTGCCGCCGCCGGAACCCGGCGCGCGAGAAGGGCAAGGCGCTGGATTCCACTCTTCCTGGGCGGCCAACCGGGGGTGCGGAGGGTCGCCGCCCGGAAGAAGGGTGCGGAGGGCTCGGGAAAGGAAGCGAAAGCGAAACAAGGGGCGCCGCGTGTTTCCCGAGCCTTGGGCGGCGCCCCTTGAGGCGCCGCCCGGCCCGTCAGCTGCGGGCGACCGGCAGGGCCACGAAGCGGCTCGCATCGTCGCGCGTCACCTGCATCAGCACGGCCTTGCGACCGGCCTTGGTGGCGTCCTCGATGGCGCGGGTGACATCGGAGGTGCGGCGCACCTCGGCCGAGTTCACCGCCGTGATCACGTCGCCGGCCTGGAAGCCGCGCTCGGCGGCCGGGCTGTCGGGCTCCACGTCGGTCACCACGAGGCCGCGGCCGTCATCGGCGCGCGTCACCGTCAGGCCGAGCTCGTCCAGCGAGGAAAGCTCGGTCTGGGCGGGCGCGTCGTCGTTGGTGTCTTTGGACGCCTGGCGGTCGTCGCCCGGCAGCGTGCCGAGGGGCACCTTGATCACCTGCTCCTTGCCGTCGCGCCAGATCGTCAGGTCGGCGGTCTGCTCGGGCGCGATGCGGGCGATGGTGCGGGCCAGCTCGCGGGGGCCGGCCACCGCTTCGCCGTTCACCTTGGTGATCACGTCGCCGGTTTCGACGCCGGCCGCAAAGGCGGGGCTGCCGTCCTGCGGCTGGTTCACCAGCGCGCCGCCCGTTCCGGGCAGGCCGAGGCTGTCGGCGATGTCCTTGTCGACGGGCTGGATCTGCACGCCCAGCCAGCCGCGGCTCACGCTGCCGTCGCGCTTGAGATCGGCCACGACCTCGCGGGCGGTGGCAGCGGGAATGGCGAACGCGATGCCGACATTGCCGCCCGAGGGCGAGAAGATGGCGGTGTTCACGCCGACCACCTCGCCGTTGATGTTGAAGGCGGGGCCGCCCGAATTGCCGCGGTTCACGGCGGCGTCGATCTGGATGAAGTCGTCATAGGGGCCGGCGCCGATGTCGCGGCCGCGCGCCGAGACGATGCCGGCGGTCACCGTGCCGCCGAGGCCAAAGGGGTTGCCCACGGCCACCACCCAGTCGCCGACGCGGACCTTGGCGTCGTCGGCGAAGTCCACATAGGTGAACTTCTGGTCGCCCTCGACCTTGAGCAGCGCCAGGTCGGTGCGCGGGTCGGTGCCGATCAGCTTGGCCGACATCTCCTCGCCGGTGTTGGAAACCACCGTGAAGCTCGTGCCGCCGTCGACCACGTGGTTGTTGGTGACGATGTAGCCGTCGTCGGACACGAAGAAGCCCGAGCCCTGCGACAGGGAGCGCTCGGCGCGCGGGTTGGCGCGGCGGCCCTCCATGCCCCGCTCGCCGCCGCCGCCGAACTCACGGAAGAAGCGCTTGAGGGGATGGTTGTCGGGCAGGCTGTCGAAACCGCGCGCCATGTCCTGGCCGCGGTCGGAGGCGGGCTCTACGCGCGATTCCACGCGCACGCTGACGACCGCCGGCGAAACGCGGTCCACCACATCGGCGAAGCTCGGCGCCTGCACGGTGGTGTCGACGCGGACGGGCTGGGCGAAGACGGGAAGGGTGCCGGTGGTCACGGCGCCGGCGCCGATGGCGCCCGCCACGGCCAGCGAGGCAACGGCGGCAAGCAGGCGGCTCCGGCGGGTGGAGGGGGTGGGAACCTGGTTCATGGAAGATGCTGTCCTCTCGAAAGGGATGCTCTTCGTGCATCCTTCGCAGACAGAGATAGGGGCCGCCACATTACGCCGCGATGGCCGCAAAATGAAACTTTGGTAAGGATGGGTGCGCGTCAGGGGCGCTCGAGGATCTGGCGCAGCCGCTCTTCCTCGGACTGGTCGAGCGGGGGCACGCTTGCCGTGCGGCGGCGCGCGCGCAGGCCCATCGCGGTGCCGGCCACGAGCAGGATCAGCGCCGGCGCGCCCCACAGAAGCGCGTTGCGCCAGTTCCACAAGGGCTTGAGCAGCACGAACTCGCCATAGCGCGCGACCACGTAGTCGATCACCGCGCTGTCGCTGTCGCCCGCCTGGAGCCGGTCGCGCACCACGAGCCGCAGGTCGCGCGCGAGGTCGGCGTCGGAATCGTCGATCGACTGGTTCTGGCAGACCATGCAGCGAAGCTGTGCCGAGATGCCCCGCGCGCGCGTTTCGAGTGCCGGGTCGGCCAGAACCTCGTCGGGCTGCACGGCATGGACGGGCCCGGCGAGAAGCAGCAGGAACAGCAGCGCGCGGGCGGCCCGGCGCATCATTCGGCGGGCACCGCGACAGGCTTGCGGGCACGCGCGGCGGGCGCGCCCACCCGCAGGCGGCGGTCAAACAGCGAAAGCGTGCCGCCCACCATCATGAACACCGACCCGCCCCAGATCAGCGTGACCAGCGGCTTCCACCAGACGCGCACCACGATGCGCCCTTCCCCGCCTCCCTCGCCCACCGAAACATAGAGCTGGCTGAAGCCGTAGGTGCGGATGCCGGCTTCGGTGGTGGGCATCTGGCGCACGGGGTAGAAGCGCTTGGCGGAGTAGACGCCGTCGCGGGGGGCGCCGCTCGCGTCGAGAATGGTGAAGTGGGCGCGCTCCTCGCTGAAGTTCGGCCCGTTCATGGCCTGGGAGCCGTCATAGCGCAGCTGGAAGGGACCGGCCGTGAAGGTGTCGCCGGGGGCTGCCGCCACGATCACCTCGCGCCCGAAGGCGAGCGTGCCGACGAGGCCGAGAACGGTGATGCCCAGGCCCGCATGGGCCAGCATCGTGCCGATCACCGAGCGCGGCAGTCCGCGCACGCGGCGAAACGCGTTGCCGAGACCCGCCTTGGGCAGGCCTGCGCGCAGGAACAGGTCGGTCAGCACCCCGCCGATCAGCCAGACGGCGATGCCCACGCCCACCGCCGCCAGAACCGAGCGCGGCTCGGCGAAAAGGCCGGTCACCACCATGGCGAAGAGCGCCGCCCCGCCGGCGGCCATCAGGCGCTGGGCCGCGCCCGCCACGTCGCCGCGCTTCCAGGCGAGCATCGGCCCGAAGGGCACGAGCAGCAGGAGCGGCGCCATCACGAGGCCGAAAGTGAGGTTGAAGAAGGGCGCGCCGACCGAGATCTTGGCACCCGACACTGCTTCCACGGCAAGCGGATAGAGCGTGCCGATCAGAACGGTGGCGGTGGCGGTGGTCAAAAAGAGGTTGTTGAGAACGAGCGAGCCCTCGCGCGAGACCGGCTGGAAGATGCCGCCGGGCGTGAGCGCGGAGGCGCGAAGCGCAAACAGCGCGAGCGAGCCGCCGACAAAGAGCGCGAGAATGCCCAGAATGAACACGCCGCGCGTCGGATCGGTCGCAAAGGCATGAACCGATGTCAGAACGCCCGAGCGCACCAGGAACGTGCCGAGCAGCGACAGCGAAAATGTGAGGATGGACAGGAGGATCGTCCACACTTTGAGCGCCGAGCGCTTCTCCATCACCAGCGCCGAATGCAGGAGCGCCGTGCCCGCGAGCCAGGGCATGAAGGAGGCGTTCTCCACCGGGTCCCAGAACCAGAAGCCGCCCCAGCCGAGTTCGTAATAGGCCCAGTAGGAGCCCATCGCGATGCCGCCCGTCAGAAACACCCAGGCGGCCAGCGTCCAGGGCCGCACCCAGCGCGCCCAGGCCGCGTCGATGCGGCCTTCGATGAGGGCAGCCACCGCAAAGGAGAAGCAGACGGAAAAGCCGACATAGCCGAGATAAAGAAGCGGCGGATGGATGGCCAACCCGATGTCCTGGAGGATCGGGTTGAGGTCCTGGCCCTCGATGGGGGCGGGGTCGAGGCGGGCGAAGGGGTTCGACGTCAAGAGGATGAAGAGCAGGAAGGTCGCGCCGATCATGCCCTGCACGGCCAGCACATTGGCGCGCAGCGTGGGCGGCAGGTTGGTGCCGAAACCCGCCACGGCCGCGCCGAACAGCGTGAGGATCAGAACCCAGAGCAGCATCGAGCCCTCGTGGTTCCCCCAGGCGCCGCTGATCTTGTAGATCATCGGCTTGAGCGAGTGGGAGTTCTCCCACACGTTGCGCACCGAGAAGTCCGACTGCGCATAGGCGACGACGAGCGCGAGAAACGCCACCGCGACGAGCGCGAAGCCCGTCACGGCCACCGGCCCGCCCACATCCATCAGCCGCCGCTCGCCGGTGCGCGCGCCGACCAACGGCACGGTGGACTGCACGAGCGCAAGCGCGAAGGCCAGCACCAGCGCGAAGTGGCCGGTTTCGACCATCACTGCTCTTCCTGCCAGACGCCCTTGGCCTTGAGGCCTTCGGCGACCTCGCGGGGCATGTAGTTCTCGTCGTGCTTGGCGAGCACGCTGTCGGCGTGGAACACGCCGTCCGCGCCGAAAGCGCCCTCGGTGATCACGCCCTGGCCCTCGCGGAAGAGATCGGGCAGCAGGCCGGCGAAGGTGACGGGCACCGAATCCTGCTCGTCGGTCACGATGAAGGCGACGCTCGTCCCCTCGCCGCGCCGGATGCTGCCCTCGCCCACCAGGCCGCCCAGCCGGATGCGCTGGCCGGGCGCGAGCTCCGCCGCCTGCAACTCGGCGGGCATGAAGAAGAACGAAGCCTTCTGGCCGAGCGCATAGAAGGTGAGGCCGGCGGCTGCCGCGAGAAACGCCGCGCCCGCCCCGATCACGCTCAACCGCTTGCCCTTGCGCGTCATGACGGATCGCTCTCCAGTTCCAGGCTCCGCCCGAGTTCGTTGAGGCGCACGGCACCTTCGCTTTCGGGGCCAAGGGCTGCAACCCCGCGCTTCAGCGCGTCCGTCGCATCGGGCTTGCGCCCGAGCACGGCATAGGAGCGCACGAGCCGCAGCCAGCCTTCCACGTCCTGGGGCGCCTCGCGCAGCCGCTGGTCGAGCGAGGCGACCATGCCCTCCACCATCGCCGTGCGGTCGGCGGCCGACATGCCGTCCGCCGCTTCCACCTGCTCGGCGGTCGGCCCCGGCGCCTGGGCGGCGGAGGCCAGTTCGATCGCGCGGGTGACCGCGGGGCGGAGCGGGGATTGGGGTCCGAGCGTGGGAAGAAGCGCGTTCCAGGCAGCCAAGGCTTCCGCGGTGCGCCCGGCCTGCGCGTCGGCGGCGGCCAGCCGGAAGCGGGCGAGCCCGTTGGTCGGCTCGGCCGCGAGCACGCGCTCGAAGGCGGCGCGTGCCTCGTCCGTCACCTTGCCGTTCGCTGCGCCCGTCAGCGCCTCGCCCAGGCCCACCTCGCGCGCGGGCGCCGTGCCCTCGATGCGGATCGCCTGGCGGAAGGCGTTGGCGGCGTCGTCGAAGCGGCCGAGCTGCAGATAAACGGGGCCGAGCATCTCCCAGCCGCGGCCGTCCTCGGGGTTGGCGCGCAGGCTGCGCTCGATGCGCGCCACGAGTTCCTCGACCGAGCTTTCTTCCGTGGGCTTGTCCAGGCGCGCTTCGAGCGGCTGGGACGGCAAATCGGGCGAGCCGACGGACGCATAGACGCCCCAGCTCAGAAGCGGCACGAGAAACACGGCCGCCACCCCCACCAGGCGCAGCCGGCCCGAGGGCGGGGCTTCAGCCTTGCGGGCCTCGCGGTCGAGCCGCAGGATCTGGCGCCCGATTTCGGCGCGCGCCTCGTCGGCTTCGGCTGCGCCCAGCATGCCGGTCGCGCGGTCGCGCTCCACTTCGGCCATCTGCTGCTTGAAGACAACGAGATCGTGCTCGGCGGACGAGGAAGCGTCCGCTCGCCGCCCCGAAAGCGGCAACAGCACGGAGAGGCTCGCTCCGAGCGTCAACAGCGCCGCGATCAACCAGAAAAGCATCGCCCGTCATCTATTGCCTGAATTCCGGCCTGCCAATGGCGCAAGGCTGCGGCGGAATGACGGCGGCGGCCGCAGGCAGGCTTCGGTTGTGGGCTGTGGGACCGGGCAAACCGCTTCCCACTTTGCCCTGACAGCCTCTAGCTGTCGGCTGTCGGGTCGGGCAAACCGGTTTCCACTTTGCCCTGACAGCCTTCAGTTCAGCAGCGACCAGCTTCCGCCGGCGGCGCGGCAGGCGGTGCCGCGCGCGGTGCGCGAGCCTGCGGGCGTGAACACGGTCTGGCTGAACTGGCGGCAGTCCTGTGAGCCGACGCGATAGGGCTGCGCCGCCACCACCTCGCCGCGGCGGCCGGTGCTGTCGCCCTGCCAGGCCACGCGCTCGCCGGCCGGCGCGGCTTCGAGCGTGCGGTATTCGGCTTCCAGGGCGCGCCGCTTCTCGCCGCCGCTCAGATCGGTGCCCACCGTGCCGCCGACCAGCCCGCCGCCGAGAGCTGCGATGATGGCTTCGCGATCGACGCCCGACTGGGGCTGAGGCGCCACCGGCGCACTGCCGCTCAGCGTCGTGCATCCGCCCAAGAGAGCGAGAGCCGCAACGATGCACCCGAACCGGCCGAAAGACTGCAACACCTTGACCTCGACGCTTCCGCGGGCGGCTTGCCCCTGCCCTTTTTCCGCTTCTAGAGCAGTCCCCCCGAAAGTGCGAAGCGGTTTCGCGCGGGGAACTGCGGGGGAAACGAAGTGCTTGGGCATTTCCTGTGAATCCGGCTTCACGGGCCATGCTCTAGGTCAGGGGGGAGAGCGCCCGCAAGCGGGTGCGGAGCCTTGCAGAGGCTTCAGTCGACGCTTCTCAACCGCACGGTGGCTTTCAGGCCACCCAGCTCCGAGCGCTCGAGCTTGAGCAGACCGCCATATTCCTTGACGAGTTCGGCCACGATGGCGAGCCCGAGCCCGCTGCCGGGCTTGGTCTCGTCCAGCCTGCGGCCGCGCAGCAGCGCCTCCCGCGCCCGGTCGTCGGGAATGCCGGGGCCGTCGTCCTCGATCGCGACCAGGATGCGCCGCCCGTCCTCGCCCTCGACCGGCGCCACCGAAACGCGCACCGCGCGCTCCGCCCATTTGGCGGCGTTTTCGAGCAGGTTGCCGATCACCTCTTCCAGGTCTTCCTTTTCGCCGGCGAAGACAAGCTCGTCGGGCGGCAGCACGGTCTCGATCCGGCGCTCGGGATGGAGCTTGGCGATCACGCGCGCCACGCGCTCGACCGTTGCCGCCACGGGCGTGCGGAACACCACGCTTTCGCGCTGGGCGGCGATGCGGGCGCGCCGGAGATAGTGCTCCACCTGGGACTGCATGGCTTCGGACTGCTCGGCGATCAGTTGCCCGCGTGGGCCGCCCATGTTGCGCCCCTCGTTGACGAGCACGGCGAGCGGCGTCTTCAGCGAATGGGCGAGGTTGCCGACCTGCGTGCGCGAGCGCTCCACGATGCGCCGGTTGTTCTCGATCAGCGCGTTGGTCTCGCTCACCAGCGGCTCGATCTCGGGGGGAAAGCGGCCGTCGAGGCGCGCGGCGCGGCCTTCGCGCACCCCGGCAAGGGCCGCGCGCACGCGGTTGAGCGGGCGCAGGCCGAGCAGGATGGCGAGCGCGTTGATGGCGATCATGCCGATGCCGAACAGGCCGAGATAGGTCATGAGCTGGCGCTCGAAGGTCTCGATCTCGCCTTCCAATTCGGCGTGGTTGCCCATCACGCGGAAGCGCGCCACGCGGTTCTGCGTATCGAGCACGAACTCGTTTTCGAGCACCTGGAGATCCTCGCCGTCCGGCCCGGCGATGCGATAGGTGCGCGTGAAGCCGCTGTCGAAGGGCACCTGCGCTTCGGAGGGCGAAGGCACGGGCGCGGTCATGGACAGCGAGCGCCGCTCGCCCAGAATGCCGCCCGCCACCGGTTCCACCGACCAGTACCAGCCCGAGCGCGGCTCGGAGAAGCGGAGGTCGCCGAGGTCCGGCGTGCCCGAAAGCACGCCGTTCTCGGTCACGCCGACCGAGCCGATCAGGTTGAAGAGGTGCGCCGAAAGCAGGCTCTCGAAGCCGCGCTCGCTGACATCGCGGTAAAGCGTTGCGATCACGGTGGAGATCACCACCAGCGCCAGCACCGCCCACAGCGTGGAGAACGCCACCACGCGCACCGCCACCGAGCGGAAGTTCAGGCGGCTCAGCCAGCCGCGCCGCGTTTCGGGGCGCATGAAGGCGCTCAGGCGCGGGGCTCGCGCATGCGATAGCCCATGCCGCGCACGGTTTCGATCATGTCGACGCCCATCTTGCGGCGCAGGCGGCCCACGAACACCTCGATCGTGTTGGAATCGCGGTCGAAATCCTGGTCGTAGAGATGCTCCACTAGCTCCGTGCGCGACACCACCTCGTTCATGTGATGCATGAGATAGGCGAGCAGCCGGAACTCGTGGGAGGTGAGCTTGAGCGGCTGGCCGTTCAGGTCGGCCTTGGAGCTCTTGGTGTCGAGGCGAAGCGGTCCGCACACCAGTTCGGACGAAGCGTGGCCCGCCGCACGGCGGATCAGCGCGCGCACGCGGGCGAGCACCTCCTCCATGTGGAAGGGTTTCGCCACATAGTCGTCGGCGCCCGCGTCGATGCCGGCCACCTTGTCGCTCCAGCGGTCGCGCGCGGTCAGCATGAGAACGGGCATCTTGCGCCCGTCGCGGCGCCAGCGCTCCACCACCGAGATGCCGTCCATCTGCGGCAAGCCGATGTCGAGCACCACCGCGTCATAGGGCTCGGTGTCGCCCAGGAAATGCCCTTCCTCGCCGTCGAAGGCCTTGTCGACCACATAGCCGGCATCGCCCAGCGCGTCGCAGATCTGCCGGTTGAGGTTCTTGTCGTCCTCGACAACCAGAATGCGCATAGGTCGGTCCGTGCTGGTGAATCGGGAAAAGGCCGGAGCCGGTCAGTCGGCGGGGACTTCGAACTCGGCGCGGCGCGGGCGCTCGCCGTCCTTGCCGGGCACGAGCACCACGATCACGCAGATTTGCTCGTCGCCGCGCGAGATGGAGGAGGCCCGCGCCAGCGTGCCCCCGTTCTCGGCCGCAACCTCCTGGCCGATGCGGAAACAATCGGCCGCCGCCACCTGAAAACTCTCCTCGGCGGACGCCGCAGCCGGAAGCATCCCCGCCAGCAGCAGGGCCGCCAGGCTGGAACGGAAACGGGAAGGGGCGGGGCGCGAGGTCATGCTTGCTTTCTAGGGCGCGGCGGCTGAACGTCGAATGAACGTTGTTTCTGCATGCTTTTCCGCCCGCTCGGGACGCCCGGCTAACGATCCTTCGCGGCCACTCTAGCCGATCCGGTTGCGCGCCTGAAGCCTCCCGATGATGGCGGTGAGGCCGGCCACAGCCGTCACGAGCTGAAGCAGCGTGTCGGTCGCGGCGCCCGCGTCGAAGCCGTCGAGCGGCACGCGCAGATAGCCGGCGATTGCCATCAGCACGGTGACAAGCGACGCCCAGATGGTGCGCGACAGATACCAAGGCTTGATGTCGGTCATTTCGTCGTCCTCTTCAAGAAACCCAGCGGGAAAGATCGAAGCTCTTCTCGGCCGGCAGCCCCCAGGCAACACCGGTCCCGTGCTGCCGCACCCGAAGCGTGACGTGGCGGTGCCCCGCGACGGGCGCCCAGTCCCAGAACGGTGCGGCCGGTTCCGCCTCGGCGAGATGCGTGCCGTCCCCGGCCAGAAGCTCGGCGCGGTAGGCTTCGAAGTCCTCGCCCAGCGGCACCTCGCCCGCCTCCCACCCGTCCGCATCGACGCGCGAGCGGCGCACCCAGGAAAAGCGCAGGCCGGTCTCGTTCGGCCTCACGCCGAGATGCACGGGCGCAAGCGGGGTCAGCGCGCGCAGCCCCCCGCTCGCGGTTTCCTGCGCAGCATGACGCCCCGACAGGTCCGCCCCGCCCGGCACGGCGCGCCAGCGAAGTGGAAGCCCGCGCTCGGAAGCGCGCAGGCCCGCAGGCTGCAAGGCATCGTCGAGCAGCACCATGTCGGCACCCACCGAGGCCCCCGCCCCCATCGCGTCTTCGGTGCCGAGCTGTCCGCGCAGAAGCCCCGACAAGCGAAACCGCCCCGCCTCCACCTCGTCCGCATGGCGGAACTGAAGCACCTCCCACGTTCCCGCATCGCTGCGGACGGCCGCCGCATTCGCCCCGTTCAAGAGGCGCAGCGCGCTCACGCCGGACGCCTCGCCGCCGAACAGCTCCATCGTCAGCGCGGCCTCCGGCAGCATCCGGCCCGAAGCCTCCGAGGGGGCGAGCACGGAGACGAGCCGGCCCACCATCGCAGGATGCTCCACGCTCGCGCGCCGCTCGAAGCCCGTGTCCTCGGGCGAGGCGTAGAGCACCTGTTGCCGCCAGGGCCGCTGGTGCAGGGCCACCTGCAAGCCTTCCTCTCCACCCTCCCGGCCCATCCGCGGCAGGTCGAGCAACAGCATGTGCGGCGCGCCCGCGAGCGGCAGGACGATGGGTGCGGGCGGCGCCAGCACCTGCCCCTCGCCCCGCCAGGGCTCGGGCAGCAGCGGCTGCGCCCGCCGCGCCGTCACCTCCTGCACGAGCCCTGAATCCACGCCCACCACCACGAGCCGCGCGCCGTCCAGGATGTCCGCGCACGCGATGACCTCGCCCGGCTCCACTGTGGGATAGGGCGCCAGCGCGAAGCGGACCTCTTCCCGGTCGCTCCATTGCCGCCGCAGCCAGTCGGCTGCCAGCGCATCGCCCGCGCCCGGTTCCAGAACGGCCGGCAGGCTCACGCTCGCCTGCCTGCGCCCCACGGCACCCGGCCACACGGCGCGCGAGGAAAAGCCCTGATACTCGTTCAGCGCATTGCGGTAGCCGAACAGAACCTCGGCCGGCAGATCGCCCTCGGGCTCGCGGCGCAGCGTGACCGACGCTTCCCCCTCGCGCAGCACGAGGCTGCCGCTCTCGATCACCCGCGCAGGCCCCGCCCCACCCTCGAAGCGCAGGCCGTCCGCCGCAACGGTCGCCTGCAGCCCGAAGGCCTCCACCAGCGGCTCGAGCGCCGCCCGCGCCGAGCCTGGCTCGGCAAGGTATCCCGCCACGCTGCCCGGCACGTCTCCCACGGCGGCAGGGCCGAGCCCGTGGTCGCGCAGGATGGCATTGATGAGATCGCCCACGGCGGGCGCCTCGATCCGGCCGTTCAGCCAGTGCCCGTTCTGCCAGTTCGCCCCGTCGCCCCAGAAATCGCCGCGCAGGGGAAAGGCCGGAAAGGGCCGCGCGTCCCAGGCCCAGAGATAGATGCGCGCACGGTCCACCATGCGCCCGCCATAGACAGGCGAGACCGGGTTCGCTTCCTCCGCGAACCCATCGTCGTCCTCGTCCCACCAGCGCAGATGCGCTTCCAGGAAACGGCGCTGCACGAGGTCCGAGCGCCCGCCATTGGAGTGATGGGGTGCCGCACTCTCGGCCGATTTTTGGTCGGGAAACACGTTGGGCTGGTTCGCCCCCTTGTCGGCTGCCGGGCAGCCCAGCTCGGTCAGCCAGATCGGCTTGCCCGCCGGCACCCATCCCGTGGGCTCGGCACTCTCCACCCCGCCGTGCCGGTCATGGTGGGGATGGCTCCACCAGCGCACCAGATCCTTGAAGCGGAACATCCAGGGCTTGCCGTAAGCCCCGTCCGTGATGGGAAAACGGCGGCGCGCGGCGCGATCTTCTTCGGTCGGGTAGAACCAGTCGAACCCTTCCCCGCCCGCGATCGCCGCCCGCAGCGCCTGCGGGTCGGCCGGCCCCCGCGCGCCATCGGGATGCCCACCCGCGCCATCCCCGTCGCGCCAGTCGGACAGCGGCATGTAGGCGTCGATGCCCACCGCGGAAACCGCCGGATGCGCCCAGAGCGGGTCGAGGTGAAACAGCGCGTCGCCGCTGCCGTCGGCCGGGTGATAGCCGAAATACTCGCTCCAATCGGCGCCGTAGGTGATGGCCGTTGCCGCCCCGAGAACCGCGCGGCACTCTCCGGCCAGCCGGCAGAGCTCCTCCACGAAGGGAAACGCGCCCGCCTCGTCGCGCAGCGTCGAAAGCCCGCGCAATTCCGAGCCGATCAGGAACGCGTCCACCCCGCCCGATTCGCCCGCAAGCTGCGCGTAGTGCAGCACGAGCCGGCGATAGCCCTCGCCCGCAGAGAACGCCTCGACCGCCACCCGCGCCCCCGCCGTCTTGTCCGGCGTGCCCGCCCGCCCCGGCGCCGGCGAAACCGTGATCCGCCCCCGCCAGGGATAGGCCGCCTGCTCCGCCCCGCCATAGGGATCGGGCAGCCCGTTGCCCGGCGCCACATCCATCATCATGAAGGGATACAGCGTCACCTTGAGCCCGCGCGCCTTGAGCGCCGTGATCGCTGCCTTCACGCTCGCATCGGTCGGCGTGCCGCCATAGGCGGAGCCAGCGCCATGCCGGGAAACCGCAAAGGCGTCCCCGCGCTCCACCCCCGCCACGCGCCAGGCTTCGCTATGCCCCCGCGCCGCCCGGTCGGTCACGCCCGGCCGGATGCGGCAGTGATCCGCCCGCAGGTCGTCGCCGAACCACGACACCACCAGCGCCACATGCTCGAGCCTGGGGCAGAGCGCCTGCAACTCGTCGAGCGAAGCCTCGATGTCCGTCCCTGCATGAAACACATGCCGGTTGACCGCTTCCGCTTCGCCGGGCCGCTCCTCGCGGCTCACGAGATAGGGTGCGAGCCCGTATTCGGTGGAGCCCGGAATCAGCGCCACCCCGCGCACGCGTTCGTGCAGCAGCCCCACCGGCCGGAGCACCTCGAATTGTAACTGCGGCAGACGGTTGCCGAACTGTCCGACCGGCAGGCGTTCCAGCACAGCATAGGCCGTGCCGCGATAGGCCGGCGCGTTGCCGTCGCCCTGTTTCAGCGCGATCAGCGCATCCGCCTCCTGGTTCTCGCTTCCCGTCCAGAAGCGCAGGTCGACGCGCTCGCGGTCGAGTTCCACCCCGTCCGCCCAGACGCGCCGGATGCCGGCCACCGGCCCTTCGCACAGCGCGAAGGCGGCATTGGCGAAATAGGAATATTCCGAGACTTCCGGCCCCCGGCTCGCCTTGCCGCCCCCGCGGCGCGTTTCGCGCTTCTCCTCGAAGCGCGTGGCCCAGATCAGCGTGCCGCCCACCCTTGCTGCGCCATAGACGCGCGGCAGGCTCGCGCCGTCCTCGGCCGTGGTCAGCTTCTGGGCAGCCAATCGCGGCCCTTCCACCTTTTGCGCGGGCGAAAGCAGCGCGCGGTCGAGCGCATAGCCCGCAAGCGCGCCCGCGGCCGTGCCGAGAGCCGCGCCCGCAGCACCGAAAACGCCGCCGAGCGCGGCCCCGGCAGCCTGAAGCACGATGGTCGCCATGAAAGCCTCAGTCCGTTGAGATCAAGGGAAAGGCGAACACGCCCGCGATCCGCCGCCGCCAGTGGGGCCCGAGCGGCGACACCGCCACCGCATGGCCCTCATAGGCGTGGACCAGCCTGTCGGGCGCGACGAGGATGCCGCAATGCTTGGCCGGCAGATGCGGCCGCCAGCGAAACAGCAGCACGTCGCCCCGCGCGCCCGCGCCAGCCACTTCGACGAAGTGCCGCCGTGCCGCGTCGAGCATCGGCTCGCCTCCGCCCGCCTCCGCCCAGTCCGGCGCATAGGCGCCGACCGTTTCCGGCAACGCTCCGTAGAGCCGCTGCCAGACCCCCAGCACCAGCCCCAGGCAATCGCAGCCCACGCCCTTGCGCCGCCCCTGGTGGCGATACGGCGTGCCGACCCATTCGAGCGCCTCGCTCGCTGCCGCCTCGCGCAGGCTCACGGCACGAGCGGCGCGCCGTCGAACACCGCTCCCTCGCTCACGTAAGCGTAGGCCCGGTCGTTGCCCGGCAGATGCGGAAAGCCGCGGAAGTTTTCCGCATTCGCGAACTTCCTCCGGCACGTGCCGAAGCTCTTGTCGCAGCCCGCCGTCACCGTGAAGGCGTCGCCCACCGCAACCCCATCGGCCCGCTCGCCCTCCAGAAAGAGCACGGCACTCGTGCCCCCCTTGCGATGCTCGCGCACCCGCACGGCCTCGCCACCGCCCTCCCAGCGCAGCAACCCTTGCGAGAACCAGTCGGCGGCGAATCCATCGAGCCCCGACACCTCCACCATGCCCAGCGCGCCCACCGCCAGCACGGTGCCGGAACCGCGGAACACCGGGGACGCCAGGTCCACTCGGCACCGCCCGTCCCCCAGTTGCGCGTCGCAAAGCCGCGTCACGAAGCGCCCCTTGGGCTGGTCGAGCGCTTCGAGCGCGCATTGCAGCTCCGCCACGAAGGCCCCGTCGCGCAGCGTGATCCGCCCGATCCGCGCCTTGCGCAGGGTGGCGCGCTCGGCCGGCGCCCGCCAGTTCACCAGAAACGTCTCGACGCCCGCCCCGTCATAGAGCCCGCGGCCGATGTCCTCTTCGGTGATGGCTGCCGCCGAAAGCGCGCCTTCCACCTCCATCGTATCCACCGCAAGGCCGAGCCCCGCGCGCGCCTCGCTCGCCGTCAGCCCGCTTTCAGGCTGGAACACCGTTCCCTCGAAAACCAATGCCCGGTCGTGGTCGGTGAACCCCCACACCACGCGATCGCGCCGCGTCAGCCGCCAGCAGAAGCAGAGCGTGGTCACGGCGGCAGCCAGATGCTCCGTGAACCCGCTCACAGCATCACCTCGATCAGCGGGATCGCCGGGATCTGCCCCGCCTTGAAGGCCGTCAGACTGGCCTCGATCCGGTCGGTGTCGAAGCGCACGGGCACGTCGAACTCGAAGCCCGCGGTCACAGCCTCGCCGCTCCCCGGCTCGTGGCCCACGGAAAAGACGATCTCCCCCACCGCATCGTCGAACGAGAAAGCGGCAATCTCCGCCCCGCCCACCGCGACCCGCAGCGTGTCGATCACCGGCTTGCGGATCGGCCGGAACACCGCATTCTCCCCCTCGCCATAGGATTTGCCGAGCGCAAAGCGCCTCTGGCTCCCGTCGCCCGCGCCCAGCACCTGGTCGCCCGGCGCCTCCTTTTGCCCCGGCGGGCACGAGCGCATGTCGAAGGGGTCGCGAAAGCGGAAGGCGTGCAGCGAGCCCCGCCGCGCCTCGAAGAACGCCATCACCGCATGAAGGTCGTCCAGCGAGCGCAGGCCCGAGCCCGCATCGTATCGCCGCCGTGAAAACGCGTGGCGCGCGTTGCGCCGCTCGTGCCCCGATTGCAGGGACACGATCTCATTGCGCCGCTCCGGCCCGCCCGTCGCGCCGAAAGAAACAGAAAGCGGAAAGCGCACGTCGTGGAATGCGGAAAGCTCGCTCATGGCCGTCCTCACAGCGTCCGGCCGCCGCGCGCTACTGCGCGCGCCAGCATGTTGGTGATCTGCGCTTCCGACTTGCGGAACGCCGCAGGGTCGGACGCCTGCACGTTGAAGACGATGTTCACCGCCCCGCCCCCGCCGCCGCCCGCGACCCCAGCCGCCCGTCGGGGCCGCGCGCCAGCGGCATGATGGCCTCCGCGCCCGCCTCCCCCATCAGCCCCAGCGCGTTGCCCGCCGGGAAATAGCTCGGCGAAGACACCACACCCCCCTTGGCGAAGGGCACCACATTCGCCGCCCCGCCCAGCATCTTCGCGAACAATCCGCCCGCCAGCCCCTGCAGGGGCTTGAGCCCTTCCGTCAGCGCCATGCCCGCGAGGTTGAGCCCGACGCGCTTGAGCACGTCGTCCAGTTCCCGCCCGCCCGTCACCGCGTTGCGCAGCGCGCCCGTCAGCTGCGCGCCGAACCCGTTGGACAGCCTTTGCAGGTTTTCGAGCGCCGCCTCGAAGGGGCCTGTGTCCGCGCGCAGCTCGACCGTCATCTCCTCAGCCAAGATCCACCTCCGTGTCGGGAAATTCCTGCATCAGGGCGCCCAGCCGCTCGCGCCCGATGCCGGGCTCGGCCGGGCCGAGCGGCGCAAGCGCGGCTGCCAGCTCGCGCGGGCTCATCGCCCAGAATGCCGATGGCGAAAGCCGCAGGAGACCGAAGCCGAGCGCCATCGCCCGCTCCCAGGGAAAGGCTTGCTGCCCGCCCCCTCCCGCGGCCCTCAAGGGCGGGCGTCGGCCCCGCCGAAGGTCGCCGCCAGAAGCTCGCTCACGATCCGCGCGAAGCCCGCAGCCCCGCCCGGCGCCTGCATCGCGGCCACATCCGTGTCCGACACGTCCGCCCCGCCGCCGCGAAGCCCCGCGCCGATGATGCGCACCATGTCGCGCGCGGAAAGCCTGCCCGTGCCGAAGCGTTCGAGCAGCGCGCCGAGGTCGTCGGCGCCGAAGGTGGCTTCCAGCTCCGCCAGCGCGCCCAGCGTCAGGCAGAGCCGGAAGCTCTTGCCGTCCAGTTCGGCCGCGATCTCCCCGCGGTGGCGGTTGGCGATCACGGCGCGGCACTCCAGGCAAGCGCACCCGCCGATTCCAGCGCGATCTCGAAGCTCAATTCGCCATCGTGCGCGCCGGTGTATTCCAGCGCCGTCACCTGGAACGGCCCCTCCACGATGCCGAAATCCGGCACCACCACCTGCCAGTCCGACACCGCGCCTGCGAAGAAGCGCTCGCGGATCAGGCCGTCGGAGGCCGCATCCTTGAAGATGCCGGCACCGCTCACGCCCGCGCGCTGCACGCCGGCTCCGCCGAGCAATTCGCGCCAGCGCCCGGCCGAGTCGCTGTCGGTCACGTCCACCGTCTGGCTGTTGAAGGCGAGCCGCTTGGAGCGCAGCCCCGCCACCGTCACGAAGCCGCCGGACCCCGAGGCGTCGATCTTCAAGAGAAGGTCCTTGCCCTTCTGCGCGCCCATGGGCGTCTCCTTCCATTCTTTTGAAAAATCAGAGCGCTTCGAGCACAGCCCGAAAGCGCAAGCTGCCGCGCTGCACCGCGCCCGCCTCGAGCGCCTGCCAGTCCGCGCCCAGAAAGCGCAGCGACACGAGCCGCGAAGCCCCCATCGTCCCACCGAGCGCTTCCACGATGGCGCGCGCCTGCGCGCCGATCGCTTGCGCCTGCGCCCGCCCCCGCCCGCGCGACCAGACGTGAAGGCTGAACAGCGCCTCCTCGCCCCCTTCGCTCGCCGTGCTCCAGTCGAGCGTGGAGAAGCGCCCCAAGGCCACATAGGGAAAGGGCGTGCCTGCCGGCGGCCCGTCGAACACCTTGGGCCCGCCGAGCAGCGCGCCCAGCGCCGCATCGCCCGCGAGTGCGGTCCAGAGCGCCTTCTGCAAATCAGCGCTGTGTGCGGTCATCGCGCTCCTCCGCCATGCGATGCGCCAGAAGCCGAAGGGCGGCTAGCAGCCGTTCGAGCCTCACGCGTGCCTGAACCTTCACGGCCGCACCTCCTGTGCCGCGCAGCGCAGGAAGCGCCTGGTGCCGTCGGGGTCCTGCACGCCGGTGATGTCGAGCCTCCGCCCGCCCCACCCGAAGCGCATCCCGGCCTCCACCCCCGCGCGAAACCGCACGGTCACGCGGAACGCGCCCACCTCTCCGCGCCCGTCTCCCACCAGGCGATTGCTGATCCTGCCGGGCTCCACGAGAGCGAACATCTCCGCCACCGCCGTCCAGCCGGGCTCCCACCCGCCCTGGCCGTCGGCTGCGCCGCTCACGGCTTCCAGCACCACGCGCTCGCGCAGCGCGCCGGGGTCGATCCGCACCCCCCGCATCACAGCCGCCCCGGCCGGAACGGCGCGAGCAGCCTGTCGAAGGCCGGCGGATAGGAGACGGGCTGCGCGTCCGGCCCATAGCCCGCGCGAAACTCGAACCAGTGCGCGACGAGCAGCAGCACCGCGCGCTTCAGCCCATCGGGCACATCCGCGCCGCTTTCGCCGAAGCCCGCGAGAAAATCGATCTCGATCCCGTTCATCCCCTTGAGCGCGATCGCCGGAATGTCCGCCCGGAGCCGCGCCGGCCGCGAATGCAGATCGGCCTCCCAGCTCCCCGCATCCAGTTCCACCGGCAGCCCGTCCGCGCCATAGAGCGTGACGCTCGCGATCTCCCGCACGGGATGGCGCTTGAGCGCCACCGCCCCGCCCCCCGGCCAGCGATCCAGCACCAGCCGCCACCCCTGCTCGACCATCGCCACGCCCGTTTGCCGCTCGACATCCTCGCGCGCGGCACGGATCAGCCCGGCGACAAGCCCATCCTCCGCATCGTGCTCCAGCCGCAGATGCCTCTTCGCCTCGGCCAACAACACCGGCTCCACCGCCGGCCCCCGCGTCTGAAACAGCGTCATCCAGCGCCCCTATCGAAAACAAAAAAGCCCCGGGCGCACTCGCACCGGGGCCACACAAAGCAAAAACCTCTCCGCCCCCCTCCCCCCTGAGGGGAGGGGTATGGGGTGGGGGTGACGTTGCCACCGTGTAAGCGGCTCATCATTGGAAGGCGGAGAAGCGGAACCGTTTTACCCCCACCCCTCACCCCTCCCCTCAAGGGGGAGGGGAATCCGGCCAGGGTTTCACCCCTCACCCCCTGCTCTTCGCATGGCTCATCGCGTTCGAGGCTCAAGAAGCCATCCTTATGGCTTCTTGCCGGCCTGGCGGCCGTCGCCTCTCACCCCCTCAGGGGGGAGGGGCATCCGGCCAAGGCGGCCCTTCTTCCTCAAGCCACCCCATACCGAACCAGCTTGATCGCATCGAAGTCCTGCACGCCCCCGCCCACGCGCTTGGTCGTGTAAAACAGCACATAAGGCTTCGCCGAATACGGGTCCCGCAGCACCCGCACGCCCGCGCGGTCCACCACCAGATACCCCCGCGCGAAATCCCCGAACGCGATCGGCGTGGCATTCGCCGCGGCATCGGGCATGTCCTCCGCCTCCACCAGCGGAAAGCCCATCAGGCTCGCGCGGCCGCCCGGCGCCGCCGGCGCCTGCCAGAGATAGTTGCCGTCCGCGTCCTTGAGCTTGCGGAGCGCCGCCTGCACCTTGCGGTTCATCACCCAGGAGGCGTTCTGCCGATACCCCGCCTTCAAGGCATAGATCGTGTCGATCAGCACGTCGGAGGGGTTGGAAGCCGGCAGCCCGCCCGACACACCCGTCGGCACCGTGCCGAGCGAGCCCCAGGCCCAGGCGGTCTCGTTGACCTTGGGATAGTCGAGAAACCCGCGCGGCTTGTTCACCCCGTCGCCCGCAACGAAGGCCTTGCCCTCCTGCTCGGCGAATGCCGCCTCCACCTCGTCGGCGATCCAGCGGTCGAGGTCGACCACCGCGTCCTCGAGCAAGCCTTGGGTCGCAGCCGGCATGGCGTAGAGCTCCATGGTCGGAAACTGCAATTCCGCCAGCGTTCCCGTGCCCGTCTGCGGGCGCGCCGCCGTTTCCGCCACCCAGCCCGTCGCCGGCCCCGCCACCGAGAACGGCTTCTTCAGGAGTGCGGTGGAAACCTGGCGCACGGTCGCCAGGGCGCGGATCGGCGAAAGCGCGGCCAGCCGCTTGCCGATCTCGGCTTCCGTTTCGGGCGGCACGAGATAGCCGCCGTCCTGGCCCGAGCCGTAGGACATCGCCTTGGTGTCGAGCGAGCGGATGGCGCGCTCGTCGCCGCCGCGCACATAGGCCTCGAACGCGCTCTTGTGTTCGGAGGCCACGGGCGTGCCCCCGCCGCCGAGTGCGGGCCGCGCGCGCTTCAGCGCCAGCCCGTCCAGCGTGCGCTTCTGCTCGTCCAGCGCGCGGCCGATGCGGTCCACCTTGTCGGCCGTCACCACGTCGCCGCCCATCTTGCCTTCCAGCTCGTCCAGGCGGCGGTCGTTCGCCTCCTTGAACGCCTCGAAGGTGGTCATGAAGTCGCCGAACGCCTCGCGCACGTCGAAGCCTTCCGCTCCCGATTTCTGTTCGGGCGCGCTCGTCGAAACTTGCTGCATCACTTTCTCATCCTTTCGGGTTGATGATCTTCGCCGCCCGCCGGATCACGACGGCGAGGCTGGGCGTGCCCGGCGGCATCCGCACGCGCGGGCGCGCCTTGAGCGCCGTCACCCGCGCGTCGGGCTGCATGGGAAAGGTCACGATCGAGATCTCCCAGAGGTCGGCCTCCAGGATGCGGCGCAGGCCGCGCCCCTTGTCGGGCGCCGCGCGCACCGTGCGGAAACCGATGGACAGCCCGTCCACCGCGCCCGCCTCCATCAGGCTCAACACCTCGCGCGCCTTGGCCGCGCCCGTCGCCAGCCGCCCCCGCACGAACAGGCCGCGGCGGTCCTCCTTCAGCTCCAGCCAGGTGCCGATCGGCTGGGCGGGGTCGTGCTGGAACAGCATCCGCACCCCGCTTGCGCCCCGCTTGTCCAGCGAGCGGCGAAACGCGCCGGGCTCCACCACGTCGCGCCCGAGATCGGCCACGTGGAACAGGCTGGCATAGCCCGCAAACGTCCCGTCGCTGCCGATCCGGTCGAGCGCCACCTCCGCGCGCTTGCGCTCCAACGGCTCATCCATGCCGCTCTCCCTTGCCCGATGGCGGCACGTGAAAGGCGCGCAGAAGAAAGCCCAGCGCCCACCAGGCGCAGAGGCTGGCCGCCGCCGAGCCCATCAGCACCGTCTCGCCCGGCCCGATCAGCCGCTCCAGGTGCAGCTCGGCCACGATCTTCAGCCCCGCCGTGCCGCCGAAGGTCAGCCCGCAGGCCACCCCCACCAGAAACCGCGTCGCGGCCTCCCGCCGCCCCTGGGGCAGGATGTAGGCGAGCGACACGGCCGAGCCCGCCACCGCGCCCGCGCCCTTGGCCGCCCAGAGCCAGGCCGCTTCTCCCCACTCGCTCATGCGTTTCCTCCTCATCCGGCCGCGCGCGGGCCGTAGCCCACCGCCTCGCGCTTCTCGTTCTCGTCCAGGAAGCCTGCCGCCCCCAGCCGCGCCCAGAGCGCGTCGCGCTCGGCGGCCAGCCCGTCCACGCGGTCGGCATCGGGCTCGAGCCGCAGCGCCTCGCCCCACATGCCCCCCAGCCAGCCGCCCAGCTCGCGCGCCACGCGGCTCGCCAGGGGCAGCACCGTCATGCGGAAGAAGGCCCGGTTGGCTTCGAGGTAGTTCGCGTAGGTGTTGTCGCCCGGCAGCCCGAGCAGCATCGGCGGCACGCCGACCGCGAGTGCGATGTCCCGGCTCGCGGCGTTGCGCGCTTCCAGGAAATCCATGTCCTTGGGGCTCAGCCCCATCGGCTTCCAGTCGAGCCCGCCTTCGAGCAGAAGCGGGCGCCCAGCCCCGTTCGGGCCGCCATAGGTCTCGGCCAGTTCCTCCTTCAGCCGGTCGAACTGCTCGTCGGAAAGGTGCCCGCCATCCTTGGGCGCATAGACGAGCGCGCCGGATGGCCGGGCGGAGTTGTCGAGCAGCGCCTTGTTCCACCGGCTCGCCGCATTGTGCGTGTCGAGCGCCATCAGCGCCGCTTCCAGGGGCGGAAAGCCGTGATGGTCGTCGAGCGGGTGAAACAGCGCGATCTGGTGTGCCGCCTCCCCCAACCCGATCCGCCGCTTGTTCGAGCCCTCGCGATGGTCGAGCGCCACCGGCCAGCCCCGCGCGTCGGCCACCACCGAAACCCGGTCGGGGCGCAACAAATGCAGTTCGCGCGTGTCGCCGGCTTCCAGCAGTTCCAGATAGGCGTTGCCCGCGATCAGGAGGTGCCCGAACAGCGTTTCCAGAAAAGCCGTGCCGCCCTGCCTGCCGTTGGGCCGCGCGAGCAGGTCGAGCAGGGGATGGGCGCTCTCCTCGCCGCCCTCCCCGTAAAGCAGCAGCGGCACGGCCGCCGCATTCTCCGCCACCATCCGCACCGCGCGATGGGCGACGGGGTTGCGCATGAAGCCCTCGCGCGCGAGTGCGGCATAGTCCGAGCGCGTCCACCGCGCCTCGCCGCCCTGGTGGAAGGCGATGAAGCCGCCACCTCCCATCTCCTTGCGCTCCAGGCGCGCGCCGTCCCTCCCCGCCCTCAGGGGAAATGGCCAGTTCCAAGCCATCCGCTTTCCTTTGATCTACCGAAGCCCGCGCACGCGCGGGCCCTGCCCGCTGCCCGCCATCAGCTCGCCCAGCGCCCAGACCAGCGCGTCCACCCGGTCGGGCGAGCGCCCGCCCGACAGTCCCGCCGGCCCGAAGTCGCACATCTCGTCTTCCAGCGCGGCGAGGCCCGCGAGATGCCGCACGCGGCCCTGCTCGTAGAGGGCCGCCACCGGCTCCGCCCGCAGCCACTTGCCCCGGCTGGCGCGCACCGCCTTCACGGGCACCTGGCCGTCCACCGTGCGGATCACGGCGGTCACCATGTCCCCGCCCTGGTTCACCTCCGCCAGGATCGTGTCCGCCTGCAATCGCCGGTAAAGCTCGACGGCCGTGCGCGCCCAGGCTTGCGGCTTGGCCCCGCGCACCGTCGCATCCGCGAGTACGGCGAAGGTGCCGTCCACGCTCAATCCCGCCGCCACGATCCCGCAGGCGTCGGACCCCGCATGGGATGTCGCCGGCGGGTCCACCGCCACCACGATCCGGGCGAGATCGGGCGCTTCAGCCACCCGAACCGCATCGATGCCCGCGCGCGACCACAGCGCGCCCTCGCGGTCTTCCACCAGTTCGCCGTCCAGCTCCTGCCGCCCGAGCCGCGTTCCGCCGTAGCGCCGCGTCACGGTCTGCAAGAACCCCGGCGCGAGGTTCTCCGCGTTGTCGCGTGTCGCCATCCGCGTCTTCAAAACGGACGCGTCTCCCAAGAGCCGCTTGAACAGCGCGGTGGGCCGCGGCGTCGTGGTGATCAGCTGGCGCGGCTGGTGCCCCAGCCGAAGCCCGAACTGCAGCATGTCGAAGGTTTCCTCCGCATGGCGCCATTTCGCGAGCTCGTCGCACCAGGCCGCGAAGAACTGCGGCCCGCGCAGGCTTTCGGGGTCTTCCGAGGAGAAGATCTGCGCCACCGCGCCCGAGCCCCACACCACGCGCCGCCGGCTCGCCTCGAACCGCGCCCGGTCGCCGCGCGCATGTGCCAGGATGCCGGACGGGCCCTCCACCATCACCTCGCGCACATCGGCGAGCGTCTCGCCCACCAGCGCCATCACTCCGTGACGATCGTCCGCGAAGGGGCGCAAGCCGCGTGCCATGCCGTTCGCCCATTCGGCACCGAGCCGGGTCTTTCCGGCCCCGCGCCCGCCCGTCACCAGCCAGGTGTCGGGCCGCAATCTCGCGAGGTATTGCGCTCCCCGCGCATGCATGAACCATTCATTCTGGACCGCCCACGCTCCCGCTGCGTCCAGGTTCCTCGATGCCCATCCGCGATGCTCCCAGCTGACCTGCTGCAAGCTCCTGGGCCAGGCCGAAGATGCGGTCGTCGATGCGGCGCAAGAGTTCGGCAAGATCCCCATCCCGTTTTCCCGCCAGGCTTTCCGCCCGCTCCTTCGCCAGACCGTCCACCTTCTCCACCGCGCGGATCATCGCCCACACCCCGTCGAGCCGGGCCTTGTCGAGCGCGGTTCCCTTTTCCTCGGCTGCGCGGCCGATCTCTTCCACTTCGGCCAGAAGAAAGCTCACCACCCGGTCGAGCCGCTCGCCGGCCGGCGTGTCGTCGTCTCCGCGGCGTGCCGCCACGATCCAGCGCTCCCCCTCGATCCGCCGCAGAAGCGCCCGCTCGCTCGTGTCGAGCACCGCCGCCACGATCGCGACCGTGGGCTCCTCGCCCGCCAGCAGGGCGCGCGCGGCCACCCACCGCGCAGCGCCATCCCGCACTTTCGTGTCCACGTTCCGCCTCGCAATGTCAGGATCCGTCTTCGAGGTGGCTTCAGGCGCAACTCTCCGACGATACGCAGACACTAGCGGACCGCCGTCACGGTGTCAAGAATTTATTCCTAGATATTTCTTCGTTGACTCTGCCGCCGGATTCTTCCGTGCATCTGGTTTCTTCGACATTGCCGCGTTACCTTTGCTGGACGAGAAGGGACGCTCGGATCGCCTGTCGCGGAATCGCGGGCATGCGTACAGACGGATTGCGGAGAACTCCCTGTCGGACGCCAGGCCCACGGGCCCCACCTTCTTGCAAAGGCTTGGCCGACGCATCTCGCGGCGCATGCTGGCGCTCGACGCGTGGATCGATTCGTCGGTCTACGAATCGGGCTTCGCTGCGCGCGACTGGTGGGAGCGCGTCACCATCTTCTCGCGCCGCTTCCGCGTGTCGGGCTGGAAGCGCGCGGCCGTGGAACTCTCCTCGGAAGCCTTCACCCTGGGAGCCGCCGGCTCCGTCGTGATGCTGGTGCTCGCCATGCCCGCCTTCGAGGAAACGGTGGGCGACTGGCGCTCGCAGGGCGATTTCGCCGTCACCTTCCTCGACCGCCACGGCAACGAGATCGGCCGCCGCGGCATCATCCAGCGCGATTCGGTGCCCGTCGACGAGATGCCCGAGCACGTGATCCAGGCTGTGCTCGCAACCGAGGACCGTCGCTTCTTCGAGCATTACGGCATCGATTTCCTGGGCCTCGCCCGCGCCATGACGGAGAACGTGCGCGCCAACTCCGTGGTCCAGGGCGGCTCGACGCTCACCCAGCAGCTCGCCAAGAACCTGTTCCTGTCCAACGAGCGCACCATCGAGCGCAAGGTCAAGGAAGCGTTCCTCGCCTTCTGGCTGGAAGCCAACCTGTCGAAAAAGGAAATCCTCCAGCTCTATCTCGACCGCGCCTATATGGGCGGCGGCACCTTCGGCATCACGGCTGCGTCCGACTTCTATTTCGGCAAGGAGGTGAAAGACCTCTCGGTGGCGGAAGCCGCGATGCTCGCCGGCCTCTTCAAGGCGCCCGCGAAATACGCGCCCCATGTCAACCTTCCGGCGGCCCGCGCCCGCGCCAACGAAGTGCTGACCAACCTCGTCCAAGGCCGCTTCCTGTCGGAAGGCCAAGTGCTCCAGGCCCGCCTCCACCCCGCAGACGTGGTGGATCGCGGCCTCATCAAGAGCCCCGACTACTTCCTCGACTGGGCCTTCGAGGAAACCAAGCGCCTGGCGGCCAAAAGCCCCGTCCGCTCCATGGTCGCGCGCACCACCTTCGACCCCGTGCTCCAGGCCGCCGCCGAGGAATCGCTCGAATTCCACCTGCGCCAGTTCGGCAAGCAGTACCGCGTCAACGAAGGCGCGCTCGTGCTGCTCGACAACGAGGGCGCCGTGCGCGCCATCGTGGGCGGCCGCGACTACGGCGCGAGCCAGTTCAACCGCGCCACCCGCGCCCAGCGCCAGGTGGGCTCGTCATTCAAGCCCTATGTCTATGCCGCGGCCATGGAAAACGGCTTCAAGCCGGAATCGGTCGTGTCGGACGCCCCCATCACCTGGAACGGCTGGAGCCCGAAGAACTACGGCCGCTCGTTCTCGGGCCGCATGACGCTCGCCCAGGCGCTGATCCGCTCGGTGAACACGGTGCCCGTGCGGCTCGCCAAGGAGCACCTCACCACCAAGCCCATCAAGGCGCTCACCGAAGCCTTTGGCGTAGAATCGCCCATCAGCGACCACAAGACCATGGTGCTCGGCACGTCCGGCATGACGGTGATGGACCAGGCCACCGGCTACGAGGTCTTCGCCAATGGCGGCTTCGCGGGCACGCGCCACGGGGTCAGCCAGCTCGTCACCCACGGCGGCGAGGTCTTCTTCGACTGGCGCCGCAACGCGCCCCCGCCCCATCGCGTGCTGTCCGAGCAGGCCGTCGCCTCCATGAACTCCATCATGGTCCAGATCCCGGAAGTCGGCACGGCCCGCCGCGCGGCGCTGCCCGGCATCCGCTCGGCCGGCAAGACCGGCACCACCCAGGCCTATCGCGATGCCTGGTATGTCGGCTTCACCGGCAATTTCACGGCCGCCGTCTGGCTCGGCAACGACGACTACACCACCACCAACGAGATGACGGGCGGCTCGCTGCCCGCCATGGTCTGGCAGCGCCTGATGACGGTCGCCCATCGCGGGGTCGTGATCCGCCCGATCCCCGGCATCCAGAACCCGCTGCTCGATCCCGCCCTCGTCGCCAAGACCGCGCCCAAGGTGGGCGAAGGCGAAAGCGAGGCGCTGGCCTTCGAAAACCTGGGCCCTCAGTTCATGTCGAGCGAGACCACCAAGGCGCTGCGCGCGCTCGGCGAGCGCTTCCGCGGTGAGCCGCCCGCGCAGTCGGCCGGTTCGCCCGGCGTGCTTTCGGCCATCTGAGCGCTCGCGAGCCGCCCGTGTTTCGGCCCCGTTCCCTGCTCGCGCGTGCGGGCCTCGCTGTCTGGGCGCTCCTTCTCGCCATCGGCGGGGGTGCGGCGAGCGTGCACTGGGCGCTCGACCGCATGGCGACCCACCCCACCACCGCCGGCTGGACGCCGGTTCCGGGCGGCGGCCCCGATGCGGCCGACCCCTACGAGGCCGCGATTCTCGCCACCACCGGACGCCTGCCGCTCGGCCGCGCCGAGGGCATAGCCTTCGTGGCCCATCGCGACGAAAGCGGCGACAAGCTCCTGCGCGAATGCGCCTACCGCCTCAAGGGCCCCCTGCCGCCCGGCCGGTTCTGGACCCTGCGCGCCGCTGATGCCGATCTCGCCCCGCTCGTGCTCGAAGGCGCGCGCCCCGCCACCCTGCACGCGCTTCAGGCCCTGCGCGGCGAGGACGGCGCGCTCGACATCGCGGCGAGCGCCCTTCCCTCCTCCGGCAACTGGCTGCGGCTCGGGGGCACGGGCCCGCTCGCTTTCATCCTGACCCTCTACGACCCCACGGCGTCGGGCAGCTTCGCCCAGGCCGAGACCGCACTTCCCACCGTGTCCAAGGTGGCCTGCGATGGGTAGGTTCGTTTATGCGACGGTGGTCGGCCTCGTGGGGGCCGCCGTGGTGCACCTCGTGGTGCTCCTGCTTCTGCCGCTCGTGTCGGAGCGCGATGCTTGGTCGCGCCTGGCCGCGCGCGGCGCGCTCTACGAGACGGTGCCGCTGGGGGATGCGGGCGACGGCGATCCGCTCTTCCGCACGGTCGCCTGCCGCTTCGATCTGTCGGATGGCCCGCTTGGGCTCGAAGGCGAGGGCCGCTCGCCCTTCTGGTCGGTGTCCGTCCACGACCGCGAGGGCCACAGCCTCTTCAGCGTGTCCGACCGCACGCTCGCCGGGCGCCTCGACATCCAGATCCTGGACCCCGGCCAGTCGGTCGCCGCGCGCGCGGCCGCAGCCCTGGAAGCCGATGCGCCCGTGCGCTTCCAGGCCGACACCGAGCAGGGCATCGCCGTGTTGCGCGCCTTCGTGCCGGACCCGACCTGGGCGCCCGCCGTGGATGGCCTGATCGCCAGCTTTCGCTGCGCTACCCTGCCCGAGGGCTGATCAGCTCTTGGGCTGGCGCTTGCCGGCCGTCCTGCGCGGCGCCGGCACGTCGGCCGGCTCCTCGTAGCGTTCGTAGCGCACACCCGAGAAGATCAGGATCTCGCAGGACCCCTCTTCTTGCTTGTCGGGTGAACCCATCCGCTCCTTGAGCGGAAACATCAGAATCTGAGCGGTCATGTTCACGGTTCCCGCAGGGATCGACCGGAGCCAAAACGCAACGCCTCCGCCTTTCATAAGGGCACGGCATGGTTAACGCAGTGTTAAACCCCGATCGTCTCCGGCAGATGTCGGCGCGCCGCGGGTGAACGCGAATTCCCCGGCGGCGCGCCCAGTTTCCGTTGCGCCCGCCCGTCTTCAGGCGATGGTGCAGCGGCGGTCGCGCAGGAAGGTCACGACCACCCGGTCGCCGCGCCGGATGCCCGACACCGAGATCGTGTTGCGCCGCTCGCGCACGACGCGCACCCGCCTCAGCCCCAGGCGCTCGGCCTTGTTCAGGGCCTGCCGCGCCGAGCAGCCGCGCCGCTGCACCTCGATCAGATGCGGGCGCTCGAAGCCTATGTCTGCGCTCACGCGCGGCGCAGCCATCGCGCCCGTTCCCAGGGATGTCGCCAGAATGGCGCCGGCACAGATTTTCGCGATGATGCGGTTCATGGTCTCGACCTCTTTGGTGTGGCTTGCACCCGCGAACCTCGCCTCGCACGTATGAACGACAGGTGAACCATCCGTGCCCCCGCCCGCGCCTCGGCATCGATCCCTGTTCAGTTCGAAGACCTCGCGAGGGGCCTCAGTTCTTCTCAAGAAAATCCCGGCGCCTGCCGGATTCCAGGCGCAGCACAAAAGATTCGGGATAAGCAACGAGGCGGCAAACAACTGAAACAATCAGCGTCAAGGCTTCCACCATCCCCCCATTGGTGCATGCGGCACCATAGATTCGGATGGTGCGTGCTCATGCCCCAGTTCATGATCTCCTACAGCCTTTCGCTGCACCAGCCCTACCTGCTGCGTGCCTTCAAGGAGCACGCCCAGCGCCACGGCCTGAGCCCCTGGGTGCGCGGCGTCGACCAGAGCTTCTACCGCCTGCCGGATGCCAACCTGATCGGCGAGTTCGCCTCCATGCAGGACGCCCAGACCGCCTTCCACGCCGCCCGCCGCGAGGCGGCGCGTGAGAACAACGCCTCGCTGCCGATGCCGAAATGGGTCATCGCCGAGATCGTCACGGGCGAGTTCGAATCGGATGACCGGCGGACGGAGGAAGAGATCGAGGCCCTGAAGGACGAAAGCCCGCCGGCTGAGATGGCCAACGGGCTTCGGTCTGTGGTCAGCGCCCCTGCCGTGGCAGGGAAATGATTTGGGGGCTCCAGATCTCTTTTCGGTCAGAGCCTGCCGGCCCCGTCCTGTGCGCTGATTTGAAACATAACAACCATTGGTGTGCCAGACAAGCACAGGGCCTTCGCCCTTGCGCTGTTTGTCGCGCGGGTTTGCGCAAAAGTTAACGCGCGCAGCGCCTGTGCCGAACCGGCACACCGGCGCCCACGCCGTTCCCGAGCGGCATCAGAAAATGGCCGCTGCCCCCCGTCATCGGGTGCTCGCGGGGGGCTTCGCTGCCGCAGCGGAAGGCCCTATGGAAGGCTTCCCCGCCCCATCCGCCAGCAGCCGGTCTCCATGCATCCGCCCATCCCCGCCGAGCGCCTCTACATGCCGGAACTGGACGGCTTGCGCTTTCTCGCGTTTCTGGCGGTGTTTCTGCACCACCTGCCCTTTCCACCGGCCTGGACCGCAGGCAGCGAAGTGCTGGCGCGGGTCCACGCCTTCGGCTGGATGGGCGTCGACGTCTTTCTCGTTCTGAGCGCCTATCTCCTTTCCTCGCTGGCCGTGCGCGAGTGGGAGGCCACCGGCTCCTTTGCGGTCGGCCGCTTCTTTCTGCGACGGGTCCTGCGCATCTGGCCGCTCTATTTCTTCGGCCTCGTGATTGGCTTCGCGCTCTACCCCGCAGCCCTGGCCCTGGTCGGCGCCGAGCAGAACGCCGACCCCTTGAGCAGCCTCCGCGATCACCTGATCCCGTTCTCGCTGTTTTTCGGCAACCTCTCCTATTCCGTCTATCCCGCCACGCTCGGCCTCTACAAATCGCTCTGGACGATCTCGCTCGAAGAACAGTTCTACCTGGTCTTCCCCGTCCTCATGATCCTGCTCCTGGGAGCCAGGAGCGCGTCGCGGACGGGGCTGTTCCTGCTCTGCGCCGTCGCCGTCGCGGTGCTGACACGCGTCTATTACCAGCTGGCCGACATCCCCTACCCCACCGTCTGGGCGAGCCCCCTGTCTCGCCTGGAACCGCTGGCCATCGGCATCGCGCTCGGCCTCCTGATGCACACGAGAAAACCCTCGCGGCCGCTCGTCATCCTGGCCGGTCTCCTGGCCGTGTGCGGCGTGGTGCTCGTCAGCGCGTTTCCCCAGCTCGGCGCCTCCGCGCACACGATCTGGCAGCTCCTCGCCAGCGCCGTGGCGAGCGGGGCGATCCTCGTCTTCGCCAGAAGCGATGTGCCGAGGAGGCTCCTGGGCAGGCCCGCGCCCGTGGCGCTCGGCAAGCTTTCCTTCGGCCTCTACGTCTACCACTCCTTCACGGTGGACGCCTTCGCGAGGGCCGCGGCCTTCCTTCCCGAAGGGCCGCTCCACGCCCCGCTCTGGATGGCGCTCGCCCTTCTCTGCTTCGCCGTCACCGTGCTCGCCGCGCTCGCCTCCTACGAGTTCCTGGAAAAGCCCTTCCTCAAGCGCAAGCGCCTCCAGGAGATCGTCCCCTCGCGGCCCACGGCCCTTCTGGAAGCACCCCGCCCCGCCCTTCCGTAAGCTGAGGCGGGCCCGCGCGGTTAAAGCATCGCTAACCCATCCGCTCTAATCTTCGGCTTCTCCGGCATGTCGGCCGGAAGTGTCTGCGTCCCATGTGCTTGCGTTCCGAGGCGGTCTTGTCCTCATCGGTGTTCACGGAAATCGGCATCGGCGGGCCTTCGGGCGCGCGGGCCGATCGGTTGTTTCGAGGGGCGGTGTCGGCGTTCTGCTCGCTGCCGCGGCCCTCGCGCGAGGATGCCGCGCGGCTCGATGACCTCACGCTTCCGCTGCTCGAAGGCGTTTCCATCCCCTCGCGGCGCTTCGCGGCCGCGGCCCTCTCCGAATGCGAGCGCGCGCCCCACGCCCTGTCGCGCCGCCTCTGCGACGACGCGATCGAGGTCGCAGCCCCCCTTCTCGTCCGCCTCAAGGATCTTTCCGATGTCGAGCTGATCGGCCTGATCGGCCGCCGCGGCGTGCCGCACGCCCAGGTGATCGGCCGCCGCGCCGGGTTGAACCCCGTGATCGCAAGCCTCGTGCGCGCGCTTTCGGTGCCCTTCGACCGCCCCGATCCGCCCACCCAGACCCCTGCCCACCCCCCGGCCGATGCGGCGGAAACCACGCGGCGCGATCTGCGCGGCATGATGCGCCCCACGCGGCAGCCCGATGCGATCGGACGGCGCGCGGTGTTCCTGCGCCTGCGCGACAGCGCGCTCGGTGCGCGCCGCTCCTTCTTCGAGACAGCGCTCGCGGATGCGCTGGGCATCTGGTTCGAGGACGCCCAGGCCCTTCTCGATTCCGGCCCCGAAGGCGATGCGCCCGTGGCCTTCAAGGCCCTGGGCCTGCGCAGCGACGAGGCGTTCCTCCTGATGGCGCTGCTTTTCCCCGCGCAGTTCGTGTCGCGCGAAAAGGTCGCGGCTTTTCTGGACAGCTATGAAAAGCTCGCGCCGCTCACCGTGAATTCGGCGCTTTCCCGCTGGCGGGCCACCGAGCGAGCCCCCGCCCCTACCCGTCAGCGAGCGTGACGAGGGCTTCGAGCGGGCTTGCCCCTGGCTCGATCTCCACCACCCAGAAATCGGGGTCGAAGCGCTTCTCGCGCTCCAGCCGCGCGTCGAGCGCCGCCTCGTCGGGAACGGCGTTCTCCACGAACACGCGCTCGGAAGGGCGGTCCTCGCCGTAGCTCGTCTGGGGTGCCGGCGCATAAAGCCGCACATTCCCCATCCGGTCGCGCACCACGATGAACACCGCGCCCGCTTCCGCAGCCCCCCGTCGCACCACGGCGCCGAAGCCGCCCTCGGCGGACACGCGCCGGACGAGTGCGGAAACCCAGAAATCGCTTGTCAGCCTCATCCCCGAGGCAGAAACCCCGCTTCGCGCATCTTGGCAAGCACGTCGGCAGTGGGCTCGCCCGTTTCGGGCAGGCCGAACATGCCCTGGAAGGCGCGGATGCCCGCGCGCGTCTGGGTGCCGGCCACGCCGTCCACCGCGATCCCCTCATTGCCGAAGGCGCGCAGGCCCTGCTGAATCAGGCGGATGTCCACGGGCTCTTCGGGTTTGGGCGCAGGCGTGATGGCGCCTGTCGATTCGGGCGCAACCGACATCGGCGGCTCGAGCGCGCTGGTCTGGGGGGCACCCCGCGCCGCACTCAGCGCCAGCATCAGCCGCGTGTCGATCAGCCCGGTGGGCTCGAGGCCCGCTTCGGCCTGGAACACGGCGATCGCTTTGCGCGTGCCGCTGCCGGGCACGCCGTCGATCGCGCCTTCATAGAGCCCGAGCGCCTTGAGCTGCGTCTGCACCTCGCCCACCACGGGGTCGGGCTGCACGGGCGGCGGCAGAAATTCCGGCCGCGTGTCCGAGGCTTCGACGGGCGCGCCGCGCGTCGCGAAGAAGGCGCCCAGGTGCTTGTGCGGCTGGCCCCACAGCGCATTCGCCGAAACAAAGCTCAGCGCGACCAGAAACGCCGTGCCGCCCGCGAGCGGCATCGGGTTGCGCTGGGCGAAAGCCAGAAGAGGCGAAGGCCGCGACGGGCGCCGCGCGGGCGCCTTTGGCTCAGGCCGTTTTGCGGAGCGCGAGCGTGTCTGCGCCTTGGCCATTGGCGACCTCCGTCTTGCGTGAATGTTGCGACAGGTCGACCGGCAGGCCCACCGTCACCAGCGTGCCCTCTCCGGGCGTGCTTTCCACCGAAAGCGTGCCGCCCTGCGCCTCGACCAGCGTGCGCACGAGCGACAGGCCGAGCCCGCAGCCCTCGGTCGCCTCCGTGCGGCCGACGCGCACGAAGGGCTTGCCGATGCGCGACAGGTCTTCGGCCGCGATCCCCACGCCCGTGTCGCGCACGAAGAAATGCAGCCGCGAGCCCATGCGCTGCGCGCCCACCCGCACCTCGCCGCCGGACGCGGTGTATTTCACGGCATTCGACAGGAGGTTGATCAGAATCTGCTGCACCGCGCGCTGGTCGCCGCGCAGCACGCCGCAGGCGGCCGGCACCTCGCAGACGAGGCGCACGCCCTTGGAATCGGCGGCAAAGCCCATCATCGCGCGGGCGCGCTCCACCGCTTCCGCGAACGAAAAGGGCTTGCACTCCACCGAATAGGCGCCCGCCTCCACCATCGATGTCTGCAGGATGCCGTCCACCACGGCCATCAGGTGCAGGCCCGACTGGCGGATCAGTTCGGCATAGTCGCGCTGGCGCGGGTCGGAGAAGCCGCCCAGGCTCTCGCGGCCGAGCATCTCGGAAAACCCGATGATGGCGTTGAGCGGCGTGCGCAGCTCGTGGCCGGCCGCCGCCAAGGCCGCGCCCCTGCGCTTTTCGGCCTCGCGTGCGGTCTCCCGCGCTTCGGCAAGGGCTGCTTCGAGCTGCTCCACCTCGCTCTTGTCGCGCAGGGTGCCGCACAGCGCCTCACCCTCCATGCGCAGCGAAAGCGACAGCGTGCGATAGCCCGGCGGGGTCGGCCCGTCGCCCTTGGGCAGCCGCAGCCGCACGGGAAGCGTGTCCGAGGCGCCTCCCTCGCGGATCGCCGCCTGCGCGCACAGAAAGGCCACGCGGTCGGCCACATGGAGCCGGTCGAAGAAGCCCGTGCCCAGAAGAACCGCGTTGGGCAGCGTGAGAAGGTCGGGTGCTGCGCCCGACGCTTCCGCCACCTCGCCGGCCGAATCGAAGGCGAGCCGCAGCGCGCCCTCTTCCGCAGGCACCTTGGCGGGCTCGGCGCGGCCCGCGCCGTTCAGCATGTGGGCGCCGAGCGCGCCCGCGCTCGCGGCGAAGGCCAGGGCCGCAGCCCCGATCGCCACCAGCCCGTCGGCGCCCGCTGCCAGCAGGCCGAGCGTCGCCAGCGCGGTGGCTGCGCCCGCAGCCCCCAGGGCCAGCGCGGCACTTCCAGGACGCGCGAAACGGCGGAGAGCGGAAAATCGCTCTTCGGCGTGCACATCGGCTGGGCGAAGCATGGAACTCAAAACTGCGGCGCTCGCAACGCTTGTCCGCAAACGGCGGACCACTCGACAACAACGGCTTGAAACTCGCACCCAGCGTTTAAGGAAAGAATAAGTCGAAGCCATCTCCCCAAATCCGGGGAGGACGCAGCGGAAGGTTCCCTCAGCCCTCCACCGAGTTGAAACATGGTTACCGAACCCTTGCAGGGAACAGGTGCATTCGCATCGCATTTTGAAGCGAGCCTTGAAGCTTGCATGTCATGGTGGCCCCAGGATCGAACCGGGCCCCATTGCATGGCTCGGGTGGAACGGGGTGAAGCGATGTTCTTCCTTCTGCGCTTGGCATTCTGGTTCTCGCTGGTGCTTCTGGCGCTTCCGCTCGGCAGCGCGCCGGACGGAACGGCGACCGTGGGACCGCTTCAGGCCATTTCTGCGGCACGCGAGGCGGTGGGCGATCTCGCCGGCATCTGCGAGCGCAAGCCCGATGTCTGCCAGACCGGGCGGGATGCGGTGTCCACCATCAGCGTGCGCGCCCAGGAAGGCAGCCGCATCGCGCTCAAGCTGCTCGACAGCGAGAACGCCGCTCGCGACATCGACGAAAACGCGCTCACCGGCACGGTTCCCGCCCCTGCTCCCAGGTGACGCAAAGCCCGCGCATCCCTATATGAGCGCGGCATGAGAGCGCTTCAGGACATCCGCGACGACTTCGCCTTCCTCGACGACTGGGAAGACCGCTACCGCTACGTGATCGAACTCGGCGAATCGCTGCCCGCCCTGCCCGAAACCGAGCAGACGCCCGAGAACAAGGTGTCGGGCTGCGCGAGCCAGGTCTGGCTCGTGGCTGAGCGCGAGGCGGGGCCGGACCCGATCGTGCGCTTCCGCGGCCAGTCGGACGCCCATATCGTGCGCGGGCTGGTCGCCATCATGCTCGCGCTCTATTCCAACAGGCCGGCCTCCGAGATCGTGTCCACCGAGGCCGAGCCCGTGCTGCGCGAACTCGGCCTCAACGAGCACCTCTCCCCCCAGCGCGCCAACGGCGTCCGCTCCATGGTGCGTCGCATCAAGCAGGAAGCGCAGGCAGCCTTGGGACAGGCCGCCTAGCTTTCTCTTTTCGCAGCATTTCCGGGCGCAAAACCGCTTCGCACTTTTGCTGGAAATGCTTCAGCTTTCTTCTCCACCGATGCGGGGGCGGTAATCCTCCGCCCCCCAGTGATGGCTCCGCCGCGGCTTCTCCGCCGGCCGGTAATGGCGCGCGAGAACGCCCAGCGCCGTCTTCAACACGATCTTGGCCGAGCGCACCGGCCAGCCGCGCTCGCTTTCCACCTGTTCCAGCCCCTTCAGGAAGCAGCAGACGTCGAGCAGCACGCCCGCGAGCTCGGGGCCCACAGCCGTCACCGCCTTGTCCACCCTGAGCCGCGCGGCAAGCGCCGTCTCCGACAGGTCCACCCCGCCCCCAGCCCCGCCCGAGCCCCGCCGCCCCGAGGCGACGGACGCCTCCCAGTTGGCGCCCAGCCGCGGCATCATGGACCCGCGCGTCCAGTCCGCCCGCAGCCGCTCGCCCGCCTCGAATTCGGCATCGCTCAGGAAGGGCGCGCCCTGGCGGTCCCTGCGCCGCATCAGGCTCGCCAGGGGCGATTCGTTGAGGTTGCGCGCGGTCTCTCCCTCCGAAACCACCGCCTGCGGCTGCGCGCCCAGCGCGTCGCCCCCGCTCAGCATCAGGTGCTCGCCCCGCAGCACGACCCGGCCTTCGGCCAGAAGGGCAGCGAGGGCCTCGCGGCCGACCGCAACGGCGTCGCCGCCCGCCTGCTCCAGCAGCATGCGCCCTCCCGCACCCTTCGCGAGCCGCAAGGCCCCGCGCCGCAACGCCCGCAGGATGCGCTCCTCGCCCGCGCCCATCCTCAGCGCCCCAGCCGGTCGCGATAGGCCGCGAGCGCCACCCGCTCGACCATCGCCACATGGCGGTCGAACTCCACGTCGTCGCGCATGTCCTCGATCACGTGGCAGGCGTGGAGCACGGTGGTGCGGTCGCGGCCGAAGCCCAGGCCCACCTGCCGCATGCTCACCCGCAGCACGGTGTGGGTCACGTACATGGCGATCTGGCGCACCCGCGCGACCGACGTGCTCGAGCGCCCACCCCGCCGGATCTCGCGCCCCGACACCGAAAAGAGCGCGGCCGCGATGTCGATCATCCCCTCGCACAAAACCAGCGCCCGCTCGTCGCGCACGCTCGTGTCCTCGTCTTCCGAGTCGCCGAACAAGGGCGGAACGAACGATGCAGTCTTGCGGGCCACGCGTCACCTCACCACGAAATAGGAATTTCTTCATATATCGTAGCGAAGACGGGTGTGAACAAAACAGGAACGATTCCCGTGCAGCTATCCCCCGCAAAGCCAGGCACAGCAACGCCCAGCGATATTTTCGCGAGGCCTTTTTCGCCCCTTCTTATCCAACACCGCCCGCAGACCCTCATCCTGCCCCCCTCCGAACAACGGGAAAACGAGGACGGGATGCGCAGGAAAACCAAGGGGATGCCAGTGATGGCGGGAAGCATGAGCGAGACGGCAGCGGCCTGGCTCGCCTGCGGCATCGATCTGCCGCGCGTGCTCGGAGCGCCCGCCACCGAGCGGGCGGCGGCCCTTTGCCGGATCAGGCGCGCGATGGAGCGCGAACGCTGGAAAAACCGCGGGATCTACGACCTCGACCGCCATCTGGCGCTCAAGCGCTGCCGCGACCGGCTGTCCGAAGCCTCGTGAGGCGGCTGGCTGCCGCGGGCAGGATCGTGCCCGCGGCGGACCAAGGGGAGGCCGAAAACCTCCCATCGTGCCAAGTGTCGTCCTGGGGATGGTCGAAGAGGTCCGGCGAAGAAGATCCGCCGGGTTCGCCTCAGCGGGTCTTGCGGCCCAGGCCCATGTTCTTGGCGAGCTGCGAACGGGCGGCGGCATAGGCCGGCGCCACCATCGGGTAGCTCGCGTCCAGGCTCCAGCGCTCGCGATACTGCTCGGGCGTCATGTTGTAGTGCGTCATCAGATGACGCTTGAGCGACTTGAACTTCTTCCCGTCTTCCAGGCAGATGATGTAGTCGTCGAACACCGATTTCTTCGGGTTCACCGCGGGCTTGGGCTTTTCGGCCTGGCCCACTTCCTCGACCGGTCCGCCGATGCGGCCGAGCGCTGCGTGCACTTCGGCGATCAGGGTCGCCAGATCGCCCGCCGGAACGGCATTGTTGCTGACATAGGCCGACACCACGTCCGCCGTCAGCTCGATCAGGCTGCTTCCGTCCGAAGACGGCATTTCACTGCTTTCCATCGTTCTCTAACCCCAAGAACAGTTTCATTGACGGGGCTGAGGCGCAGGCCACGTTCACCACACGCTTGACGGCCGGCGCTCTTCCCCATTCGACGCTTAACAATTGTTATGACAGTCGCCTAGAGGACAAAAACGTCATTTCGGGCCGGAAAACTGCGATTCTTGCAGAATTGGAAGTTCCCGGAGGCATGATCGCTGGGCCACGCAGTTCGATGCCTCGCTTTTGCCCAAGTCATTTCCGCTGGGGGAAGTGTCCCGCAAGGTCTGCGCAAGCTCAACCCGGCGATATATATCTCGGCTATACGTTGATTGGTGCGTCAACTTTTGCGCTCTTGCGAGCAAGCAAGGGCGGAACTGGCGCTTAGGCCTCCTCCGAAGGGCGGTGTTGGGTGAAACCTCGCGCAGCTCCCGTGCCCGCAGGGGCGGGGCCCGCGCGGCCATTGGGCGTTTGCATTGTGGCGTGAAAACCGCTTCAAAGCGCCGACCCCCGCACGTCGCCGCAGGCTCTCTCCCGCCTTTCGGCCGCATCATCTTCGGAACACATCCCATGACGGCTGCACCCCGCTTTGCCCCCATCGAGCCGCCGGTCGCCGCCGAGCATCCGGTGGCCGACACGCGCCACGGCATCACCCGCGTGGACGAATATGCCTGGCTGCGCGCCGAGAACTGGCAGGAGGTGTTCAAGGACAGCGCGTTGCTCGATGACGCGATCCGCAACCATCTCGAAGCCGAAAACGAATACCAGGCGGCGCTGATGGCCGACACGGAAGGCCTGCGCGCCGCTTTGTTCGCCGAGATGAAGGGCCGCATCAAGGAGGACGATTCCTCCGTGCCCATGAAGGACGGCCCCTTCGCCTATGGCGCGTCCTACAAGACGGGCGGCCAGCAGCCGCGCTTCTTCCGCACCCCGCGCGAGGGCGGCGAGCCCGCAATCATCCTCGACGGCGACGTGGAAGCCGAAGGCAAGCCCTATTTCCGCATCGGCGGCACCGACCACGCGCCGAGCCACGAGCGCTTGATCTGGACCTTCGACGACAAGGGCTCGGAATTCTTCACGCTGCGCATCCGCGACATCGCGGGCGGCCACGACCTCGAAGACGTGATCCCCGACACCGCGGGCTCCGGCGTCTGGGGCGAGGGCGAGCGCGGCTTCTTCTATGCGCGGCTCGACGAGAACCACCGCCCTTCCCGCATCTTCTTCCACGAGCTGGGCACCGAGCCCGCCTCCGACCGCCTGATCTACGAGGAGCCCGATCCCGGCTTCTTCATGAATGTCGGCGGCACGCGCGGCCGCGACTGGATCATGATCGGCATCAACGACCACGAGACGACCGAGGTCCACCTGATCGACCCGCGCGATCCCACCTTGACCCCCCGCCTGATCGAAGCGCGCGAGCCCGGCCTGCAATACGAGATCGAGGAAGGCGGGGCCGAGTTCTTCGTGCTCACCAACGCCGACGGCGCCAAGGACTTCAAGATCATGACCGCGCCGGTCGAAACACCCGGTCGCGCCAACTGGGTGGAGCTCGTTCCCCACGAGCCCGGCCGCCTGATCCTGTCGATCGTGTCCTTCAAGCACTTCCTGGTGCGCCTGGAGCGCAAGGACGGCGCGCCGCGCATCGTGGTGCGCGAGCGCGAGAGCGGTGCCGAACACGCCATCGCTTTCGAGGAGGAGGCCTATTCGCTGGGGCTGTCGGGCACCTACGAATATGACACGCCCGTTCTGCGCTTCTCCTATTCGTCCATGGCGACGCCCGCCCAGGTCTTCGACTACGACATGGGCACCCGCGAGCGCACGCTTCTCAAGACCCAGGAAGTGCCCTCGGGCCACGACGCGGACGACTACGTCACCCGCCGCCTGATGGCGCCCGCAGGCGACGGCGAGCTCGTTCCGATCTCGCTCATCCACCGCCGGGGCCTCGTGCTCGACGGCCAGGCGCCCTGCCTGCTCTACGGCTACGGCGCCTACGGCATCTCGATGCCCGCCTCCTTCAACACCAACTGCCTGTCGCTCGTGGACCGCGGGCTCGTCTACGCCATCGCCCATGTGCGCGGCGGCAAGGACAAGGGCTATGGCTGGTACGAGAACGGCAAGCGCGAGCACAAGGAAAACACCTTCCGCGACTTCATCGCCTGCGCCCGCCACCTCGTCGCCGAAGGCTACACGAGCCACGACCGCATCGCCGCCCAAGGGGGCTCCGCCGGGGGCATGCTGATGGGCGCGGTCGCCAACATGGCGCCCAACGCCTTCGGCGCGGTGATCGCGGAAGTGCCCTTCGTCGATGTGCTCAACACCATGCTCGACGCGACCCTGCCGCTCACCCCGCCCGAATGGCCGGAATGGGGCAACCCCATCGCGTCCGAGACAGACTACAAGACCATCGCCGCCTATTCGCCCTACGACAACGTGGACGCGCTCCCCTACCCGCCGATCCTGGCAGTCGCCGGCCTGACCGACCCGCGCGTCACCTATTGGGAGCCCGCCAAGTGGGTCGCCCGCCTGCGCGCCCGCAAGCACGGCCAAAACCCCGTGCTCTTCAAGATCCACATGGATTCGGGCCACGGCGGCGCCTCGGGCCGCTTCTCGCGGCTGGAAGAGATCGCCTACACCTACGCCTTCGCGCTGAAAGCCGTCGGCCGGGACGAGCCCGCGCGCTGATGCTGCTCGTTTCCGTCTACCTCGCGCAGTCAGCACTCGAAGGGATCGGCGTCTTCGCCAAGGAGCCGATCCCCCAAGGCACGCTCGTCTGGCGCATGCAGCCGGACTACGACCGCCTGATCCCCAACGCGCTCTACGAGGCCGAAACCGGCCCCGTCCGCCTTTATCTCGACCGCTACTGCTACCCCTCGCGCGCGCATCCCGGCCACATCGTCTTCGAGGCCGACGACGCGCGCTACATGAACCACTCCGACGACCCCAACCTCGACGTCTCCGACGAGAACAACCACTTCGCCATCCGCCCCATCGCACCGGGCGAAGAACTCACCTGCGACTACAACCGCTTCTTCCCCGAATCCGGCTTCGAATTCCTCGGCTCCCGCTGAGCCTCGCGAAGTCTGATCGCCTAGCGACCACCTCAAAGTCCCCCCTCCCCCTTGAGGGGAGGGGTAAGGGGTGGGGGTAACACCTCCACCGCTCCAACGGTCATTCAGTTCACCCCCACCCTACATCACCTGCTCTTCGCATAGCTCATCGCGTTCGATGCTCAAGAAGCCATACCCATGGCTTCCTGCCGGCCTCCGGCCGTCGCCTCTCACCCCCTCAAGGGGGAGGGAGGCGCAGAGGTTCGCACCCGTCATCCCCCGGCCCTTCGCATGGCTCAGGGCGTTCGAGGCTCACGAAGCCACCTCTGTGGCTTCGTGCCGGCCTTTCGGCCGTCGCCTCTCACCCCCGCTAATACCCATTCCCATGCGCCGGCACGGCCTTCAGATACGCCGCCATCGCCGCCCGGTCCTCGTCCGACAACGCCGCCGTGTTCTTCACCACATCCGCCATCGTCCCCCCCACCGAATCGAACTCCGGCGTGAAGCCCGTGGACAGCAGCTCCACGAAATCCGCCTCGCTCCAGTCGCCCAGGCCCCCCTCGCCGCCCGTGATGTTGGGCACGTTGCCCTGGCCTTCGGCCGCGGCCGCACCCGCCAGCCACTGACCGTTCTCCGGCCCGCCGATCGGGTTGCGCGGCGTGTGGCACTCGCCGCAATGGCCGGGGCCTTCCACGAGATAGCGCCCGAGCGCGAGCTTGGGGTCGGCCCCCTCGGGCAGCGCGATCACGGGCGCCGTGTCGAGGTAGAGCAGCTTCCACAAGCCGAGCGCGCGCCGCATGTTGAAGGGAAACGCCACCTCGTTTGCGGGCGCACGGCCCGCGACCGCGGGCAGCGTCCCAAGATAGGCATGAAGGTCCGCCACGTCCTGCGGGTTCATCCGCGCATAGGACGTGTAGGGAAAGGCCGGATAATAGTGCTCGCGCTCGGGCGACACGCCGCGCAGCATGGCGTTGGCCAGGTCCTGCACGGTCCAGCGCCCGATCCCGTCATCGGGATGCGAGGAGATGTTGGGCGCGACGAAGGTGCCGAACGCGGTCGACAGCCGCACGCCCCCGCCGAGCTGAAGCCGCGCGTCGCCCTCAGCGCCCGGCGCCGCATGACACGACGCGCAGCCTCCCGCGTGGAAGATGCGCTCGCCCTTGCCCGCATCGCCCGGCTGGAGCGCCGCAAGCTCGCTCTCGCCCAGCGTGCGGGGCATCGTCAGCGCCCAGGCCGCCACCGCCCCTGCCGCGAGAACGAGCAGGAGGCCGAGAAGCACCGTGCGGAGCCTGCGCATCGGAGGCGCGTCAGTTGCTGATGCGATAGGTCTGGTGGCAGCCCGAGCAGGTGGCGGCAATGGTGCCGAAGGCCGCCTGGAGCGCCGCCTGGTCCTGGGGCGCTGCCGCAACGGCCGCAGCGGTGGTGTCGGCATATTTCGCCCACAGCGCCTTGTAGCCGTTCATGTCCTCCCAGATGCGCGGGCTCGCCTCGGAGCCGGCCTGGGTGCCTTCGGGAAACAGCGCCTCCACCGAATCGCGGTGGGCGTTTTCGTCGAGCTTCACCAGCAGCGCCTGGGCGGCGGCCTGGTCGAAGGGCGCTTCGCCGCGTGCGATGGGGGCGAGCTGGCGCAACAGGCCGCCGCGCTCCTTCATGATGGCCTCGCGCTCTTCCACCGGGTTGGCGAAGGCCGCGGCGGCGGTCGCCGCAAGCAGGGACAAGGCGAGGGAAAGCTTCTTCATGACGTCTCCGGTCGGGCTGGCTGTTGCTGGCTGGGGAGAAGAACGGAGCGGGCCGCGACCCGTTCCGGCATCGATTCGCCGCCAAGAGTGCCGCAAAACCCGCGCAATGAAAAACCCCGGCATCGCTGCCGGGGTTCGGGACGTTCGTCTCAAGCGCGAAAGCCTCAGCCGCGAGCCTTCTCGTAGAGCTCGAGCACGTGGTCCCAGTTGATGAGGCTGTCCACGAAGGCTTCGAGATATTTCGGGCGCGCGTTGCGGTAGTCGATGTAATAGGAGTGCTCCCACACGTCGACGCCCAGGATCGGCGAGGCGCCGTGCACCAGCGGGCTCTCGCCGTTCGGCGTCTTCGAGATCTCGAGCTTGCCGTCCTTCACCGACACCCAGGCCCAGCCCGAGCCGAACTGCGTCGTGCCGGCCGCCACGAAATCGGCCTTGAACTTGTCGTAGCCGCCCAGATCGCTGTCGAACGCCGTCTGCAGCGCGCCCGGCAGCTTGTTGCCGCCGCCGTTGGGCTTCATCCACTGCCAGAAATGGATGTGGTTGTAGTGCTGGCCGGCATTGTTGAAGAGGCCGGGATTCTTGCCGTAGCTCTGCTTGACGATCTCTTCCAGCGACAGCCCGTCCATGCCGGCTTCCGCGGCCAGCTTGTTGCCGTTGTCGACATAGGCCTTGTGGTGCTTGTCGTGGTGGTACTCCAGCGTCTCCTTGGACATGTAGGGCTGAAGCGCTTCGTAGTCGTAGGGGAGTTCGGGCAGCGTGAAAGCCATGGGGCGTCTCCTTCGAATCCTCGCTCGGGAAGCGCGTGCCGCCCCCGATCGCCTCACGAGATAGTGTTCGCAAGCCCGAGCGGCAACGCCGAAAGGGGATCGGACGGGTTTCTTCCCAACCCAGGCGACCCCGAGCCTCACGCTTTCCATCCCGCCTGAAACGCCCCGACCCAGTCGAAGAACCAACCTCTCCGCCCCCCTCCCCCTTGAGGGGAGGGGTATGGGGTGGGGGTAAAACCTCCACCGCTCAAACGGTCATTCAGTTCACCCCCACCCCTAACCCCTCCCCTCAAGGGGGAGGGGAGCGGAAAGGCTTGCGCCTGTCATCTCCTGCCCCTCGCCTAGCTCATCGCGTTCGAGGCTGGGGGGAACCCACCCTTCAGCGCGTCCCGCCATCATGCGCCCACTCCCAGTAAAGCGCCCGCGCCCGCCGTGCCACGGGCCCCGCCTGCAGCTCCCTTCCCTCGAACCGCGTCACCGGCACCACCTTGGAATGGTTGCCCGTTGAAAAGATCTCGTCGGCCTCCAGGAAATCGCGCACCGACAGCGTGCGCTCCACAACCGCGTGCCCCGCCTCGCGCAGGAGGCCGATCGTGCGGGTGCGCGTGATGCCGTTCAGGAACGTGCCGTTGGGCGCCGGCGTCATCGCCACCCCGTCGCGCACCAGGAAGATGTTGGACGTCCCCGTTTCCGCGACGTTGCCCAGCATGTCGAGCACCAGCGCGTTGTCGAAGCCGCGCGAGCGCGCTTCGAGCACCGCGCGCGCATTGTTGGGGTAGAGGCAGCCCGCCTTGGCATTCGTCGGCATGGTCTCGAAGGTCGGCCGCCGAAACGGCGAGACCCCGAGCGAGAAGCCCGAAGGCGCGATCATCGGCGCCTCGTAGAGGCAAAGGCAGAAGCGCGTCGAGGCGGGGTCGGCCGGCACGCCCATGTAGCCGCCGTGCTCGGCCCAATACATCGGCCGCACATAGACCGCCGTTTGGCCGTCGAAGCGCTTCAGCCCGTCCCAGGTCAGCTCCACGATGCGCTCGGGCGTCTCGGTGGGCTCGAGGCCGAGCGCGCGCGCCGAGGCGTTCACGCGCTCGGCGTGGCGGTCGAGGTCGGGCGCCACGCCCTCGAACCAGCGCGCGCCGTCGAACACGCTCGATCCCAGCCACATCGCGTGGGAGCGCGGGCCCATCACGGCCACGTTGCCTTCGTGCCAGTCGCCGTCCACGAAGGTCCAGGTCGCGTCCTTCGCGGGAACCGAAAGGGCCATGCTCGTCTCCTCTTGCGTGTGCGTGCCGCCTTGGACCGCAGCCCGCCCGGCGCGTCAACTCGGCGGCTCCCCGGCCATTTCTGTTGCCTCGGCGCAACAGTGGCCGCCCCGCCACACAGCGGCCATTGTTTGTTCGCCCCCCTGCCCGATTTGCAACTCTTTGGAGGGGTTTGCGTAGCCTATCTCAAAGCGTGGCCGAGACCCATCCCGGCCGCGAGCCTGCTTTAAGTCCCGAGTGGCCCATGTCCCGATCCCATCCCTCCGCCCCCGAGCTTTCCCGGCGCGGCTTCCTCCTGTCTTCCGGCGCCCTTTTGGGCTCGGCCGCCCTTGCCGGCTGCTCCACCACGCGCGAGCGCCTGCCGACCTATGTCGAGCCCGCGCCGCGCACCATGCCGGCCGACCTGCAATTCGGCTTCGGCGATTATGCGAGCATGTATGCGGCCGTGGAGGACGAGGGCTTCCTCGTGCCCGCCGTGCCGTGGCAGAAGATCGACAACCAGTTCCTGCGCCAGGTGGTGGACGATCCCACCGGCCAGCCTCCGGGCACGGTGGTCGTCAACACCACCACCCACCACCTCTATCTCGTGCGCGAGCAGGGCTATGCCGTGCGCTACGGCGTGGGCCTGGGCCGCGCGGGCTTCGAATGGGCCGGCGACGGCGTGATCCAGTGGAAGCAGAAGTGGCCAAAATGGACCCCGCCCGCGGAGATGATCGCGCGCGATCCGAGCCTCGCCAAATGGGGCGTCGACTACGGCGGCATGCCCGGCGGCCTCAAGAACCCGCTGGGTGCGCGCGCCCACTACATCTTCCAGAACGGCCAGGACACGCTCTACCGCGTCCACGGCTCGCCGGAATGGTCCTCGATCGGCCGCTCGGTCTCGTCGGGCTGCGTGCGCATGATGAACCAGGACGCCATCGACTTCTACGAACGCGTCCGAAACGGCGCCCGCATTCAGGTCATCGGCCCCACCCTGCCCTCCGACGGCATGGGCGAAGCGATCAGCCTGACCTGAGGGTAAGTGTAATGCGCAAGAACACATGGCATCTGGCCGGGGAGGCCGGGATTAGCCGGGATCAGGCGGGAAAGCGTGGGAAAGACAGAGGCTTAGCGGGAGAAGAAGATGCGCGGAGGAGGGAAATCCCCGCGCAACTTCAAATGGCACCAAACCGCGAGATTTCTGCCCGCGCGCAACTTCAAATGGCACCTGATCAGCGGTGAGCCCAAGGCGGCGACTGGCGCCCAGTCACATCGCAGACGCTCGCGACCAGCGCAGTCTGGAGGCGCTGGACGGCATCATAGTGCGGCGAGCCCGGCTGCAAGCCGATCAGGTAAGGCATCAGCAGCTGGTGAACCTTCGTCATGTCGGCCTCGAAAAGACCGAGGTTGGTGACCGAGCGGGCTCGCTTGTGACGCTGCACCATCACACCCAATCTGGGACGAGAACCGGGGCCTCGCCGTGGCGCGCGATCTCGCGGGGGTTGATGGTGTCGCCTGTCTCGGTGTCGATCTCGCAGGCGAAGGCGACGAGGCCAGCGAAACGGGATGCCATGTTCTCGGCGGTGCGGATCGCACCAGCCTCGGTCTGCGCGGGCCGGCGTTCGGCCGGGACGAGCCCTTTTCGGCCACGGCGGTAGGGCTGGATGAAGAAGTGCTGTTGTGCAGGCATGGGTCCTCCTTAGGGTTATAATCCTAAGGTGACAGTCGCCCACCGAGAGTCAACAAATGTTCCCCTTTTGTCCCCACCTCAGATGGATCGGCCGTAGAACGCGACGCGACCCGCAATGTGGAGGTCAGGCAGTTCCGAGCTTGCGACGGGGCGAGGCAAATAGGTCTTGTTGTCGCTGTGAAGGGTGATCCCATTAAGTGGGACGTCGATCTGAACTCTCTTTACCAAGACCGCCCCACCCAAAACAACTACATAGAACCTTTCATCAAGCACCTGAGTTATGGAAGTGTCGACTAAGAGCGTGTCGCCGTGGCGGATCGTCGGCTCGTTGCTATCTCCATGCACCCGCAGGATGCGCGCGTAGCTTGGGTTCACGCCGATGCTGCGCAGGAATAGAGCTGGTATGTCCGCGTGCCCTATCTCCAGCTCATCAAATGGAACTAGACCGCCGCCAGCGGAAGCTTCGACGTCAAGCCGACTGATGCGAGCCATTTCAGGAGCTGGCTCACTCGAAGCCAATGCCTGCGATTGTGACTGCAACGCTTGGCGCGGCTCGCTCAACAACCGCATATGCCCCTCTCCGGTCGCCAACCACGCCACGTTAACACTTGTGGCTCTAGCCAAGGCGACCAAATTATCGAGCCCAGGCTCCTTCCCTTCATGGGTGTAGCTCCGGAGTGTGGAGTTCGGCACTCCGGCGCGCTTCGCGAATGGTAGCGCCTTCTCGCTGCCCATTGCCAACAGCAGCCTCTCTGCAAACGTCGTTGTCACGATAGCGCAAACTCCGAACGCAGTTCGGAGTTTGCCTTGCGAAGCTTGCTCCGCAAAAATCTCCAATCTTCCCAGTTGCTTAGAGGGCACTTCGTAAGTTCTCCACTATAGCGCAACTCCGAAATCCGACATAGCGCATTTTCCTGTTGCCTTTTTTCGATAAAGCGCAACAATGGTAGCGACGATTGTTGATTTGCGGTTAAGCTTTGATGGCCCCTCGAAAGAAACACTCCGCTGCCCCCACCGATGGCTGGGGCCGTCACCGGATCGGCTACGAGATCAAGAAGGCGGGGCTGACCTATGTCGGCATCGCGCGGGCGGCAGGCCTCTACGACAGCGCATGCCGCGAGGCCGTATTTGGGAAGACCTTCCCCGGCGCCCTTGCCTTGTCGCAGGCGCTCAGCGTGCCGTTTCGTGTGATGTTCGGCCAACAGTATCGCCGCCAGATCGAGAAGTGGGAGCGAGATAATAACTTCAACAAACGTCGACAGATAGACGCCCCCCGTTCGGGCGCTGTTGAAAACCGGGAGGCCGCAGAATGAGCGCGGCACCGGCTACCGCCCCCGTGCGGACCGATCGCATGGACATCCCTGCCGTCGCGGTCTTGATCCACGCTGGTCACCGCCTTCACCATCCCGACTTCATCGCAACGCTCGCGGCTGACATCCTCCCGAGAGGGCTCATCCAGCCGATCGAGGTCGTCGCCTTGGACGCCGAGCGGTTCCGCCTCGTCGATGGTCGGGCACGGCTCGAAGCCGTGTGCCGGCTTGGCTGGGGAACCGTCCCTGCGCTCGTTTGGACGGCCCCAGACTATCTCGACGAGGCCGCCGAGCGGCTCCGTGGCGTCAGGGCGAACCTGCTGCGCCAGAACCTGACCGCTTTGGACCGCGCCTTCGCCGTGATGACCTGGCGCGAGGTGTATCTCACCACGCAGAATGTGATTGGCAGGGGACGCCCAAAGAAACAGTCTCAACTTGAGACTGATTTTCGTGGCTCTCGATCTGCTGAGGATCAGGCCGGCATCAGCGAGGCCTTCAGCCTGTCGCTGACAGATGCCGCCCGCCGGTTCCTCGGGATCGAACGGGCTTCCCTGTTCCGCATGTTGGCTGTGACCGCTATCGGCCAAACCCTGCGCGAGCGGATCAGCCTCCACCCCATCGCCGACAACCAAAGCGAGCTTCTGCAGCTCGCCCGTGAAGGCGCCGAGCGCTGGGGCCCCCTCGTCGATCTTCTGACGGACGAGAAGGAGCCCGCTGAGACCGTCAGCGCTGCCATCGCTCGGCTCGATCGGCGCCCCGCCGTGGCCGAGCCGGAGCGCTGGCAGAAGCTGTCCGCAACTTTCGCCCGTCTGACGCCCACGCAGCAGGATCGCTTCTTCGAACTGCACGAGGAAGCGGTGATGGCATGGGCGGCGACGCGCACCCTTCGGGAGGGATCGCGATGATCGTATTCTCAGCCCGTTCCGACGTAACCGCCCTGGCGGCGCTTGTCGCACAGGCCGGCCCCGGCCCGGCCCGCTACCGGCGCGCGCTCAGCGTGGCGCTTTCGCTAGCCGACGAGGCCGTCGCCGAACCGATGGCCCGCAACATGGTCCGCACGCTCCTGCGCATGCCCGGCATGGCCGAGCGCTTGCGCGAACACCTTTCCCAGACACCGCCGGCCGAGGTCCGCATCTCCTCCCAGGATGCCTCGGCTGCGGTGGAGGCCGCCTGCCCTTCCCCCACCCAGGCAGGCGGCCTCACCTCTCTTCAGCAGCAGCTTGAAGACGCTGAGCGTCGGCTCGCCTGCGCCGACAGGATCGACGACTGGCGGCGCCGCGAGATCGAGATGGGCTACGCCGAATACGCGGTCGAAGGGCTCCGTCGCATGGTCGAAGAGGAAGCGCGAGCATGATGATCCGCGACGAAGTGATCGCCAGCTTCAAGGTCCGAAAGACGACGATGGAGCGGATGCAGGAAGAGGCCCGCCGCCAGGGCGAGCCCGTGACCGCTTTCGGGCGTCGCCTGCTGTCGATGGGGTTCAACCTCTACTTCCGCGCCCAGCTTCCGATGCCTGATGGGAACCGCGAGCTGGACGAGCAGGTGCGCTTGGTCATGTGCCTCGCGGGCCAAGCGGACCATGCCGCGATCTCGCGTGCGACCGGCGTCGATGAGGCGCTTGTCGGTCGGATATTCGAGGGGTTCTCAGTTCTCCGCTCAGTGCCGCGTGTGGCGCCGGAAACGTCCCAACCGCGCCAGATTGAAGAGGCCAGCGCCACGCCTGAGCAGCCGCCTGCCGAGGATGCGGGGGGGGGGGCGTCGTCTCGGCAGCGAGATGCGGACCCAGATCAGCAGGCTTTGGCAGGAAGGACGGAGCACGCAGGAGATCGCAACGGTGGTCGGGTCGACCGCGGGGGCCGTCGCGCAATTCGCAAAGCGGAACCGGGACCTGTGCCCGGCGCGCCGGTGACGTGAGGCCGGCATGACCAAGATCGCCCTGTCCACCCAGATCAACGACGCCCGCGACGAGCTGCGCCAGCGCAAAGTCTGCGACGCCTCCGGTGTGGCACGGACGAAGCCCAGCCGATCAGAAGGCACTCGCCGCGCCGAAATCCAGGAAGCGATCCTCGAGACGCTGATCTGGGCCAGCAACAACCGGGAAGAGTTCGACCGCTGGCGCGCCGAGCGCGCAGCAGGAGCACAGAGCGAGGGGGCCAAGAATGTCTGATCAGAACGACGTCCAGGCGATTGCCGCCGGCCAGCTTCGGTCGATCATCGAGCGCATCGAGCGCCTGGAGGAAGACAAGAAGCAGGTGTCCGAGGACATCAAGGACGTCTATGCCGAGGCCAAGGGCACGGGCTTCGACGTGAAGGCGCTCCGCTCGATCATCTCGCTGCGCAAGAAGGAAGCGTCCCAGCGGGAGGAAGAGGAGGCGATCCTCGACCTCTATAAAGCCGCGCTGGGCATGGCATCCTGACATGCGGGAATGGCTGACAGCGCGCGAGATCGCGGCAGAGCGGCTGCCGGACATGCCGTCCGGCGAGCGAGGTGTGCAACTGTTCGCCCAGCGGCAGCGCTGGGCCGATCAGTTGGCGCATGTGCGTCAACGTGAAGGACGCGGCGGCGGCACAGAATACCATGTCGAGCTTCTGCCGGCCCTGGCGCGGGTCACCTACACCCAGCGTTACATGGTCGTGGCAAAGCCCTCAGCCTGCCCGGCCGCGAATACTCCTGCCCCGACGCCCAACGTCTCGGACCGCGCGCTCCAGGAGCGTGACGCCCGACTGGCGGTTGTGGCCGCTTTCGCAGCCTTCTCGCGCGGCCTGTCTCTTGGCTACGCCACTCGCGTCCAGGTGTTCGTGGACAAGTTCAACGCTGGCTCGCTCGCGGTGGAGCCCTGGGTGCGGGACGCGGTGCCCACGATTTCCAAGCGGTCGCTTGCCCGCTGGGGGGAGAGGAAGAAGGCCGGCGCTTCGGCGGAGCTGGCGTTCGACCGCCGCACCGCGCGTGCCGGAACCGGCGTGGTGGAAATCGCCAATGGCGGGGCCGTGCGCTCCTTCGTGCTCGGCCTCCTCGCGAAGAACCCGCATTTCTCGGCCGACCACATCCAAGGGGCCTGCCAGCACGAGTTCGGCAAGTCGCTCACGATCGTTTCGAAGGGCGTTCAAAAGACCGTCCCGCTGCCGCCTGTCCGCACCTTCCAGCACGCCATCAAGGGCTTGAAGCAGCGCTACCATGTGGAGCTGACAAAGCTCACCAACCCCGACCTGTTCCGCTCTACCATGGCGCTCTCGGGAACTGGCGCCCTCTCCTACGTCACCCAGCCAAACCAGCTCTGGCAGATCGACGCCTCGCCCGTGGATGCGCTCTGCGCGGATGGACGGCATTCGGTCTACGTGTGCATCGACATCGCCACGCGCCGCCTCGTGCTCATGATGTCGCGCACGCCTCGCGCGTCAGCCGTGGCGATGCTGATCCGGAAAGCCATCATCGCTTGGGGCGTGCCCGACACGATCTCGACCGACAACGGGTCGGACTTCGTGGCGCGCGACACCCAGCGCCTGTTCGCCTCGCTCGACATCACGCCTGACGTCTGCACCGCCTACAGCCCCGAGCAGAAGGGACATGTGGAGCGCTCGATCAAGACCTTCCAGCACGACTGCTGCACCACGCTGCCCGGCTATGTCGGGCACAACGTGGCCGACCGGAAGGCGATCGAGGGGCGCAAGAGCTTCGCTGCCCGCATGGGAGAAACGGAGGCCGCGACCTTCGATGTGAGCCTGACGGCCTCCGAGATGCAGACCAAGATCGACGAGTGGGCCACGCTCCGCTACGCCCACAAGCCCCATGCCGGCTTGCACGGCGTGAGCCCGGCAAACGCTGCTCTGCAGGCGGATCACGTCGTGCGGCGCGTAGACAAGCGAGCCCTCGACATCTTGGTGATGGCGGTGGCCGGTGGCGGCGGTCTGCGCACCGTGACCAAACGCGGCATCCGCATCGACCACGATCACTACCTCGCGCCAAGCGTCCTGCCGGGCACCTTGGTGCTCGTGCGGCAAGACCCGCTCGATCTCGGCCTTGCCTATCTGTTCGAGCCCGATGGTGGGGCATTCCTGGCTGAAGCCATTTGCCCACGCCTTTCGGGCATCGACCCCAAGGCCGTCGTCGCCCAGGCGAAGATCGAGCAAGCCGAGCGCATCAACGCCGAGTCCCGCAAGATCCGGCACGAGGTGAAGCGCCAGGCCAAGGGCCCGGCGATGATCGACCGCCTCATCAGCGTGGCGCGAGAGAACGCTCCGAACGTGGTGCCGCTGCCCCGCCGGACCGAAGAGCATACGACCCCGCAAATCGCGGCGGCACTGGATGCCGTGACACCCTCGCGCGTGCACCAAGAGCCGACCGACGCCGCGACGAAGGCCGCACAGCAGCGCTTCATCGCCCGCATGGAAGCGCAGGAGGCTGCGCGCTTGGAAACGATGACGGCCGCGATCGTCGATGCGCGGATCGAGGAGCTCCAGGCCGCGCGCGAGGCTCGTGTGCCGGGCGCCATCCCGCTGCCAGAGACTGCGCGCGACCGCTACGTCCGCGCGCTCGGCTGGCAGCGTACGCTTGCTGATGGGACCATCGACCCGGCCGACGCCGTGTTGCTCGACCGATACCTCCAGTCCGCCGAATACCGCTCCCAGGCCCGTGTGCACGAGGCCTGGGGCGACGCTTGGCTGACTGGCTGAAACGACGAAGCCCGGCGGGTTGCGACCACCGGGCTTCGGGAAACTGCCGCGGTGTTCTGCGGCGCTTAGGCAAGAGGACCATGATGAACGCGCATCAGAAAGTCAATCAATCCGCCGGCATCGGCAGCCGCGCACCGCTTCGGAACGTGGTGAACTTCTCGACGGTGCTGGAAACCGTGGTTGGGCGTCGCCAGGGTTTGCCCGGCATGGCCTGCTTCTTCGGGCCGAGCGGATACGGCAAGTCGGAGTCGGCCATCGCCTCCGCCAACTTCTTCCGCGCCGCTTATGTGGAGTGCGGCCAGTTCACCGGCGCTCGCTCGCTGATGGAGAAAATCCTGCGTGAGAACGGGGTGACCCGGCCGCGCGGCACGATCGAGGACATGAAGGAGGAGGCGGGCCGCATCATGGCGGGCGACCCGCGCCGGCCGCTCATCATCGACGAGGCGCACCACATCGCCAACAAGCGCTTCATCAACCTCGTCCGTGAAATCCACGACATGAGCGGGGCAGCCATCGTCCTGATCGGCGAGGAGACGCTCCCCAGGCAGCTCGAGGCCTTCGAACGGGTCCATAACTGCATGCTTGAGTGGTGCCCTGCGCTGCCTTGCAACGCCGAGGACTTGGCGATGCTGACACGGATTTCGTTTCCGAACGTCTCCATGTCGCCCGACCTTGCCGCAGCGCTCCTCGATGTCACGCGGGGCAACACCCGCCGTATCGTGGTGAACCTGGCCAAGATCGAGGAGGCATCCAACCGCCTCGGCCTGCAGACCATCGGGCTCAAGGATTTCGGCGGGACCGACAACCTTATCGGCTCCTCTGCTCCGGCCGCACGGAGGCTCTGATGCTGCGCTCCTATCCCGAGATCGTGCAGGCAAGCCTCCGGCTCCCGCACGGCAACGACGCGATGTGGGCCCTGATCAAGGAACTCGACGCCGCCGGCCCCTGGACCATGCGGCAGCTGGAGTATCGCACCAATCTCAGTCGGGGCGCCTTGAAGCGCTTCGTGAAGAACCTCGTGGCGAACGGGTTCGCAGAGATCGCGGGCGAAGAGCCCGTCCGCGGTTTGCCCGGCCGGCAGAAGTTCTCGTTGCTCAGGCGCCCCGTCCAGGCCCCGCGCTTCGGGCTCGACGGCAGGCCGTTGGAGGAGACCAAGATCGAAACGCTCTGGCGCACCATGAAATTCGCCAAGGCATTTACCTCAGCCGATCTGGCGTCGCTCGCCTCGACCGAAGCCCGCCCAATCCCCCTTGGCTACGTCAAGCAGTATGTGACGCTGCTGCTGCAGGCGAAGGTGCTGGTGGTCGCCGCGCCGCATCGCTCCAACCAAGCAGCTATATACCGCCTCGTCCGCAATCTCGGTGCCCGTGCACCGATGGTGCTGGAAGCCCGTGTACTGTTCGATCCGAACGCCAACGCGGTCTTGGTGGATGCCGGCACGCGGGAGGTCTCGTCATGAACCGCGGGCCCTCCCTCGGCTCGCGCGCGGCCGATCGCAGTTTCGTCGAAAAGGCGGCAGACGCTTGGTCACCCTTACCTGAATGGGTGCTGGAACTGGCGCGTTATGCGGACACGCATGGTCTCGCCGGCTGCGCGGCCCTCATCGGCTACAGCAAATCGGCGATGTCGAATGTGCTGAACGCCAAGTATGGCGGTGACATAGGCGAGATCGAGCAGCGCGTCCGAGGCGCGCTGATGGCCGAGACCGTGGGATGCCCCATCCTCGGCGATATTGGCCGCGACCGCTGCCTGACAGAGCAAGACGAACCCTATCGTGCGACCAGCGCCTTTCGCGTGCGGCTTTACCACGCCTGCCGACGCGGATGCCCCCATGCGCGCCGGAAAGAGGAGACACATCGTGATCGGTGACCGCAACCTCTATTCGGTGCCGGACGATCTTCGCCAGCTCTGCAAGACCTTCTCCGAAATCGACGCCTCGGCGCAGAACGGCATCTGCGTGATCAAGAGGCACCAGGTCGGAGCCGTCATCAGCCTGCTCCGCATCCTCGTGCAGCGCTCCACCGAGAACGCCCACGAGATCAGCCAGCATCGCTGGAACGCTCTCGCCCGCGAGGAAGCGGAAGCCCGCGCGGCCGAGCAGGCGCAGATGGAACGCATCATGGCCGAGGCTGAGCGGCCGGGCTCGAACGTGGTGCTTCTCGGCTTCACGTCGGTGCCGCTGCGATGAACGCTGCAACCTCACCCCGACGCGAGACGCTCGAAGACATCCAGAGCGCAGCGCGCATGGCGCTCGACGAGCTGGCGACACCGCTTCGCCGTCGCCTTGCCGAAGCGCTCGATGCCCGCGGCGCTCTCACGCCGCAGGCCCTCTTCCAGGCAGAGGCGCGGTTGCTGATTGGCTCCGCGCTGGATGCCTACACCGAGGCCTTCACGGCCGGGTGCGGAGCGTCTGACATCCCAGATGTCTTCGCCGACCAGGTGGCCGCCATCGCGCGCGAGCAGGCCGTCATCACGCTCGCCGTGTGGGACGTCTTCAACGGAGCACAGCAGCCATGATGCGCCGGGACAAATCCCCTCTCACATTCGCGCCGGAAGCCGAGCCCACCGCGCGTTTCGTCGGCAAGATGATGCTTGCCCTGCTTGCGTGCTTCGGCACGGGCTACATCGTGGCCCTCCTCTTGTCGGGGCGCGCGCCATGAGCCCGATCATCAACAAGGGCGAGCCCGAGGCCTGGGAGCTGGTGACGCTCACGCTCGCCGTCCACCACGCCACGGAGCGTGCGGTGCTGGTCTCGATCGAGGGCGAGCGCTCCTCGGCCGTGTGGGTGCCCAAGCGGCCGCTCCACGACCTGCCGGACGACGTGTCGGCCGGCGACACGATCACGGTGCGGATGACCCAGCGCCTAGCCGAGAGCAAGGGGCTGGTGTGATGAAGAACCGCCTGTCGGACCTCAACAACCATCTGTTTGCGCAGATGGAGCGCCTTTCCGAGGAAGGGCTGTCGGCCGAGCAGATCAACCAGGAGGCGACCCGTAGCGCTGCCATGGTCGACCTCGCCGACCAAATCATTCGCAACGCCGCCTTGCAGATCCAGGCCGCGAAAATCGCATCAGATCATGGGGAGAACCCCGTGCCCTACCTGCCTGCTCCCGCGCTCGGAGGTCTCGTCAAATGAAGCGGCTCAGGGGATACACGGAGGCGGAGACAGCGTTCCTGCTGTCGAGCGTAGGGCTTGTGGAGGGCGATCTCCAGGCCGAGTTCGCCCGCAGGTTCGGCCGCGTCTTGAAGTCAAACACCCTGGCCTGTGCGCGTCGCGCGCTGGGCGTGAGGACGGGCCGGAACCAACGATACACAGCCGAAGAGAAGGCCTTTATCGCGGCCCCCAGCACAATGACCGATCGGGAGTTGGCCGCGGCTTTCACCGAGAAATTTGGCCGCCGCGTGACGCAACATTCGATTAGCGGCTGCAGGCGCTCCAACCAGTTCCGTGTCGGAGAGTTTGTGCATCGCCCGAGCGCCCGAGCGATCGAGGCCTCAGCTGTCGGTGGGGATTACATCGACAAGGCTGGCTATGTGATCATCCGCCTGCCGCGCGTTCGCACCGCGAAAGGCAAGATGCCCCGCTCCGCGTTTCTCCATCGCATCCTCTGGGAAGAGCGCTTCGGGCCGGTGCCGGCAGGCAGCTGTCTCAAAGCGATCGGGGGGCGCAGCAATCCGGACCCAGCGAACTGGGAACTGGTGCCCCTTGGGGTGGTGCCTCGTCTACACAAGCGCGGTTTCGACCAGGCTCCTGCCACGCTGAAGCCAGTGATCTTAGCGACCGCCAAGCTTGAGCACGTGGTGGCGAAGGCCATCGCCAGCGAGGCTACATCCTGATGGCCGTCATCTACCTCGACGAGCATAGCCGTCTCCGCTCCTACGGTGCGGCGACGAAGGGTCAGAACTCGGTCGTGAAGATCGAGATCGAGGTCCGCGACAGCTACTCCCTAGGCGCCATACTGGACAACCTCGGTCGCATCCAACGCGAGCAGGCCGAGGCTTCCGCGAAGCCCAAGAAGGGCAAGGCCAAAGCGGTCACGCATGAGCCGCTGCTGCAAATCCCATTTTTCGGGAGCACGGAGTGATGCGCCAGCTCGCCCTCCCTTCCCCGACCGACGCCGAGCGCGAAACGGCGCGCCAGGCTGCAGCCGCCCTGCGGCTCGCCATCGCCGACCCGTCCACCATGGGCGCGCACTCCGTCATGCACGTAGATCTTGCCCGGCCGCGCCGTGGCGAGTGGATCACGACTTGGGCGAACCTGCCCGGCTTCTTCCGAGTGAACCGGCACTACGGCCATGAATGCCTGCCGGGCTGGGTCTACGAGCGCTCCGAGATCTGGCCCGAGCTGATCCCCGACCTGGAAGCGCTGGCCGAACGCGGCGAGCGCCCGACCATGGGAGAGCGTACATGAGGACGCCTCGCAGGAAACCGCCCCAGTACCGCGCTAGCTCGGCACTCTTTCTGCTCGCTCACCTCGCCGACGCCAAATCCGAGTTGATGACTATTCCCGACGCGGGCTGGAATGGTCCGCGGAGTTTGGATCAGCTCGTGTTCAACTTGGCCCGCGGGCTGCAGCAGGCAGTCGCGCTCAACCATATGGAAAAGGACCCCTTCTGGGGGCGGATAGCCTACGAAATCCTGATGAGGGATCAGGACGGAGGCATGCCACGATGACCGCGCTCGCCGCCATCCACGTCGCCAAGAAGCAGCTCGGCCTGGACGACGACACCTATCGCGATCTCCTCGAGCGCGAGACGGGCCATCGCTCTGCCAAGGGCTTGACCTCGGCCCAGCAAGAGAACGTGCTGGCTGCCATGCGCCGGCAGGGCTTCACGCCGAAGGCCCCTTCAACGCGCTCTGAACAGCCCTTCAAAGGGCGTTTCGCGGGCATCCTGCAGGCCTACTGGATCTCCGCCTACCATCTCGGCCTCGTGCGTGACCGCTCCGACTCCGCGCTGATCTCCTTCGTGCGGCGGCAGACGGGCATCGACCACATGCGCTGGCTCCGCGACGCGGCCGAGGCCGCGCGTGTGATCGAGGCGCTGAAAGGCTGGATGGCGCGGGGCGCAGGCGTCGAGTGGCCGAAAACCGGCACTGACGACGGCCCGGCCCGCCAGCGCGCCGTGATCTCCGCCCAGCTGCGCATCCTCGGCGAGCCGCCGATCGACATGGAGCCCGAGCTGGACCTCGTGGCGATGATGCAGGCGCTCGGCCGGCGCGTGCGGAAGGGGCGGAAGCTATGAGCAGGCGTCGCAAAGAAAAGACCATCCGCCTCGGCAAGCCGATCTTGGAGATCGGCGACACTGTGCTGATCGGTGGGCAGTTCACGGCGCCCTACGAATGGTGGTTCGGCAAAGTCCTGTGGTTCTCGATCGAGAACAACGAAGTGCTGGTCGAGCAGTACGGCATCGCGGGCATGGAAACCCACCGTCAGATGCATGGCATCAACTACCTCCGTGCGGTCGGCAGCAGCCAAGAGCTAAGCGGCATCCAACGCCGGGCCTCCGAAGCGATGCAGCCGCATGTTGCGGCGATCCGCGAGGCAGAGGCTAAGCTCCACGAAGCGAAAGTCGCGCTGCTGGATCACCTGGCCGAGTGGGCGAAGGGTGATCCGATCCGAGACGCGGGGGCTGGCATCTGATGCAGTCCTGGCCTTTCGACCCCCTGCGCCCCTTCTCCTACGGCGCGATCGTCGCGGACCCGCCCTGGAAGTTCGAGCTGCGCTCGAAGGACCAGACGAAGGGCCACGACCGCAACCCCGAGGCGCACTACGCCACGATGGGGGAAGCGGAGATCTCCGCGCTCCCCGTGCGCGACCTCGCCGGCAAGGACTGCATGCTGTTCATGTGGACCACCTGGCCGCACATCGAGCAGGGCCTCCGCGTCATGCGCGCCTGGGGCTTCCGCTATGCCACGGGCGGCGCCTGGGTGAAGCGCGGCACGAAGGGCGGGCTCTGCTTCGGCACGGGCTATACCCTGCGCTCGGCCTGCGAGCCGTTCCTCCTCGGCACGATCGGCGAGCCCAGGACCCAGAGCAAGTCCGTCCGTAACGTGATTGAGGCCGTCCGCCGCGAGCACTCCCGCAAGCCGCCCGAGATGCGCGCGATGGTGGAGCAGCTGCTCCCCGACGCCTTCGCCTGCGAGTTGTTCGCCCGCGAGCCCTGGCCGGGCCACGCCGTGTGGGGAAACGAGACCGCCAAGTTTTCGGAGTCGGCATGATGGCGAAGCGTCAGAAGTACGGCCGGGTGAATGCTCCATGGGAGGTGATCGAGCGGTTCGCCGCGCATGAGATCGCCACCATGGCGCTGGCGAAGCTCGACGATCAATGGACGCTGACGCGCCATTCTGCATTTCACCGCTGCAAGAACGGCACCTTCACGCTGCGCCTCGTCTGGCATGGATCGAAGAAGGGCCGCACCATGTCGAGCACCATCCGCGGGCTTCGGTTCGGCCCCTAATGTCCGAGCGCGACCAAGCTTGGCTCTCGCCCCTTCTCAACCGGATCGCCGAGGTCGCCGGCATCCGTGCAGCGCTGCTGCTCGGCCGGGAGAAGGGATGCCAGACGGTCTACATTCCCCGCCGTTTCCCCGCCCGCCACTGGTTGCCGCAGCTCGTCGGCATGGACGCGGCCCAGGCGCTCGCCTCTGAGTTCGGGGGCTCGAAGATCGACATTCCGCCTGCGCTTGTGGGCGAGAAGCGCCGGCGCTGGCGTGCCATTGCCGAAATGACCGGGAACGGTTTATCCATCAACCGGATCACCAAGAGCCTCGGCGTTGCCCGCTCCACGGTGAAGAACCACCGCCGGCGCATGCGCGGCGGCGAAGACGACGAGGGCGGCACCCTCCTCTAGTCGGTGGGAGGGCAATTTCAGCCCCCCGACGCAGAACGCCTGAAAGGCGACAACGGCACTCGTCACGGGCCCCTTTGGCCCCTCCCGTCGAGTGGCCCCATGCTCCGCAAGAAAACCACCCTGATCGTCATCCATGTCACGGCCACCACGCCGAGCATGGACATCGGCGTGAAGGAAGTGCGCCAGATGCACAAGGCGCGCGGCTTCTCCGACATCGGCTACCACTGGGTGATCCGCCGCGACGGCCGCGTCGAGCGTGGGCGCGCAGAGAACATGGTGGGCGCCCATGTCGCCGGCTGGAATGCAACCTCTGTCGGCGTCTCGCTCGTGGGCGGCGTCGACGAGCGCGGCAAGGCCGAAAACAACATGACCACCCCGCAGTGGGGCGCGCTGCTCACGCTGGCTGGCGATCTGGTCGACCGCTATCCGCAGGCGAAGATCTGCGGGCATCGCGACCTGTCGCCCGATGGCGACCGCGACGGCGTGATCCGGCCGGCCGAGTGGATCAAGCAGTGCCCCTGCTTCGACGCGATCCCGTGGGCGCGCGCCAACCAGCTGCCCGCCGCAGATATCCGCGGCAACTGGGACATGGCAGCCCCCCTCGTGCCCAAGGCCCCCGACTTCGACGCCGTCGAGGGCCAGCGCCTGCTTGTGCTCGCCGGCTACCAGTTCGGGCCGATCGACGGGATCGTGGGCCCGCGCACCCGCGCCGCCATCAAGGGCTTCCAGCTCGCCCAGAGGCTGGAGCAGACGGGCGGGTTCGACGCGCGCACGCTTGCCGCCCTGCAGTCCGTCACCACGCCGAGGCGCGCGGCCTAGCCACCCCTTTCAAAACTAGAGACCCGGCCATGTTCTTCCCTCCTTCTGTCAAGCGCCTCCTAGCCTTCGAGCGTGGCATGCTCGTCGTCGCGACCGCGGCCCTCGTCTTCTTCCTGCTCCTGCTTGTCCGCGCGTTTGCGGCCGAGTCCACCACGGTGGACCTCGGGCCCACCGCCGTGACGCTCATCCAGTGGCTCGGCCCGGTCGTGATCGTGGCGTTCGTGGTGTTCGGCGGTTGGCTGGCGATGCGTCTGTTCCGTCTCGCTGGGCTGAAGGAGAACGCCCTGCAGCGGGCTGTGGTCGAGGCCGGCATGGAGAAGGCTGCCAGCTTCGCGCTGACCAAGCTTCGCGATTTCGCCATAGGCGGCATCCCGGTCAACCTGAAGAGCGAAGCCGTGGCGCTGATCGTGTCCTACGCGCAGAAGCAGTTCCCCGGCGCGCTGAAGCACTTCGCCAAGAGCCCCGAGGACTTGGCCCAGATGGCCGAGGCGCGCCTGGAAGGCATCCTGGTCGATCCTGAGATCGAGGCGAGTGCCGGCGTGCGCTCGGTCCGCGGCTCGCTCATCGCGGGGACCTGAAACGCGCCATGGAACAGAAGCGGCCTAAGCTAGCGAAGGTAGTCTCAGAGTTGTTCTTCCGCGACCACGCACGCCCGGTGGAGCTGCTCAGCCTCGTGATCCTGTCGAGCTGGGCGCAGTTCCTTTTGACCAGCCCCGACACCTTCCGGCTCCCACGCTACTCCGGGTTCTCCGCGTTGGAGCCGAGCAGCTGGGCAACGATCATCTTTGCGGTCATCGGAGCGCAGATTGTTGCGCTTTGGCCGCGTCGTTGGGCGGGATGGGTTCGCTTCTTCGCTATGGCGATGGCCTCGGGTCTCTGGGCCATCATCGCCGCGAACTTCTGGACGGGGGACGCCCCGATCCTCGCCCGCACCTTCACATCGTTCGCCTTGGCGTCGGTCGCGACCACCGCATACCTGGGCGCAGCCGCGCGGCAGCACTGACCGATGGACCCGTGGAAAATCCTCTTCGACAACTCTCCGGCGCTCGGCCTTGCCGTGGCCGCGATCGCGGTCCTGCTTGGCCTGCTGTTCCCGTTCATCCTCAAGATGCTCGGCCTCGTCGTCGGCGATAAGTCGAAGCTGGTCGGCAAGGAAGAGATCGCCGCGACGGCCGGCGGCGTGGATGACATCAAGACGCGCCTGTCCGGGGTCGAGAAACGGCTGGGCACGCTGGAGGGCGGGATGGAACTGCAGCTCGCCAACATCGCGGCGGAGCTGCGCAACCGCCCGACCCGCGACGAGATCCACGCACTGGAAAAGTCGTTCATCCGCATGGAGGGGCGTTTCGAGGTGATCGACGTGGCCACTCAGGCGAACCGCGCCTCGCTGATGCGGATCGAGGAACAGATGTATGCGGCTGCCTCTGCCGCGCGTAGCCGGGATGGACGCGGCTCATGATCTTCGAAGGCTTCGATGACGTCTACGACGAGTCCGCGCGGCTAGCGATCCTGCGCATCCTGGCCGAACAGGTCGACTACCGCATGAACATCGGGATGGTCGACGATCTGCTTATCCAGCGTGAGGCGATCAACCGCGGGCGCGGCTATGTCCGCAACCAGGTTGCATGGCTGCGCGACCAGGCGCGCGCGGTGCTCACGCGAGAAGAGGGCGGCACCGTCTTCGTGATCCTCACAGAGGCCGGCGCCGATCATGTCATGCGCCGGCATGTTCTCGAAGGCGTCAAACGACAGGGACCACGCTGATGAACGAGACCTTTGTTGTGGAGGCGCGGCTCGCGATCCTGGGCGAGCTGACGCGCCAGCCGGACGGTCGGTTGAACGAAACCATCCTCGACTCCGCGTTGTCGGCGCAGGGCTATGCGCGCTCACGCGAATGGCTGCGCACCCAGCTGCGCAAGATGGAGGAGCTGGGCGCCATCACGCTGAGGGAAGCCGGCACGATCCTTATCGCCTCCATCACGCGCGTGGGCGTCGAGCATTACGAGCAGCGCTCCAACATCGACGGCATCGCGGCGCGCCCGCTCGGGGGCTGACGTGACCGAGAAGCCCGAGCGCAAGGGGCGTGGCCGGCTCTCCGGCATCGAGCAGCTGCCCGAGGAGGCTGGTGAGATCATCGCGACTGCGGCGGCCGCGCTGCACGATCGCTCGCGCACCCAGCTCGAAATCTACCAGGAGTTCCACGCTGCGCTGGAAACTCTGCGCCGGGAGTCGCGCGGCGAGCTGGACTTCCAGATCCCAAGCCTGTCGGCGTTCAACCGCTATTCGATCCGGCTTGCGACGCTGACCAGGCGCCTGGAGCAGACCCGCGAAATCGCCGACGCCATCGCCCAGCGCTTCGGCTCGGAAACCTCCGACAACCTGACGATCTTTGCGGCCGAGATGATCAAGAGCCTCGTGCTCGAGCTGCTGGAGCGCGGTGGCGAAGCAGGCTTCACGCCGAAGGACGCGCTGGAGCTGGCGGGTGCGCTGCGCGCGGCTGCTCAGGCGCAGGGCGTGTCCACCGCTCGCCGCGAGAAGCTGGAGAAGGACCTCAAGAAGGAAGTCGGCGCGGCCGTCGACCAGGTGGCGAAGGTCAAGGGCATCACGGCCGAGACGGCCGAGGCCATCAAGGCGCAGATCCTGGGTGTGCGAGCATGAGCGGTCCGCTTTCGAAGGAGGAATGGGAGAAGGTCCGCCGGGAGTCGGCCGATCACCTGGACTTGGTGATCGGCAAGGTGGGGCTGCCCGGTGTGCTGCTCGGCTATCAGGGCCGCACCGTTGCCAAGCTCGAGGCCGGCACGGCGGTGCTGGTGATCGAGAAGAGCCGACGTATCGGCCTCACCTGGGGGCTTGCCTCCTACGCCGTGCTGCGCGCGGGCCGGACGAAGGCGGCCGGCGGCATGGATGCGATGTACATTTCGTACAGCCAGGAGATGACGCGCGAGTTCGTCGACGCATGCGGCATGTGGGCCCGTGCCTTCGCGCAGGCGGCTGTGGCCGAAGAGGAGTTCCTGTTCGACGACACGGACCCCAGGACGCCGAGCGAGACCCGCTTCATCCAGGCATTCCGGATCAAGTTCGCCTCGGGCTTCGAGATCTTGGCGCTGTCCTCGGCTCCCCGCACGCTGCGCGGCAAGCAGGGCGTGGTGATCATCGACGAGGCGGCGTTTGTCGACAACCTGAAGGAGCTGCTCAAAGCAGCGCTCGCCTTCCTGATGTGGGGCGGCCAGGTTGTCGTCTGCTCGACCCACAACGGCGCCGAAAACGAGTTCAACGTCCAGGTGCAGGACATCCTGGGCGGCCGTTCGAAGTTCGCCCACATGCGGATCGACTTCGACGAGGCGCTGATGGAAGGGCTTTACCAGCGCATCTGCCTCGTGCGCGGGATCGACTGGACCCCAGAGGGCGAGGCCGAGTGGCGCCAGGACATCATCGACTTCTACGGTGACGGCGCGGACGAAGAGCTGTTCTGCGTGCCGGCCATGGGTTCGGGCGCCTGGCTGACCGCCCCCCTGATCGAAGCCCGGATGCTGCTCGAGCCGGAGGAGGCGCCGATCATCCGCATGGCGCTGCCGCTGGACTACCTGCAGCGGCCGGAGATGGATCGCCGCTCGCTGCTGGCGGCTGCGACCGAAGGGCTCGAAGAGGCGCTCGCCGGTCTCAACCCGAAATGGACCCATGCGCTCGGCTACGATCCGGCGCGAAAGTCCGACCCGGCGATCATCCATCTTCTGTCGATCGACCAGGTGCTGACGCGCCGGTCGGCCCTGACGGTGGAGATGCGCAACGTGCCGTTCGCCGAGCAGAAGGCGATCGCGTCCGACATCATGCGCGCGGCCCACCGGCTCCTGGGCGCTGCGATCGACGCCACGGGCCTGGGCATGAACCTCGCCGAAGATCTCGGACGGGAGTTCGGGCTGCACACCGAGCAGCGGCCGGGCGGCCTGGTGCACGCCGTCACCTTGTCGCGGAACTGGTACAACGAGAATTTCCCGCCCCTTCGAACGGCGTTTGAAGACGGCGCGATCCTGCTGGCGCGCGACGCCGAGCACGTCCAGGACCTGCGCCTGGTGAAGGTGATCCGCGGCGTGCCCTCGATCCCCGACGAGCGCGTGGGTGCAGCCGGCGCAAAGCGACACGGCGACTTTGCGGTTTCGCTCGGGCTCGCGCACTACGCCTCGCGCATCCAGTGGCACGACTACGACTATGTGGCCGCGGCCAAGCCGAAAAGCCGCTTCGAAGAGCCCGCGGATGCCGATGGCAGCGGCTGGCGTCAGCGCGCCGACGAGCGCGACGGCGGCTCCTTCCGCATGGCTGCCGGCCGGCGCTCGAGGAGCATCTTCTGATGGCCGTCACGCTGCTCGATGCCTACGGCCGGCCGATCGACCGGCAGGCACTGCGCCAGGAGCAGGCTTCGCCCACCACGGCCGGCATCCGCCGCCATGACGCCATGCACCCGGCAGCCGGGCTCACGCCGGGCCGGCTGGCACGCCTGCTGCGCAACTCGATCGAGAACGACGCCGAGCAGTATCTGGCGCTGGCCGAGGACATGGAGGAGCGCGACCAGCATTACGGCTCCGTGCTCGCCACGCGGAAGCTGCAGGTGGCCGGCCTCGACATCACGGTGGAGGCCGCGACCGACGACAAGGCTGGCATCGCGCATGCGGACCTGGTGCGCGAGATCATCGAGCGCGATGCCTTCCAGTTCGAATTGATCGACATCCTGGACGCGATCGGCAAGGGCTTCTCCGCCACGGAAATCCTTTGGGACACGTCCGAAGGCCAGTGGCGTCCGCGCGCCCTGAAGCGCCGCGAGCCACGCTGGTTCGAGTTCGACCGCATCGACGGCGAAACCCTTCTGCTCCGCGAGCCGGGCGGGCCCGTGCCTCTGCAGCCCTTCGGCTGGATCGTTCACGAGGGCAAGGCGAAGAGCGGTCTGCCGATCCGAGGCGGGCTCGCGCGAGGGGCCGCCTGGACGTTCCTGTTCAAGGCATTCACGGTCCGCGACTGGGCGATCTTCTGCGAGGCCTACGGCCAGCCGCTCCGGCTCGGCAAATACGATGCCGGCGCATCAGAGCGCGACAAGGAAGTCCTGCTCGAGGCGGTGACGAACATCGGCACGGACTACGCGGCGATCGTGCCGGTCTCCATGGCCGTCGAGTTCGTGGGCGCGCAGCTCGCCGGCAACCACGAGCTTTACGAAAAGCGGGCCGACTGGCTTGACCGGCAGACGTCGAAATCCGTGCTCGGGCAGACAGCGACCACCGATGCCATCGCCGGCGGCCACGCGGTCGGCAAGACGCATGACCGGGTGCGCGACGACATCGAGAAGGCCGACGCCCGCCAGCTTGCCGCCACGCTGCGCCGAGATCTCGTGCGTGCGCTGGTCGACCTCAACTTCGGGCCGCAGAAAGCCTATCCGCGCCTCAAGATCGGACGGCCCGAAGAAGAGGACGTCGAGAAGCTGGTGCGCAACGTCGTCCAGCTCGTGCCATTCGGCCTTCGCGTGTCGACCGCTGTCATGCGCGACAAGCTCGGCCTGCCTGATCCGGACGCGAGGGAAGAGGTTCTCGGTAAGCCGGCGCCGGCGCCGGCCCCCGTTCTCCCGACCCCCGTGCCGCCAGCGCCGGGCGATAAGCCGGCACAGACGTCCTTCAGCGCCACGACGGGCGCGGGCAACCGCGATGCCATCGACCGGGGCATCGACCTGGCGATCGGCGACTGGGAGCCGTTGCTTGCGCCGCTCACGGTTGGGCTCTCCGACCGCCTGGCTGCCGCCACCACGATCGAGGAGGCGACGGCGATCCTGGCCGAGCAGTTCGCGGGCATGGACGTCGCAGCGCTGACCGAGCAGCTCGCGCGTGCGGCGTTCGCGGCGCGCATCGCCGGCGAGGCCGAAGAGCCCCTCGCGTGACGGCATAGGACATGACCGTCACCCTGGAGCCGCTCCCGCCCCTTGCTGCCATGGCCGCCCTCGCGCGGCGTGGGGCTCGCCTCGACCCGTCGTTCTCCTGGCAAGACGTCTGGCAGGAAGAGCACGCGGCCATGTTCACGGTCGCGAAGTCGGCCGGCTTCGACATCCTAGGCGAGATCCACGCAGGCCTCACACGCGCGCTGGCAGAGGGGAAGACGTTCCGTGATTTTGCCTCGAACCTCACCCCTTTCCTGAAGGAGCAAGGCTGGTGGGGCCGCCAGCTGGTGACCGACCCGCTGACCGGCGAGGAGGATCTTGCGCAGCTCGGCAGCACCAGGCGCCTGCGCACCATCTTCGATGCGAACATGCGCGTCAGCTACGCGGCCGGACACTGGGCGAGCTTCGAGCGCAACAAGGCGGCTCGGCCTTTCTTGCGCTACGTGGCAATCCTGGACGAGGCGACCAGGCCGTCGCACCGCGCACGCCACAACCTCGTGCTGCCGGTCGACCATCCTTACTGGGACCGCTGGGCCACGCCCTGCGGCTGGGGCTGCCGCTGCACGATGCAGAGCCTGTCACAGCGTGACGTGGATCGGCTCAAGGCCGAGGGCGAGGAGCTCCGCTTCGAGCCACCGATCGACACGTTCCGCGACTTCGTGAACCGCCGCACGGGCGAGGTCACCCGCGTGCCGGACGGCATCGATCCCGGCTGGGCCTACAACCCCGGCCAGGCAGGTGCTGCAGCCGGGCCCAACAGCGCGTTCGCCCGCAAGGTGGTGGGAAGCCCACCGGCACTCGCGCAGGCCGGCATCGCGCACGCGCTCGACCCACCCGTGTTCCAGCGGTTCATGGAGAAGCCCGAAGGCGAGCTGCCGATGTTCGTCCTGCCGCCCGAGATCGGCGCCGCGACCAAAGCGCAGGCATCGGTCGCGCTCCTGTCGGCCGAGACGATGCGCAAGCAGCTCGCGCACCACCCGGAGATGGTGCTGGCCGATTACCTCGATCTGCCCGCGATCGTGGCGGATGCCACGCTGATCCTGCAGGACCGGGACAGCCAGTTCGTGATCGTGCGGGAAGCAGATGGGCGCTGGCGCTACGTTGCCCTGAAAACGACCAGGACGGGCATGGCGGCGTTCATCCTGTCCTACCGCTTCACGAGCGAGGCCGACATCGCGCGTCTGTTGCGCAAGGCAGGCGTGAAGGTCCTGAAGGATGAGCGTTGAGGTGTGCGTGGTGGGGCCTCCCGGTAACCCCACATTGCGATCCCGCTTTTGACGGCGGTCCTACGGCAGGGAGAGTTGCACCGTGTCGCACGCACTGGCCATCATATAGCGTTTCGCGAGGCGGTCGGCAAATAAGCCCCAGGAGCGCCGTTGCCGTCTCGGACCGGGGAAGTTACGTTGAAACGGCTCGTCGCTGCCAGGACCCGTTTAAAACCCGTTTAACGGCGAAGTAACCCAGCGCCCGAGCAGTCGGTTCATCCCTACCAGCGCAGTTCTGTCCCGCTAGGCTCTTCGGGGGCCGATTTCGGCCCCCCGACAGCGTGTCGCCAGCGCGGCTAGATGCGCTGGCATGACCAAAACCCTTCTCATCGCCCTGGCGGCTCCCGTCGCCGCACTCCCCGCCGACGCGGCGGGCGGCGCGTGGGTGCAGCTCTGCCCGGCCGGTTCGTTTCAGGCGCGGGACGGGCGAGGCCCCTTCGAGGCTGGCCACGGCGAGGCGCTGCAGGCGATCGTCGACCGCACCAAGAGCATCGCTGGGGCGACCGAGCTGGTGATCGACTACGACCACCAGACGGTGTTCGGCGCGCGCGACGGTGTGGGCGGCACGGCCAAGGCGGCTGGCTGGGTGAAGGAGCTACAGGTTCGCGACGACGGCATCTGGGGCCGGGTCGAGTGGACGGCGGCTGCGGCCGAAGCGATCCGCGCCCAGGAGTATCGCTACCTCAGCCCGGTGCTGCTGCAGAGCAAAGCGACGGGCAAGGTGCTCGCCATCCGCATGGCCGCGCTCACCAACACACCGGCGCTGGATCTCGCGCAGGTCGCGGCGAGCGCCGATCTCGCCAGCCTTTCCACCGAACAGTTCAACGAGGAGCCACCGATGAAAAAGGTGCTGTCCGCGCTCGGCCTTGCCGATGACGCGGGGGAGGACGCCGCCCTTTCGGCCGTCAACAAGCTGCTTTCCGGCAGCACGGCCATCGCCCAGGCGGCCGGCCTGCAGGCGGGCGCCGAGCCCACCGCCGTCATCGCGGCGTTCGCTGCGAAGGCAAAGCCCGACCCCACCGAGTTCGTGCCGTTCTCCGTCGTCTCTGAACTGCAGACGCAGGTGAAGGCGCTGACCGACGCGGGCGCGGCATCGAAAGCCGAGGCAGCTGTGGCGCTCGCGATCCAGCAGGGCAAGCTGTCGCCCGGCCAGCGCGATTGGGGCCTCGACCTCGCCAAGGCGGACCTCGCGAAGTTCGAGGCCTACGCCGCGGGCGCTCCGACGCTGACCAAGCAGCAGACGAGCACCAAGGCCGCGACCAAGGAAGGCGGCGGGACGGTGCTCGACGCCACCCAGCTCGAGGCCGCTCGTGCGCTTGGCATGAAACCCGAGGCCTATGCCGCGACGCTCGCGGCCGAGGCAGCCGAAGCGGAGGTGCTCTGACATGGTCGCGCTCGCAAAGGCCCGGAACACCCCTTCGCGCCTGAACGCCGTCTCTGAGGTGCCGGTGAAGGCCGGCGCACGCATCTTCCAGGGCGCCCTCGTGGCGATCGGCGCCGACGGCTTCGCGGTGCCGATGTCGACCGCGACCACGCTGAAAGGTATCGGGCGCGCTGAGGCCGCGGCCGACAACACGGCCGGTGCCAACGGCGCCATCAGCGTTCGCGTCGACCGCGGCGTCTTCCGGTGGGCCAACTCCGCGTCGGCGGACCTCATCACCCGCGCCGACATCACCAACCCCTGCTACGGCGTCGACGATCAGACCGTGGCGAAAACCACTGGCTCCAACACCCGCTCCATCGCCGGCACAATCTACGATGTCGACGATCAGGGCGTGTGGGTGCGGCACGGCTGAGGCAGCAACCATGAAGATCACGACCGATGGCCTCAACGCCCTGCGCGTTGGGTTCAAGACTAACTTCCAGGGCGGCCTCTCGCAGGCGGCCTCGGACTATCTACGCGTTTCGACGGTGGTACCGTCGAGCGCACGCGAGGAGCGCTACGGCTGGCTCGGCAAGCTGCCGGGCATCCGCGAATGGATCGGCGACCGCATCGTCAACAACGTCGCGGAAGCCGACTACTCGATCAAGAACCGCTCCTTCGAGCTGACGATCGGCGTGGACCGCGACGACGTCCAGGACGACACGCTGGGCACTTATGCGCCGCTCTTCCAGGAGATGGGCGTTTCGGTTGCCGCGTTCCCCGACCAGCTCGTCTGGCCGATGCTGAAGAACGGCTTCGCCCAGAAGTGCTATGACGGCCAGCCCTTCTTCGACGCCGATCACCCGGTCCTGAACGCCAACGGCGATCCGGTCTCGGTCTCGAACACCGGCGGCGGCTCGGGCGACGCCTGGTTCCTGATGTGCACGAAGCGCGCGATCAAGCCGATCATCTACCAGATCCGGAAGTCGTTCGACTTCGTGGCGCTGGACGATCCGACCGATCCGCAGGTCTTCCGCAAAAAGGAGTTCATGTACGGCGTCGATGGCCGCGCCAATGCGGGCTACGGCTTCTGGCAGTTCGCCTACGGCTCCAAGCAGCCGCTCACGCCCACCAGCTATGAGGCCGCGCGCGTCGCCATCACCGGCATGAAGGGCGACTTCGGCCGTCCGCTCGGCCTGGTGCCCGACCTCCTCGTGGTGCCGCCGTCGCTGGAAGGTGCCGGCAAGTCCATCCTGTCCTCGCAGCTCATCAATGGCGGCGAGAGCAACAAGTGGGCGGGCTCGGCCGAGCTGCTGATGACGCCCTGGCTGGCCTGATCGGCTGGCTGCAACCCCAAGAGGATGCCCGCCGGTGATGCCGGCGGGCCTTTCGGGAGCCGCCCGCAGGCGGTTCGCGTGAGGCCCGAAAAGGAGGTTCTTATGGATCTGCGCTCTCTTCCCTTCATCATCCGTGAATTCCGCGTGCTTGCGGTTGCCATCGTCTGCGCGGCGCTCGCGCTGTCCTGGCGCTTGGTGCTGTTCGACCCGCTGCCTCTGGCGACAGCCGACGCCGTGTCGATGGAAGTGCTTCGTGTGGCTGTCGTGTCGCTGCTGGCGATCGTCGCCCTCGCCGGTGCCATGTCGCTGCCCAGCGTCCGCGAGTTCTTGCGCCGCCGTGCCGCCCGCCGTCCGGCGCCGGCCTTCCGCGTGGATGGGGATTTCGCCCGCGCGCTCTGCTGACCTTCCGCGCTGCTCGATCCGCCGGGGCACGTCGCCGGCGGGTCTTTCACGGGGCGCCCGCTGGACGCCTCCTGCAAGACCCGGAGATTTCGATGACCAAACGACCTGCGAAGACTGTCGAAGATCGTATCACGGAAGGCGCGGAGCCGATGGCCGCCGTGGAGGCGACGCTCGCCGAGCTTGAGGCTGCTCTGCCTCTGACCCATGCCGTCATGGATGCGTGGCAGGAGCGCGGCGGCCAAGGAGAGCCGATCCTCCGCGTCACAGCGAAGGTCGCGGGCTTCCGCCGCGCTGGCATCGAGCATTCCGCCACCGCAACGGACCATCCCCTCTCGACGCTGGAACTGGAGCAGGTCGAGGCGCTCCTTGCTGACGCGCAGAGCGAGCAGCCGAACATCGTCGTCGAGATCGTCTGACGAGTCCGCACCCGTGACCTACGCCACCAAACAGGACCTGATCGAGCGCTTCGGCGAAACCGAGCTGCTCCAGCTGACGGACCGCATCAACCGTCCGCCCCAGGCGATCGACGACGCCGTTGTCGATCGTGCGCTGGCGGATGCTGATGCGCTCGCGGACGGGTTCGTGGGCAAGGTGGCGAAGCTCCCGCTGGCGGCCGTGCCGCCGGCGCTCACGAAGGTCTGCGCGGATCTCGCGCGCTACTACCTGCACGGCAAGTCGGCCGAGAAGGATGGTGCTGTCGCCCGCGCCCACAACGAGGCGATGGGCTGGCTGCGCGACGTTGCGCGCGGCCTCGTCCAGCTCGATCTCGGGCCTGCCGGTGGCAGCGCGCCCGCCGAGCCGGCCGGTGGCGGCGCGATCCGCGCCAAGCGTGCCGACCGCGTCTTCACCCGCGATACGCTGCGGAGCATGTGATGGCGGCCGAGGGCATCAGGATCGTTGTGGACGATGCGGCAGCGCAGGGCGCCATTGCGCGCCTGCAGGCCGCAACCACCGACCTCGGCCCCGCCATGTCGGCGATCGGCGCGGCCCTCGTCACGTCCACCCAGCGCCGCTTCGAGCGCCAGGCCGGACCGGACGGCAAGGGCTGGAAGGCGCTCAGCCCGCGCACTGCGAACAAGCGCATCACGTCCAAACGTCGCCGCGGCACCGAAAACATTCTGCGCGTCAGCGGCCGGCTTTATTCGAGCATCGTGTCCGAGGCCTCCGACACAGAGGTCTCGGTCGGCACCAACGTGATCTACGCCGCCGTCCAGCAGCTCGGCGCGGACATCACGATGCCGGAGCGCCAGCAGACGGTCTACCAGACGTTCAACGAGAAGACCGGCGACGTCACCGGGTTCACGCGCCGGTCGCGGGCGAACCTCGCGCGCGACTTCAAGGTCGGCGCGCACACCGTCTCGGTGCCTGCGCGTCCGTTCCTGGGCGTCAGCGAAGGCGACCGGAAGGAAATCCTGGACATCGTCGCCGATCACCTCGGTGCCGGCAGCGAGGCTGCGCCATGACGCTCGTCGACCAGTTCATCGAGCGGCTGACCAGCGCCACCGACTGCCCGTTCTCACTGGTGGAGCGCGCCGGCGATCTGGCGATCGTGAAGGAGCGCCCGAATGCCCTGCCTGCGGCTTACGTGCTCACGCTCGAAGAGGCGTCGGCCCGCAGCGAGCGCATGATGGGCGGGGTTCTGCAGCGCCTGGAAAGCGACCTCGGCGTGATCCTGGTGACGGAGAACGTGGCCGACGCGATCGGCAGCGCAGCCAGCGCCGATGTCGAGCAGCTGAAAATCTGGACCCGCCGCAGGCTGATCGGCTTCGTGCCCGATGCTCAGACGGGCGAGGCCGTCGAGCATATTTCCGGCAAGCTCCTCCGCATCGCGGGTGGCTGCCTCTGGTGGGGCGAGACGTTCGGCGTCGCCTCCTATCTCGAAGAAGGAGTCCCCGCATGACCACCGCGAAGATCGACCCGGCCGAGCGCACCGGCGGCGCCTACGAGGCCGACGCGAAGACGGGCAAGCTCAAGCGCACCGAGCCTGAAATGCAGCCGGCCGTGATGCCGGAGGCCGAGGCGGCGCCGGTCGAAGAGGCACCGCCGGCCGCGCCCGCAACCACGACCGCAAAGGAGGGCTGACATGGCCAAGCGGTATTTCCGGAAGCTGGTGGCGCTCGCCAAGGTCGAGACCACCTATGGCGTCGACTCCGTCCCCACAGCTGCCGCCAACGGCATGCTGATGCAGGACGTGACGCTGACGCCGCTCGAAGCCGAGGAGTTGGGGCGCGAGCTGCTGCTTCCCCACATGGGCCACCAGGGCGTACTTCTCTCGGGCTTCTTCACGCGGCTCGAAGGCTCCGTCGAGCTGGCCGGCTCGGGCACGGCCGGAACGGCGCCCGCTTATGGTCCGCTGCTGCGCGCCTGCGGCATGAGTCAGGTGGTGACGGCCAGCACGCGCGTCGACTATCAGCCAGTCAGCTCGGGCGCCGAAGCGGTCTCGATCTACTACAACCGCGACGGAACGCTTCACGCGATGCTCGGCGCTCGCGGCTCCTGGCGCACCGAGCTTGGGCCGAACCGCATCCCGCGTCTCCGCTTCAACCTGCTTGGCCTCCATGGCCCTGTCTCCGACGCGGCGCTGCCAAACGCGGGGCTGTCAGCCTTCCGCGCGCCTGTGCCCTTCAACAAGGACAACAGCGTGTTCACATTGCATGGCTTCACGCTGCCAACCGAGAGCATCATGCTCGATCTGGGCAACCAGGTGGAGAAGCGCGACCTCATCAACGACCGCTCGATCGAGATCGTGGACCGTCGTGCCACCGGTTCGGCCGTGCTCGAAGCGACGCAGGTCGCGCAGGTGGACTGGCTGGCGAGGGCCAAGGCCTCGACGCTGGGTGCGGCCTCGCTCGTGCATGGGTCGGTGGCGGGCAACATCATCGAGTTCGCAGCGCCCAACGTGCAGATCGGCCGGCCGAGCGAAGGCCAGACCCAGGGCATCTTGAACAACACGCTTCCGCTGATGCTGCTGCCGACCTCGTCCGGCAACGACGAGCTGACGCTCCGCGTCCGGTAGGCCGGCCGCGCACTTCTCTTCCGCGCCGGGCGTCGCGTCGCCCTCAACATCGCTTCAACGGCTGTTGAAGCGCCTTTGAGGAGGCCCCCATGGCCGCGAAATTCCGTCTCGTGACCGAGCACCTGTATTGGTGGCCCGTGGAGGTGTGGATGCCGTCTGGCACCCGCTCGGGCGGCTGGGACAACCACACCTTCGAGGTGCAGTTCGCCGCCGTCCCTGCCAGCGAGGCTCGGGCAATCGCGGATGAAATCTTGAAGCTTCCTCCGGACGAGCGCGAAGCCAGGGAGCACGAGGTCCTGATCCGGGCGGTTCGCGACTGGCGCCGCGTGGTCGGGGCCGACGACGAAGAAATCCACTTCAGCGAAGCCACGCTGCGCCAAGCCATGGAGAATGGTTGGTTCCGCCAGGGGCTTTATCGCGCCTATGGCCGCTCGCTCGTGCACGACGATGCACGCCGGGGAAACTGAGAGAGGCCGCGCGGGCATGGGCACACGCGCGGTCCGGGACATCCGACCCATCGGCGCCGGCCGTGATCGACGCGGAGGCGGCGGCCGACTTCGCCGCACTCGGCTTGGTGATCGATCCTGCCTTGGTGGTGGAAGCTGCCGACGAGGCGGTCCCCGTCTGGGACGTGAACTGGCGCTCCATGCTGGCTTGGCTGGACTGCGAAACGCAGTGGCGAGCGGTCGGGACGTTCGGAGGCGTGATCTGGCTCGGCCTCGACTATGCCGGCATCCGGCCGCTGATCGAGGACAAGGCGGGCCGAGCCGACCAAGCCCTGTTCGCGGATCTGCGCGCCATGGAGCAGGCGGCGCTTCCGGTGCTCAATGCGCCGCGGGACGCATGACCGTGTCAGGCGGGCGCGAACTCATGGCGGCAGAAGCGGCAGATGCGAGCCTCGGCTTTCACCTCCTCTGCGCAGTCGGGGCATGTCTTCGTATCGGGCGCGGTGCTCGCCGTCCGCGATGCAGCCACCTCCCCTTGTTCGCGCCAACCTCCATCGCCGCCGTCGCGCTGGATGTAGACAGGCCGGGGACGGCGCTCGTCCGACAGAAGCGCGACGATCAGAACGCCGAGCACTCCGAAGAAGAAGCCGATGGCCGCCCCGGCATTCTCGCTCCTTCCCTTCGCGTGCATGATGCTGGCGCACCAATAGGCACAACCGATGGCCAGCATGGCGTAGAGCAGCCCGAAGAGAGGCAACGCGTCGGTCCAGTCGTTCATAGTATCTTCCCCCGTTTCGACCTTGTCCGAACGCTACGCGGGCGCACCATCTCCTTCAAGCCAACCGATGCGGAGAGCGTTGGATGGCGCTGAACCTCGCTCTGGTCATCACTGGCGACGCGGCGTCGGCGAAAGCGGCTCTTGCGGAAGCGAAGGGTGGGCTCGACCAAGTTTCAGCAGCCAACGAAGCGGTTGCGGTCAGCTCGGATCAGGCACGGGATGCGTCCGGTCGCTTCGCCGCCGCCAATGACGCGAGCGCAGCTTCTGCCCGAAGTGCAGCTGATGCCCTTCGCGAACAGGCGAGCGCGCAGAACCAGACGCAGGCCGCCGCCGAACGCTTCGCCGGGGTTCGCCCTGGGTTAAATTTCGACGCTCGCCAGACGAGGCAAAACGACCTCAACTCCTATGGGCGCGCGCTCGATGATCTGCGCGCCAAGTACAACCCGCTCTATGCCGCCGAGCGCGCGCACATGGAGAACCTGGACGGGATAGCCGCCGCCGCCCGGATGGGTGCGATTTCAGAGGCCGAGCGCGCCTCGGCGGTGACGCGTGCGAACGCGATCTACAGCAATCAGAACGCTTTGATGGGGAGCAGCGCCGCATCGACGAAGCTCGCGGCCCACGAGATCACGAACATGTCGGCGCAGCTGGCCGATCTGGGCGTGCAGCTCGCCAGCGGCCAGTCTCCCTTGATGGCGATCGTCCAGCAAGGCCCGCAGATCGGCGCCATCATGGGCGACCGAGGTCTGACCGGCATAATCACGGGCGTCGGTCAGGGGCTGATGTCCCTCGTCACCCCGACTACCCTAATTCTGGCTGCCTTGGCAGGTGGAGGCTACGCGGCTGCGTGGGCCTTCGAGATGATCCGCGGCGAGGTGAAAAGCACCGATCAAGTTCTTTCCGAACATGAGGCGTTCATTCAGCGCGTCGGTGAGGCATATCCGGAGGCGGCACGCAAGGCGAAGGCCTATGCCGCGGAGAGTGCGGAAGTTCTTCAGGCACTGGGCGCTGCTCAGGTGGCCGACCAGATCGCTGCCCTTCAGAGGGAGTTGCGCGGTGTAGCCGCGACCTACGACTCCATCGTGAACCCCATTGCGCGGCCGGAAGCGCTACTCACGTTCCCGGACTTCGCTCAATTCGTCGACATCCTTGTTCGCATAGAAGAGGAGTCGACCAAGGCTCGCCCAAACATCGCGGCCATCAGGCACGAGATTGCGCAGATTGCCAACGACACCAACCAGGCAGAGGGTGTTCGGGAAGTCGCCAACGAGCTTCTGAACGCAACGGAAGGGGCCAGGGCCCTTTCCGCCGTTCTGCCGCAGACCGAGAGCGCTATCGACGGGATAGACGGAGCGGCCGAACGCGCCGCCTTGCGGCTCCGCCTCTTGAACGAAACCGCCATGGGCTTCGCCGATGCCCTCGGGCGGCTCCAGGCAGGCGACCAGCTGGCGCTTTCGCCCCGTGAGCAGGCGCTGAAAGACTATATCGACGCCGCCGGCAAGGCGCTCGATGCCCGCGACGCCCAGACCGCGCGTGCCGCCTACGATGCCCGCATAGCTCGGATCGAGAACGCCGAAGCGGGCGCCGGCGTGCCGATCCCCACGGCTCGGCCGAACGACATCCAGCGCCTGGACGACGCTGCCGAAGCGACCGACCGCCTCGGCAAGCAGACGGAAACCGTGTTGCAGCGCCAGCGCGACCGCATCGCGCTCCTCGATCTCGAGACAGGCGCGATGGGCCAGAGCGAGGACGCTCGTCGCGCTCTGATTGCAGCCCTCGAAACCGAACAGGAAATCCGCCGCCTCGGCATCGACGTGCAGGGCGACGAGGCGAACGCCATGCGGGCGAACTCGGCCGAGATCGTGCGCCTCACCCAAGAGCGCGCGGCGGCCGTGCAGGCTGCACGCGAGGCGGAGAAGGACTGGTCGGAAAACCGCTCGCTCGTCAAATCCATCTTCGGCGACTTCGCAGGCCTGCTCCGGGAAGGCGAGCTGGGCTGGAAGGCCTGGGCCGATGCCGCGCTGAACGCGCTCGACCGCATCATCTCCCGCTTCGCCGACATGGCGATCGAGAGCCTGCTGGACTCTTTCATGCCGAAACCGGGCGGGTCGGGCGCGTCGGGGTCGGGCGCAGCCCAGACGGCTTCCTCGCTTCTTTCTCGTGTGCTGGGCGGCTCGGGTTCCTCGTCCAAGGTTGCCCGGCTGCAATCTCCCGCCAACGACAACAGTGCCGGCCTGATGCTGGACGAGGTCGTTGTCTCGGGCTCGGCGAGTGCTGTGGCCCGGCGCAACGCCATCGCCTCGATCGAGAGCGCGGGCAGCGGCGACTATGCAGCCCTCGGTCCCTGGACGCGCGGCGACCGTGCCTATGGCCGCTACCAGGTGATGGGCAACAACATCGGACCCTGGAGCGAGGCCGCGCTCGGCCGCCGCCTCACGTCATCGCAGTTCCTGGCTAATCCCTCCTACCAGGACGCCGTGTTTGATCATCGCTTCGGCTCCTATGTCGACCGCTACGGCGAGCGCGGTGCCGCGCAGGCGTGGTTCGGCGGGCCGGGCTCGGTCGGCCGGCTCGGCCGCACGGACGTGCTCGGCACGAGCGTGGGCGGCTATGGCGACAAGTATGTCGCTGCGCTCGGCCGCTCCTCCGAAACCGCCAGCCAGGCGCTGGAGAAGATGGCGACGGGTGCGGGCAGCGCAGGCGAGGCCGCCGCGACCGCAAGCCAAGGGCTAACGAACTTCGGCGGCGGGCTGAACAGCCTCGCCAACTCCTTGATGAGCATCGGCGGCGGCGAGGGTGGCGGCGGTTGGTTCTCCGGGCTGATGAAGAGCTTCGGCGGCGCAGGCGGCGCCACCTCCTTCATGAAGGGGATTAGCCCGCTCGCCACGAGCTTCATCGCCGCTGGCGGAGTCGGCCTGTTCTCGGAAGGCGGCTACACCGGCGACGGACCGCGCGATGCGGCGGCCGGCGTGGTGCACGGCCAGGAGTTCGTGGTGCGCGCCTCGGCCACCGCCCGCCACCGGCCGATGCTCGAAGCCATGAACGCGGGCCTCGCCTATCCGGGCTTGTCCGGCGGCGCGAGCAGCGGAGCCGGTGGTGGCTCGGGCGCGCAGCGCAACCAGATCGACGTGCGGGTGTGGGTGGAGGATGACGGCACCTTGCGTGCCGTGGCCTCCGAGGCAGGCGCACAGGCCGGCGCCGACCAGGCCGACATCCGCGTCCAGGCCTTCAACGAACGGCTGCCCGACCGGGTGGCCGAGATCCAGCAATACCCGCGGCGGCGCTGACCATGGCGTTCTCCTATCCCCTCCCGCTCCCCGTGCTGGCCGAGCGCCTACCGATCTCGGCCGTGACCTGGGACGTGAAGCGCCTCGACGAAATCTCCGGCTCGAGCGACGGCCGCATCTGGCAATCGGAGATGGCCTCGCCGAAGTGGACGGCGGAGGTGGAGCTCGACCGCGGCTTCCATTCCGAGCTTCGCCCGCTGGCGGCCATCATGCGCAAGCTCCACGGCTCGCAGGAAGCGTTCCTCCTGTTCGACCCCGTGGCGCGCTTCCCGGCCGCCGACCCCTTGGGCACGGTGCTGGGCGCCGCCGCCCCCAGCGTGCAGGCCATTGCCTCCACCCGCGGGCGCCTGCGGGTCGCCGGGCTGCCGAGCGGCTATCGCCTCACGGCCGCCGACAAGGGCTCCATCGCCTACGGTTCGAACCCGACGCGTCTCTTCTTCTTCGAGTTCTCCGAGCCGGTGGTTGCGGCCAGCAACGGCATCACGCCCGAGGTGGAGGTGTTCCCCCACATTCCGGCTGCCATCGCCGCAGGCGCGCCCATCACGCTCGCCCGGCCCGCCTGCCGCATGATCCTCCTGCCCGACACGTTCGCCCCCGGCCGCTCGCGCCGGATGGTGACCGAGGGCATGCGGTTCAAAGCCATTGAAAGGATCACCTGATGCGCGGTCCTGGAACAGCGTTCGCCTCCAGCCTCGCCGCCACGCGCGACCGCGGCAACGCCCCTCGCGACTTCGTGTGGGTGGTCGGCAAGAACCGGACAACGGGTGCGCTCACCGGCATGGGCCTGTGGAGCGGGGACGAGACAGCCGACTTCGCCGTGATCGACGGCCAGACGGGCGCCATCGTCCAGCGCACCTACTTTGGCGCGGTTAACCTCCGGGTCGGTGCGATCCCACGCACGTCCGACCTCAACCAGCGCTCGGTCGCCGTCCGCTGCAGCCAGATTTCCCCTGCCGCCCAGCAGATCGTCCGCGGGCTCGATGCGCGCCTGGCGCGTGTGGAGATCCACAGCGTCGATCTCGACCTCGTGTCGCGCCTGCCGGTCGGTCCGGCCGAAGTTGAGTTCCTGGGCGTCGTCAACGGCGCGCCGATCGAAACGCCGGCGGCCGGCGCGGAAGGCGGGATCGAGATGGACGTGGTGTCCGACGCCATCGCCATGCTGGCTCGCACCAACTTCCGCAAGCGCTCGGACGAAACCCAGAAGGCACGCTCAGGCGACCGCTTCTCGCGCTACGGCTCCGTCATCCGGTCCTGGCCGGTCGTGTGGGGAGGCGAGTGATGCTGGACCTTTCCCGCCTGCCCGACTGGCGCGTCCGCTTCGAGGCCGTGGCCGACGACATCAAGGGCCGCCCTTTCGACTGGAAGACGCAGCACGACTGCGGGCCCGGCCTCGTCGGCGCGCTCGTGCGTGCCATGACGGGCGAGGACGTGGCGAAGCGGTGGCGCGGAACCTACCGGACCGAGCGTGGCGCGCTGCGCGTGATGCGGCGCGAAGGGTTCCGCGATCTCGCGGACCTGGTCGCGAGCATGCTGCCCGAGGTTCACCCCAGCCAGGCGCGCATCGGCGACGTCGCTGCCTTCAAGACCGAGTCGGCGTTCGGGCACGCGCTCGGCGTGGTGAACGGGGAGCGCGTGCTGGTGCTGCGCCCCGAGGGTTTCGGGTCCATGGGGCTGCTCGATGCGGCCCGAGCCTTCCGGGTCGGATGATGAGAGTGCGCCCCCGCATCCTCGCCGGAGTCCTCGCAGCGCTGCTGGCGTCCACGGCGCCCGCGCGCTCTGAGCCGATCACGGCCGCACTCTTCGGTGCGGCGTTCGCGGCGACCACGGCCGGCGCGATCGTGTCCACCGTGTTTTCCGGCATCGCCAGCCTCGGGCTCGGGCTCCTCAAGAAGGCGTTCGCGGAAAAGCCGGTCACGCCAAACGCACCCGGCATCAAGTTCGACATCCAGATGGGCGACGATGGCCCGATGTCGTTTCCGCTGGGATCGACGGCCACGAGCGGCACCCGGAAATATATCGGCACCTGGGGCAAGGTGGACGGCACGCCCAACGCCTTCCTGGTGGATGTCATCCAGATAGCCGACCTGCCGCTGCCCGGTCGGCCCGTGCTGTGGGTGAACGGCGAGAAGTGCACCATCCTCTGGGACGAGGTGGACGGGGACGATCACGGCCGCGGGCACCCGGTGCTGGAATTCTGCGCAGAGGGCGACATCGACCAGCCCTATCTCTTCGTCCAGTACCGTGACGGCACGGAGACCACCCCGAGCGCCTATCTGCGCGCGAAGTTCGGCTCCGATCCCGAACGTCCCTGGCAGGACGACATGATCGGCCGTGGCGCGCCGCACTTGATCCTGACGGCGCGTGTGAACCGCGACCTCTTCAAGTCTGGCCTGCCGAACTGGCTGGTCGAGCCCCCGCCGCTTCGCGTCTACGATCTGCGTCAGGACTCCACAGTCGGCGGGTCCGGCCCGCAGCGCTGGGCCGACCCGAGCACCTGGGCGCCCAGCCTCAACCCCGTGGTCAACGCCTACAACGTGATCCGGGGCATCTACTACGGTTCGGAATGGGTGTTCGGCGGGCAGAACCTCGCCGCCTTCCGCTTGCCGGCCGCCTCCTGGATGGCCGCAGCCAACGAGTGCGACGCGGCTGTCGGGGCGGCGGGCGGTGGCACTAGGCCACAATTCCGGTGCGGCATGGAAGTGCGGGCCGACATGGAGCCGCTGGACGTCGTCGAGGAGTTCAAGAAGGCGTGTGCGGCCCGCATCACGGAGGTGGGCGGCATCTTCAAGATCCTGGTGGGCGCGCCGCCGGCAGCGGTGTTCTCCTTCACCGATGGCGATGTGGTGATCACGAAGGGGCAGAGCCTGTCTCCGTTCCCGCCGCTCGACGACACGCAGAACGGGATCGAGGCCACCTATCCAGAGCCGGCTGAAGCCTGGGCCACCAAACCGGCGCCGGGCCGCTACGTGAGCGAGCACGAGTCGGCGGACGGCAACCGGCGTCTGGTCGCCACCGTCTCGCTGCCTGCCGTTCCCTATGGCGACCAGGTGCAGCAGCTGCAGAAGACGATGCTCGAAGACGAGCGCCGGCACCGCGTCCACAGTCTGTGCCTGCCGCCCGAGGCGTGGGTGCTGGAGCCCGCGGTGGATGTCGTCTCCTGGACGAGCACGCGCAACGGCTACGTGAACAAGAAATTTCTGCTCGACCGCATCGTGGGCGAGCGCAACCGCCTCCAGGAAGTGGTGCTGCGCGAGATCGATCCAGCCGACTATGCATGGTCGGCGAGTGAAGCGCTACCTGTCAGCGTGGGCCCCACCGGCCCGATCCGTCCGGGCACTCAGCTCGCTGTTGGCCTCCAGGTGTTCCCCGACACGATCGACGACAATGCCGGCGTCGCGCGCCGGCCGACCTTCGGCGTGCAGTTCCCCGGCGATTTGGACGATGTAACGGCGCTTGGCTTTGAGGCACGTCTCGCGACGGCCGCCCCCGAAAACCTGACGGCCTTGGGCGACATCCCCTATGGGGACCCCACGACCAATGAGAACCCACGCTATGTGAAGGTCAACGCGGTGTTCCCGCCGGCGACCGATCTCTTGGTGCGGTTCATCTACCGGCCGGGCACGCCGCGCGCGACGAGCTGGACCGGCTGGCTCCCCGTCACCACGCCCGACATCCGTCTGGGCCCGGGCGACTTCTACCCGATCGACATGGACGCGCTCGCCGCGGACGTGAAGCAGTGGTTTGCCGATGGCGAGCAGTCTTTCGCCGACATCCTCGCTCGCCTGAACGAGGTGGACGCGGGCACGGCGCCGGGCTTGGTGGCGCTCGACCAAAAGATCGACGCCCAGGGTGTCACCTTCGGCGACAACCTCGCCTCCACCCGTCAGCTGCTCGACAACCGCATCACGCAGGTGGATGGGCGGGTCACCACCCAGGGGACCCGCATCTCCTCGGCTGAGGCGGCGATTACGGGGAAGGCTTCCGCCACGGCCTTGAGTGCTCTCCAGACGACGGTCAGGACACAAGGCGAAAGTATCGCGGCGCAGACCGAGCTCATCAACGGTGTGGATGCGAAGGCCGGAGAGATCAGCGCCTTCAGCCTCTTCCGCGCATTCGCTGATACCTCGGGCGGAGGTGTGGCCCGCCTCGCATTGCAGGCGCGGGTCTCGACCGACAACGTCTATCGGAACTGCGGCATCTTCATCGATGTGAACGCCATCACCTCGAACATCGTCCTGCAAGCGAACAAGATCGCGTTTCTGTCGGACGATGGCACGCCCTACGCGCTGTTCGCTCCAGGCGGGGCCTTTATCGAGACCGCCCGCATCAGGAACCTCAGCACCGACAACATCTCCATCGGCGGGGTCCTCTACACCAGCCTGGCCTCGGGCGCGATCTCGATCAAAGGAGCCGCCAGCGGCAACCACAGCAGCGCAAGTGCAGGCTGGGTGGGCGTGGCGGACGTCTTCATCAACAACGTGGACGGCAACACTGTCTTCGCCGGGATCAACTACTCTTTCTCGGGCGGAGCGGCGCTGGGCATCAGGAAGATGGGCATCTTCCGAAACGGAACGCTGATCTGGCAGTCGCCCACCGATGACGGCACGGGCAATGGCGACTTCACCTTCATCGATAACGGCGCGCCGTCTGGGTCGGTGGCGTACGGCATCGCCCGCTACATCCAGTACAGCGGGCCGTCCAACGTCAGCGGCATCATCAAAGTCGCCGGGTCGCGGAGGTAGGGCATGCACTTCATCAAGTTCGATGAGGTCGGGGCGATCACGCGAGTGGGCCTTGTCGAGGACAGCATCGCGGAAGCAGCCCTCAGGGGCGAAGGGCACACGCTCTTTCTCGATCAACCCTTCACCGGCATCACGGAGGAGTGGCGCGTCGATCTCGATGCCGTCGAGCCCTTCGTGGACCAGATGGAGGTTGTAGAGGCGGCAACAGCCCTGGTTCGCACGGGCGTGGTTGCCCCTGAGGTTTCGGACTTTGATCGTGACGCCGCCCGCGCGGCGATCGACGCCGCAGCAGAGCGGGTCCGCAGCCTCTTCATTACGCTCGGAGCCGGCCAGGCCATGGTCTACCAGCAGAAGCGGGCAGAAGCTGAGATGGTGATGGACGCGGTGGACGCGGACGCCATTCCTGCAGCGGACATCCCGCACCTGGTCGCCGAGACGGCCCGCACGGGGCAGACCCGTGTCCAGGCATCCCTCACCATTCTCGCCATGGCGAACGCCTGGCTGCAGGCGTCCGTGCTGATCGAAGAGCGCAGGCTCGCGGTCAAGGAGGCCGTCCGCGCCGCAGCCACGCCTCAAGAACTGGCTGCGGCCACTTCCGTCGATTGGTCCGACATCGCCGCTCTGGCTTGACCCTTTCCATCCCCAGCAGGAGACCTCTGAAATGTCTGCTTCCAACTACCTCGAAAACAAGCTCCTCGATCACGCGCTCGGCGTGGCGAACTTTGTGCGGCCCACCAACCTCTACGCCGCACTCCACACGGCCGATCCGGGTGAGAACGGCGCGGTCGCCGAGATTGTCGGCAACGGCTATGCGCGCCAGGCCGTGTCCTTTGGGGCTGCCGTCAACGGGGTCGGGGCGAACACCACGGCTCCGCAGTTCCCGGTCGCAACCGCCGACTGGGGCTCGATCACCCATTGGAGCCTGTGGGACGCGCAGACGGGCGGCAATTGCCTGCTCTCGGGTGCGCTCGTCGCCTCGCGCCAGATCCTCAACACCGATCAGTTCTACTTCGCGGTCGGCGATCTGACCGTCACGATGGACTGATCCGATGCAGGAGCCGGAGCTGTTCCGCCCAGGCGACGAGGTTGCGATCCCCTTCCTGATCGTGGCCGGCGGCGCGATCGTGAACCTGTCGGACGGGGTGCTGACGGCCGAAGTGCGCGCGGGCACCAAGCTGAAGGGCACACTCGCCGAAGGCTCCGGCATCACCATCGAGCGCGCGACGCCGGCAGCGGCTTCGGGCTCAGCCGAGCAGGAGGCCCACGGTCTCGTCACGATCGACGAGGCGCTCTCGGCCCAGCTGCCCGTTGGCATCGTCAGCCGCATCGTCTTCGTGTTCACCACCTCGGCCGGGTTGCGCCTGTCCGTCGAGGACTTGCCGCTGCGAGGTCGACCATGAGCCTGCAAGGCCCCAGGATCATTGCCGGCCGTCGCCCGCTGCGCGTTCTGTCGCTGATCGGCGTGACGGACGTGAAGGGGCGGACGCGAGCGGCGGCCGGCTCAGTGTTGTCCATCGCCACCATCGGCGACAGCAAGCGCCGTCGCCACGTCGGATCGGTTTCACTGCTCGCGCTCAATGCCATGGTCGGGGGCATGCGGCGGAGGCACGGCCCCGCATTGGCCTCGGCCTTCGTTCTTGCCGGCGGCGTCCCGAAGCTGCGGCGCCATGGGTCCGCGACCGCGCCTTCCGTGCTTCAGGCTCGTGGTGCTCCGTCACGCCGGCGCAAGGTGGCCGCAACGGCGACGGCTGGCATGGACAGCGCCGGGCGCGGTTCACGGCTGTTGCGCGCCGCGCCTGCCTCGTCCTCCGCGCAGACGCAGGGCTTTGCCGACTGGCCGCGCCTCTTCGACTGGGAAGGCAACTGGGACGATGGCGGCTGGTGGGACGATAGCCGCCCCTTCGACTGGTCCACCACGATCTGGACGCTCGGCCGCTGGTGGGACCCCGGCGAATGGGACGATGCCCAGCCGTGGGAGCCGACCTTTATCGTGAACAACCGGTGGTTCGACCCCGGCCTCTATTCCAACGCCAGGAGCTGGTGACATGGCATTCAATCTGACCGCGCCCATTGCGCCGGGCGAAGGGTACGAGAGCGTGAAGGGCCGTCTCGTGCAGGCGGTGGAAGCGCTTCGCGGCGCGGGCTCGGCGTCTGGCGCGAATGCTCCCGTCACGTGGGGCGACTTCCGCACTGGGCACGCGAACCCGATCCTGGCCGCGTGGGGCAAGCCCACCATCGGTGCGAACGATCGGGGCGTGGTTGTCCGCGGGCGTCTCAACACGATCATCAACTTGGAAGCCCTGTTCGCCAGCACCGTCATCGCCTGGTGGAATGCCGACCGGGCGGACCTCATCACCCAGTCGGGCGGCATCGTGTCGGCCTGGGCGGACTCGATGAGCGGTCTTGTGATCAGCCAGAACTCGATTGGCGCCCGGCCCGCCTATCTGCCCATGGGCTTCGGCAACGCACCGTGCGTGAGTTTCGATGGTGTGGACGACGCGCTTGAAGGTTCTGCCGCGACGTTCCCCAGCGGCTCGATCCCTGGCGAGGTGTGGGGCGTGTTGGCGCAGGATGCGCTTGCGTCCGAGTCCGGCAGCACGGCAAGAGGCGCCATCAACTACGGCGGGCAGAGCGCCACCACGGCACGAGGATTGCGCAGATTGGTAACGGGCGGTGTCAACCGGCTGCTGGCGGTTGGTGGCGACGGAGCCGCCACGTCGCTTGCGACCCTCAACACCGTGGACTTCTCCGGCAGGCACGTCGCCCGAAGCACACATGGACCGGGCGGCACCACTGTGAGGGCTGATGGCTCGGCCCCTGCCTCCAACCCAGCAGTCCCGGCCACCGCTACTGACCGCATCCGCTTGGGCGCTCTTTCCGGTGCCGGAACCACCAACCCATGGCTTGGTCGTATCCGAGATGCCTTGGTCACGCGCGAACTCACCCCCGACCAGGCCACCCACCTACAGAACTTCCTCATGCCGCGGAGAGCGCTCTGATGTCCAACCACCTCGTCCGGTTTCCCACCGCCCAAAAGGCAAAGGCCGAAGCCTATCGGGAAGCCGTCAACAACCACTTCGCCACCCACCACGAGGCGGGGGCGGAGTTCGCCTATCTGGGCCAGGACAGCGACGGCAACTGGATCGTGCCGTTCTATGGCGCGCCTTGGGAGTACCCCGTGGGAACGGTATTCGAAGAGCCGGCCGAGCTTGCCCCGCTGCGCGCCGACGGCGAGATCGTCGAGCGTGTGCGGTGGATGGGCGAAGAGGACTGAGCAGAAGAAGTGCAGCGAGAACCCCGGTCGTTTCCGGGGAGCGGGTCAGCCTGGCAGCATCGATCCCGCGGACAGTCGATCAGGATCACCATCCACTCGCCACGCCCTTGCGGGCGCCGGCACAGTGGCTGATTCCCCTGGAGCTTTGAATGGACTTTCAAACGGGTTTGACGGCCGTTTCACCGGCCGCGCCCGTCGCCGGCTATGTCGGCGGCAAGAGGCGCCTTTCGCGCCTCGTCTGCGAGCGCATCGCAGCGATCCCCCACGATCTCTACGCCGAGGCCTTCGTGGGCATGGGCGGGGTGTTCCTGCGCCGCGCGCTGGCGCCCAAGGCCGAGGTCATCAACGACCGCTCGGGCGACGTGATCGGCTTCTTCCGCATCCTGCAGCGGCACTACCCGCAGTTCCTCGACATGCTGAAGTTCCAGGTCACCAGCCGCCGCGAGTTCGAACGCCTACAGGCCTGCGATCCCTCCACGCTCACCGACCTGGAGCGCGCGGCCCGCTTCCTCTACCTCCAGCGCCTGGCCTTCGGCGGCAAGGTGGCCGGCCGGAACTTCGGGGTGGTCACTCACGGCGGTGCCCGCTTCAACCTGACGAAGCTCGCACCGCTCCTGGAGACGGTCCACGAGCGCCTGACCGGCGTGGTGATCGAGAACCTGGACTGGTCGGTCTTCATCGACCGCTACGATCGGCCGGGCGCGCTGTTCTACTTCGACCCGCCCTATTGGGGCTCGGAGGGCTACTACGGGAAGGAGCTGTTCGACCGTGGCCAGTTCGCCTTCATGGCCGAGCGCCTGGCCCACCTGAAGGGGCGCTTCCTGCTTTCGCTCAACGACGTGCCCGAGGTGCGAGAGCTGTTTTCACGCTTCCCGATCGAGGCCGTCGACCTGCGCTACAGCGTCAGTGGTGGGAAGGGAGTAGAGGCCCGCGAGGTGCTGATCTCAAGCGGTGCCATTTGAAGTTGCGCGTTGGTGCCATTTGTTTTTGCGCGCTACAGTAAGAGTCTGACATCCCCACGGGGGACAAGCGGCGCTGGCCGCAAAGCCGTCCAGAACCAGGCACCACCCTCTCCGCCCCCCTCCCCCTTGAGGGGAGGGGTATGGGGTGGGGGTGACGGTCCAGCCCAGCTCACCCCTTCACGATGATGGGCCGTTCGCGAGGCGGCACGGCTTACCCCCACCCCCTACCCCTCCCCTCAAGGGGGAGGGGAACGGAGAAGTTTGCGCCCGGTCCCGCCCCGCCCTTCGCATGGCTTGAGGCGCGTTCGAGGCTCAAGACGCCACCTCTGTGGCTTCGTGACGGCCGGAGGCCGTCGCCTCTCACCCCTCACCGCTTCGTCAAGCTCCCCAAGATCCCTCGCACCAGCGCGCGGCCCACCTGCGAGCCCACCGAGCGCACCACCGACTTGATCGCTGTTTCCGTCACCGACTGCCGGTTCGACCGTCTCGGCGCCGAAGGCGCGGCAGGCGCCCGGCGCCGTCCTTGCGTCGGCGCCTCCTCCCGCTCACCCCCGCCCCACGGGCTGTTGAAATCCGGCAGCGTCCAGCGCGAGCCGCCCCCACTCTGTCCGCCGGGCGCCGCCTCCGGCTCCTTCGCCGTTTCCGCCCGCTTCGCCAGCATCTCGAAGGCCGATTCGCGGTCGATCGCCGTGTCGTAGAGCCCGCCGACCGGGCTCACCGCCATCACCGCCCGGCGCTCCGCATCCGTCACCGGCCCCATGCGCGAGGCCGGCGGGCGGATCAGCGTGCGCTGCACCATGCCGGGCACGGCCTTGGCTTCCAGCGTCGACACCAGCGCCTCGCCCACGCCGAGCTCCGTGATCACGCGCGCGCAGTCGAATTCGGGGTTGGGCCGGAACGTCTCGGCCGCCGTCTTCACCGCCTTCTGCTCGCGCGGCGTGTAGGCGCGCAGCGCGTGCTGGAGCCGGTTGCCGAGCTGCGCCAGAACGGTCTCGGGTATGTCGAGCGGGTTCTGCGTCACGAAGAACACCCCCACCCCCTTGGAGCGGATCAGCCGCACCACCTGCTCCACGCGTTCGAGAAGCACCTTGGGCGCCTCGTCGAACAACAGGTGCGCCTCGTCGAAGAAGAAGACGAGCCGGGGCTTTTCGGGGTCGCCCACCTCGGGCAACTCCTCGAACAGTTCCGACAGGAGCCAGAGCAGGAAGGTCGCGTAGAGCCGCGGGTTCATCATCAATTTGTCGGCCGCCAGCACGTTCACCGCGCCGCGCCCGTCGGGCGTGGTGCGCATGATGTCGGCGATCTTGAGCGCGGGCTCGCCGAAGAAGTGGTCGCCGCCCTGTTGCTCCAGCACGAGCAGCGCGCGCTGCAGCGTGCCGATCGAGGCCTTGGACACCTGCCCGTATTCCCCCGAGATCTCCTTCGCCCGCTCGGCCATGTTGCCCAGAAGCGCGCGCAGGTCCTTCATGTCGAGAAGCAGCAGGCCCTCCTCGTCGGCGATGCGGAAGGCGATGTTGAGCACGCCCTCCTGCGCTTCGGAGGCGTTGAGCAGGCGCGCGAGCAGCAGCGGCCCCATCTCCGAGATCGTCGCGCGGATCGGGTGGCCCTTTTCGCCGAACAGGTCCCAGAAGATCGCGGGAAACTGCTGGTGCTCGTAGGGCGACAGCCCGATCTCGGCCGCGCGCGCTTCGAGCGCGGGCACGGGCTTTCCGAGCGCCGCTATGCCTGAAAGATCGCCCTTCACATCCGCGCAGAACACCGGCACCCCGGCATTCGAGAAGGCTTCGGCCAAGACCTGCAGCGTCACGGTCTTGCCCGTGCCGGTCGCCCCCGTCACGAGACCGTGACGGTTCGCGTATTTGAGAAGCAGCACCTCCGGCCGCTTGATCGTGTCGTCGGGATTGCGGCTCGCGCCGATGAAGATGCTGTCTTCTCCAGCCATGCGGGCCTCTTTCGCTGCTTTCGCTTGATGGGCAAGGAGCTATAAGGGTGGCAGGCCGCGCAAACAATGCCGGGAGCCCGAGGAGTGGGGATGCAGGCGAGCGAAATCGTGGGTGAGGGTGTGGCGCCCCGCGTGATCGCGCGGATCGACGCGCCCGACGCGCGCACCGCCGCAAGCGACGCCCAGCGCCAGGTGGCAGACGGCGTGGCCGGCCTCGCGCTCGTCTTCGCCCATGCGCCCAACGCCTTCGGCCGCGGCCTGCCGCCCGGCCTGCCCACGCTGCGCACCGTGCTCGACGGGTTGCCGCTCGAACGCCTGCACCTGCGCGTCGACGTCCACCCCGAGGCGCGCGCGGGCGCCGAGCACCTGCTCGCCTATCTCGCCAGCCGGCGCATCCCTTCCGAGAACCTCGACCTCGCAATGGGCATGGACCCGGCCGCGATGCTTGCGGGTGCCGGGCGGCTGCGCATGAGCATCGAGGCGCTGGAAGCCTCCATGCCCCAGTCGCTGTCGCATTTCTTCGCGCTCAACATGCCCGGCGTGCTGCTCGAGGCCGATGGCCGCGTGTTCCACAATGCGGGCGCGAGCGCCGCCGAGGAACTCGGCTGCACGCTGGCTTCCGCCTCGTCCTTCCTGCGCATGTTCGAGCTCGCCCGCCAGCCGCTCCAATATGCGGCACCCCATATCGGCTTCGCGCTCGGCGTCGACCACACCCCCGAATCGGCCGCCAAGCTCCGGGCGCTGCGCCTGCTCTGGAACCGCCTGCTCGGCACCCACGGCATCGGCCCCCTGCCCCTCCACCTCCACGCCGAAACCTCCTGGCGCATGCTGCGGGGCGACCGCACGAGCGACGCGGCGCGCATCGAGCGGGCCGTCGACCACGCAGCCGCGGGCGGCGCCGACACGCTCTCGATCTTCGGCCGCGATGGCGCGCCCGCGCCCGCGCTCGACACGGGCGTCCCCGACCCCGCTCCCCTGGTCGACGAAGCCTGGACCGAGTTCGAGCGCATCCACGCCGAAGGCGGCATCCTGCGCAGCCTCTCCGCCGGCCACATCCAGACCCGCATCCGCGGCACCCGCCAACCGGCCCCGCGGCCGGAACCGCTGAACGGTGCAGCGACTGCCGAACCCCTGGTGCCCAGCCGGGGGTGAGAGGCGACGGCCGCTAGGCCGTCACGAAGCCACAGAGGTGGCTTCGTGAGCCTCGAACGCCCGGAGCCACGCGAAGGGCCGGGCAGGACCGGGCTCAACCCTCTCCACCGCTCTTCCTGACCGCTGCGAAGGCGACAACCTTCGACCGGCACAAAGCCCCGGAGCTGACTTCTTCAGCCTCAGCACCCGCAAACCACCACCCGGTGCCCCACACCCCTCTCCATTTTCCCCTCCCCCTTGAGGGGAGGGGTAAGGGGTGGGGGTAAGCCGTGCCGCTCAGCTGAACGATCGTCGGCATGGCGAAGACGCCACCCCCACCCCATACCCCTCCCCTCAAGGGGGAGGGGGTGGAGAGGTTTGCACCCGGTCCCGCCCCGCCTTTCGCATGGCTCAAGGCGTTCGAGGCTCAAGACGCCACCTCCGTGGCGTCTTGCCGGCTTTCAGCCGTCGCCTCTCACCCACAAGATCTCCCACCACACCCCGTTCACCACCGCTTCCTCCCCCACGCCCTTCCCGAACAGCGCCCGCGCCATCGGCGACACGTGGCTGATCGTGCCCTGCCCGGCATCCGCCTCGTCCTCGCCCACGATGCGCCAAGTGTTCTCGCGCCCGTCTTCCGCCGCCACCCGCACGCTCATGCCGAAGCGCACCACGTCGCTTCCCGGATCGGGCACCGACAGTTCCGCCGTTTCGCGCCGCGCCGTCCAGTAGCGGAGATCGCGCGACAGATGCGCCACGCGCTCGCGCTCCCCGCCCGCCTCGGCCAGCTCCTCGCGCAGCCGCGCAAGCTCGGCGTCCATCGCCGCCAGCCCGCCCGGCGTGACGAGGTTGCGATGCGCGCTCACCGGCCGCTCGCCGATGCCGCCCAGCCCGTCGCCCGTTTCGTCTTCCTTGGTAAACGCCCTGCTCATTCTTTCCATCTAGGGTTCCCTCCACGTTCCGGCAAAGCGAGGAGGCTGTTCTGGCCCAGGAACCCCCGTCCCGCGCGAGCCGCAGGGCCTTTCTCCAGGCCACCGCCGCAGGCTTCGTGGCAGCCCCCACGGTCGCCCACGCCTCGGCCACGGTCGGCTTGCGCGGCACGCTCGACGCAGCCGATCTCGGCGTCCGGCCGGGCGCAGCGGATTCGCGCGCCTTCTCGCGCATGCTGCGCGAAGCGTCCGACCGCGACATGCCCGTCTTCCTGCCGCCCGGCACCTACGAGGTGAGCGGGTTGGAACTGCCCCGCGCGGTGCGCCTGGTCGGCATCCCCGGCGCCTCGCGCATCGTGTTCGCGGGCGACGGCCACCTCTTTCTCGCCCAGGACATCGAGCGCTTCGAGCTGTCGGGCCTCCTGCTCGACGGCGCGAGCCGCTGGCTGCGCGATCCCGCCCAGGCCTTGATCGAGCTGCGCCGCGTGCCCAACATTGCGATCGAAGGCTGCACCGTGCTCGGCTCGGGCCGCCACGGCATCCTGGCGGAAGGCTGCGGCGGCGCCATCCACGGCAACACGGTCTCGGGCGCGGCGGATGCCGGCATCTTCGCCATCGAAAGCACGGGCCTCGCGATCACCGCCAACACCGTGCGCGACTGCGGCAACGGCGGCATCCTCGTCCACCGCTGGGCGCCCGGCTCCGACGGCACGGTGGTGTCGAACAACCGCGTCGAGCGCATCGCGGCCCTGGCCGGCGGCACCGGCCAGAACGGCAACGGCATCAACGTCTTCCGCGCCGACAACGTGGTGATCTCCGGCAACCACGTCTCGGCCTGCGCCTTTTCCGCCATCCGCTCCAACAGCGGCGGCAACGTCCAGATCACCGGCAACACCTGCCTCCAGTCGGGCGAGACCGCCATCTATTCGGAGTTCGCGTTCTCGGGCGCGCTGATCTCCGGCAACATCGTCGACGGCGCCACCAACGGCATCTCGGTGGTCAACTTCAACGAGGGCGGCCGGCTCGCGGTGGTCTCGGGCAATCTTGTGCGCAACATGGTGACGACCGGCCCCTACCCGGCGGACGCCGCGGGCTTCGGCATCGGCATCGCGGTGGAAGCCGACACGAGCGTCACCGGCAACGTGATCGAAGGCGCCCCCGTCTACGGCATCAACCTGGGCTGGGGCCCCTTCCTGCGCGATGTCAGCGTGTCCGGCAACGTGATCCGCGAGTGCGGCTGGGGCATCGGCGTATCCGCCGTGGAAGGTGCCGGCACCGCCCTCATCGCCAACAACGTGATCGGCAAGCCCCGCCACGGCGGCATCGTCGGCCACCGCTGGACCGATCACGCCACCGACGACCTCGCCGCCGGCGGCACCCCTCCCGATCATGTGGCGGTGACGGGGAACCGAGTGGGGTGAGAGGCGACGGCCTCCGGCCGTCACGAAGCCACAGAGGTGGCTTCGTGAGCCTCGAACGCCCTGAGCCAAGCGAAGGGCCGGGCGGGACTGGGTGCCAACCTCTCCACCGCCCTTCTCGACCGCTGCGAAGGCAACGACCCCCAACCAGCACAAAGCGCCGGAGCTGACTTTCCATACCCCCAACGCGCCGCAAGCCCCGCAAACCACCACCCAGTGCCCCACACCCCTCTCCGTTTCCCCCTCCCCCTTGAGGGGAGGGGTAAGGGGTGGGGGTGACGTCTCCGCCATGCCGACGATCGTTCAGCTGAGCGGGACGGTTTACCCCCACCCCATACCCCTCCCCTCAAGGGGGAGGGGGTGGAGAGGTTTGCACCCAGTCCTGCCCTGCCCTTCGCATGGCTCAGGGCGTTCGAGGCTCAAGAAGCCATCCCCATGGCTTCTTGCCGGCCTCCGGCCGTCGCCTCTCACCCCCTCAAGCGCGAGGGGACCGGAGAAGTTCGCACCCAGTCCCGCCCGGCCTTTCGCATGGCTCAGGGCGTTCGAGGCTCAAGAAGCCATCCCCATGGCTTCTTGCCGGCCTCCGGCCGTCGCCTCTCACCCCCATAGTTCCGCGCCCGCTTTCACCCATCCCCCCTCACCGCCCGCACCTCCCCCACCACCACCCCGTTCCAATTCCGCAGCTCCCCCCGCGCCATCCCCTCCAGCGCCCCGCGCAACTCCCCCTCCACCAGCCCGGCCAGCACCCCGGCCACGGCCGCATCCGCCGCCCGCGCCGCGCCGTCCTCGCATTTCACCGCGACCCCCAGCCCCAGCTCGGGCAGGCTCGCGCAGAACACCCCTTCCGCCCCGGTCTTGGTGAACACCCGCCCCCGCGCCGCCGCCATCATCGCGGTGTCGGCCCGCCCCGTGCCCGCCACCAGAAACGGCTCCGCCATGCAGGCCGCAAACAGCCGCCGCGCGGCCTTTGCGCGCTCGGGCGAAAGCCCCACCCCCGTTCCCATCCTTGCCATGCCGAGCGCCAGGCTCTTCAGCGGCACCGCATAGGTGGGAATGGCGCAGCCGTCCGTCGCCCGGTTCTCGTCCCCGTGCCGTGCCCCCGTCACCGCTTCCAGCGCGCCCCGCACCTCTTCCTGCATCCAGTGATCCGCGCCCACATAGCCGCGGTGCTCCACCCCCGCGTGGCAGCAGGCGCACAGGAAGCCCGCATGCTTGCCCGAGCAGTTGTTGTGCAACTGGCTGGGCTCACGCCCTTGCCGCGCCAGCGCGCGCGCAAACTCCTCGCGCGGCCAGTGCGCGCCGCATTCGAGCGCCGCCTCGCCCAGCCCCGCGCGCTCGAGCATCGCGCCCGCAAGTGCGGCGTGCTCGGGCTCCCCCGAATGCGAGGCGCAGGCGAGCGCCAGCTCACGATTTCCGAAGCCGAAGCGATCGGCCGCGCCACCCTCCACCAGCGGCAGCGCCTGGATGCTCTTCACCGCCGAGCGCGGAAACACCATCCCCTCCACATCGCCCAGCGCCAGCCGTACGGCACCGTCCACATAAAAGCCCCGTCCCCACCCTGCAATCGCAGCAACTATCAACGGAACCGCTCGCCATGTGGCTGGCCTCGCGCCTCGCTCTTTTTCTGCTCGTCGTCTTCATCCTGCCCGCGCTCGCCACGCTGGGCTGGTGGATGATGCAAGACCGTCCCAATTCCTGGCGCTCGGCCGACTGGTCGGCAAGCGGCGTGCTGCCGGTCGAGAAAGACGCGCGGGATGCTGCCGTCTACGTGATGGCCGCGCGCACCGGCGGCCTCAAGGGAGCCTTCTCCGTTCATTCCTGGATCGTGACCAAGGCCGCCGGCAGCGCTCCTTACGTGCGCTACGACAAGGTCGGCTGGGGCGCGCCCGTGCGCCGCAACAACTACCCGGCCGATGCGCGCTGGTATTCCAACGAGCCGGTGATCGTGCGCGCGGTCACGGGGGCCGAGGCCGAGGCGCTCATCCCCAAGGTCGAAGAGGCCATCCGCTCCTACCCCTATTCCAAGTCGGGCGACTACCACATCTGGCCCGGCCCCAACTCGAACTCCTTTGTCGCCCATGTCGTCAAGTCGGTGCCCGCGCTCGGCGCGCGCATGCCGCCCAACGCGGTCGGCCGCGACTGGGAGGCGGGCTACCTCGCCTTCGACTGGTATCCCGAAAGCTGGGACGTGCATGTCACGCTCAACGGCCTCGCCGGCTTTGCGCTCGGCTGGGGCAGCGGCGTCGAGCTCCACTTCCTCGGTCTCGTCGCCGGCATCGACTTCGCCCGCCCCGCCATCCTGGTCCCCGCCTTCGGCCGCGTGGAACTCTGGAACAGCCGCGAGATGGCGTGAAAGCCGGGCTGGCGTTCAGCCGGCATGGTGCCTTTCGACCCTCGAACGCATCGAGCCAAAAAGGGCCGGCCCAAAACCAAGCGCAAACCTCTCCGTTTTCCCCTCCCCCTTGAGGGGAGGGGTAAGGGGTGGGGGTGACGCTTCCGCACGTGCCGACGACCGTCCACCAAGCGGCACCTTTACCCCCACCCCTAACCCCTCCCCTCAAGGGGGAGGGGGGCGGAGAAGTGGCACCCGGTCCCGCCCGGCCCTTCGCATGGCTTGAGGCGCGTTCGAGGCTCAAGACGCCACCTCTGTGGCGTCCTGCCGGCTTTCAGCCGTCGCCTCTCACCCCTCACCGAACCCGATCCAAAACCGAAACATAATTCGCCACCCCCACCCCGCCCATGTTGAACACCCCCGCAAGCGTGGCGCCGGGCACCTGCGTCTCTCCCGCCTCCCCCACGAGCTGCATGGCGGAAACCACATGCATCGACACCCCCGTGGCCCCGATCGGATGCCCCTTGGCCTTCAGCCCGCCCGACGGGTTCACCGGCAGCATCCCGCCCATTTCCGTCCAGCCTTCGAGCGCCGCGCGCCCACCTTCCCCGCGCGGCGCAAGCCCCATCGCCTCGTATTCGAGCAACTCCGCGATGGTGAAGCAGTCATGCGTTTCCACGAAAGACAGGTTGCCCAGCCCCACCCCCGCCGCCGCCAGCGCCTGCTTCCACGCGAGCTCGCACCCCTCCATCAGCAACACGTCGCGCGCCCCGCGCGGCAGCACGTCCTGCACATGCGCCTGGGCGCGGAGGGCCACCGCGCGGCTCATCCCGAGCGCGGTTCCCGTGTCCGTCAGCACGAGCGCCGCCGCCCCGTCCGACACGGGCGAGCAGTCCGTGCGCTTGAGGGGGCCTGCCACGCGCGGGTTCTTTGCGCTTTCGGCGCGGCAGAACGCGAAGCCCAGGTCTTTCTGAATCTGCGCCAGCGGGTTTTTGGCCCCGTTGCGGTGGTTCTTGGCCGCTATCCTTGCCAGCGCGTCGCTTTGGTCGCCGTGTCGCTGGAAATAGCTTTCCGCCACCTGCCCGAACACGCCGGCGAAGCCCCCTTCCACGCCCCCGTCCTCCGGCAGGTATGAGGCGCGCAGGAGGTTCTGCCCCACCTCGCGCCCCGGCACCCCCGACATCACCTCCGCCCCCACCACGAGCACGAAGCGCGCCTGCCCCGCTTTGATCGCCCGCGCGCCCGCCCGCACCGCGGCCGAGCCCGTGGCGCACGCGTTCTCCACCCGCGTCGCCGGCACGAAGCGCAGCCGCTCGTCCGCTCCCAGCACCAGGCTCGCCGTGAAATCCTGCTGGCTGAACCCCGCATTGAAGTGCCCGAGCACCACCTCGCCCACCTCGTCCGCCCCGATCCCCGCATGGTCGAGCGCCTCGCGCGCCACCCCCTGGATCAGGCTTTCCAGCGTCTCCCCCTCCAGCCGCCCAAAGCGGCCATGCGCCCACCCCACGATCGCCACGCCCATCGCATCCTCCTCTTTCCCCCGCGAATGTCGGCCCGCCGGCTCCCCGCGTAAAGGGCGGGGCGTGCTGTCCAGAGCAGGACAACGCGCACCCGAACAGCCAACCCCACTGGTGGTCGGTGACGATTGGGGATCGGAAAGCTACGGAGGACACAAGTTCTGAGCCTCTCCAGGCATCGGCGATTACCTCAACCGATCCGGTTTTTCAGTTCTTCCGGAGACGCCGTGGGAGGCGATGGTGAATAGAGCTTCGTTCACGGCGGGCATTCCCCATGCCTACGCCTGGGTCGGCCTGATCATCGTTGGTCCCGACGAGCTGCGCGTGATCTACGCCTATAGCGGCTGAGCCGTTTTGGGGCATCTGCCCGATGGCAGATGCCGTGATGTGATATCCATGTCGCATGAACATATTTGTCTCCATCGTCATCGCAGCCAAAGCTCTGCTCTTCGTCAGCTTGGTCCTGTTTAGCGACCCTTTTGCACTGCTGAACTTTGCCTTCGTGTTGAACGGCCGGCTTGGGGTGCCGGCTTGGCAGTTCGTCGCACTGCTCGGGGTCGCGGCGGGTTCGTCCGTGTTTTTCCAGCCGATGAAGAGATTTGTTCCGCCGATCCTTCGACCCGCTGCCTTCGCTGTCTTTTCCGTGATCCTCGCATTGGTCTTTGTCGGCTTCTACGTCGAGGTCGAGCGTCGAAGACTGATAGCCAAGTCCGATGTGGATGCCGTCGTCCAACATTCGTTCTTTCGCTCGGTGCGCGAAGTGCCGAGAGAGTATCAGTTCTTTCTCCATGCAGCGGCACTCAAGAACTGCTCCCCGCTCGCTTGGAGCTATCGCAGGATGGAGTTCTACGATCTGCCGGCTGGGGTCGCACCCCATGTGATACCCGATGAATGGCGACGGCAGTGCAACATCGAGTTGCCCTGAGAAACGAAGCGCCCGACTTCGGATAGGCCATTGATGCACTGAAGGTTCTCCCCTCCCCCACCCAAACATCTTGCCTTTCCGCCCGGTTTGATTGACTGATCAGTCAACAGCCAATCGCGGCAGGAGGCGTCTTGTCCCGCACACCCATCGAACCCGCGCGGCGGCGCGCGCTCATCAACGCGGCCATCGCCGCCATCGGCGAGCGCGGCACGCTCGATGTCACCATGTCCGAGATCGCGGGGCGCGCGGGCGTGTCGTCGGCGCTCGCGCACCACTATTTCGGCGCCAAGGAAGACCTGCTCTTCGCCACCATGCGCCACCTGCTGGCCGATCTCGGGCGGGATGCGCGCGCAGCACTCGCGCGGGCGCGCACGCCGCGGGGGCGGCTTTCGGCCATCGTCGCCGTCAACTTCTCGGTCACGCAGTTCCGGCCGGAGATCGTCGCGGCCTGGCTCGCCTTCTACGTGGAGGCGCAGAAATCCGCGCGGCTGCGCCGGCTCCTGCGCGTCTATGCGCGCCGCCTGCATTCCAACCTGTTGAGCGGCTTCCGCCCGCTGCTGCCCCCAGCCGAGGCCGAGCGCGCCTCCGAGGCCACCGCCGCCCTGATCGACGGGCTCTATATCCGCCGCGCGCTGAAAGACGGCCTGCCCCAGTCGGCCAGTGCCATCGCCCTCGTGGAAGACGCCATCCAGGCCAAGCTCGCCCAGGCCGCATCCCGCCCATGACCCAGCGCCCCAACATCCTGCCCAACATCCTGATCGTCATGGTCGATCAGCTCAACGGCACCTTCTGGCCGGACGGGCCGGCGCCCTTTCTCCACGTGCCGCACCTGCGCAAGCTCAGCCAGCGCTCGGCGCGCTTTTCCAACTGCTACACCGCATCCCCCCTTTGCGCGCCCGCGCGCGCGGCCTTCATGAGCGGCCAGCTCCCCTCGCGCACCGGCGTCTACGACAACGCGGCGGAATTCCCGTCCTCGATCCCCACCTTCGCCCACCATCTGCGCGCCAGCGGCTACCGCACCTGCCTGTCGGGCAAGATGCACTTCGTCGGCCCCGACCAGCTCCACGGCTTCGAGGAGCGGCTCACCACCGACATCTACCCCGCCGATTTCGGCTGGACGCCCGACTACCGCAAGCCCGGCGAGCGCATCGACTGGTGGTACCACAATCTCGGCTCGGTCGCGGGCGCGGGCGCGGCCGAGATCACCAACCAGCTCGAATACGACGACGAGGTGGCCTTTCTCGCCGCCCAGAAGCTCTTCGAATACGCCCGCACCTCAGACGACGAGAACGCCTCCCCCTGGTGCCTCACCGTCTCCTTCACCCACCCGCACGACCCCTATGTCGCGCGCAAAGAACATTGGGACCTCTACGAAGACTGCCCAGCACTCGACCCGGAGGTGGAGTTCATCCCCTTCGAGGAACAGGACCCCCACTCCCGGCGCCTCTACAAGGCGAGCGACTATCCGAGCTACGCCATCACGCCTGAACAGGTGCGGCGCGCGCGGCGCGGCTACTTCGCCTCGATCTCCTATATCGACGACCGCGTGGGCGAGCTCCTTTCCGTGCTCGAGCGCACGGGGCAGCGCGACAACACCGCGGTCCTGTTCTGCTCCGACCACGGCGACATGCTGGGCGAGCGCGGCCTGTGGTTCAAGATGTGCTTCTTCGAGGGCTCGGTGCGCGTGCCCCTGATGCTGGCGGCACCAGGCGTTCCCCCGGGCCTCGTCCCCGCCCCCGTTTCCAACCTCGACATCTGCCCCACGCTCTGCGACCTGGCAGGCATCGACACCACGGCCATCGCGCCCTGGACGGACGGCCGCTCGCTCCTGCCGCTCGCGCGCGGCGAGGCGGACGGAACACCCGTTCTCATGGAATACGCCGCCGAAGGCACGGAAGCGCCGATGGTCGCCATCCGCGACGGCCGCTGGAAGTTCGTCCACTGCCCGATCGACCCCCCGCAACTCTTTGATCTCGAATCGGATCCGCTGGAGCGGGTGAACCTCGCGACGGACCCCGCCCATGCCGAGACGCTGCGCGCGTTCCAAGCCCGCGCAGCCCAACGCTGGAACATGGAAGCCTTCGACGCCGCCGTGCGCGAAAGCCAGGCGCGGCGCTGGGTGGTCTATCCCGCGCTCCGCAACGGCGCCTATTACCCTTGGGATTTCCAGCCCCTCCGCCAGGCTTCCGAGCGCTTCATGCGCAACCACATGAACCTCGACATCCTGGAAGACCAGAAACGCTTCCCGAGGGGCCGATGACGCCCAGCCTCGCCCATCTCTGCCGCGCCTATGCCGAAACCCGCCGCGCCACCCAGCTCACGCCGCTCCTGCGCTCCCCCGCGCTCGCCGGGCTGTCGGGTGCGGCCCAGGCCTTCGCCAAGGCCGAGAACCTGCAATGGTCGGGCTCGTTCAAGGTGCGCGGCGCCCTGTGGCGGCTTTCGCTCCTGTCGGAAGACGAGCGCAAGCGCGGCGCGGTCGCCTATTCCTCGGGCAATTTCGCGCAAGGCCTGGCCGCCGCCGGCCAGAAGCTCGGCATCCCCGTCACCCTCGTGATGCCGGTGGATGCGCCCGCCGCCAAGCGCGATGCGACGGCAGGCTTCGGCGCGCGCGTGGTCCTGAGCGAGCACGGCGACCGCCCCCGCGAGGAGGTCGCGTCCGAGCGCGCCCGCGCGATCGCGGCCGAAGAAAACCTCGTCCTCCTCCACCCCTTCGACGATCCCGAGATCGTCGCCGGCCAGGCCGGCGTGGGGCTCGAAGCACTCGACCAGCTGGAAGCGCTCGGCGCCCGCGCCGATCTCGTCTTCTGCCCGGCGGGCGGCGGCGGGCTGATCGGCGGCGTCTCGCTCGCCTTCCACCACCGGTCCCCGCAAACCCGCGTGATCGGCGTCGAGCCCGAGCGCTTCGACGGCATGGGGCGCTCGCTCCAGGCGGGCGAGCCCATCACGGTTCCCCTCGGCGAGCCTTCCATCTGCGATGGGCTGATGGCGCGCCGTCCGGGCGTCCACACCTTTCCGGTTTCCCGGGCCACGGGCGTCGAGCCCGCGACCGTTTCCGACGCCGCCGTGCGCCGCGCCATGAAGCTCGCCTTCGAGCGCCTCAAGCTCGTGCTCGAACCCTCGGGCGCGGCCTCGCTCGCAGCGCTCCTCGAAGGCCCGTTCGACATCGCCGGCAAATCCGTTCTCGTCGTTCTTTCGGGCGGCAACGTTTCCTTCTCCGACTTCGCAAGGCACATCTCCGATGCTTGAAGCCGATTACGTGATCGTCGGATCGGGCTCGGCCGGCTCGGCCCTCGCCTACCGCCTGGGCGAGGACGGCAGGAACTCGGTGATCGTGCTGGAATATGGCGGCACCGATTACGGCCCGCTGATCCAGATGCCCTCGGCGCTCTCGTTTCCCATGAACATGGCGACCTATGACTGGGGCTTTTCCACCGAGCCCGAGCCCCACCTCGCCGACCGCAAGCTCGCCACCCCGCGCGGAAAGGTGCTCGGCGGCTCGTCCTCCATCAACGGCATGGTCTATGTGCGCGGCCATGCGCGCGACTTCGACCACTGGGAGGAATCAGGCGCGCGCGGCTGGGCCTATGCGGACGTGCTGCCCTATTTCAAGCGCATGGAAACGAGCCATGGCGGCCAGGCGGGCTGGCGCGGCACGGACGGCCCGCTCCACGTCCAACGCGGGCTGCGGCGCAACCCGCTCTACCAGGCCTTCATCGAGGCGGGCGCGCAAGCCGGCTTCGAACTGACCGAGGATTACAACGGCGAGAAGCAGGAAGGCTTCGGCGCCATGGAGCAGACCATCCACGAGGGCCGCCGCTGGTCGGCCGCCAACGCCTATCTGCGGCCCGCCATGAAGCGCGGCAATGTGCGCGTGGTGCGCGGGCTCGCCCGCCGCGTGCTGTTTGACGGCACCCGCGCGACGGGTGTCGAGTTCGAAGCTCAGAATCGGATTCAAGCCGTTCAAGCAAAACGCGAGGTCGTGCTCGCAGCCTCCTCGATCAACTCGCCCAAGCTCCTGATGCTGTCGGGCATCGGCCCGGCCGAACACCTCAAGCAGAACGGCATCGCAGTTCTCGCCGACCGCCCGGGCGTCGGCCAGAACCTGCAGGACCACCTGGAACTCTACATCCAGCAGGAAGCGCGCGACGTGGACACGCTCCACTCAGTGCTCAACCCCGTGTCCAAGGCGCTGATCGGCGCGGAATGGCTGGCCTTCAAGTCTGGTCTCGGCGCCACCAACCATTTCGAGGCGGCTGCCTTCCTGCGCTCGGGCGCGGGGGTCGACTACCCCGACATCCAGTATCACTTCCTGCCCGCGGCCGTGCGCTACGACGGCAAGGCGGCAGCCGAAGTGCCGGGCTTCCAGGCCCATGTCGGCCCGATGCGCTCGAAGTCGCGCGGTTCGGTCTCGCTGCGCTCGCCCGATGCGCGCGACAAGCCGCTGATCCGCTTCAACTACATGAGCCACCCCGACGACTGGCGCGACTTCCGCCACTGCATCCGCCTCACCCGCGAGATCTTCGGCCAAGACGCCTTCGCCCCCTATCGCGGGCGCGAGCTTTCGCCGGGCGCGGATATCGAAAGCGACGAGGCGCTCGACGCCTTCGTCCGCCACCACGCCGAAAGCGCTTACCACCCCTGCGGCACCTGCCGCATGGGCGCGGCCGACGACAGGGACGCCGTGGTCGACCCCCAAACCCGCGTGATCGGCGTGGAAAACCTCCGCGTCGCCGATTCCTCGATCTTCCCCCGCATCACCAACGGCAACCTCAACGGCCCCTCCATCATGACCGGCGAAAAAGCCGCCGACCACATCCTCGGCCGCCAGCCCTTGGCCCGCTCCAACCAGGAACCCTGGATCAACCCGCGCTGGGAAACCTCCGACCGCTAGATAGGATCGTCCTTCCCAGGGTGCCTACGCCGAGGTCGCCCAAACTCGTTGCGGGGTGAGAACCCAGGGATAGCTTCTCGAGCCTCGAACGCCCAAGCCAAGCGAAAGCCGACCAATCCCAGACTCAAACCTCTCCGCCCCCTCCCCCTTGAGGGGAGGGGTATGGGGTGGGGGTAAACCTTTCCACCGCTCATCCGATCATTCAGTTCACCCCCACCCCTCACCCCTCCCCTCAAGGGGGAGGGGAAACCGGAGAACTCCCCACTCCACTCCCGATCTCTCCCATCCACCCCCCAGAGCCTTCCCATGCCCCGCAACACCCTCTACCTCCTTCTCGGCGCCCTCATCGTCGCCGTCGTCGGCCTCGGCATCTATGTCTACCGCCAGGAATCCCAGCCCGACGGCATCGAAATCCGCGTCAACGATCAAGGCATCTCCGTCCAAGGCAACTAGGCACCCCATGAACGCTCAGCCCCAGGCCTCGCATTTCATCAACGGCGCCTATCTCGAAGACCGCCAAGGCGCCCCCATTCCCGTGATCCACCCCGCCACGGGCGAGGAGATCGCGCGGGTTCACGCGGCCACGCCCAACATCGTGGAACTGGCCGTCGAATCCGCGCGCGAGGCGCAAAAGGCCTGGGCCAGGCTGAAGCCCGTCGAGCGCGGCCGCGTGCTGCGCCGCGCAGCCGACATCCTTCGCGCCCGCAACGAGGAACTCGCGCGCCTCGAAACGCTCGACACCGGCAAGCCCATCCAGGAAACGCTGGTGGCGGATGCGGCATCCGCCGCCGACGCGCTGGAATTCTTGGGCGGCGCTGTCGCCTCCTTCACCGGCGACTACCACGACCTCGGCGGCCCGTTCGCCTATACCCGCCGCGAGGCGCTCGGCGTCTGCGTGGGCATCGGCGCCTGGAACTACCCGATCCAGGTCGCCGGCTGGAAGTCGGCGCCAGCCCTCGCCATGGGCAACGCGATGGTCTTCAAGCCGTCCGAGACCACGCCGCTCTCCGCTCTCAAGCTTGCCGAGGTCTACATCGAGGCGGGCCTGCCCCCGGGCCTCTTCAACGTGGTCCAGGGCCTGGGCGATGTGGGCACGGCACTCGTTTCCCACCCCCTCGTCGACAAGGTGTCGCTGACGGGCTCCGTTCCCACCGGCCGCAAGGTGATGGCGCTGGCGGGCTCGCACATGAAGCACGCGACGATGGAGCTCGGCGGCAAGTCCCCCCTGATCGTCTTCGACGACGCCGATCTCGAGAACGCGGTCGGCGGCGCCATGCTCGGCAACTTCTATTCCACCGGCCAGGTCTGCTCCAACGGCACCCGCGTCTTCGTCCAGGATGCCATCCACGACCGCTTCGTGGAGCGCCTGGTCGCGCGCACCAAGGCCATCCGCATCGGCGATCCCCTCGATCCCGAGACCCAGATGGGCCCCCTCGTCTCGGACGCCCAGCGCCGCAAGGTGCTCGACCACATCCGGGTCGGCCGCGAAGAGGGCGCGACGCTCGCCACCGGCGGCAACACCCCGTCGCTGCAGGGCTTCGAGCGCGGCTTCTTCATCGAGCCCACCGTCTTCACGGATGTCGAAGACACCATGCGCATCGCGCGCGAGGAGATCTTCGGCCCCGTGATGAGCATCCTTCGCTTCCGCGACGAGGACGAGGTGGTGGCGCGCGCCAACGACACGGAGTTCGGCCTGGCGGCCGGCGTCTTCACCCGCGATCTCGCCCGCGGCCACCGCGTGGTGGGCGATCTGCAGGCCGGCACCTGCTGGATCAACGCCTACAACCTCACCCCCGTCGAGATCCCCTTCGGCGGCGTCAAGCAGTCGGGCATCGGCCGCGAGAACGCGCTCGCCGCCCTGTCCCACTACTCGCAGGTGAAGTCCGTCTACGTGGAAACCGGAGACGTCGCCTCGCCCTACTGAAAAACCACCCCCACCCACGCTTGCGGCCCCCCGCCGCCTCCGTTATAAGCCCGCCACCTGGTCGCGGAGTGTAGCGCAGTCTGGTAGCGCACGTCGTTCGGGACGACGGGGTCGCAGGTTCAAATCCTGCCACTCCGACCAGTTGGTTTCCCGCAAATGCAGCCTTTCCCGGCTTTGATAGCCGTGGTCCACGCCCTTCAGATGCAAAGGGGGCCGACGGGAGGCTGCGTGTCGCGGCGTCTGTTCTGCGAACCGACATCGGGTTTTGCGAAGCTCTCGTCAGCCGCGGGCAGGAATGGTCATGCAGGGCGTGCGGGAATGACGGACATCTCGCAGTTTCCATCGGGGCCTGCTTGTCGAACGTTTCTTGGAACACGACCGCCCAACCCTTGAGCGTCCGATGACCCATCCCTCCGCAAAGCAGCCGCGGCACGAGATCGTCGAGGCCCCGATCCTTCCGAGCGTGCTGGCCTTCCTGCTGCCGGTCCTCTTCCTGATCTATCTCACACCTGCCGCGCACTATTTCCTGATCGATCCCGACGGCGGAACGTTTCTGCAGGGAGCGCTTCAGATTCTGCACGTCGGCGAGCACCCCCAACTGAACTTCCTGTCGTCTTATGGGCCCTTGTCGTACGAGATCCGGGCGCTGCTCATCGCCGCGCTGGGGGACCGGACGGCAACGGAAGTGATCTATGCCGCGCTGGGCTACGCTGCGGCCTACTATCTGATGTACCGGTTCGCGCTTCGGATGTCGGGCTCGCAGATATGCGCCTTCGCGGTGCTGATCATCGCGCTCCTCTGCATCCCGCGATACTACAAGAACTTCACTGTCCTGGTTCCCGCCGCGACGATCATCGTGACGGCCTGGCACATCAGATCGGCAAGCAAGCCGAGCGCGTTCTGCGTCGGCCTCAGCGTCGCCGTCGCCACCCTCTTCCGGCACGATTACGGCGCATACAGCTTTCTCGCGGCAACGCTCGCAGCCTGCCTGATGCTGAAGGAGAACAGGATCTCGATCCGCGACCAGGTGTTCTGGTTCGCTCTTGGCGCGGCGATGCTCGCCGTTCCATGGGGAGTGCTGCTGACGGCATATGGGACGCTCGGCGAATACCTCATGACCGTGACCGCAGGGAGCGCGTCGATCGCCGAAGGCCTCTCCTTGCCGCACCCCCTCCTTCATTGGTCCGGCGCGGCATCGGCGATCTATCTCGGCTGGTACATGCTGCCCGTGCTGTCCGCCATGGCACTGGCGACAAGCCGTGGGGTCTTGCCGGGAGCGGAGTTCAAGGTCGGCGTCGTGACCACCTCCCTTGCCGCTCTCTGCCTGCTGCAAAGCGCCCACCGCGCCGATATCGGCCACCTCCTGCAGGGAGGCGCACCCAGCCTGTTGCTTCTTTCGGTGCTGTGGCGCTGCGCCGTGGCACACCGGCCTGCGCGTCCGCTCGCAGCATTGGGTGCCCTGGTCTCGGTCGCCTTCACGCTTTTGCTGCTGGCGAATTTCCAGCACTTCCAGAGACACACCGTGGCGGGCATCGTCCAGAACCTTCAGGATGCATGGCTCCCCAAGGCGGCCCTGCTTGAAAGGATCACCGCTTCGGGTGCAGCGCCCTCCCACGCTACGCTCGCGAACTACATCGCGTCTTGCCTCCGAGCTGACGAGCGGGTGCAGGTTTTCCCGTATTTTCCGATGATCACCTATTTCTCCGATCGCGTGGCGGGCGGTGGGACGCACGGCGTCGGGCCGGGTTATTTCTCATCCGAAGCGTTCCAGAGAAGCATCGTCGCCTCTTTCGAACGGGACCGGACCCCTCTGATCCTCTGGCTCGAATCCTTCGCCTATGATGGCCTGCCGGAACGGAATCCGGTCGACACCCACCGCCTCGTGCATGACTACGTCAACGAGAACTTCCGCACGGCCGGCCAATTCGAGGGCTTCACCGTCTATCTCCGAAGAGACGATCCGCGAAACTGTGGTTGACCGGCGCTCGCCGGACGGGGCCATGCCCCACACCGCACGGGTGCATTTGGGCGCGGGGTGTGCGAGGGAGGGAGGGGCGGGCGTCGGGCGGATGGTCGCGTCAAGCGCGGGCTCCTCGACCATGTTTCTCCTTCTCCATGCCAGCGGCCCCCGTGGCGCGATGTCGGGCGCCCGCGATGGCGGCATGAGTGCCGCATGAGCCCGCCGCCAACCGGCCACCCGCTGCGGCGGCTGGCGCTCGTGCTCGGCCTCGTCGTGCTGGCCTTCGTCGCCTTTTCGACAATTGCGCCGATCGGCCTGCGCCCGAGGCTCGGGCCGGTGTCGCTCGAGCGGGCGGCGGCCTTTGGCGCCATCGGCATGCTGTTTGCGCTGGCGTTTCCGCGCCGGGTGCTCGTGGTGCTCGCAGCGGTCGTGCTCGCGGCATTCCTGCTCGAGGTCGCCCAGTGGATCTCGCCCAGCCGCCATGCGCGGGTGTGGGATTTCGTCGTGAAAGCCGTCGGCGGCGGCATGGGCGTCATCGCAGCCCTCGCGCTTCGCCGCATCCTCGGCCGCCCGGCCTCCTGACCGGTCTGCCCCGCCCGCCGCTGGCGCGCTTCTTGCCACTCCCTTTGCGAAACCCCGCAAGGAGTGACAAATGTCTCATTTCAAAACAGGACGCCGCCCCACCGACGTCGCCAACCGCTTCGTTTTGAACATGATCGGCGCGCTCGGCCTGTCTTTCGTCTCGGGCGTGCTCCTGATGGGCCTGCTCACCCACATCTGAGCCGGCCCCCGTCAGGCAGCAGCCGTGCGGAACGGCTTCTGCTCGACGGCCGCCGCCATCAGCGCCTTGGTGTAGTCTTCCCGAGGTGCTGCGAAGATCTCCTCCGTTCCCCCCTCCTCCACGATCCGCCCTCCCCGCATCACGATCACGTAGTCGGCCACCGCGCGCACCACGGCGAGGTCGTGGCTGATGAAGAGATAGGCCAGGTCGTTCTCGCGCTGCAGGCGGCGCAACAGCTCCACGATCTGCTTCTGCACCGAGCGGTCGAGCGCGGATGTCGGCTCGTCCAGCACCACGACGCGCGGCTTCAGGATCATCGCCCGCGCGATCGCGATGCGCTGGCGCTGGCCGCCGGAGAACTCGTGCGGATAGCGGTTGCGCAAGGACGGCTCGAGCCCCACCTCGCGCAGCGCCTCGCCCGCGCGGCGGTCGCGCTCCGTGCGGGAAAGGCCGGGCTCGTGCACGAGCAGCCCCTCGGTCACGATCTGGCCCACCGTCATGCGCGGCGAAAGCGAGCCGAACGGGTCCTGGAACACCATCTGGAGCCCGCGCCGCAGGGGCCGCATCGCCTCGCGGTCGGCGTGTGCGATGTCGCGGCCCGCATAGCGGATGGCCCCTTGCGAGGGCAGCAGGCGCAACAGCGCGCGCCCGAGCGTCGACTTGCCCGAGCCCGATTCCCCCACGATGCCGATGGTCTGCCCGCGCGCGAGCCTCAGCGAAACGTCCTGCACCGCGCGCAATTCGTGCGCGGGCCCTTCCAGGAAGCCGCCGCCCAGCCTGAAGGACACGTTGACGTTGCGCCCTTCGAGAAGCGGCGCCTCGCCCTCGGGCACCGCCTCCTTGCGCCCGTCCGGCTCGGCCGCCAGCAGCATCCGCGTGTAGGGGTGGCGGGCGTCCGCGAAGATCGCCTCCGTCCGCCCCGCCTCCACCACCGCGCCCGCCCGCATCACGGCCACGCGGTCGGCGAAGCGTCGCACGATGCCGAGATCGTGCGTGATGAACACGATGGCCATGCCCAGCCGCTTCTGGAGGTCGGCCAAGAGCGACAGGATCTGCGCCTGGATCGTGACGTCGAGCGCCGTGGTCGGCTCGTCGGCGATCAGGATGTCGGGGTCGTTGGCGAGCGCCATGCCGATCATCACGCGCTGGCGCTGGCCGCCCGAAAGCTCGTGCGGATAGCTGTCGATGCGCCGCTCGGGGTCGGGAATGCCCACGAGCCTGAGCAGTTCGAGCACGCGCGGCCGCGCCTCCCGCGCGCTGATGCCCTGGTGGTGGATCAGCGGCTCCGCCATCTGCCGCCCGATCCGATAAAGCGGGTCGAGCGAGGTCATCGGCTCCTGGAAGATCATGGTGATCTTGCTGCCGCGGATGCGGTTGAGCTGGCGCTCTGGCAGGCCGACGAGCTCGGTGTCGCGATAGCGCGCCGAGCCCCCCGCCCGGCCGTTGCCGGCGAGCAGGCCCATGACGGCCATCATCGCCTGGCTCTTGCCGGAGCCCGATTCGCCCACCAGCGCCAGCGTCTCGCCCGGCCCCACATCGAGGTCGATGCCGCGCACGGCATGCACGGGCCCATCATCGGTGCGGAACTCGACGGACAGCCCGCGAACCGAAAGGATCGGCTGGTTCCGTGGGGGATTGCCGGGCTCGGGGGGAATGCCGGCCATCTCAGCGGTCCTTCGGGTCGAGCGCGTCGCGCAGGCCGTCGCCCAGGAAGTTGAGCGCGAACAGGATGGCGGTCAGCGTCACCGCCGGAAAGATCAGGAGCCAGGTCGCGCCGCCGATATTGGCCGCCCCTTCCGAGATCAACAGCCCCAGGCTCGTCAGCGGCGCCTGCACGCCGAGCCCCAGAAACGACAGCAGGCTTTCGAGCAGGATGGCCTTGGGCACGAGCAGCGTCACATAGACCACCACCGGCCCCAGCGTGTTGGGGATCACGTGGCGCTTGAGGATGCCCGTGGGCGTCGCGCCCAGCGCCTCGGCCGCCTGCACATATTCCTGCCGCTTGATGGACAGCGTCTGCCCCCGCACGATGCGGGCCATGTCGAGCCATTCGGTGCAGCCGATGGCGATGAAGATCAGCACGAAACTTCGCCCGAAGAACACGACCAGCAGGATCACGAAGAAGATGAAGGGCAGCGAATAGAGCACGTCCACCACGCGCATCATCACGCCGTCCACCCTGCCCCCCAGATAGCCCGACACCGCGCCGTACGTGACGCCGAGCAGCAGCGCCATGGCGGATGCGAGCACGCCGATGGCGAGGCTGATGCGAACCCCGATCAGAATGCGCGAAAGCATGTCGCGCCCGTTGGAATCGGTGCCGAACACGAAGCGCACGCGGTTCACGTCGGCCGCCATCACGCCCGAGCGCCCGTCCGCGCTCAAGTCCTCGATGCGGGCGTTCCCGAACAGGTCGGAGCGGTCCACATAGCGCGTGATGCGGGGGTCGAGCGCGTCGTCGTCGGAGATCGGCATCCTCACCGTCGAGCCATCCACCTCCACCGGCCCGGTGGACACGCGGGTGCGCGCCATGGCCTGCTCGAAGGCCGGCACGATGGCGTCCTCCTTGGGGTAGGCTTCGAGCGAAGCGGGCGTGCGCACATATTGCGGGTAGATGCGGTCGTAGGGGTGGGTCGCGAGCATCGGCCCGAAGATGCCGAGAAGTGCCAGCACGAAAAGCACGGCGGCGCTCGCGACGGCCGCCCGGTTGCGCTTGAGCCGCCGCCAGGCGTCCTGCCAGAGCGAGCGCCCCTGGACGGGCATGTCGCCGCCGGCCACCGTTTCCGCGGGGTCGATGACAAGGCGGTCAGTCATAGCGCACCCGCGGATCGAGAAGGGCGTAGAGCACGTCGACGATGAGGTTGAACACCACCGTGAAGACCGCGATCACCACCACCGTGCCCATCACCAGCGTGTAGTCGCGCCCGAGCGCCCCTTGCACGAAATAGCGCCCGATGCCGGGAATGCCGAAGATGGTCTCCACCACCACCGAGCCCGTCAGGAGCGCCGCCGCCGTCGGCCCGAGATAGGAGACCACCGGCAGGATCGCGGCCCTGAGCGTATGCACCACCAGCACGTTCCACGCCGGCAGTCCGTAGGCGCGCGCGGTGCGCACATGGTTCGCGCGAAGCGCCTCGATGGTCGCCCCCCGCGTCAGCCGCGCCACGATGGCGATCTGGGGCAGCGCGAGTGTCGCCACCGGCAGGATCTTGTTGCGGAATGAGCCGTCCCCCCAGCCCCCTGCCGGCAGCCAGCCCATCCACACGCCGAAGACGAGGCTCAGGAGGGGCGCTATCACGAAGGTCGGGATGGTGATGCCGAAGGTCGCCGTGCCCACCACGAGATAATCGGCCCAGGTGTTCTGGCGCAGGGCCGCGATCGCGCCCAGTGCCGTGCCGAGCACGAGCGCCAGCCCGATCGCCATGCCGCCGATCTGGATCGAGACGGGCAACCCCGTGCGGAAGAGGTCCACCACCGAGAAGTCGCGCCGCGTGAAAGACGGCCCGAGATCGCCCTGCAGCAGCCCGCCGACATAGAGCAGGTATTGCTGCCACAGGGGCTTGTCCAAGTTGTAGGCCCGGTTGATGTTTTCCATGATGTCGGGATTGAGCGGCCGCTCCAGATCGAACGGCCCGCCCGGCGCTATCCGCATCATGAAGAAGGCGACGGTCACGATCACCAGCAGCGTCGGCACCGCGCCCAGCAGGCGGCGAAGAACGTAGGGGATCATCGGATGCCCCCGAGGGCTGGTTCGAGGATTGGTTCAAGAGAGGCGGTGAAGCACAAGGCGCTTCCCTTCCCGCCCCCCTCCCCCCTGAGGGGAGGGGTATGGGGTGGGGGTGACATCTCCACCCCACACCCGTTTCCGCAATCGGCCACCTCAGCCCCGCGGCGCCGATACCCCCACCCCTTACCCCTCCCCTCAAGGGGGAGGGGAATCGGAGAGGTCAGGGGCCAAGACGAACCCCTGATCGATGGCGCGGGGTGGGAGTGACGCCCCAGAACCTGGCTCGACATCACCCCACCACTCCCAAAGCCCGCAAGATCTCTTCCACGCATCCGTCGAACGCCTCGTCCAGCTCCCCCGTCCTCAACCGCACCACCCGATACCCCCGCTCCCCCAGCCAAGCATCCCGTCGCCCGTCCCGCGCCGCCCGCTCGGGCTCGGCATGGAACTCTCCATCCACCTCGATCACGAGCTTCTTCCCGTGCGCCGCGAAATCCACCACGAACGGCCCGACCGGCACCTGCTTGCGAAAGTGAATCCCGTAGAGCGCCCGATACGTCTTGAGCTCCCCCCAAAGCCGCCACTCGCCATCCGTCATCGCATGGCGCAGACGTCGGGCGCGGGTGATGGATTGCGAGGGAATGCGTGTCGGCAAGGCTACCCCCACCCCATACCCCTCCCCTCAAGGGGGAGGGGGACGGCTACGGAAACACTCAAGCGATGATCGGCCGGCACCTGACCCAGTGTCCGACACCAAACATCAAGGCACCCACGCCGACGCCCCCTCCCCCTTGAGGGGGTGAGAGGCGACGGCCGCCAGGCCGGCAAGAAGCCACAGAGGTGGCTTCTTGAGCATCGAACGCGATGAGCCATGCGAAGAGCAGGGGGTATGGGGTGGGGGTAACCCCGCCACCGCGCTGCAGATCGTGGGTGATGCGCTGCCGGCATGTCGGCACTGACGCCCTCTCCTCGATCCCCTCTCGTCGAGGAGAACCGGAGCGCCGGCAACAGCCCCCGCGACCCTACTGCTCCAGCCGCATGAACCGCGTGCCGTGCACGTTCATCACATTGTCCTCCCAGCCCTTGAGCTTGGAAGACACCAGCGCGCCTGACCCGTAATACATGATCGGAATGGCCGGCACCTCGCGCAGGAAGATCTCCTCCGCCTGCCGCAGGATGGCGGAACGCTCCTTGAGGTCCCCCGTCTCCCCCGCCTTCTTCATCGCCGCGTCGTATTCGGCGTTCGACCAGCGCGGGTAGTTGAAGCCGAGGTTCTGGCTCTCGAACAGGAACAGGAAGTTCTGCGGGTCGGAATAATCTCCGATCCAGCCGGCGCGCGTGATGTCGAAGTCGCCGTCGTTCTTCATGTAGTCGAAATAGCCGGTGCCCTCCATTTCGAAGAGCGTCGTGGTGATGCCGATGTTCTTCAGCATGTCGGCAACGGCCGTCATCGTGTTCTTGTGGTTCTCGGAGGTGTTGTAGCGCAGTTCCACGCTCAGCGAGCCCGGCGCGACACCCGCCTCCTCGAGCAGCTTCTTCGCCTCGTCCTCGCGGTCGAGAAGGTCGGTGTCCTTGTAGGGCAGAAACACCGGCTCGTCGTAGTTGCCGATGCCCGGCGGCACCATGGAATAGCCCGGCAGCATGCCGCCGTTCCAGATCTCGTTGGCGATGAAGTCGCGGTCGATGGCCATGGAGATGGCCTGGCGCACGCGCACGTCCTTGAACTTCTCCTTGTTCACCTTCACCGGCAGGTAATAGGTGCCGAGATAGGGCGCCACGTGAACCTGGTCGCCTAGCTTCTCGCGCATGTAGGAAAGCTGCTCATAGGGCAGGTCCGAGCAGGACTGCACCTCGCCCGCCTCGAAGCGGCGCAGGCAGGCCGAGCGGTCCTCGAAGGGGATCACGTTCACGGTCTCGATCTGAACGTTGGCCGCATCGTGGAAGTTCGGGTTCTTGTTCAGCACGATCTTGTCGTTGGGGGTGAACGAGCCCAGCATGTAGGCGCCGTTGGTCACCATGTTGCCCGGCTGCACGAAGCGGTCGCCGAACTCGGTCACGCTTTTCTCGTGCAGGGGATAGGCGATCTGGTGGGTGAGCAGCTCCAGGAAATAGGGCGTGGGCTGGCTCAGCGTGATCTCGAGCGTGCGGTCGTCGACGGCCTTGACGCCCAGCTCGTCGAGCTTTTTCTCGCCCTTGTTGATCGCTTCCGCGTTGACCATCGGATAGAGCATGTTGGCGTAGGGCGCGGCCGTCTTCTGGTCCTGCACGCGGCGATAGGCGAACACGAAGTCGCCGGCCGTCACGGGATCGCCGTTCGACCACTTGGCGTTCTCGCGCAGGTGGAAGGTGTAGCGGAGGCCGTCCTCGGAGACGTCCCAGCGCTCGGCAACGCCCGGGATCACCGCGGCCTTGGCATCCTGCACCACGAGCCCCTCGTAGAGATCGCGCATCACGTTGCCTTCGGCCACGGTCGAGGTCTTGTGGTGGTCGAGCGTGGTCGGATCGGTGTCGTTGCCGCGGTTGTAGACCACCTGGGCGTTGGCGGAGGCCAGAAGGGCGCCATGCGCCGCGGCCAGCGCGCCGGCAAACGCCGTCGCGCGCAACACTCTCTTGAGCATCGAGAAACTCCCGTGTTCGTGCCGCATCGAAAAGATGTCGGCACAGTCCCGTTGAAGCGATCGGCCAGGTTTGTCCCGGCTCATCTGCTGATCCCGGCCGAACTCCTTGTTCGGCCTTGGTGAACACCAAGACTAGCACGGCGGATGCATGTTTCAACGCCCCCGCCCCCGGGCAAACCCTGACCCAGAGGCAGGGCGCCGTCAGCCCACACGCTTTTCCCGCACAAAGCCTATGCTGCGGCCCGCCACCAGGACCCCGTCCGGCCCCGTGCGCGGCTCGCCCACCGCGGCCTCCCAGCAGAAGCCCGCGCGCTCGGGCAGCGCGAAATGCACCGCGCGCCGATCGCCGTTGATGCACACGGCAAGCCGCCCCGCCTCGCCCCCTTCCAGCACCATCGCCAGCCGCCGCCGCTCGGCGTCGTGCCAGTCTGCCTCTTCGAGAGCGCGCCCGGAAACGTCGAGCCAGGCGACGTCGCCCTCCTCCAGCCTCGCTGTCTCGCGCAGCGGCGCGAAATCCCCGCGCAACGCGGCAAGCTCGGCCACATAGGCTTCGAGGCCCAGGTCGCGGCTCTCCCAGTCGAGCCAGAAGCCCGCATTGTCCTGCGCATAGGCGTTGTTGTTGCCGCCCTGCGAGCGGCCCCATTCGTCGCCGGCCGTCAGCATGATCGTTCCGCGCGAGGCATAAAGCGTGGCGAGAAGCGCCCGCCGGTCGCCCGCGCGCGCAGCCAGCACTGCGGGGTCGTCGGTCGCGCCCTCGACGCCGTTGTTCCACGAATGGTTCTCGCCGTGGCCGTCGCGGTTGGCTTCCCCGTTCGCCTCGTTGTGCTTGCGCTCATAGGCGGAAAGGTCGGCCAGCGTCATGCCGTCATGGGCGGCGAGGAAGTTCACCGTGCGCGTGCGCGCGTCCTCTCCGAAGATGTCGAACGACCCGCTCAGCCGGGTCGCCAGCGCGCCCGCGCAATCGCGGTCGCCGCGCCAGAAGCGCCGCACGTCGTCGCGGAAGCGGTCGTTCCATTCCCCGAACGGCGCCCCGAAGCGCCCGAGCTGGTAGCCGTCATGGCCGATGTCCCAGGGCTCGGCGATCAGCACGCGGCCCCCCGTCACCGGGTCCTCGCGGAGCGCCCGCAGCAGCGGCGCATCCCGGTCGAACCCCCGTTCCGTGCGGCCCAGGATCGGCGCGAGATCGAAGCGAAACCCGTCCACCCCCGCCTGCAGCACGAAGCGCCGCAAGCTCCGCATCGCGAGGTCGACCACGGCTGGATGGTCGCAGGCCAGCGTGTTGCCCGTGCCCGTGTCGTTGACGAGCCGCCCGTCGGGCATGTGGCGAAAGCTCGCCATGGGGTCGAGCCCGCGCAGCGAAAGCGTCGGCCCCTCCGCATCGCTTTCGGCCGTGTGGTTGAACACGACATCGAGCACCGTGCCGATGCCCTCCGCGCGCAGCGCCGCCACCGTTTCGCGCAGCTCGCTCCACCCCCCCGGCACGAGGCGCGGGTCGAGCACCGAAAACGCCACGGGATTGTAGCCCCAGGCATTCGACAACCCCAGCGGCGGCAGGTGGCGCTCGTCCATCCAGGCGGTGACGGGCATCAGCTCCACCGCGGAAACCCCGATCCGCTTCAAATGCGCGATCACCGCGGGCTCGGCGAGTGCTGCCACCGTGCCGCGCTTGGTCTCCGGCACATCGGGATGCCGCATCGTGAAGGCGCGCACGGCAAGCTCGTAGACGAGCCCCCCCTCGCCCAAAAGTGGCACCTGCGGCTCGAGCGGCACAGCATCGCGCTCCACCACGCATTTCGGCATCAGCCATGCCGTGTCGCCCCCGCCCCGCGGCGCGGCGAGTTGCGCGTCAAAGCGGAACGGCCGGTCGATCGCGGTCGCCTCGGGGTCGATCAAGAGCTTGTCGGGATCGAACCAGAGCCCGCGCTCGGGCGCATATTCACCATCCGCCCGGAGCCCGTAGCGCGCGCCCTCCTCCACGCCGGCGATCGTGCCCGCAAAAAGGTCCGCGCCGACGCGTTCGAGCTCGTGCCGCCCGGTCTCCCGCTCGCCCATTGCGTCAAACAGCGACACCCAGACCCGCGCCGCATCCGCCGAGCGCACGCAAAATCGTGCCCCCCCGTCTTCGAGCGCCACGCCCGGAACCACGCCTTCGACCATGCCCTGCCCCTCATCGAAGCAGACGATATAGGGCACTCTCCCGAACCACCCGGCCCAACCGCCGAACAAGAATGAAAAAGGGTGAAGGTGGGTGTTTGCGTCCCTCGTCAGCCTCAAACGCCTCGACCCAAGCGAATGGCCGGCCAGGATTGAGCAATTTCCTCTCCGCCCCCCTCCCCCTTGAGGGGAGGGGTATGGGGTGGGGGTATCCTCGCCGCTGCACGGGGTTGCCGGCTTCTCGGAAAAGCCGAAGCTGCGGAGCCGTCACCCCCACCCCTTACCCCTCCCCTCAAGGGGGAGGGGAAACGGAGAGGTCTGCGCCTCAACACTAAAAACCACCTCGCAAGGCGCAGGAGACAGCATGGATGTTGGTGTCCCCCTCCTCCCAAGCGGACTGGAAGGCGGCGGCTGCAAGGCCGGGATGAGGCCGCAGACGATGGTCTCTTCCGCCTCGAACGCCCCATCCAAACGAACGGCC